>NZ_JAAQRC020000001.1:4467500-5097500 GCF_019216885.1 Methylobacterium sp. SyP6R | reverse complement strand
GTAGTAGGGCCCGAAGGGGTTTTTCGGCCCGACCGCGACCAGGACCGGCGCCCCGGGCATCGCGGCGAGGCGAGGGGCGGCCGCCACGGTGAAGCGCCCCTCCGCCGGCTCGGCGAGGGACAGCCCGAGGGCGCTCTCAGGCCGGCTCCCGGTCCCGACCGCGATCCGGTAGGTCGCGCCGGGCCGCAACGGCACCTTCGGCACCAGCCGGGCCGCGTGCTGGTCCGCATCGTAGCCGATCGCCGCCGGCACGGCCGCGCCGCCCTCCTCGTGCAGGGCGATCGTCTCAGGGCCGATCGTCTCCGGTGCCATCGCGCGGGAGAAGCCGACCGCGATCGGCAGGCCGGGATAGACTTGCGCCGCGCCGTCGTTCGGCATCACCGCCAACACACGTGGAGACAGGGAGCCGTACAACAGACGGGCCGATGTCGCGAACATCAGGCACACTATTGCCGACACCAGCAGGCGCACGACCATTCGCTGCATCACATCTCTCGCCGAGCATCGATTGTTGGTATGACCGATGCTTAGCAGGCCGATACACATGAGGACAGCCGGGACGGCAACGGCGCGCGCATCCCTTGGGTGTACGGGGTAAGCCCCGCTACCTCTTTGGTCGATGGTGGCCGAAACGCGCGACGAGGCGGCGGCCTAGGGCCGCGGCGATCGTGTCAAGCAGCATTATACGGAAGGTCCGGCCGGTGGCGCTCCCAAGGGGACTCGAACCCCTGTTTTCGCCGTGAGAGGGCGACGTCCTAGACCGCTAGACGATGGGAGCTGGCCCGGCGGGATGACGGGGGTATAGCGACGGTTCAGACGGGGCGCAACCCTCTTGGTCGGCGATTTCGGCGGCCATGTCGGCCATCCATGTCGGTGGGTCAATTCGACCGGCTATGGCACCGGAGCTTGGCGTGCCGGAGGCCCGCACGCCCTGGGGCGGCGATTGTCGAGAAAGCAAGCAGGAGTGGTTTAACCCTGCCGCTCAACACCGCGCCGCGTGCGTGGATGGCCCTGCTCCCGATCGGATGCGATCGCGTTACCCCTGGTATCGCTATGACGTTGCGGCATGTCGGAGCCTGGGTTGGGATGAGCGAGGGACCAATCATCGCGGCCGGAGGTAGAGCGGATGCTCGGGTCCGTTCCCCCGAAGACAAGCGGAGCCGGCGCCGCTACGGCACGGTGATGCCGGCGACGGTGGTTCTGCCCGATTACGGCCGCATCCCTTGCGTCGTGCGCGACCTGTCGGCCACCGGCGCGAAGATCAATCTCTCCCGCCGCCACATGCTGCCGGACCGCATCTGGATCGTCATCCCCCAGATGACCGTCACGCGGCGGGCGAGACTGGTCTGGCGGAACGGCGAGTTCGCCGGGGTCGCGTTCGACCGGCCGTTGGAGTGATGCGGTCCTCGCTCGACGCGAAAAGGCCCGGGACGGGGGCCGCCTAAAAGGCGGCCCCCGTCCCGGGCCTCATCGTCGTCCGGCTATGTCGGAACGTCTATTCCGCCGCCTCGATCTGCGGCCGCTCGTGCTGCCGGCGCTCGCGCTTGACGAGGTCGGCGGTCAGGAAGGCCACTTCCAGCGCCTGCTCGGCGTTGAGGCGCGGGTCGCAATAGGTGTGGTAGCGGTCGCGCAGATCCTCGGCCGTCAGGGCGCGAGCGCCGCCGGTGCACTCGGTGACGTTCTTGCCGGTCATCTCGAGGTGGATGCCGCCGGCATGCGTCCCTTCCGCCTGGTGGATGTCGAAGAAGCCCTGGATCTCCTTCATCACCCGCTCGAACGGCCGGGTCTTGTAGCCGCTCGCCGTCACGGTGTTGCCGTGCATCGGGTCGCAGGACCACACGACGTTCCGGCCCTCGCGCTCCACCGCCCGCACCAGGGCGGGCAGATGGTCGCCGACCTTGTCGGCGCCGAAGCGGCAGATCAGGGTCAGGCGGCCGGCTTCATTCGTTGGGTTCAGCAAGTCCACGAGTCTAATCAGGTCGTCGGCCTTCAGCGACGGGCCGCATTTGAGGCCGATCGGGTTCTTGATGCCGCGAGCGAACTCGATATGGGCGTGGTCGGCCTGGCGGGTGCGGTCGCCGATCCACAGCATGTGGCCCGAGGTGGCGTACCAGTCGCCGCTGGTCGAATCGACCCGGGTCAGGGCCTCCTCGTAGCCGAGCAGCAGCGCCTCGTGGCTGGTGTAGAAATCGGTCTGGCGCACCTCCTGGTGCGTCTCCGGGTTGATGCCGATCGCCCGCATGAAGTCGAGGGTCTCGGTCATGCGCTGCGCCAGGTCGGCATAGGCCGAGGACTGGGGCGAGTCCTTGACGAAGCCGAGCATCCAGCGATGCGCGTTCTCGAGATTGGCGTAGCCGCCGGTCGCGAAGGCGCGCAGCAGGTTCAGCGTCGCGGCCGATTGCCGGTACGCCTCGATCTGCCGGCGCGGGTCGGGAATCCGCTCCGCTTCCGAGAAGCCGATGCCGTTGACGATGTCGCCGCGGTAGCTCGGCAGGGAGACGCCGTCGACCGTCTCGGTCGGCGAGGAGCGGGGCTTCGCGAACTGCCCGGCGATGCGGCCGATCTTCACCACCGGCGACCCGCCCGCGAAGGTGAGCACCAGCGCCATCTGCAGGAAGACGCGGAAGAAGTCGCGGATGTTGTCGGCGGAATGCTCGTCGAAGCTCTCGGCGCAGTCGCCGCCCTGGAGCAGGAACGCCTCGCCGGCCGCCACCTTGGCCAGGTTCTGCTTCAGCTTGCGCGCCTCGCCGGCAAAGACCAGCGGAGGAAAGCTCGCGAGCTGCCGCTCCACCGCCGCAAGGGAAGCGGAATCCGGATAATCCGGGACCTGCTGAATCGGCAGCCGCCGCCAGCCAGTGGGGGTCCAACGCTCGCTCATCGTCCTCTCCTCGCGCACCTCTTCGATAACCGGTCAGGTCGGTCGCGGAAGCCGGGCTTATAGGGGGGTTTGGGCGATCGCGCGAGGGGTCTTTCCGCAACGGGCGGGCAGGTCGCCGCGTCCCCGGCGCCGTTGCGGCGGTCCGTGCGCGCCTTACCTGCGGTTGTGCTTGTCCCCGGCCTCACTTGCCGCTGGATCCGATCGTCAGTACATGACAGTCTTCGCACCGGATCGGTGCCGCCATGATTGCCTCTATATTGATCATCAGCTCCGCCGCAACGCTTCGGATTGTTCGCTCTTCGATCGCGCGAGGCCTGCCGCGATGAGCGGGCGCCGACGATCGCCGCCGCCGGCCGGCCCCGCCGCCGCGGCACCCGGAACGGGCGCGCCGGGCGGGATGGAGCGCTGCCTCGCCGCCATCCTGGTCGCCGACGTGGTCGGCTATACCCGGCTGAGCGAGATCGCCGAGGAGGCGACGTTCCGCCGCCTGAAGGCCCTGCGCGGCGGGATCATCGATCCCGGGGTCGCCGCCCATGGCGGCCGGATCGTCAAGAACACCGGCGACGGCTTCATCGCCGCCTTCCCGGCGGCCGCTCCGGCGGCGGATTGCGCCCTCGCGCTCCAGCGCCGGATCGCCCGGGCGACCGAAGACGATCCCGAGGAGTCGCGGCTCCTGTTCCGGATGGGGGTCAACCTCGCCGAGGTCATCGTCGAGGACGGCGACGTGTTCGGCGACGGCGTCAACGTGGCGGCCCGCCTGCAGGCCTATGCCGAGGCCGGCGACGTGATCGTGTCGGAGGCGGTGTTCGCCGCGGCGAGTGCCGAGGCGAGGGCGCGGGCGATCGATCTCGGGCCGCTGCCCCTGCGCAACCACGCCCGGCCGGTGCAGGTCTTCGCCCTGCGGGCCGGCTCCGGCCCGCGCACCGGCGAGAGCGCGCCGGGCACCGAGGCGCGGGCCTCGATCGCGGTGCTGCCGTTCCGGGGCGGCCAGCCGGGCCGCCCGACCCTGGCCGACGGCTTCACCGACTGGATCGTGCGCGCCCTGTCGTCCTTGCGCGACCTGTTCGTGATCTCCCGCGGCTCGACCCTGGCCTATCGCCGCCGGCACACCGACCCGGCGGCGTTCGGGCGCCGCCTCGGCGTGCGCTACGTCATGGACGGGGCGATCCAGCACCATGGCGGCCGGCTGCGGGTCTGCACCACGCTGATCGAGTGCGGCACCGGCGCGGTCGTCAGCGCCGACCATCACGAGGGCCTCGTCGACCAGGTCTTCGCCCTCCAGGATGCCATCGCCCTCAAGCTGATCCGCCACCTCGCGCCGCATGTGCGCGAGCGCGAGCTGCAGCGGGCCCTGCGCAAGCACCCGGCGAGCCTGACGAGCTACGACCTGCTGCTCCAGGCCCTCGACCAGCTCCACAAGATGGATCCCGACAGCTTCGCCCGGGCCGGGGGGCTGCTGCAGCAGGCGATCGCCCTCGATCCCTCCTACGCGCCGCCCTTCGCCTACGCGGCCTGGTGGCACGTCCTGCGGGTCGGCGAGATGGGCTCGCCCGATCCCGACGGCGACGGACGGGCGGCGGCGGAGCGGGCCCGCGCGGCGATCGCGCGGGACGGCGACGATCCCCTGGCGCTGGCGATCTACGGCCACGTCCAGGCCTTCAGCCTGCGCGACCCCGCGACGGCCCGGCGCTTCCTCGACCGGGCGATCGAGGCCGGCCCGAGCGTCGCCATCGCCTGGACGATGAGCAGCGCCGCCCACGGCTTTGCCGGCGACGGCCGGCTGGCGGTGCGGCACGGCGAGGAGGGCCAGCGCCTGGCGCCGAGCGACCCCTACACCTTCTGGCACGAGGGCCTGCTCGCCCAGGCGCACTACGTCGCGGGCGACTACGACGAGGCGGTCGCCTGGGGCTTGAGCGCGGTGGCCCGCAACCGCGCCATCCGCTTCACCCTGCGCATCCTCGCGGCGAGCCTGGCGGCGGCCGGCCGGTTGCCGGAGGCGCGGGAGGCGGCGGGCGAGCTGATGCGGCTGCAGCCGGATTTCCGTCTGAGCGTCTACGCGCCGCGCTGCCCCTTCGCCCCGCCGGTCCTGACGCGCTGGCTCAACCATCTGCGGGCGGCCGGGCTGCCCGAGTGAGGGGAACGAGGCGACCCTCGCCGAAAGGATGAGCGGCCTGCGCCGGAAGCGGGTCTGGCCCGGATGCGGGCCGGCGGCACCATCCGGAACGGCCTCATCCCGCCTTCCCGGAAGGTCCGGGCCGGACGGGCGAGACTGGGACGCGAGACTGGAACTTGAGCCGGGGAGGGGAGCGATGACCGGCAACACGGGGAATACGGGCAACACCGGCAATACGGGCAATACCGGCAATGCAGGCCTCGACGGCGATGCCGGCGGCGGCTGGTTCGTGCCCGACCGGGCCGATTTCCCGTTCTCCCTCGAGGTCACGGGGACCGGCGAGGAGATCGGCTCCCTGCGGCGCCGGGTGTTCATCCGCGACGAGACCCCGCCGGGGGATCCGCGCAAGACGCTCGCCTTCCGCGCCGCCGACACGCCGAACGGCCGCTCCCTGGCCTTCGAGAACCGCGCCTGGGCCGGGCGCTGGTACGCCTACCGGGTGCTGCGCGAGTTCGCCGCGTCCGCCTGGGACACCGACGCGCTCAGCAACCACCTCGCCGGGATCCTCCTCGCCCTGAACCTCAAGACCAAGGACCCCGCCCACCTGAAGACCGACCAGGAGATCGAGCTCGACGAACTCGTGGCGATGGCGCGCAACGAGCGCGCCGCCGCCCTGGGCGAGATCCTGGCCCAGGACGTCGAGTTCGTCACCGCCTTCATGGAGGCCCTGTCGATCACGCCGGGCTCGCATCCGCGCACCTACCGGGTGCTGCACGCGGCGAGCCTCGTCGGCTCGTTCGCGGCCCTGCGCTTCAAGGAGGCGTTCGACCGGCCGCGGCCCTCCTTCCTGTGCCCGGCCCTGCTGCCGCCCGTGCCGGTGCCCGGGCATGCCTCGTTCCCGAGCGGCCACGCCACCCAGGCGCGGCTGATGGCCCGCTGCGTGGCCTATGCGCTGCGCCTCGCCGGCCTGCCCTACGCCGAGCGCCTGCCGGCCAACGCGACGCTCAAGGCGCTCGCCCGGCGCATCGCCCGCAACCGCGAGATCGCCGGGCTGCACTACCCCAGCGATTCGACCGCCGGCCGCGTCCTCGCCGACGCGGCGTTCCGGGTCCTGTCGCAGCATGCCGGCACCGGGCTCGCCCGGGCGGACTATGCCCTGCCGGCCTTCGGCGATGCCGTCATCAAGGCCGCCCGGGAGTTCAACCCCGAGTTGGTCCTGCCTTAGGACGCGCCGTGATCAGGGAGGTGGATGCGATGACCCAACCCCCCAAGCAGCCTCTACCCAAGCAGCCTCTACTCAAGCCCCCGTCGCCGCTGCCGATCCGGCCGCTGCCGCTGCCGCCCGCCGGTTTCGACCCGTCGACGGCGCAGCCCACCCTGGTCCTGCGCTACGGCCTGCCGGCGCCGCGGCCCGGGGACGGCCCGGCGGCGGCGGCGTTCCGCCGTGCCTTCCTGGCCCCGCCCGCCGGCCGGCCCCTGCTCTTCGTCGAGGCGGTGCCGCCGGGCGCGGCGCCCGGGCCGGTGACCGTCCGCACCCACGGCCTCGTCCCGGCGGGCCGCAGCGTCAACTGGTCGGGCGGGTCGCTCGCGGCCGAGGGCGCCCGCAGCCTCGTGGGCGTGATGGCGCGCTGGCGCGTGCCCGCGGTGTCGGGCGCGGCCGGCCGGCCGGCGCGTGCCTCGGCCTGGATCGGCTTCGACGGCCAGGGCTTCTACCGCAATGCCAGCCTGCCGCAGATCGGCACGCTGCAGGCCTGGGACGGTGCCGGCGCCCATTACGAGGCGTGGGTGCAATGGTGGGCCCGGGGCGAGGAGCACGCGCCCCAGACCCTCGGCCTCGACGTCGCGCCCGGCGACGAGGTGTCGGCGATGCTCACGCTCCTCGACCCCGCGACGGTCCGCTTCAACCTGAAGAACGAGACCACCGGCACGATGCTCCAGGCCTTCGACGTCGCGGCCCCGGGCGGGCGGCACGTCTCGGGCGCCACCGCCGAGTGGATCCTGGAACGCCCGAGCCCGCTCGGCTCCGACGGCTGGCATCCCTATCCGCTCGCCGACTACGCGACCTGTCCGTTCACCGCCTGCCTGGCGCAAACCCGCGGCCCGGGCGAGGCCGCGCCGAGCGAGCACGACCTCGCCCGGGCGAGTCTGATCCGCATGATCGCGATCGAGGCCGATCCGGCCCGGATCCGCACGATCTCGTACCCGGCGCGGGTGGCCGGCGACCCGCGGGCGCTGGGCCTGACATACGGGTCGCCGTTCTGAGGGGCGTCCCGCATCAATGGAAGCTGGCTCACCCCACCGCCACCGGCTGCTTGACCACCGAGGGGGTGCGCATCGTCACCAGTTCCTCGCCGGCCGTCGGGTGGACCGCGATGGTGCGGTCGAAATCGGCCTTCTTGGCGCCCATCGTCACCGCGATGCCGACCGCCTGGATGATCTCGCCGGCATCGTGGCCGAGGACGTGGACGCCGACGACCTTATCGGTCGCCCGCTCGACGATGATCTTCATCAGGATCCGCTCGTCGCGGCCCGACAGGGTCGCCTTCATCGGCCGGAACCGGGCCTCGTAGACGTCGATCTCGCCGCAGAGACGCCGCGCCACCTCCTCGCCGTGGCCGACGACGCCGATCTCCGGGGTCGAGAACACCGCGGTCGGGATCAGGTCGTGGTCGACCGCCCAGGGTTTCTGGCCGAACACCGTGTCGGCGAAGGCGTGGCCCTCGCGGATCGCGATCGGGGTGAGAGCGGCGCGGTTGGTCACGTCGCCGACGGCGTAGATCGAGGGCGCGGCGGTCTGCGAGAACCGGTCGACGGGAATCGCCCCGACGGAATCGAGGGTGATGCCCGCCTTCTCCAGCCCGAGGCCGGCGACGTTGGGGCGCCGCCCGGTCGCCACCAGCACCTGGTCGACCAGGATCTCGCTGCCGTCGTTCAGGGTGGCGCAAATCGCGCCGTCGCGCCGGTCGAGGCGGTGCACGGTGGTGTTGAGGCGCAGGTCCATCCGCTTGGCGTAGGCCTCGCCGAGGGCCTGGCGGATCTCGCCGTCGAAGCCGCGCAGCAGCCGGTCGCCGCGATGGAGCAGGGTGGTGCGGGTGCCAAGCGACGCGAACACGCCCGCGAACTCGACCGCGATGTAGCCGCCGCCGACCACCAGGATCCGCTCGGGCTGGGTCTCCAGCTCGAACACCTCGTTCGACGTGATGGCGAGCTCGGCGCCGGGGATCAGCGGCTCCTTCACCGGGTGCGCGCCGACCGCGACCAGGATGTGGCGGGCGCGCACCCGGGTGCCGGAGCGGACCAGGCGCACCGTGTGCGGATCCTCGATCACCGCCCGGTCGGCCACCACCTCGACGCCGGCCCGCATCAGGTTGGTGGCGTAGATGCTCTCTAGCCGCGTCACCTCGGCGTCGCGCCGGGCCTTCAGGGTCGCCCAGTCGAAGCGCGGGGTGCCGACCTCCCAGCCGAAGCCGGCGGCATCCTCGAACTCGTCGGCGAAGCGCCCGGCATAGACCATCAGCTTCTTCGGCACGCAGCCGCGGATCACGCAGGTGCCGCCGACCCGGTACTCTTCCGCGAGTTGCACCCGCGCGCCGTAGCCGGCGGCGATGCGCGCCGCCCGCACCCCGCCGGAGCCGCCGCCGATCACGAACAGATCCACATCGAACTCTTGCTCGCCGAAAGCCTGGTCTCGGGTCTCGGTCATGGGGCTCACCGCTCGTCCGTTAGATCTTGCGACTGATACTGCAAGGCGCGCAGCCAGGCGATGGCGGCGCCGACCCCGGCGGTCCACCAGGCCTGCCAGGCGCCGTGCTCGACGAAGGCGACGATGCCGGCGCACGCCAGCAGCGCGAGCGCGGTGCTGCGCGGGACCGTCGTCCAGGCCGACAGGGCGCGCAAGGTCAGGACCAGGACGAGTGCGGCGAGCGTCGCGCCGACGACGCCCAGCTCGGCCCAGACCTGCAGGAAGCTGTTATGCGGATGCCCGACCGCCAGCATGAAGCGCATCTCGGGCTCGATCCGCTCGGCCGCCGGCACGTCCTGGAAGCGCCCGGATGTGCCGTAGCCGGCCCCGCGCCAGGGATCGGCGGCGACCGCCGCGCCGAAGCTGCGGGCGATGGCGACCCGGGCCCGGGTGGAACTGCCGGCGAGCCGCTGGTGCAAAGCCTCCGGCATGGTGCGGGCCAGGAGATCGCCCTCGACCGGCGCGAGGATCAGCGCCCCGAGGAGGGCGGCGCCGGTGAGGCCGATCCCGGCCCGGGCGGGCAGCCAGCGCAACGCGAAGACGGTGAGTGCGCCGGCGGCGAGCCCCAGCACCGTCGCGCCGCTGACCGAACGCCAGGCCCCCACGGCGAGGCATGCAGCCACGAGCGCCGCAAGGCCGCGCCGCCCGGTGGCGGCGAGGAACGCCACCAGGGGGAAGGCCAGCAGCATCATGACGAGGAGCGGCCGGTTGAACGCGAAGGCGGCGACGCGTTGCCCCAACGCCTCGCGGATCATCAGCCCGGAGGCGAGGTCCGCCACCACGTAGGCACAGGTCGCGATCATCACCCAGGCCGCCGGCCCGGCGACGCTGGCCAGATGCGGCGGCGCCAGGCGCGCCACCAGGTAGGCGCCGGCGAGCGCCGGCAGGAACTCGGACAGGGTGCGCAGCGACAGGCCCGGCAGCGGGCTCCAGGCGAGGCTCAATCCGCACCACGCCAGGAAGGCGAGCGCCGCGATCCCGACCGGCGTCGCGAGCGGCGCGACGAGGGGCGCCCGCAGCGGACGCCCGGCCAAAGCTGCACCTGCGAGCAGCAGGAGCCCGGCGAGGCCGACCACTACCGGGCTCGACCGGTTCGCCACGGCCATGCAGGCCGGCAGGGCGGCGATGACGATCGCGCCGAGACGATCGAGCGTCTCGGCCCGCTCTCCGGCCGTGCGGGCGGTCACTGCAGCTGGTGGCCGCGCTTGCCCATCTCGGCCCGCACCCGGACCATCATATATTCCGAGACCTCCTGGGTCCAGGTCTGCATCGCCTGCACCATGTCGTCGAGCACCTGGGGTTGGGTCTCGACGTAGCGCTTGCCGGCGGGCGAACGGAAGAAGGTGGCGATGTCGCGCAGCTCGGCTTCAGTGAGCTTGTTGGCGTAGATGCGCGAGGCGGTCTCGATGATGCGCTGCTTCTGCAGCTCCAGCTCGGGCTGCAGCTTCTCGATGACGTCGTTGAGGTCCTTGGTCAGCTCGGGCCGGGTGACCGCCGCCTGCCTGATCTGCTCGCCGAAGGCCGGGAGGATCGAGTCGAACGAGCGGGCGATGCCGGAGGAGAGCATCACCTCCTTGGCCAGCGCGAGGTGGCTCGGGGTGATCGCGGCCTGCTGCGGCGCGGCGGGTGCTGCCGGGGCGGCGGGCTTCGTCTGGGCGAGGGCGGGGCTCGACACGGACACGGCGAGGAGACCCGCCAGGAGGAGTCGGGTACGGCGCGGGGACATCGATTGGCTCCGGAAGGCGGCGCCCGCTCGGGGGCGGCCGTGACGAACGAGGCGGGCGGCGCGTCAGGCCGCCCCGAGGGTGACGATGCGGGGCTGGCCGTCGGCCGCCTCCGCGACGATCGCGCCGGTGGCGAGGCCGAGGAACAGGCCGTGCTCGACCACGCCCGGCACCGCCACGAGGGCGCGGGCCAAGGCCTCCGGATCGGGGATGCGGGACAGGCCGGCATCGAGGATCAGGTGGCCGCCATCGGTCAGGAACGGCGCGCCGTCGGTGCCCTTGCGGACGGAGAGCGGCCCGGCGCAGCCGGCGGAGCGGATCGCCGCCGCGACCGCGAGCGTGGTGGCGACGAGGCCGAAGGGCACCACCTCGATCGGCAGGGGGAAGCGCCCCAGCGTCTCGACGCGCTTGGCCCCGTCGACGATCACCACCATGCGCCGGCTCGCCGCCGCCACGATCTTTTCGCGCAGCAGCGCGCCGCCGCCGCCCTTGATGAGGCGGAGCTGCGGGTCGATCTCGTCGGCGCCGTCGACCGTGAGGTCGAGGTCGGGCGTCTCGTCGAGAGTGGTGAGCGGGATTCCCGCCGCCTCGGCGGCCCGGCGCGTCGCCTCGGAGGTCGGCACGCCGACGACCTTGAGCCCGGCCCGCACCTTCTCGCCGAGAAGCTCGACGAACAGGGTCGCGGTCGAGCCGGTGCCGAGGCCGAGGCGCATGCCGTCCTCGACCAGCCCGACCGCCCGGGCGGCGGCGGCGCGCTTGAGCTCGGCGGGGCTCACCGCCGGCCTCCGCGGGATTGACGGATCTGGGACATCGGCATGGCGTCTCGATTCGATTGTCTCGTCCGCCGTGACGCACCCCTGGGGCGACAGCAAGGCGGGCGGGGCGTCCTCACGGCCGGCCCCGCTGATCGAGAGGCCCCCTAGCACGGGGCCAGGGGAGGCGGAAGCGGCGATCCGGCCTCGCCGGGAGACGATGCCGATGCTAGACTCGGTCCGACGAGGCAAGCCCATGATCGATGCCGCGATCATCGACCTGACGTATCATCTCAGCCGCCAGCCTCCGGCGATCGTCTCGCCTCACCTTGCCGTGCGGGGCGCGGCCACGGCGCGCGCGTCCGAACGGCTGGTCCGCGATGCGGAACGATGGAACGCCGAATGGGCGCGCGACGCCGAGGCTCAGGTCGATGCGCTTCGGCTTCGGATGGAGAAGGGGCCGGTCACGACACAGGATCTGCGCCAGCTCGACCGGCTGATCGACCTGCTCACGGAACAGACCGACGCCCAGGCCGCGACGTTCCGCAGCCAGGAGAAGCGAACCCGGCGGTTCCTGAAGCAGGTCAAGGCACGCGCGCCCGACGAGGGCGCGCGGCTCACCGCCGAGCGCGACCGCCTGTTTGCCGCCTATGCGCGGTCCTGCCTGATTCGCTTCGACCTCATCCTGGCTTTGCGGGCGCTCCGCGCGACCTACGATCCTGCCGCGCGGTCCGGCCCGATCTTCACCGATCCGGCCGCGCTCGAGGAGTATCTGCGCGCGCCGGCGGCCTGATGGTGGCACTCCGGCTCTCGGACCGCTTCCGGGAGCGGCTCGCCCTCCTGTCCGAGGGGCGGCGCGAGCATGTCATCAACCGGCTCATCCGCTTCCAGCGCGACCCGCAGGAGCGTCAGCTGCGCCTGCGGCCGGACCTGATCGACGGCGAGACCGTCTATACGGCCGTCGATTGCGGCGGGCACGAGATCATTGGGGAATGGGAGCGGGCCGCTGGGCCGCGCACGACGTGACCCGTCGTGGATCCGCGCGCCCGCCGCCTCGAATCGTTCAAGGCTTGGCCGCCGGTGCCGCGCTGCCGGCATTGCCCTGGGGGGTGCAGACCACGGCATCGTCGAGGACGTAGCAGATGCTCATCGCGCCGGTGCGCTGGTTGACCCGGAAGACGCCGGCCTCGCGCAGGTGACGCGAGGCGACCAGGCTGTAATCGGACGGGGCCTGGGGGCCGGCGCCCTCGCCGGGGCCGAAGCACAGGGTGGTGCCGATCGTGTTCTCCTGCAACCCGTACTGGCAGGAGATGACCTCGCCGGTCGCCTTGTCGACCCGGTAGACCCGGTTGAGGTCGGCCTGCGGGGCCGGCACGAACTCGTAGGAGGCGGCATGCGCCGCGCCCGCGGCGAGCAGCCCGGCCGCGATTCCGGCGGCCCTGATCCGATAACCCGCAATCCCCAGCATGGCGGCCGCTCCTCGCACGCATCGCGACGACGGCCCATGCCTGCGCGGCGGCCGACTCGTCCGTTTCGGGCTGTTATAGCTCGGCCCCGCTTGTCCCGGGCTTGCCTCGCCCACGGGTTCCGCCCCGCTTCGCCCGCCTGTATGGGAGGCGTCCCGACGCCTTGAGCCAGCGAGAGACCATGCCGACCACCAGCCCCGACGCCCTGCCGCCGATCGTCGTGTTCGACCTCGACGGCACCCTCGCGGAGACCGCGGGCGACCTGATCGGCACGCTCAACATGATCCTGGAGCGGGAGGGATTGCCGTCCGTGGCGGTCTCGCAGGCGCGGGAGCTGATCGGGGCGGGGGCGCGGGCGCTGATCCAGCGCGGCTTCGCGGCGGGCGGACGCGAACTGACCCCGACCCGGCTCGACGAACTCTTCCGGGTGTTCCTGGCCCATTACGGCCAGCATCTCTGCGAGGTGTCGCATCTCTTTCCCGGCGTCGTGGACTCCCTCGACCGGCTGGAGGCGGCGGGCTACCGGCTCGCGGTCTGCACCAACAAGCCGGAGGACCACTCGGTCCGGCTCCTGGAGCTGCTCGGGATCCATGGACGCTTCGCGGCGATCTGCGGCCGCGATACATTTCCCTACTTCAAGCCCGATCCGCGCCACCTCACCGAGACGATCGTGCGGGCCGGCGGCGATCCGGCCCGGGCCGTGATGGTGGGCGATTCGCGCACCGACGTCGCCACCGCCAAGGCTGCCGGCATCCCGGTGGTGGCGGTGCCGTTCGGATATACCGACGTGCCGGTGGAGGAGCTGGAGCCGGACGTGGTGATCCAGCATTTCGAGGCGCTGTACGAGGCGGTGCGGCGGCTGGATCCGGGCGTGGCCTGACACGCTCCATCGTCATCCGGGGTCCTGCCGCAGGCGGGACCCCAGGGTGACCCTGAGGGGGCAGCGATGGCCACGGTACACGACAGGACCGTTCACGTGAGGCTTTGGTCTTTCCCACCCGCGACCTCATCCTGAGGTGCCCACGCAGTGGGCCTCGAAGGAGGGCTCCAGGGATCGCAGAGGCTTCTGGAGCCCTCCTTCGAGGTCAGTCGATCTTCGATCGACTGACACCTCAGGATGAGGTTGAGGGTGGGAGAGCCCCATCGCCTGCAGGCTTCAGGCTGCTGTCGTGTCACGTGAGCAAGATCGCCGGACGAAACCCTAGCGGATCGAAAATCTGGAGAAAGAAGTGGTGGGCGCGACAGGGATTGAACCTGTGACCCTTCGCGTGTGAAGCGAATGCTCTCCCGCTGAGCTACGCGCCCGACGAACGGTCCCATGCGGGGGTAATGCGGCGTAAGAGCCGCATCGCGGACCGAACCTGTCTCGATGGCAAATCGCGTGGCGGCGGAACGCCAGGCTCGAAGCCATCAACTCTCGAAAAGGGTGGTGGGCGCGACAGGGATTGAACCTGTGACCCTTCGCGTGTGAAGCGAATGCTCTCCCGCTGAGCTACGCGCCCTGTGAGCCGGCTTCTAGGCGGGGCGACGCGGCGCGTCAAGGCGCTTCGTCGCCCCGTCTCCGGCTCCTCGCTCCGACTACTCTGCTGGCACCGCCGCGGCGAGGTCGGTCGGCACGAAGCGGCCGTCCTCGCGGCGGGTCATGTCGATCCGCCGGTCGTGGAAGGCGGTCAGCGTCGAGCGGTGGCCGATCGACACGATGGTGGTGTCCGGAAGCTCCGTGCGCAGCATGCGGTAGAGCGCGGCCTCGGTCGGCTCGTCGAGGGCGGCGGTGGCCTCGTCGAGGAAGAGCCAGTCGGGCCTGGCGAGCAGCGCCCGGGCGACGGCGAGGCGCTGCTGCTCGCCGAGCGACAGGGCCTGCGCCCAGGGCGCCTCCTCGTCGAGGTGATCCGCCAGATGCGGCAGCCGCGCCGCCTCGAGGGCCGCCCGGACCGCCGCGTCGTCGTGGCGCCCGGCGGGCTCCGGATAGGTGGCGGCGGCGCGCAAGGTCCCCATCGGCAGGTAGGGCCGCTGCGGCAGCAGCATCAGGCGCGCGCCCTCCGGCGTCGTGACCGAGCCCTCGCCGAAGGGCCAGATGCCCGCGATGGCGCGAAACAGCGTCGACTTGCCCGAGCCCGAGGGGCCGGTGAGCAGCGTCGTCTCGCCCGGCCGGAACGAGAGGGCGGGCGCCTCGGCGATGCGCCGCCCGTCCGGCAGGTCGAGGGCGAGGCCCTTGAGGTGGAGGCCCGCCCCGCTCGCCGGCCCGACCGCCAGCGCGCTGCCCGCCGCCATCGCGTCGGCCCGGTTCATCGCCGCGTCGAAGGTGGTGAGCCGATCGACCTGCGCCTTGTAGTCGGCCAAAGTCACGTAGAACGTGATGAAGAACGACATCGTGCTCTCGACCCGCGAGAACGCGCCGGCGGTCTGCGTCATCACCCCGAGCGGGATCTGGCCGGCAAAGTAGTACGGCGCCACCAGGATGTAGGGGATCACCACGTTGACCTGCTGGTAGCTGACCGTGAAGGCGGCGAGCTTCTTGCGGCGGTCGACGATGGCATAGAAATTCTGGATCAGGGCGGAGAAGCGGTCACCGAGCGAGACCTTCTCGGCCCGGGAGCCGCCGAGGAGCGCCACCTGCTCGCCGTATTCGCGCAGGCGGGCGAGCGAGAAGCGGAAATCCGCCTCGCGGCGCTGCTGCTCGAAGTTGAGCCCGACCAGCGCCTTGCCGATGCGGTGGGTGATCCAGGTGACGAGCGCCGAATAGATCAGCGCGCCCCAGACCAGGAAGCCCGGCACGTGCCAGTCGGTCCCCGGCACCGTGAAGGCGGCCGAGATGTTCCACAGGATCACCGAGAACGAGATCAGGTTCGAGACCGCCGACAGGAAGCTGATGGTCAGCGACTGCGTCGTCTGGGTGAACTGGTCGATGTCGTCGGCGATGCGCTGGTCGGGGTTGTCGGCCTGGGCACCGGAGAAGCCCATGCGGTAATGGGTGTCGTTGCCGAGCCAGCGGTCGACGTAGTGCCGCGTCATCCAGGCCCGCCAGCGGATGCGCAGGAACGACTGGATCACGTACTGGATGATGGCGCTCGCCACGTAGACCGCGGCCCAGAGGCAGAACACCGAGAACAGGAGCGACCAGAACGCCGCCGCATCCTTGCTCTGGATGGCGTTGAACCAGTCGCGGTTGAAGTACGACAGGCGGACGTTGATCGCGACCTGAGCGAACTCGATGCCGATCACCAGGGCCGCCATGGTCAGCGCGACCCAGCGTTCCTGCATCTTCACCGCCGGCAGCGGCCACAGCCGCACCGTCGTGACCTCGCGGGTCGTGTAGTAGGGATAGGCCAGGCGCCAGATCTGCAGGAGGGCCTGCTTCAAGCCGTGCATCGCGGTCTCCGGGCCGCCCGGCGGGCGGGCCTCATGCGGGCCCGCCTCTCAAGGCGGCGGGCCGGTGATTCGGTGGCGGTCGGGAGCGCCTGGCCTCGCGTGCCTCTCGCGACGCTCCCGGTCGCCGTCATCGCGGCGGGACTCTCGCGAGGGCATCCGAAGCCCGCGGCCGTCCGACCCGCCATGGGTCAGCCCCGTGGCAGGACCATGGCGCCGTTGCCGTTGCAAGTTAAACCCCGTTCACGCGTCAAGCCCGGTCCCCTCGCGGCAAGGCGTCGAACATCGGTGCGCGCCCCCGCGCGCTCGCCGAGACGTGAACGCACGGGGCCAGACCTGGGGCGCGTAGCCAAGGGCCGCGGTGCCCCGCCGCTGCCGCAATCCGCCCCGATGGTCCGCCGGTGTTCCGCGTGCCCCACGCCTGGAGCCGCGCGCGATCGCGTTGCGATCGGGGGCGGCTCCGGGTCTTCGATCTTGCAGCGTCTTCTCCGACGAACCGGTATTCGCTTCGCCGGAGAATGCTCCAGCCTGACGAGTGCGATTGCTCCCATGTCGTCCCTCTCGATCCTCGATGTCGACGCCGTGCGCGCCGCCCCCGTGGCGCACGACCCCTACCAGTACTTCCTCGGCCGGCAGGTCCTGCGCCCGGACGCGGTGCCTGAGCTGAAGCGCGACTTCCCGGCCATCGCCAAGCCCGGCTACCTCACGGTGGACGAGGTGCAGCTCGCCGGCCGCTTCAAGGACCTGATCGAGGAACTGGAGAGCGACGCCTTCTCGCGGGTGCTGAGCGAGAAGTTCGGCATCGACCTCGTCTCCTGCCCGCGGCTCACCACGATCATGCGCCGCTCGCAGCCGAAATACGGCGCGATCCACACCGACGGCCCCTCGAAGGTGATGACGCTGCTCGTCTACATGAACGACGAGTGGGACGCGCCGGAGGCCGGGCGCCTGCGGGTGCTCTACGACGGCGAGCGGTTCGAGCCCTACGCGGTCGAGGTGCCGCCGACCATGGGAACGATGTTCGCCTTCCTGCGCGCCGACAATTCCTGGCACGGCCACCGGCCGTTCGAGGGCGAGCGCCGGGTGGTGCAGGTCGCCTGGGTGAAGGACGCGGCCGAGCTGGAGCGCAAGCGCAAGCGCAACCGCACGGCGCAGTTCCTGAAGGGCATCTTCGGCCGCTAGAGCATTTTCCGACGGAGCGGATGCCGGTCCGTCGCAGAAAATGCCGCAAAATCAAAGACCTAGAGAGCTTCGCGATGGCAGCGCGATCGTGAAGCGCTCTAGGCAAGTTTGCCCCTCGGGACAGTGTCCGCCGGGCGACACCGACGATTTCGCTGCGCGCTCGGTCCCGAAGCCCATGTCCATGAGGTTCGCGCGCGCTCTAAGACTTGACCGCCGGCATCCGTCGGGGGACCCTTGGGGGCATCATGAGGGCGTTTCACCGCGCGGGCCTTTTCGCGGCCGGCCTGTTCGTGCTGGCCGGCGCGGCCAGCATGGCCGGGCCGGGCCGGGCCGTCGCGCAGTCGGACCTCGAGATCCCCGCCGACCCGCCGGTCCTGTCGAAGCCTTACCGCTCGACGATTCCCATCTATCGCCGCCGTCCGCCGCCGGATGCGGTGCCGCCGGAGGCGGGCCAGCCGGCGAGCACCTGGCGCGAGCCGCCGGGCCGGGTCGGCGCCCGCGATGGCGCGGCGCCGCTGCGGGATGCGGGCCCGGACGAGTCCGGCTTCGGCCCGGTCAAGCCCGCCCCCGCCCACGACCTCGCCCCCCGCGACCTCGCGCCCGAGGACGATCCGGAGGACAGGACGCCGGCCCCGCCCGTCCGGACCGCCACGCCGCGGCCGAAGCCCGAGCCGCGCGAGGAGGGCCGGGCGGAGCGCGAGCGGCCCGTCAAGGAGGCTCCCCGCGCGGTCGAGGCGATGGGGGACGCCGACGAGGACGTGCCACCGGCCTATGCGGGCGTGTGGGGACCGGGCCTTGCTGCCTGCTCCAGCCGACGCTCCGCCCGCCACGGCCTGCTGCCGGCGGTGATCCGGCCGGGCAGCGCCCGGGCCGGCAAGACTGTGTGCCGGTTCCGGAACACGCGGCGCGAGGGGCGGAGCTGGACCATGACCGCCTCGTGCAGCAGCGCCGGCCGCCACTGGACCTCGCGGGTGCGCCTGACCGTGGCGGGCAGCCGCCTGACCTGGGCGAGCGAGCGCGGCTCGGCCACCTATACCCGCTGCGGCGGCTGAAGCAGGGAGCGCCCTGCAACCGGCCTTGACTTGCCGCAAGCCCCGGTGGTGGAAAGGGGACCCGCCGTGAAGAGAGCCCCGATGGCCCCGTTCCGCCCGCCCGCCGCGACGACGCTGCGGACCCGCGCCCCCGCCGAGCGGCCGGGAATCCGCACATGACCGGCAAGCCCGTTTCCGGCAAGCTCGTTGCTGTCGCCAACATGAAGGGCGGCGTCGGCAAGACCACCAGCGTGGTGATGCTGGCCGATGCGCTGGCCGCCGGCGGCGCCTCGGTGCTGGTGATCGACCTCGACCCCCAGGCCAGCGCCTCGGTGTGCTTTGCCGGCGACGGGATCCTGGCCGAGATGATCACCGGGGGCCGCACCCTCGACTATTACCTGGGCCTGCGCATCGTCGACCGCGACAAGGCCGCCCTGCCGGACTTCATCCGCGACTACGTCTCGAGCACCACGCATCTCGGCGAGCCGCTGCCGATCTCGCTGCTGGCCTCCGGCCCCTCCTTGCGCATCGTCGAGCGCGAGATCATCTACGCGCTCACCAAGCGCAAATACTCGATGCACGCCATCGAGGGCCACCTGTGGAAGCTGTTCCAGGAAGACTTCGCGCCCTTGCGCGACCAGTACGACTACGTGCTGTTCGACTGCGCCCCCGGCATCTCGCCGATGACCGAGGTGGCGATCCGGGCGAGCGACCTCGTGGTGGTCGCCTGCATCTCGGACTTCCTGTCCACCTACGGCCTCAAGGCGTTCTACGAGACGATCTGGGGCGTCGGCAGCGCCTCGGAGAGCATGCTGGCGCCCAAACGACCCCCGCACGTGCTGATCACCCGCTGGCAGAACACCAAGCAGCAGGCGACCACCTACGCCACGCTCCAGGAGAGTGCCGCTGCGGAAGGCGCGCGGTTTCGACTGTTCAGGACCCGCGTGCCGCAATCGGCGGCCCTGGCGAACGCGCTCACCCTGGAGTATCAGACCTTCGCCAACAAGTATCGTGACGCCAGCCGCGACCTGATCGGCGAGGTGATCACCCCAGTGGTGGCCGAGCTGAAGGAGGCCCTGGATGGCGCTTGAGATCGACGGCCTCGCGGTCCTGTGCGCGATCGCGGAGGCGCCGGAGGCCTTCCCGGCGATCCGCAGCGACGTCACCAAGGCCGCCCACGCCCTGGTGACGAAGCAGCTGAAGGCCAAGACCCTGGATCTGGCGGGCCTGCGGGCGGTGCGCGAGGCGCTGGGCCCCCAGCCCCTGGCGCTGATCGTCGACGGGCTGAAGGATGCCGAGGTCAAGGCCCTGGTGACCCGCCTCGACAAGCACCACCCGGACCTCAAGGACGGACCGGCGGTGGCGCATCGCCGCCACCTGATGGCGCTCGCCGCCGACCTCGACCCGGTCGCGGCGCCGGCGGCGAAGCCCAAGTCCGCGAAGGGTCCGGCCAAGGGGGCGGCCAAGGAGCCTGCCAAGGCGAAGCCCGCCGCCAAGGCGGTCCCGGAGAAGGCGGCCCACGAGACGCCCGCGGCGGCCCCGGAGCCCGCCGAGATGCCCGCGCCGCCGGCCCGCCCGGCCTCCGAGAAGGCTCGCGCCCCGGTGCGCGGCAAGACCGCCCCCGCCGACGCCCTCGCCTCGGCGGCGATGGCGGCCCGCCCGCCGCGGCGCCCGCGCCAGCAGGAGTGAGGCGGTGGCTCACCGCCCACCGCGGTGGGAACGGGACCGCGCATCGGCCCGCATCGCCGACCACTCGACCCACCGGTCCAGCAGCAGGTGCGGCAGGGTCAGGGCGGCGAGGAGCTGGAGCGTCAGTGCGAGCAACCGCTCGACGCCGTGTCCCTGCGGATAGGTCGGCCACAGCAGAAGGCCGACGACCAGCGTGAGCCCGAAGACCGGCAGCGCCAGCAGGACCGCCCGGCCCATTCCGTCCACCGCAGGCGCCCGGACGGGGTCGTCGGCCAGCGCCCGCATGTGCCGCGGCGCGTGCAGGCAGACGAAGTAGAGCCCGAAGGCGCTGAGAGGCGGCAGGACCAGGAAGGCGAGGCCCAAGGCGGCGACCTCCGCGAGCACGCGCGGGGCAGGCCGGCCCGCGATGAGCCAGGCGAGGGCGAGGCCGAGCCAGGCCCAGGCGGATGCCGTCCACCATGTCGGCGGCACCGGCATCGCGGTGTGGGTCACCACCGCGAAGATGCGGGCGGTCTCGTCGGGGCTCGCCAGGGCCGGTAGCGCGACCGGCAGGCCGCCCCTGACGAGGGCCTCGATCGGACGACCCGGCCCGGCATCCTCCCGGCCGAAATGCAGGACCGACAGGCCGAGGAACCCCGCGAGGGTGGTCCCGGGGGCCAGCCTCCACGCGATCAGGACGGCCGCGGTGAGCGCGAGATAGGGGGCGGCGAAGACGGCGAACCAGGCCCGGCCGAAGCGCGGGCGCAGGAAGGGTCTCGCCACCTCGCCGTCGAGGGCGCCGTGCGGCACGCCGAGACCGATCACCAGGGCGAGGACGGCGAGCCAGCCCGCCTGCCGCGGCAGCAGGGCGGTCGCAGCGAGAAGCAGGGCGGCCGCGGGGAGCAGGCAGGACGCCGCTCCCCGAAGGAGGCCGGGCCGCAGGATCTGCGGCATCGGCGCGCCGGCCAGCGCCGGGATCGGGGAAGGCCGGCGCATCATCGGCGCCTACTCGGCCGCCGCGAGGTGGGGGCGCACCGGTGCCGCCTTGCCCTCGGCGAGGTCGCGCTCGACCCGCTTGGCGGTCTGCATCGTCGCCATCACGCCGTAGACGACCTTCGCCACGAGATCGAGCACCGCGATGATGCCGAGGCCGAGCGCCGGGCCGAGCAGACCGAGCCCGTCGTCGCCGAACAGGAGCACGACCGGATAGGCGAGCCAGATCACCGACAGGAACACGGCGTTGCGCAGGAAGTCGGCGCGGGTATCGTCCCGCTCGCGGGCGTTCTCTTGGCGCAGCTGCACGAAGATGCCGTAATATACCGCCAGGAAGGCGCCGCAGGAGATCGCGAACCAGGTCCATTTCAGCCACGCCACCTGACTCAGGCCGAAGACCAGCGCGGTGACGATCATGATCAGGTCGGAGCCGATCATCCCTCCGACGACCGCCCGGCGGCGCATGCCGCTGTGCATCGCGGTGTTCGCCAGGCCGAGCAGCAGCAGCGGCGTGGTGAACGACCAGTCGATGTAGCGGGCGAAGTAGAACGCCCGGGTAGCGGTGCCGGCATCCGGCCCGGCCGGCAGGACGATGCTGCCCTGCCCGGTCGCCATCGCGAGATACGAGCAGGCGGCGATGATCGGCACGAGGCCGTGGATGATGGTGTCCGTTTCCTCGGCCGGCGTGCGGCTCTTGCCGATGAACAGGATGAGGGCAGCGCCGACGCTCATGCCGGCGAAGCCGAGCCAGAGCCAGAATTGAGGTGACATCAAATCGTCCGTTGCTCGAAGGACAGGGCCATTGCGGCGGCTCGGATCGGGCCGTTGCAGTGCGGCACGGCAACACAGCATCTCGCGCCCGGTTCCTCACGGTGAGACGGCAAATCTGACGCAGAAGGACGAAGTTATGCCGGGAGGCCCCGGCGTCGCACGAGTTTTGTCTTATTTTGTCTGGATCGTTTCTCTGACGATAGGCCACCACGTCTCCGGCGATCGATAAAATGGCACGGAAGAGGAGGATTTTTACGCGACGCTACAGCGTGATGGCCCTTCGGTACCGATCGTTGCCGCTTGATACATGGCTGGAGTATTTAAAATATTGACGTGTATCTATAATTGAAATTTGCGAATGTAAATTATCGATATACAAAATTTATAATATTATTCATTTGGAGTGGCGCCTTTCTGCCGAGACGCTGCGGATGTCACGGCGGGAGAGTACGACGATCTCGTCCCGGCGCAGCGATGACGATCGGGGCAGTCCGTGCACCGGACTTGCCGAGGGTACGGGATGATGGGGCCGTTGGCCGCATTCCCCCGCTCCTGTGCTTCCGGATGCCGCGATCCGATCCCGGACCGACCCGGCGGCGTCCGATCCGTTGCGCCGAGTCATCCGGGGTCTTAACTCAAGAGACGGACACGCCCGGAGGAGCGCCCGATGACCAAAGGTTCCGATCTGCTCGTCGCCGCCCTCGAGAACGAGGGCGTGGACCGGATCTTCGGCATCCCGGGCGAGGAGAATCTCGACGTCGTCGAATCGCTGCGACAGTCGAAGATCGAGCTGGTGCTGACCCGCCACGAGCAGGCGGCGGCCTTCATGGCGGCGACCCATGGGCGCCTCACCGGACGGCCCGGCGTGTGCATCTCGACGCTGGGCCCCGGCGCCCTCAACTTCACCACGGGGGCGGCCTACGCCCATCTCGGCGCGATGCCGATGCTGATGCTCACCGGCCAGAAGCCGATCATGAGCGCCCGCCAGGCCCGGTTCCAGATCGTCGACGTGATCGCGGCGATGCGCCCGCTCACCAAGATGACGCGCCAGATCGTGTCGGCCGCCTCGATCCCCACCATCGTGCGCGACGCCTTCCGGGTCGCCACCGAGGAGCGGCCGGGCCCGGTCCACCTCGAACTGCCGGAGGACATCGCGGCGGAAGAGGCCGACGTCGCCCTGGTGCCGTCGCACCCGATCGACCGGCCGGTGGCCAACCCCGCGGCGATCGAGCGCGCCGCCGCGATGATCCTCCAGGCCCGCCGCCCGCTGATCATGATCGGCGCCGCCGGCAACCGCCCGCGCCTGGTCGAGCCGCTCTCCGACTTCGTGCGCCGCACCCGGATTCCGTTCTTCAACACCCAGATGGGCAAGGGCGCGGTGACCGGCGGCTCGAACCTCTACGTGGGCACCGCGGCCCTGTCGGAGCGCGACTACGTCCACGAGGCGATCGACAGCGCCGACCTCATCATCTCGATCGGCCACGACACCGTCGAGAAGCCGCCCTTCCTGATGGGCCGGGTCGCGGGCGGCCCGCGGGTGATCCATGTCGGCTACGTCTCGGCCAGCGTCGAGCAGGTCTTCCATCCGGATGCCGAGGTGGTGGGCGATATCGGCACCACCGTCACGGCGCTGGCCGACCGGCTCGGCGGACGGCTCGATCCGGAGCCCGCCCTCCTGGAGATGCGCCAGCACATCCTCGCCCGCATCAACGACCGGGCCGAGGAGGACCGCTTCCCGGTGACGCCGCAGCGCCTCGTCCATGATGTCCGGGCGGTGATGCCGGAGGACGGCATCGTCTGCCTCGACAACGGCATGTACAAGATCTGGTTTGCCCGCAACTACCGCACCCACGTCGCCAACACGCTGCTCCTCGACAACGCGCTCGCCACGATGGGGGCGGGCCTGCCCTCGGCGATGATGGCCAAGCTCGTCCATCCGGAGCGCCGGGTCCTGGCGGTCTGCGGCGACGGCGGGTTCATGATGAACAGCCAGGAGCTCGAGACGGCGGTGCGCCTCAAGCTCGACCTCGTGGTGCTGGTGCTCGACGATAGCGCCTACGGCATGATCCGCTGGAAGCAGGCGGTCGACAAGTTCCCCGATTACGGCATGACCTTCAGCAACCCGGATTTCGTCGTCTACGCCGAATCCTACGGCGCCAAGGGCCATCGCGTGACCTCCGCCGAGGCGCTGGCGCCGACCCTGGAGGCCGCCTTCGCGGCGGGCGGCGTGCACCTCGTGGCTGTGCCGATCGACTACTCCGAGAACACCCGGGTGCTGGTCGACGAACTCGGCGGCCATGCCCCGCAGGTCGAGCCGGGCTAGGCGGTGCGGATCGCCGTGCCGGATTCGCGCTGGCGCCGGCGCGCGGCCGGGGCGCTGATGCTGCTCGCCGGCGCTGGCGTCGCGGTCTCCGCGCCCGTCCTGCTGCCGGAATGCGCGCAGGCCTGGCGCCTGCGCGAGGCCGCCGACGACCCGGCGGCGCTGGCGACCCTGCGCCTGGCTTCGGTCGCCGATCCGGAGCGGATCGGTGCCGGCCTCGACGCGGCCGTGGCGGCGGGCGACGACGACCTGGCGCACAGCTTCCTGGCCTTGGCCGAGGAGCGGGGCGTGGCGGTCTCGCCCGAGCGGCGGGCGGCCGTGGCGGCGCTCGCCGAGACCGCGCCGCGCCGGGCGCTGACCGACGCGGCGACCGGTTTCGTCAGCGGGGAGGGGGCCGGCATGGCCGGGCTCGCCGGCGCCGTGGCGGGCGACCTCGTCGGCTACGGCGATCTGCGCGATGTGTGGCGCGAGGGCGGGCGGCTCGCCCGCGGCGAGGCCTACGACCCGCTGCTCCTCGGGCTTGCCACCGCCGGGCTGGCGCTGACCGGCGCCACCATCGTGTCCCTCGGCTCGAGCGTGCCGGTCCATGCCGGCACCACGACCCTGAAGCTCGCCGCCCGCACCGGCAAGCTGTCCCGGCCGCTGGCCGCGCATCTCACCCGCAGCGCCGGCGCCGCGATCGACCGGGAGGCTTTGGGCCTTGCCACCGCGGCCGCCGGCCGGCTCGACATCGCTGCCCTGCGCCAGGGGGCGAAGGGGGTTCTCAAGCCGGGCGCGTTCCGCGAGATCCGCAGCGTCGGGGAGCAATCGGCCCGGATCCAGGCGCGGCTCGGCGCCCGCGGCACCCTCCAGGCCCTCGCCGTGGCGGAGAATGCCGACGACCTGCGCCGCGTCGCCCGCCTGTCCGAGGGCCTGGGCGGGCGCACCCGCGCAGTCCTGGCGCTGCTCGGCCGCGGTGCCCTGGTGCTGGGCTCGGCCCTGCTGGCGATCCTGCAGGGCCTCTGGCTCGGCCTCGCCTGGTTTCTCGCCGCCGCCCTGTTCTGCCGCCGCGCCGGCACGGCCCTCGGCCGCTTGATCTGGCGCCGCCCGCGCCGGGCGGGAGCGACGCCGCGCCTGGCGAGCGCGCCCGCCTGACGGCGTCGACCGGACGGCGGGTGGCCCGTCTCGGGAGCCGGTTCGATCGGCCGGTGCAGCGGATGTGGCGTGGGCGTCGAACACGCTCCGCGACATACCGGATTCCTGGCTGCCCGGATCAGGGGAGACGATGCGGGGTCGATCCCGTATTCATGAGGCGAACGCACTCCAGAAACGAGCAATTGCTGTAAAAATTCACGGATCAGGCAATTTGTTATCTGGCGTGAAATGAAATCGTACTGCCTGGATTGCAGGTGATCGTCTCCGAAGATGCCGCGATCGATTGCCGAGCCGACGGTGAGGATCGCCAGCACGGCGGCCTCGACCATGGCGCCGGCACCGAGACGAAGCGGTCGATCATTCGGTGGCCCGCGTCTCATCCGAAAGGATGATACCAATCCCGACCACAGGGCTCCGATTGATGCCGGATGCAAGCATCTGACCGCAATCAGACCAATCATGTCTGATTTAATCACTGCGCCGCGGCTGCGATGAACAGTCTTGTGCCGCAGAGGTTTTGGTACTTATATGGACCCGAACGGGTCGAGACCCGCTCGTTCGCGACGGCTTGCCGGGGGGCGACGATGCACGCGTGCAGTGGGTGTGGGGTGGAGGACGGGCGGCGCCGCAGCCGCGTGACCGGGACCACCGCACCGTGACCGCCGGCATGACCGCCTGGCAGCCGGCGGCGGCCGCCGCCCTCGACGCCCTCGCCCTCGCGGTGCTGGTGGTCGACCGGCAGGGGCACATCCTCCACGCCAACCGGGAGGCGACGGACCTCCTCGACCGGCCCGACGGAGCCCTGTCGGGCCAGCACGCGACAGGCGGCTGTCACGGCACCAAGCATCACGGAACCGCGCATCACGTCGTCAGGCACCTCGGAGCACGCCAGGCGGAGGGCCGCTCGCGGCTCCAGGCCCTGATCCAGGCGGCCTGCGACGGGCGGCCCGGGGAGGCGGTCGGCTTCCTGCAGCTCGAGGGCGGCGGCCCGGACGAGCCGGGCGTCTCGGTCTGCGTCTCGCCTCTGGACGACGAAGCGGCGCCGGGGCGGGCGGTGGTGGTGGCCCGGCTCCTGCGGGCTCAAGGGAAGATCGAGGTGCAGCTGCGTACCCTGTTCGGCCTCACCCGGGCCGAGGCGCAGGTCGGCGCAGGCCTGGCCCATGGCGGCTGCCTCGCCGAGATCGCCGCGGAACTCGGCATCAGCGTCACCACGGCGCGCACCCACGTCGCCCGCATCTTCCTCAAGACCGGGACCCGGCAGCAGAGCCAACTGGTCGCCCTGGTGGCGGCGGTGCAGTTGCCGGTGGCCTACGGTGCCGAGGTGGCGGCGGTTCGGGCTCACGCCCTCAGGTCGAGCCGGTAGGCGTAGGCGTCGCCGCGAAACAGGCCCTCGACATACTCGATCATCCGGTCGTCCCGGGCATAGGAGTGGCGCTTGATCAGCAGGCAGGGCAGGGCTTGCGTGAAACCGAACACCGCGCATTCCGTCTCGTCCGGCATCGCCGCCTCGATGGTCTGGCGGCAGCGCACCAGGGCCGCCCCGTGCGCGCCCAGGAATGCGTAGACCGAGCCGTCGAGATCGCCCTCGGCCAGCGCCGGCACCGCCGTGAGGTCGTACCACGCCACCTCCCGCGACAGCGGCATGCCGTCGCCGCAGCGGATGCGGACCAGCTTCAGGAACGGGGCGGTCGAGGGCAGGCCGAACAGCGAGGCGATCGAGCGGTCCTGGACCACGCGGCGATCGACGATCCGCGTCGAGGGCACGCGGCCGAGTTCCCGCATCTCCTCGGTGAAGCCCTTGAGCCGGTCCATGCCCGGGCTGAGCCGGGTGCGCCCGGCCGCGACGATGAAGCCGTGCCGGCCATGGGCGGTGAGGTAGTGCTGCCGGCGTAAGGAATCGTAGCAGCGCTGCACCGTGGTGCGGCTCACGCCCAACGCCTCCGCGAAGGGCCGCTCGGCCGGCAGCGTCGTGCCGCCCGCCACCGTGCCGTCCTCGATCAGCCCGCGCAGCTGCTCTTCCAGCTGCTGATAGAGCGGCTTCGCGGTATCGTGGCGCAGCCGCACCAGGCTCGTCAGGGCAGGGGGGCCCGGGCCGGGCCCGGACGAGGGCTCGGGCATCGGCGGCTCAGCCGATGCGACGGCCGCGCGCCGGCACGGCGCGGGCGACGGGATGGGGAGGGGGCATGAGCGCCGAAATCAGCGTCGGGGAGAGAGTCGACATGGTGGCCGATCCGGCTCTCTTCGTCCTCGGGAGCTTCGTGGTGGCCTGTTCTGCCACGGTTGACCGTCTGCCGCGAGCGGGCGAATCGCTGAGGGCACAGGCTTTCCTGGTCGAGCCGGGCGGCAAGGGCCTCAACCTCGCGGTCGGCGCACGGCGTCTCGGCGCCACGGTCGACGGCCTCCTGGCGATCGGCGACGACCCGCTCGCGGCCCTCGCCGCGCCGGCCCTCGCCCGTGCCGGCCTGCCCGCCGCGATGCTGCACCGTTTCGCCGGCCCGACGGGGGCCGGCATCGGCTTCATCGACGCCTCGGGCGAGAACTGCCTCGCGGTGCATCCGGGCGCCAATGCCCGGCTTGGGGCCGCGGAGGTGCGGGCGGCGGCGGAGCGGATCGCCGGGAGCGCCCTCGTCCTGGCGCAGTTCGAGGTCGGTGACGATGCGGTGGCGGAGACCTTCCGGATCGCCCGCGCGGCGGGCGTGCGCACCCTGCTCAACCCGTCGCCGTTCCGGGTGCCGTTGCCGGAGATTCTGGCGCAGGCCGCGATCCTGGTCGTCAACGCCGTCGAGGCGGCGGCCTTCGGCGCGGCCCTCGGGATGCCCGTGCCCGATGGCGGGAGCGGGGCGGGCGAGGGGGGCCCGGAGGCCTGGGGCGGCCTCGCGGAGGCGCTCCTCGCCCGCGGGCCGGACCTCGTCGTGATCACCCTCGGGGCCGGTGGCGCGCTCGCCTTCCGGATCGGCCATCCCGTCCTGGCCCAGCCGGCCTTCTCCGTGACGGCACTCGACACGCTCGGGGCCGGCGACGCCTTCACGGCGGGGCTCGCGGTCGGTCTCGCCGAGGGCCGCCCGCTCCCCGAGAGCCTGCGCATGGCTGCCGCCTGCGGTGCCTGCGTGGTCTGCCGCAAGGGCGTGTTCGAGGCCCTGCCGGACCGCGCTGCCGTCGCGGCCCTGGTGGCCGGCACGGCGTGAACCGCCCCGATGCCACCGCCGAAAAGAAGTTTTTCAAAAAATCGGATCGGCAAAAAATCGGGCCTGCCCGTCTCAGGTGAACAGGCCCGCGAGCAGGCTGCCGACCATCGCCACCACCGCGAGGGTCACGAGGAACCGGATGTCGTCGAGTCTTTCCCTGATCATCGCCGAGCCTCCTTCGCCGCGTGACAGGGCGACGTTTAGGACGTAAGGGCGTCTTGCGCCGTGCGCATCCGCACCTTTGCTTGATGGATGGTGAACGCGGCCGGTCCGGGATTGTCCGGACCTTGTCGGTCCCGGCGCAAGGCCCTGCGGGCTCGCGCAAAACACGGTGAATCCCACTCAGCTTGACCGTTGACAGACGTCCTCGCACCTAAGAAAAAAGGCCACACGCGAGGTGTGGCCCAAGTCTAGGGAGGAAACGCCCAAAGAGGGCAGCAACGCCGCGACGCCATCGCCGCGTTGCCATTAAAAGCTAAGCCCTGCCCGCTCGGCTGGCAAGGGTCTATCCGCGTTTTGTGGTATCCACGTCGCAGGTGATGCTGCGGCGCAACGCCTCGCTCAGCGTCAGTCTACCGAACCCGACCTCGGTGCCGCGTTCCGCTCTCGCTGTCCAAGTCACCGAGGCAAGTCACCGAGGCTTGAGTCATCGAGGCTCAAGTCACCGAGGAGGCCGCCGCGATGACGCCGATCGATCCCACGACACGTCGCATCCCGGTCCGCGGCCTGACCCTGTCCGTCGCCGAGGCCGGCCCGGAGGACGGGCCCCTCACCGTGCTGCTCCACGGCTTCCCCGAGACCTGGTGGGGCTGGCGGCACCAGATCGGCCCGCTCGCGGCAGCGGGCTTGCGGGTGGTGGCGCCGGATCAGCGCGGCTACGGCCTGTCGAGCCGGCCGGAGGGGATCGCGGCCTACCATCTCGACCGTCTCGCCGACGACGTGACCGGCCTCGCCGACGCCCTCGGGCATGATCGCTTCCGCCTCGTCGGGCACGATTGGGGCGGCCTCGTCGCCTGGTGGGTGGCCGCGCGCCATCCCGATCGCCTGGAGCGGCTGGCGATCCTCAACGCGCCGCATCCGGACGTGTTCGGCGCCTATGCCCGCCGGCACCCGACTCAGGCGCTGCGGAGCGTCTATGTCGGGCTGTTCCAGCTCCCCGGCCTGCCCGAGGCGCTGCTGCGCGTCGGCGATTGCGCGGCTCTCCGCCGGGCCCTGACGAATTCGAGCCGGCCCGGCGCCTTCTCGCCCCACGATCTCGACCTCTACGCCGCCGCCTGGCGCCGGCCTGGCGCCATCACGGCGATGCTGAACTGGTACCGGGCCCTGCGCCTGAGGCGGGGGCCGGCGCCGGGACCGATCCGGCCGCCGGTCCTGGTGCTGTGGGGCGAGCGCGACACGGCGCTCGAACGCGGGCTTGCCGCCGAGAGCCTGCGCCTCTGCGAGCAGGGCACTTTACGCTACTTTCCGCAGGCCACCCACTGGCTCCAGCACGAGGAGCCGGCGGCGGTCGGCGAAGCCCTGATCGGGTTCCTGACCGCCCCCGTCGCGACTCAGGCCTGATCGCCGAACAGCAACTGCTTCGTCGCCGCCGTCACGTCGTCCTGCCGCATCAGGCTCTCGCCGACGAGCAGCGTGCGGATGCCGGCACGCGCCAGGATCTGCGCGTCGCCGTGGCTGCCGATGCCGCTCTCGCCGACCAGGATCCGGTCCTGGGGCACCAGCGGGCTCAGGCGCACGGCGTTGTCGAGGGAGACCTTGAAGGTCCGCAGGTCGCGGTTGTTGACGCCGATGAGCCGGGTGCCGAGGGGCAGCGCGCGGGCCAGCTCCGCCTCGTCATGCACCTCGACCAGCACGTCCATGCCGAGATCGTGGGCGGTCTCGACCAGGGCCGACGCCTCGTCGTCGTCGAGGCTCGCCATGATGACGAGGATGCAGTCGGCGCCCCAGGCCCGGGCCTCGACCACCTGGTAGGGCTCGAACAGGAAGTCCTTGCGCAGGACCGGGAGCGAGCAGGCGGCGCGGGCCGCCGTCAGGTATTCGGGCTTGCCCTTGAACGAGGGCTCGTCGGTGAGCACCGACAGGCAGGTGGCGCCGCCCGCCTCGTAGGCGCGGGCGAGGACCGGCGGATCGAAATCCTCGCGGATCAGGCCGCGGGAGGGCGAGGCCTTCTTGATCTCGGCGATCAGCGCGAAGCGATCCTGCGCCACGTGGGCGGCGATCGCGTCGGCGAAGCCCCGGGGCGGGTCGGCCTTCGCGGCGCGTTTCTCCAATTCGGCCAGCGGCACGCGCAGCTTCGCCGAGGCGATCTCGCGCCGTTTGTAGGCCTCGATATGGGCGAGCACGTCGGCCGGGCGCGGCCGGGCCTCGCCGTCGGAAGACGTCGTATCGGTGTCGGACAAGGCCGTGTCCTCCCCTCGGGAGCGTGTCGGGGATATCGAGTTCAGGGAGACGCCGTCGAATTACGCGTTCGAGACGACCGCCAGGCGCTCCAGGACCGCCCTGGCCGCGCCGGTATCGATCGCCTGGGCGGCGCGGGTCACGCCGTCCTGCAGGCTGTCAACGCGCCCGGCCACCATCAGGGCCGCTGCGGCATTGAGGATTCCGATGTCGCGGTAGGGTGTGCGGGCGCCGTCGAGGACCTCGCGCAGGGCCCCCGCATTGTGCGCCGGGTCGCCGCCGCGCAACTCCTCCGGTTGTGCCAGGCGCAGGCCCAGCTCCCGCGGATCGAGGGTGAAGCGGCGGATCGCGCCGTCTTCCAGGGCGACTACGGCGGTGGGGCCGGTGGTGGTGATCTCGTCGAGCCCGTCCGAGCCGTGCACGGTCCAGACCCGGCGGCTGCCGAGTTCGCCCAGCACCCGGGTCATCGGCTCGGCGAGGGAAGCCGCGTAGACGCCGAGCAGCTGCGCCGACACCCCGGCCGGGTTGCAGAGCGGCCCGAGCACGTTGAACAGGGTCCGGGTGCCGATCTCGACCCGCACCGGCGCGACGTGGCGCATCGAGGCGTGGTGCGACTGGGCGAACATGAAGCACAGGCCTGCCTCTGCGAGGCAGCGGGCGAGGTGATCGGGGGTGAGGCCGATGCCGACGCCCAGCGCCGAGAGCACGTCGGCGGCGCCCGAGCGGGACGAGGCGGCGCGGTTGCCGTGCTTGGCCACCGGCACGCCGCAGGCGGCGGTGACGATCGCCGCGAGCGTCGAGACGTTGTAGCTGCCCGAATGATCCCCGCCGGTGCCGACGATGTCGATCGCGCCCTCGGGCGCCGCGACGCGGGTCATGCGCTCGCGCAAGGCGCCCGCGGCGCCGGTGATCTCGTCCAGAGCCTCGCCGCGGACGTGCAGGGCCATCAGGAAGGCGCCGGCCTGGGCGTGCGTCACCTCGCCGGAGAGCAGGTGATCGAAGGCGCGGCGCGCCTCCTCGCGCGTCAGCGCGGCGCCCGTGGCGACCTTCGCCAGGTAGGGCTTGAACGAGTCCATGACGAGTACGTGCCTGATCTCAGCGCCTGTGTCGGGCCGGTCCCGTCAATGCACATCTCGGCCGCGCTTGTCACCCCGGGCCTTCATATTCCACGCCGCGGCGAGGGCGAGGAAATTGCGCACCATGGTCTCGCCGTGCTGCGACAGGATGCTCTCGGGGTGGAACTGCACCCCGTGCACCGGCCGCTCCGCATGCTCCAGGGCCATGATCAGCCCGTCGGCCTCCGCGGTCACGACGAGGTTCGCCGGGCAGGTCGCCCGCTCGACGACCAGCGAGTGGTAGCGCGTGGCCGAGAACGGCCCGTTGATGCCGCGAAACAGCCCGGTCGCCCGGTGCCGCACCTGCGAGACCTTGCCGTGCATCGGAGCCGGCGCCCGCACCACATCGCCGCCGAAGGCCTGGCCGATCGCCTGGAGGCCGAGGCAGACGCCGAGCATCGGGATCTCGTCGCTCAAGCTCCGCACCACGTCGAGGCAGATACCGGCCTCGCTCGGCGTGCAGGGGCCGGGCGACAGCACCAGGGCGTCGGGCGCGCGCCGGCGGATCTCCTCGACGGTGATCGCATCGTTGCGCACCACCTCGATCGCGCCGGCGAGCGGCCCGATCAGGTGGACGAGGTTCCAGGTGAAGGAATCGTAGTTGTCGATGACCAGGATGTCGGACATGGGCGCCTCTCGGCGCGCGGTGTGGGGCTTGGGGCGGCGGGAGGTCAAGGGGCGGGGTGCAAGGGCAGAGTGGCGGCAGGCCCCGGGGGGAAAACGGCTTGTCATGACATCGGGGGATTTCGAGGCTCGGCGGGAGGGGGGAACGAGGTGAGGCTTCGCCCGGGCGTCAAGCGCCCCTCGTTCCCGCGTCCGGCCTCGCGCCGCGCTCGTCCATCGCATGGCAACGACACATCTGCCGTTGATCGACACTATGTCGGCAGGCATGCTGGCCTCATGGGTGAACCGAATTGCGCGCTCGTCGACACGCCGATGCCCAGCTCGTCGGTGTCCACGTCGTCGGTCGCAGCGATCGACGATGTCCGCTCCGGCAGCCGCATCGCCTCTCGCGCCGCGGCGCTTCGCATCCTCGTTCGAGGGGGATCGGAGATCGTCAAGCCCGGCGTGAACGTTCCGGGAGCCGCGAAGCCCGCGTCTTCGGGCCTCGCGGCCCCGATGTCAGAGTTTCAAGAGGCCGAGCGGGTCGTGCCGACGACTGACGATGAGATGCTGAACGACATGTTCGTCGCCCGCGTCGACGATATTCAAAAGCAGATCCGCGACAAGCACCGACTTTGCAGGATGCCGAACCGATGAGCGCCGCTGCCGTCCTGAAGCTCCAGAAGGCCGGGTTCACCACCGAACAGGTCGAGGCGCTGGCCGACTTCATGGATACCCAGGCTGCCAGCAAGGCGGACCTGGACAACGCCGTCCACAAGCTCGAACTCGGCAACGCCGCGCTCCGGAAGGATCTGGATGTCAGCAACGCCGCGCTCCGGAAGGACTTGGATCTCGGCTTGGCCTCACTGCGATCCGAGATTGCCGATGTGCGGGGTGAACTGCGCCTTCTTGAACAACGGATGACCGTGAAGCTCGGCGGCATGCTTGTCGCGGCGGTCGGTATTCTCATCGCAGCAATGCGCTATTTGCCGCCCACAGGACACTGAGCGTCGGCAAGGACGGTTATCGAGGGGGCAGCGAGGAGAGTTCCCGATCCGTTTCCGTCGAGGGCAGAGGCCGCCGTCTTGCCCCTCGCATCCTTGCCCCTCGCGTCCTTGGGAGCATGACGGACAGCGAAAAAACCCGCCTATCCCTCGCGGGACGAGCGGGTGTGAAGTCGAGGGTCCGTTCGTGGTGGAGGGAGGTGATTATTCCCGCTCGCCGGTGAGGCTCAGCAGCATCTGGAACAGGTTGATGAAGTTCAGGTAGAGCGACAGGGCGCCGAACACCGCGAGCTTGGAATTGGCTTCCTCGCCCCAGTTCTCGGCATACTGCTCCTTGATCGACTGGGTGTCGTAGGCGGTGAGGCCGGTGAAGATCACCACGCCGATCAGCGAGATCGCGAATTGCAGCGCGGACGAGGCCAGAAAGATGTTGACCAGGCTGGCGATGACGAGGCCGATCAAGCCCATCACCAGGAACGAGCCCATCCGCGAGAGGTCGCGCTTGGTGGTGTAGCCGTACAGGCTGGTCGCCCCGAACATCGCCGCGGTGATGAAGAAGGTGCGGGCGATGCTGGTGCCGGTGAAGACCAGGAAGATCGAGGCGAGCGACAGCCCCATCACCCCGCAGAAGGTCCAGAACAGGGTGTGGGCGGTGGCGGCCGAGATCCGGTCGGCGCGGAACGACAGCACCATGATGAAGGCCAGCGGGGCCAGCATCACGACGTATTTCAGCGGCGTGCCGAAGAGCGGCTTATAGAGTGCCGGGGTCGAGGAGACGCCGAGCGCGACGAGGCCGGTCAGCGCCAGGCCGAGGCCCATCGTGTTGTAGACCCGCAGCATGTGGCGCCGCAGGCCCTCGTCGAAGACCGCACCGGCGGGAGCCGCATGGGTCTGCCAGGCGTAAGGAGTATTCATCGGGGAGAGTGCTCCGGGATGGGGCGGGTGAGACGGTCAGTGCTTCAGGGCCGCCAGGGTGGCGGCGGCGCGGCCGAGATCGGGCTCGCTGCCCGAGCCGCTGAGGGCGTAGGCGCCGTGCCCGGCCTTCCAGTAGACCGTGACGGCCTCCGGCGAGCGGACGATGGCGGGCGCGCTCGCCTCCGCATCCGGCATGCGGGTGGCGAAGAGCGCGACCTTGCCGAGCTGGCCGGCATCGATCGCGACCTCGACGCCCGCGCCGCTGCGCGAGGGAAAGATCTGCATGTCGTCGACGCGCCAGTCCGACGGCAAGTCGGGCAGGGCGATGCCGGTCGCCGCCTCGACCTCGCGGCGGTCATAGGCCGGGGTCGGGCGCTGCGAGGTCACCCGGGCGCGGACCTGGGCGGCCTGGCGGGCCTGCAACGCCTCCTCGACGAAGGTCGGGGAATAGGTCGAGGCGTTGGTGTTCTGCACGCCGAAATCGCCGGTCTCGTTGTGCAGGAGCCAGCCGGTCCCGACCAGCATGGCGATCACGGCGGCGCGCTGGAGCCGCGCGCCGATGCGCCGCCAGGTCAGCGCCCGGTCGAGGCGGCGGGCCGCCGCGGCGAGGCGCTCGGGCGAGGGGCCAGGCCGCACGTCGACACCGTGCCCCTCGATTCCCTGCACCGGCCCGAAGGCGGCGCGCAGGGCGTCGCGGGTGTGCAGGTCGGCCATCACCCTGGCCGCCACCTCCGGCCGCGCCGCCAGATGCTCCTCGACCTCGATCCGCCGGCCGAGGTCGAGCTGGCCATCGATATAGGCGTTCAGGTCGGCCTCGGTGATCGGATCCATGGTCGTCTCCGGTGAGTGTTCGCCGCTCATCACGACGCCCTCGTGCTGGTGCCGCCCTCGACCACCCGCAGGCGCGGGGCCGGTCGCTCGGGCGCGTCCTCCGGGGCCGGCAGGCGGGAGACGCCGCCGCTCTCGATATTGCGCAGGGCCGCCCGGGCCCGTCCGAGGCGCGACATCAGCGTGCCGATCGGGATGCCGAGCACGTCGGCGGCCTCCTGGTAGGCCAGCCCCTCGATGGTCACGAGGTGCAGGGCCTCGCGCTGCTCAGCCGGCAGGCGCCCGAACGCCTCGCGCACCTGGGCCAGGCGCACATGGCCTTCCTGGGCCGGCGGCGTCGCCTCCTCGACGATGTGGCCGAGGGCATCGGCGTAGCGTGCTTCCACCTTGCGGCGGCGCTGGTCGTCGATGAAGGCGTTGTGCAGCACCGTCATCAGCCAGGTGCGCAGGTTGGTGCCCGGGCGCAGGGAGCCCTGGCGCTCGAGGGCGCGCACGAGGGTGTCGTGCACGAGGTCGTCGGCCTGAGCGGAATCGCGCGTCAGGGACCGGGCGTAGCGCCGGAGCGGCACCAGGAGGTCGAGGACATCGGGGCGCTTGCGAAGCATCATAATGGGTGAACGTGCGCCGGGCGGCGTCTAATCCCGCGGGGTCTCGCTGTTCTGCGGGAGACGTTCACATCCGCGTGAGCGGCGGATGTCAACCAGCTCGACCTCAACCCTCCCCCTCTGCGGGGGAGGGTGGCGAACGCAGTGAGCCGGGAGAGGGGCAGCGCGACGCTAATCGACGTGGCGCCTTTGAGACTGGTCGCGACTTCTCCGGAGGCGGCGTCCCCTCTCCCGGCCCCCTCCGGGGGCCATCCTCCCCCGCAGAGGGGGGAGGGTCGGGTTGCGGGTCTTCGACCAACGACAAGGGGCCCACGCGGGGCCCCTCGCACTCACACCTGCGGATGGCGCACGTTCAGTGCGACAGGATTCGCGACAGGAAGGTCTGGGCGCGCTCGCTGCGGGGCGATCCGAAGAACTCTTCCTTCTGCGCGTCCTCGACGATCTCGCCCTTGTCCATGAAGATCACCCGGTGGGCGACCTTGCGGGCAAAGCCCATCTCGTGGGTCACCACCATCATGGTCATGCCCTCCTTGGCGAGCTCGACCATCACGTCGAGCACCTCGCCGACCATCTCGGGGTCGAGGGCCGAGGTCGGCTCGTCGAACAGCATCACGATCGGGTTCATGGCGAGCGCCCGGGCGATCGCCACGCGCTGCTGCTGACCGCCGGAGAGCTGGCCCGGGAACTTGTGGGCATGGGCCTTGAGGCCGACCCGCTCCAGCAGGGCGAGGCCCTTGGCCTGCGCCTCGTCCTTGCTCCGCCCGAGCACCTTGCGCTGGGCGAGGCTGAGGTTGTCGGTGATCGACAGGTGCGGAAACAGCTCGAAATGCTGGAACACCATGCCGACCCGCGAGCGGAGCTTGGGCAGGTTGGTCTTCTTGTCGGCGATCTTGGTGCCGTCGACGGTGATCTGGCCCTTCTGGAACGGTTCGAGAGCGTTGACGCACTTGATGAGCGTCGACTTGCCGGAGCCCGAGGGGCCGCAGACCACCACCACCTCGCCCTTGGTGACGGAGGTGGTGCAGTTCGTCAGCACCTGGAAGTCGCCGTACCACTTCGAGACGGTGTCGATGGCGATCATCGGGCCGGTGGTCGCCGCGACGGGCGGGCGCTCGGTGAGCAGGGTACCGACGGGGCCGGTGCCCGGCGCCGCGTCGGCCGCGGCCTGCGGCTCCGAGACGGGGCTGACGGGCGGCATCGCGGAGGAGGTCATGGCGCGGATCCTATCGGATGATGGCGACCCGGCGCTGCAGGCGGCGCACCAGGAGCGAGGCGATGAAGCAGACGGCAAAGTAGACGACGGCCGCGAACAGGTACATCTCGACGAGGCGCCCGTCGCGCTGCGCGATCTTGGAGGCGGCGCCGAGGAAGTCGGTGATCGACAGGACGTAGACCAGTGAGGTGTCCTGGAACAGCACGATGGTCTGGGTCAGAAGCACCGGCAGCATGTTGCGGAAGGCCTGGGGCAGGATGACGTTGGCCATCGATTGCCAGTAGGTGAGGCCGAGCGCCGAGGCCGCCGCGCCCTGTCCCTTGGGGATCGACTGGATGCCCGCCCGCATGATCTCGGAGAAGTAGGCCGCCTCGAACAGCGTGAAGGTGATGAGCGAGGACGAGAAGGCGCCGACCTGGATCGGCCGCTCGGACCCGGTGACCCACTGCCCGATATACGGCACCAGGAAGTAGAACCAGAAGATCACCAGCACCAGCGGCAGCGAGCGCATGAAGTTGACGTAGACCTTGGCGATCTGGGGCAGCACAGGCAGGCCCGACAGCCGCATCATGGCGATCAGCGTGCCGAGAATCACGCCGCCGATCGCCGCGAGCGCGGTCAGGGTCAGCGTGAAGGTCATCCCGTCGAGGAACAGGTAGCGCCAGGAATTCAGGATGACGCCGAAATCGAAATTCGAGAACATCGCGAGGACCCTGCCCGAAGCGTTAGAGGATCAGCGGCCCGGCACCGCGACGCGGCGCTCGATCACGCCGGCCACGGTCACCACCAGCAGGTTGATGACGATGTAGATGAGGGTCGCCGCCGTGAAGGCCTCGAAGACCTGGAACGAGAATTCCTGCATCGCGCGGGCTCGCGCAGTCAGCTCCAGGAGGCCGATGGTCAGCGCCACCGACGTGTTCTTCAGGTTGTTGAGGAACTCGGAGGTCAGCGGCGGCAGGATGATGCGGTAGGCGTTGGGCAGCAGCACGTAGCGGTAGGTCTGGGCGGTGGTGAGCCCGAGCGCCGTGCCGGCCATGCGCTGGCCCCGCGGCAGGGCCTGGATGCCGGCCCGCACCTGCTCGGCGACGCGCGAGGCGGTGAAGAAGCCGAGGCACACCACGGCGGTGTAGAACGGCGCGTTTGGCAGCTGCTTCAGCCAGGTGCCCCAGGATTCCGGCAGCACCTCCGGCAGCACGAAGTACCAGAGGAACATCTGCACGAGGAGCGGGATGTTGCGGAAGAGTTCGACATAGGCGTTGCCGACCGCTTGCGCCCCGCGGCTCGGCAGGGTGCGCAGCACGCCGACGACCGAGCCGATGGCGAAGGCGATGACCCAGGCGCAGAGCGCCGTGAGGATCGTCCACATCAGGCCCGACAGCAGCATGTCGGCGTAGGTGCCGTTCCCCTCGGGCGACGCCTCGAAGAAGATGCCCCAGTTCCAGTTGTAGTTCATGCCCTGTCTTCCGGGTCCGCTCGGTTCTCGGGGAGGCTGATGTCGGCGTCCGATGGTATACGGTTTTCCGGCCCGGGCGAGGCCGGACGCGGGCGAAGGCACAGGGAAAAAGTGCCGAGAGGGAACGAAGTGGGGCGCCGCCCTGCCGCAGCGAAAGCGGCGCCCGGTCTTCAGATCAGTAGGCGGCCGGGTCCGGGCTGTCGCTCGGCTTGGCGAAGGCGTGCTGCAGCGCCTCGCTCATCGGCAGGTTCAGGTTGATGTCCCGCGGCGGGATCGGCTTCATGAACCACTTGTCGTAGGTGACCTTGGCCTCGGGGCTCTTGTAGAAGGCGGCGGTGGCGGCGTCCGCGACCTTCTTGAACGGCGCATCGTCCTTGCGCAGCATGATGCCGTAGGGCTCGGGCTTCGACAGGGCGTCGGTCGAGATCGCGTAGGCGGTCGGCTCCTTGGACGAGGCGGCGAGCGAGGCGAGCAGCACGTCGTCCATCACGAAGGCGGCGGCGCGGCCGGTCTCGACCATCAGGAACGCCTCGGCGTGGTCCTTGGCCGGCAGGATCGTGATGCCGAGCTTCTTCTCGGCGTTGTACTCGTTGATCTGCTTGATGTTGGTCGTGCCCGAGGTCGACACGACGGTCTTGCCCTTCAGGTCCTCGAACTTCGTCAGGCCGCTCGACTTCTTGGCGATGAAGCGGTTGGCGGTGAGGAAGTGGGTGTTGGTGAAGGCGACCTGCTTCTGCCGCTCGACGTTGTTGGTGGTCGAGCCGCATTCGAGGTCGACGGTGCCGTTGGCGATCAGCGGGATGCGCGTCGCCGACGTCACCGGGTTGAGCTTGACCTCGAGCTTGTCGAGCTTCAGCTCGGACTTCACCGCGTCGACGATCTTGTAGCAGATGTCCATCGCGAAGCCGACCGGCTTCTGGTTGTTGTCGAGGTAGGAGAACGGCACCGAGGAATCGCGGTAGGCCAGCGTGATCTGCCCGGTCTCCTTGATCTTCTTCAGCGTCCCGCTGAGATCCTGGGCCGAAGCGGTGCCGGCGGAGGCCGCCAGACCGGCGAGCAGGACGGGAAGCAGGCTTCTCAAACGCATTCGTGCTCTCCTATTGGGCATCGACCTAGTCCGCCACGGCGATCATCACGTCAAGGGTTAGGCTCGGGGCCGCCGCCGCCGCCGGGTGGGGCATTCTGCGCAAGACCTGACAAACCGAGGGCCGTGCCCGGCCCGCCCCTGGCAAGGCGCGGGCCAGTCGGCGCCGGTGCAGGTCGCCCCTGGCTGGGCACCCCCTCGCGGCGGGCCTGTTGCACCGTGGCCGCGCCCGCGCGAAGGTGTCCTGCCGGTGATTGCCACGCGCGCCCGGCACCCGTGACGCCCCCGCGACGACGGACCGACGAGACCGATGCAGATCGCCACGCCCTACCTGATGTTCCTCGGCGACGTGCCCGACAAGCTCGCCGCCAAGACCGCCTACGGCATCGTCGACTGGCGGCCCGAATGGTGCGTCGGGCAATTGCGCCTGCCCGGTTGCGCCGCCGATCTCGGCATCCCGGACCTGACGATCGCCGAGGGCGTCGCCAAGGGCGCCCGTACGCTGATCGTCGGCGTGGTCAATGCCGGCGGCGTGCTGCCCGAGCACTGGATCTCCACCATCGTCCAGGCGATCGAGGCCGGGCTCGACGTGGCGAGCGGGCTTCACACCCGCCTCGGCTCGGTGCCGGCGATCGCCGAGGCCGCGTCGCGCCACGGGCGCCAGCTCCACGACGTGCGCCATTCCGACGAGCGCTTCGATACCGGCAAGGGCACGCGGCGGCCGGGCCGGCGGCTGCTCACCGTCGGCACCGACTGCTCGGTCGGCAAGAAATACACCGTGCTGGCGCTCGAGAAGGGCATGCGGGCCCGCGGTCTCGACGCCGATTTCCGCGCCACCGGCCAGACCGGGGTGTTCATCTCCGGCCGCGGCGTCGCCATCGACGCGGTGGTGGCCGATTTCATCTCCGGCGCCGTCGAGTGGATCGCGCCCGCCGCCGATCCGCAGCATTGGGACCTGATCGAGGGCCAGGGCTCGCTGTTCCATCCGAGCTTCGCCGGCGTCAGCCTCGGCCTGCTGCACGGCGCCCAACCCGACGCCTTCGTGGTCTGCCACGAGCCGACCCGCACGACGATGCGCGGGGTCAAGCACCCGCTGCCGAGCATCCGCGAGGTGATCGACCTCACCATCCAGCTCGGCCGCCTGACCAACCCGGAGATCCGGCCGACCGGCATCGCCATCAACACCCAGGCCCTGGCGGAAGGGGAGGCGAGGGCGCTCCTCGACACGCTCGCCGGCGATTACGGCCTGCCGGCGACCGATCCGGTGCGGTTCGGCGTCGAGGGGCTGGTCGACCGGCTGGTCGCGGAGTTCCCGGCGTGATCCGGCTCGCGACGACAATCGAGCGCTGGCCGATTGCCGGCCGCTTCACCATCTCCCGCGGCAGCCGGACGGAGGCCGTGGTGGTGGTGGCCGAGGTCACGGACGGCACCGTCACCGGCCGCGGCGAATGCGTTCCTTACGCCCGCTACGGCGAGACCGTGGAGGGCGTGCGCGACTTGATTGCCCAGCAAGGCGAGGCGCTGGCCGCCGGGCTCACCCGCCGGGATCTCGCCGGCCGGATGCCGGCGGGGGCCGCCCGCAACGCCCTCGACTGCGCCCTGTGGGACCTCGAAGCCAAGCGGAGCGGCAGGCCCGCCCACGTGCTCGCCGGCATCCCGGCGCCCGCGCCGGTGACGACCTGCTACACGCTGAGCCTCGGCACGCCGGAGGAGATGGCGGCGGCGGCCCATATGGCGGCGGCGCGGCCGCTCCTGAAGGTGAAGCTCGGCGGGGCGGGCGATCCGGAGCGGATCGCCGCGGTGCGCCGGGGTGCGCCGGCGTCGCGGCTCGTGGTCGATGCCAACGAGGCGTGGTCGGCCGACACGCTGGAGGCCAACCTCGCGGCCTGCGCGGCGGCCGGGGTGGAACTGATCGAGCAGCCCCTGCCGGCGGGCGATGACGGGCTGCTGGCCCGGATCGCGCGTCCGATCCCGATCTGCGCCGACGAGAGCCTGCACGGCGACGTCGACCTCGACGCCCTGAAAGATCGCTACGACGCGATCAACATCAAGCTCGACAAGGCCGGCGGCCTCACCGAGGCCCTGCGGCTTGCGCAGGACGCGAAGGCACGGGGCCTGTCGATCATGGTCGGCTGCATGCTCGGCACCTCGCTCGCCATGGCGCCGGCGATGCTGCTCTCAGGGTTCGCCGACTTCGTCGACCTCGACGGCCCGCTGCTGCTGGCCAGCGACCGCGAGCCCGGCCTGAGGTTCGAGGGCAGCCTGGTCCACCCGCCGGAGCCCGCCTTGTGGGGATGACGGATTTTTCCGCCTGAACCGACCCGAGCCCGAGCCCGGCGCGCTTGCGCCGGGCCGGCAAAGGATGCTCTCTGGCCGTCAGGGACCGGGGACGGGTCCCGCATCCGGGAGAGACCGAACGCCATGATCCTGGTCAGCGTGATGTATCCGGGCGGCGCCGACGCCCTGCCCTTCGACCTCGACTATTACCTCAAGCACCACATTCCGCTGGTGCGCGAGCGCTGGTCCCCGATGGGCCTGGACAAGGTCGAGGTGGTGAAGGCCGGTGGCACGCCCGACGGCAGCCCGGCCCCGTTCCAGGTGATGGCGCTCCTCGCCTTCCGCTCGCTCGACGACTTCCAGAAGGCGGGCGCGGCCCACGGCAAGGAAATCTTCGGCGACATCCCGAATTTCTTCAAGGGCCAGCCGGTGGTGCAAATCAACGAGCCGCAGAGCTTCTGATATCCGGACCACCGTTCGACCGCGCTGCGGTCGGGCGGTGGTCCGGGCCCGTTGCTTTGCCGCCTTGTCCTCGCGGACCGGTCTCCACGTCGTCGGAAAATGCTCGAGCGATGATCGATATCGTCAAGGTCCTGCGCGAGCAGCATCCGGATCTCGGCCCCTACGTGCTCGCCCTGCGCGAGCGGTCCGGCCTGGTCGCGCCGGACGATCCCGACGCGCTCGCGCAGGAGGTGCGGGACTGGACCGTCACGGAGGCGCCCAGCACCGCCTATAGCCGGCGCAGCGTGACCTACGTGCTGTTCCCGGGCCTGCCGGAGGAGACCCGCACCCTTGGCGTCGTCGCCTTCGCAAGCGCGGCGGATCTCGCTCGCTTCGCCACCCGCTGGACCTGACCGTTCATCTGCCGCGGTTACTTGCTGAGGTTACTCGCCGCCGTTACTTGCCGCCGTTACTTGCTTCGTGCGGCGATGTCGCGCGGCGGCACGGGATCGGCGCCTAAGCGGGTGCTCAGGGTCAGACCGAGATCGACGCAGAGCACCAACAGGATGCCGGCGAGCAGCGCGATGACCGCCACCTGGCCGCGGGGGCTGAACCCGACCACCATCGCGCGCGGCTCCTCCTCTGCCGCCGGGAGGCGCAGGGCCTCCTCGGGCTCCGGCACGGCCGCATCCTCCGGGGCGGCCGGCGCCTCCGCCACGAGGGCGAACCGGGGCCGGTAGCCGCCCACCGGCACGGTGACGCGGACCTCGAGCCCCGCAGGGTGCTGGGCATAGGTGTCGTCTAGCGCCCGCCGCAGGCGGCCGGCCTCGACCCGCACGCTCGGATCAAGACTCGCATCGAAATCGGGGCCGCGGCCCAGCGCCTGGGTGGCGATGGTGTAGGCTTTGATGGTCGCGCCCCGTCCGGCCAACTCCTCCTCGACCACGAAGCGCAGGAAGCGCGCCAGCTTCGGCGAGCGCAGGAAAGGCGGCGAGCGCAGCAAAACCTCAAGGGTCTCGACCACACGGTCGGCCGGTACCTCCTCCTCGGTGTCGGACATCGCAAAGCCTTCCCGGCGCGGCCGGAGACGCGCTCCGGACCGTCGCATCCCGCTGCGCGACGCAGCCGGATCCACAACACTCCGACTGAGTATAGTGGCAGGAACGCGAGATGTTAGCCCTTGCCGCCCGGTGAGCCGGCCGACCCTGGGGATAGCCTGCGTGAGAGGATGGCGGATTTCGTGGGCGTTCAATCGCTGCGGGGCGGGAACGGCACGGTGAAGATCAGGTGCCGTGCCTCGTCGCGCACCTCGACGCGCCACGCGCACCAGTCGATCCGCGTCGCTTCGGGGCCGTTCATCGCGTCGTCGATCAGGGTCTGCGCCTGGCGATGCGCCTCGGCGATGTCGCGGCAATCGAGGCCCGCCTCGTCCGGCACGCTCTGCGTCGAATCCAGGATATCGAAGAAGTAGCGGGGCACGGCAGATCGGGCTCAAGGCTTTGTTGGACAGAAAAAAGCAATACCACCGCCTCGCCCGTTATCGGCTCGGAGCCGTACAGCAATTCCGATGATCGCTTGTTAGGTTCACAATCTGGAAACAGAGGCAGTCGGCCAAAGTTCCGCTTGCTGCTCACACGACAGGCATAGGCCTTTCGGTCTAGGCGCAGTCTATACCATCGGATCCTTGCCTGTTCATGGCGGAACGGGGTCAGCGCATCTCCCGCTCGGCGGCGCCGCGCCAGGCCGGTTGCCGGTCATGGACCGTCAGGGTGTCGCGGGAGGGCGCGCGGCCCGCCTCCGCCGCGACTGCGCGCAGGCCCGCCCCGAGGGTGCGCCCGGCCTCCGCGGCGGCGGCCTCGCCCATCCGGGCGCGCAGGAACTCGGGCCGTAGGGAATCTGGCAATGCGGCGAGGACCGGCCCTGCGATCTCGGCGAGCCCCGGGGCGGCCTGCGCCGTCCGGGCCGGGGAGGGCGCCTCGCCGAGGCGCAACGGCGACAGGTAGTAGATCGCGCCGATCACCAGCCCGGCCCGCAGCCAGAAGGCCATCCCAGTCTCTCCCGCTCACCGCCGGCCTGCAACGGCACCACCCTGGAGCCGCAATGGTGAAGCCTTCGCCGCCGGGACCGCGGCGATCTGCCGGCATGGCTAACGGCGGCCTCGCGACACGTCCGGTCGTCACTCGCCTGTTCGCAACCCGCGCGAGGGTCTTCAATTTTTCTGAGTATCCTGCTCAAGCGATTTGATCTTTTCGACAAGGGCGGCCTCCGCCTAGAATCCCCGCCACGCCAAGCCGCCTCCCTCCGGCTCCCAGAACAACGATCGGGACACAATGCCGACCGACATCGAGATCGCCCGCGCGGCCACCCTCCAGCCGATCACCGCGATTGCGGAGCGCCTCGGCATCCCGGACGACGCCCTGCACCCCTACGGCCGGCACATCGCCAAGATCGACCACGGCCATATCCGGGGCCTGGAAGCGAAGCCCGAGGGCAAGCTGATCCTGGTGACGGCGATCAGCCCGACCCCGGCCGGCGAGGGCAAGACCACCACCACGGTCGGCCTCGGCGACGCACTCAACCGCACCGGCCGCAAGACGGTGATCTGCCTGCGCGAGCCCTCCCTCGGGCCGTGTTTCGGCATGAAGGGCGGGGCGGCCGGCGGCGGCAAGGCCCAGGTGGTGCCGATGGAGGCGATCAACCTCCACTTCACCGGCGACTTCCACGCCATCACCTCGGCCCACAGCCTCGCGGCGGCGCTGATCGACAACCACATCTACTGGGGCAACAAGCTCGACATCGACCTGCGCCGGGTGGCGTTCCGGCGCGTGCTCGACATGAACGACCGGGCCTTGCGCACCATCACCCAGAGCCTCGGGGGCGTGGCCAACGGCTATCCGCGCGAGGACGGCTTCGACATCACGGTGGCCTCGGAGGTGATGGCGGTGTTCTGCCTCGCCCGCGACCTCGCCGACCTGGAGGCGCGCCTCGGCCGGATCGTGGTGGCGGAGACCCGCGACCGCAAGCCCGTGACGCTCGCCGACCTCAAGGCCACCGGTGCCATGACGGTGCTGCTCAAGGACGCGCTGCAGCCCAACCTCGTCCAGACCCTGGAGGGCAGCCCGGCGCTGATCCATGGCGGGCCGTTTGCCAACATCGCGCATGGCTGCAACTCGGTGATCGCGACCCGGGCGGGCCTCCGGCTCGGCGACTACGTGGTGACGGAAGCCGGCTTCGGCGCCGATCTCGGGGCGGAAAAGTTCTTCGACATCAAGTGCCGGCAGGCGGGCCTGAACCCGTCCGCGGTGGTGATCGTCGCCACCGTGCGCGCCCTCAAGATGCATGGCGGCGTCGCCAAGGGCGATCTCGGCCGCGAGGACGTCGCGGCCCTGGAGCGGGGCTTTGCCAACCTCGCCCGCCACGTCGAGAACGTGCGCCGCTTCGGCGCGCCGGTGGTGGTGGCGGTGAACCACTTCCACGCCGACACGGAGGCCGAGCACGCCACCCTCAAGGCGCTCTGCCGCGACCGCCTCGACGTCGAGGCGATCACCTGCCGGCACTGGGCCGAGGGCGGGGCGGGCGCCGAGGGCCTGGCCCACGCCGTCGCGAGCCTCGCCGATGCGGGTCCTGCCGCGACGCCGCATTTCGTCTACCCGGACGCGATGCCGCTCGAGGACAAGATCCGCACCGTCGCCAAGACGCTCTACGGCGCCGCCGACATCCAGGTGGAATCGAAGGCGGCGGCGAAGCTCGCGGCCTTCGCGCAGGGCGGCCACGGCCACCTTCCGGTCTGCATGGCCAAGACCCAGTACTCGTTCTCCACCGACCCGGCCCTGATCGGCGCGCCGAGCGGCCACGTGGTGGCGGTGCGCGACGTGCGCCTCTCGGCAGGCGCCGGCTTCGTCGTGGCGATCTGCGGGGAGATCATGACCATGCCGGGCCTGCCCAAGGTGCCGGCGGCGGAAGGGATCTATCTCGACGCCGAGGGTCGGATCGAGGGGCTGTTCTAATACCAACGGTCGTTGGAAACGACCTTTGGTTCCGTTCTCGAATTCTCGCCAAGCCTTTGGCTTGGTGTCGAAAATTCGAGATGGGTCAATGGCCCCGTCGATCTCGGGCTTGCCCGAGATCGAATCGATGCGTCAGCATCTTAGGCCATTGGTATAACGCCCCTCGCGCCGTCCGGCCGGCTCAGACCTCGGCCCGCAGGGGCCGGCTGAGCAGGTCGGCGATCGCCGCGTCGAGGCTGAGCGCGCCGGAGAGCAGACCGGCCACCGCCTCGGCCACCGGCATCTCGACGCCGCGCCGGCGGGCGAGCGCCACCAGCGCCTGGGCGGTCAGCGCCCCCTCGGCAAGCTTGCCGCCGGAGGCCTCCTCGAGGCTCGCGCCCCGCCCGAGACGCTCGCCGAAGGCGAAGTTGCGCGATTGGGACGAGGCGGCGCTGAGCACGAGGTCGCCGAGGCCGGACAGCCCCATCAGCGTCTCGGGGCAGGCGTCCCAGGCGCGGGCAAAACGCATCAGCTCGGCGAAACTGCGGGCGACCAGCGCCGCCCGGGCGCTTTCCCCGAGGCCCCGGCCGATCGCCGCCCCGCAGGCGATGGCGAGCACGTTCTTGGCCGCCCCGCCGATCTCGACCCCGCGCGGGTCGCTGCCGTGATAGACCCGGAAGGTCGGCCCGGACAGGGCGGCGGCGAGCCGCGCCGCCAGCGCGCCGTCGCGGCTCGCCAGCGTCACGGCGGTGGGCAACCCGCGGGCGACATCCGCCGCGAAGCTCGGGCCCGACAGGACCGCGAGGGCCGCGCCCGGCGCGGCCTCGGCGGCGACGTCGGTCAGGAAGGCGTCGGTCCCGCGCTCGATGCCCTTGGCGCACAGGACCAGGGCGGCGTCCGGCCGCAGCTGCGGGCGCAAGGTGATCAGCACGCTCCGCAGCGTCTGGGCCGGCGTCACCACCAGCAAAGCCTCGGCCTCGCCGAGGTCCGCGGCGGACGCGGTGGGGCGCACCCCCGGATGCAGGCTCACGCCGGGGAGGTGACGGGCATTCTCGCGGGTGCGCGCCATGTCGGCGGCGCTTCCCGCATCGCGCATCCACAGCACCACCGGCCGCTCGGCCGCGGCGGCCGCCGCGTTGGCGAGCGCCGTGCCCCAGGCACCGCCGCCCAGGACCGCGATCGGGCCGATGCCGGTCATGATGCCCAACCGAGAGCGAGAGCGTCGCATTCGGAGGCTGCCGGATCGGCGATCGGCCCCATCCCACCCGCGACCTCGTCCTGAGGTGCTGCCGCGTGCGGCAGCCTCGAAGGCGGGCTCCAGATGTCTCTGGCGTCCCTGGAGCCCTCCTTCGAGGCTCCCTTACGGTCGCACCTCAGGACGAGGTCGCGGGTGGGAGCAAGTCCGTGGCGCGCCGGTCGATGCAATCGGTCGAGCGAGCCTCGTGTGATCAACGGTGGGAGCACGGGAATACATCCAAGGAAGCTGTCGTCGCGTCGCGAGGTTCCGGCAGGCGCAGCTGACGCCGACGCCGCGTCATCGACTCACGAGACCGGTCTCTGTCGTCACCCGCCGCGACGGCATCGATGAAATCCTGGTCGTCCTGCGCCTGGCGGCTCGCCGCAACGGCCTCCACCTGCCGCTGCGCGTCGCGCCGGAAGGTCGGGGCGCGCATGTCGGGCACGAGGACCCCGATGCGGTGCCGACCCGGGCCGGGATTCGCCCGGCGGGGCGGTCTCGACGGTGTCGGCTGGGACATGGTGCGCCTTCCGGATTCCCCGATCCTGCGTCCCGACGGATGGGCAGACGGCGTTTCGCGAGGTGACGAAAACCGGACGTCCGACGGTGGTGCAAGCGGATTCTATTCTAGGCCAGCGCCGCCCGCCCCGCCACCGGCGAGGAAATCCGTCGCCGCCAGCCGATACAGCCGGTGCGGCCGCAACGGATGGCCCTCGGGCAGTCCCGGATGGTCGAACCCGCCGACCTCGCTCATGCCGAGGCGCTGCATCACCCGGAGCGAGGGCACGTTCACCTCGGCCGTATAGGCCACGACCTCGTTCAGCGCGCAGCGCGAGAACACGTCGGCGAGCGCCAGGCGGGCGCCGCGCACGGCGAAGCCCCGACCCCAGGCCGGCCATGCGAGGCGCCAGCCGATCTCGACCAAGCCGATTTCCTGCCCGATCAGGGGCCCGAGGGGCAGTGGGCGAGCCGGGCGCCAGCAGCCGACGAAGCCGCAGAACCCCTCCGGCGCCTCGACGACCCAGGGGCCGAACCCGTCCTCGTCGAAGCGCCGGGCCAGCGCCCTCGCCTCGACCTGGCTCTCGCGCACGGTCTTCGGAGCGGGGAAGAACCGCATCACCTCCGGATCGGCGCAGAGCGCCGCGAAGGGCTCGTCGTCGGAGAGCCGCCAGCGCCGCAGGGAAAAATCCTCGCCTTGCAGGCTCTCGGGCGGCGGCGGCGCCCGCCGCTTGCGCCGCCACAGCAGCGAACGATGATTGAGCGCGGCGAGGTCCTGCCGGCCCTCCAGTACGGCCTCGCCCAGGCTCAGGGCCAGGTCCAGGCGCTCGGGCGGCATGTTGGCCCAGGCGGGCGGGGCCACGCTCTCGCGCCAGGGCCCGCCGCAGGCATTGTCGAGCAGGATGCGGGCGAAGCAGTGATTCTGCGAGACCGGCCAGTCCGGATGCGCGGCGGCGGCGGCGGGCAGGCGCTCGTCGACCAGTTCCCGCCAGCGGCGCTGCTGCGCCTCGGCCTCCGCGGGACTCATCCGGCGGCTTGGGCCGGCGCGACATCCTTGGCTTGCGCGAAGGGCCAGCGCGGCCGGGCCGGCGCGGTGATGTCGTCGGTGAGCCCGAGCCGCAGGCGCTCGATGCCGGCCCAGGCGATCATCGCGCCGTTGTCGCCGCAGAGCGGCAGGGGCGGGGCGACGAGGGGTAATCCGGCCTCGCCGGCCTGGCGGGCGAGCGCCCGCCGCAGGGCGCCGTTGGCCGCGACGCCCCCGGCGGCCACGAGCGCGGTCGGGTGGCCGGCGACGGGGCCGAAATCGCGCAGGGCCACCCGCACCCGGTCGACCACCACGTCGACGACCGCCGCCTGGAAGCCGGCGCAGAGATCGGCCACGTCCTGGTTGGTGAGAGGGGCGATGCGCTCGGCCTCGATCCGCAAGGCCGTCTTGAGGCCGGACAGGGAAAAATTCGGCTCGCGCCGGCCGAGCATCGGCCGCGGCAGGGCGAAGCGCTCGGGGTTGCCGCCCTCGGCGGCGCGCTCGACCTCCGGCCCGCCCGGATAGGCGAGGCCCAGGAGCTTCGCCACCTTGTCGAAGGCCTCGCCGATCGCGTCGTCGATGGTGCCGCCGAGGCGCACGTATTCCCCGACGCCCTTGACGGCGACGAGCTGGGTGTGGCCGCCGGAGGCGAGCAGCAGCAGGTACGGAAAGGCGAGGCCGTCGGTGAGACGGGCGGTCAGCGCATGGGCCTCGAGGTGGTTGACCGCCACGAGGGGCTTTCGCGCCACCAGCGCCAGGGTCTTGCCGGTGACGAGGCCGACCAGCACACCGCCGATCAGGCCCGGCCCCGCCGCGACCGCGATGCCGTCGAGATCGGAGAGCCGCATCCCGGCATTGTCGAGCGCCCGGGCGACCAGCCGGTCCAGCACCTCGACATGGGCGCGCGCCGCGATCTCCGGCACCACCCCGCCATAGGCGGCGTGCTCGGCGATCTGGCTCAGCACTTCGTTGGAGCGGATCGCGCCGCGCCCGTCCTCCTCCACCGTCACGATCGCGGCCGCGGTCTCGTCGCAGGTGGTTTCGATCCCGAGGACGTTCATGGTGGGGGCATGGTCTCGCGAGGGGGCTGGCACGCCGCGCGGCGGCCGGTATGGTGCCCTTCAGATAACCCGCCGGGCATGGCCGGCAAAGGGGTCGGATGCATGGGGTGGGGCGCTTTGGAGGGGGACTCCCGGGGGCGTGACGCGTGACGCGGGCGACGGAATGCCGGACCGCCCTCAGGGTCTGGGTCGCGCGGCCGCTGCCGGCCGGCGCACGCACGGCCGAGCGCGTCGCGGCTCTGGGCCACCGCCCGCTCCTCGCCCCGGTCCTCGATCTGGCGCTCAGCGGCGCGCCGGCGCCGGACGGTCCGTTCGACGCCCTGGTCCTCACGAGCGCGAGCGCGGTACCGGCGCTCGCCGGCTCCCCGCTCGCCGCGCTGCCGGCCTATTGCGTCGGGGCCCGCACGGCCTGTGCCGCCCGCGCGGCGGGCCTCGTGTCCATCCACGAGGCCGGGGGCGACGCCCGCGCCCTCGCCAACCTGATCGGCGCCGCCCTGCCGCGCGGCGCGCGCCTCCTCCATGCCGCCGGGCGCGAGCGCAAGGACGAGCCGGGCGACACGCTCGCCGCCCGCGGCTACCGGCTCACGGTCTGGGTCGCCTACGCGGCCCGGCCCCTGCCGGCCCTGCCGGAGCCGGTAGCCGAGGCCCTGGAGGCGGGCGCCCTCGACGCGGCGCTCCACTATTCCCGGCGCAGCGCCGCGACGGCCCTCGGCCTCGCCCGGGCCGCGGGGCGGGAGGACGCCTTTTGCCACCTGGCGCATCATTGCCTGTCGGCCGACGTGGCCGCGCCCCTGGTCGCGGCCGGGATCCTGTCCCATGTCGTCGCGGCACGGCCGGACGAGGAGGCTCTGTTGGCGGGCTTGCTCTCGGCCGGTCCGGCGCCCATTCGACAGGACAATGACGCAGAGGTGTCGCCGGCCCTTCGCCCGGGCCGGGAGCGATGCTAAGGGACGATCAATCGTTGCGCGGCCCGGGCGGGATCCTGCCCCGCGGTCGTGCCCACGCCGAGCCGATCAGGCCGCCTTCCGGCGCGCCCCGGCCCGGAGCCACAGGTGAGGATCTTCGGCCGTGACCCCATCCGACAAGGACCAGAAGGATTCGCGCAACCGTCCGGGCGGGCGCGGCGGCAACCCGGCGGATGGGCCGATCATCGACCTGAAGGCGACCCGCATCGCGGACGCGCCCAAGGAGGCGTCCAAGACGGAGCCGGGCAGGACCGAACCGGGCAAGACTGAACCGGGCAAGTCCGAGCCGGCGAAGCCGTTCGATGTGGCCAAGGATGCGGCCAAGTCCGACGGGGCCAAGTCCGACGGGGTGAAGCCCGGCGTGACGGCTCCCGCGACCGCGAAGCCCGGCGAGCCGCCGAAGGCGGCCGAGGCTCCGAAGCCCGGCGCGACCGGCGCGACCGGCGCGGCTTCGATGTCGGGCGCCTCGGCCTCGAAGCCGGGGGCGACCGGCGCAACGTCCGGCCCGGTCTCGACCCCGGGTGCCTCCGGTGCCACGGCATCGAAGCCGGCCGGCGGCGCGACCGGAGGCGCCGCGACGCCAGTCGGCGCGACGGGGGCCGCGTCCGCGAAGCCCGGCGAATCCAAGCCCGGCGCGCCGTCCTCCGCGACGACCTCGGCCGTCTCCCCGACCGGAGGCGCCCCGAAATCTCCGACCGGCACGGTGGTCACGGGCCCGGGCAGCGGCCCGCTCAAGGTCGGCGATGCCAAGCCGGCTGACGGGAAACCCATTGCACCCGTGACCGGCGCGACCGGCGGCAAGCCTCCGGAGCCGAAATCCCCCACCGCCGGCACCGGCGCGACGACCGGCGCCGCCTCGGCGGGCTCGGGGCCCAACCCGGTCGGCGCCACCGGCGCGAAGCCCTCGACCGTGCCGCCCGCGACGGTGCCCAAGACGGGTCCCCAGGCGACCGGCCCCGGCGTGTCCCCTCCGAAGGATGCCCCGAAGCCCGAGGCCGCCAGGACCACGAGTGCCATCCCGGCGACTGCCGTCCCGGCCGCGGCAGCGCCGCAAGGCCGCTCCGGTGCCGGCTTCGGCTCGGTTCTGGCCGCCTCGCTCCTGGGCGGCGTGGTCGGCGCGGGCCTGCTCTACGGCGTGACCACCTACGGCCCGGCCTACGGCATCAACCTGCCGAAGCCCGGCACGCCGCAGGCCGACGGCGCCGGCACGGTGCCGCTGGAGCAGCGCCTGGCCGATCTCGCGCCGCGCGACAGCGTCCAGGCTCTCGATCGCCGCATCGCCTCGCTCGAGTCCACGGTGCGTCCGTTGCCCGACGCGGTGCGGGCGGCCGATGCCGCCGCCAAGGCGGCGAGCCAGCGGGCCGACGAGGCCCTGCGCAAGGCGGAGGCCGCGCCCGCCCCGGCGGCCGGACAGGCGGCGCCGGTGGCTCAGGGGGCAACCCCGACGCCGAGCGCCGGCATCGATCCGGTGCGTCTCCAGGGCCTTGAGAAGCAGGTCGCCGAGCTCCAGGGCCGCTCGGGCGGGACCGATGCCGGCCTGCGCCAGCGGGTCGACGGCCTCGCCCAGGCGGTGACGGCGCTCCAGGGCCGCGGCGACGGCGCCGACCTGCGCGGCCGCCTCGACGGGCTCGACAAGGGGCTGAAGGCGCTGCAGGCCGATCTCGGCACCCGCGCGGCGGCCGAGGAGCAGGCCGACAAGGCGCTCGGCCAGCGCCTCGACGAGCTGCGACAGGCCCTCGACACCCGGGCCAAGGCGGCGGACCAGCGCTTCGACGCGCTCCAGCAATCCGCCGACGCCCGCACCAAGACCGTCGACCAGCGCCTCGCCGACCTCGCCAAGGCGGTCGAGGGCCGGGCCGAGGCGAGCAGCGTCCAGGCGGCGCTCCGGGTGGTGGCCTCCGACCGGATCGCCAGCGCGCTCAATACCGGCGCGCCCTACGCCGATGCCCTGGCGACCCTGAAGCAGCTCGATCCCGGCCAGGCCGGGGCGCTGGCGCCGCTGGAGCCCTTCGCGCAAAGTGGGGCGCCGACCGCGGCCTCGCTCGCCCAGAGCTTCCAGCCGGTCGCCGCCAAGCTGAACGCGGCGGCGCTCGCCGCCCGGCAGAAGGCGGTGGCCGAGCGCGGCAGCATCGCCGACCGGCTGACCAGCATGGCCGAATCGATCGTCTCGGTGAAGAAGGTCGGATCCGAGGGTGCGGCTCCGGCGCCGAGCAACGCCGCCGACCCGACCGAGGCGGGCGTCGCCAAGATCCAGGATGCGCTGGCCCGCGGCGCGGTGGCGGAGGCGGCGCAGGCCTTCGACGCCCTGCCGGAGGCCGCCCGCAAGGAGGCCGCCGAGTTCGGCCAGCGCCTGAAGGCCCGCGCCGCAGCCGGCGAGGCCGCGCGGGCGCGGCTGGCCGCCTCCTTCGCGGCCATTCAAGGTCCGGCGACCCGCTGACGCTCTCAAAATGCGGCCGCCCGTCCGGGCGGCCGCCGTGATCTCTCGGGGCTCGCTCGACGCCCCCTCGCGCGCCCGCTAGCGGCAGCGCGGCTTTCTGGAGTTGATGGAAAGATGTGGCGCGCACTCGCCTTCCTGGCTCTCCTCGCCCTCGCCGCCTACGGGGCGGTCTGGCTCGCCGACCGGCCCGGCGTGGTCACCGTGACCTGGGGCGGCTACGAACTGGCGACCAGCCTCGCCGCCGCGCTCGTCGGCGTGATGGTGCTCGCGGTGGTGCTGGGCTTCGTCTGGGCCTTCGCCCGGGGCATCCTGAACCTGCCCGAGCGGCTGACCCTGTCGAGCCGGCGCCGGCGCCAGGCCCGGGGCTACAACGCCCTGTCGCGCGGCATGGTGGCGGTGGGGTCCGGTGATCCGATCGCGGCGCGCCGCCATGCCGGCGAGGCCGAGCGCCTGCTCGGCGCCGAACCGCTCGCCCTGCTGCTGACCGCCCAGGCCGCCCAGATCTCCGGCGACCGCGCCGGGGCCGAGCGCGCCTTCCGCCGCATGGTCGACGATCCCGAGACCCGGGTGCTCGGCCTGCGCGGCCTGTTCGTCGAGGCCCGGCGCCAGGACGACGAAGCCTCGGCCCGCGCCTACGCGATCGAGGCCGCCCGCCTCGCCCCGAGCGTGACCTGGGCCAACGAGGCGGTGATGGAGGGCCAGTGCGCCGACCGCGACTGGTCGGGCGCCCTCGACACCGTCTCGCGCCGTGCGGCGCTGGGCCTCTCCGACAAGGCGGCGATGCGCCGCCAGCGCGCCGTGCTGCTGACCGCCAGCGCCCTCGACCTCGAGGCGGGCGATCCCGAGCGCGCCCTGGCGCAAGGACGCGAGGCGGTGAAGCTCGCCCCCGACCTGGTGCCGGCGGCCGCGGTGGCGGGCCGGCTCTTCGCCCGCCGCGGCGACCTCAAGCGCGGCGCGAAGGTGGTCGAGGCCGCCTGGCGCGCCAACCCGCATCCGGACCTCGCCCGGGTCTATCTCGACCTGCGCACCGGTGATTCGAGCCGCGATCGTCTGGCCCGCGCCGAGACCCTGGCCCGCATCTCGTCCTGGCATCCGGAATCGCGCTTCGCCATCGCCCGCGCGGCGCTCGACGCCCGCGAGTTCGGCCGCGCCCGCGACGTGCTGGCGCCGCTGCTCACCGATCAGCCGACCGTGCGCGCCTACGAGCTGATGGCCGAGATCGAGGAGGCCGAGCACGGCGCGGCGTCCGGCAAGGCCCGCGAATGGCAGGCCCGCGCCGCCCGCGCCCCGCGCGATCCGGCCTGGTGCGCCGACGGCCTCGTCACCGACCGCTGGGCGCCGATCTCCCCGGTCAGCGGCCGCCTCGACGCCTTCGTCTGGCAGACCCCGCCGGACCTGCTCGGCCGTGCCCACGGGACCGCGCACGAGCCCGCGCCGGCTGCGGCCGGTGCGCTCAACGGCGCCGAGCCGGCTCCGAAGCCCGGCAACGCCGTCGCCCCTGTGAGCCCGATCCCGGCCGGGGCCGTGACCCCGCCGGTGGTGCCGGTCTCGGCGAAGGTGCCGGAGGTGGTCGGGCCGGGGCGGTAGGCGCGACCATCCTGCCTTGACGGAGCCGATCCGCTGGACGTGCCTGACAGACACCTGATCATCCCGGGGCCGCGCAGCGGAGCCCGGGTTCCATAACCTCAGGTGGGCGACGATCGAGCGGGGCGCATTCGCCTCTGAAGACATACTCTCCAGGTCGATCACCTCCAAGAAACATCCCATTCGCGACCTCATCCTGAGGTGCGACCGGAGGGAGCCTCGAAGGAGGGCTCCAAGGATCTCGGAGACTTCTGGATCCCTCCTTCTAGGCTCCCTCCGGTAGCACCTCAGGATGAGGTCGAGGGTAGGAAAGAAGGTTTTTCCGTCCACGGCAGGGTTTAGAAGCGCTGAGCTACCGAATCGCTCACGCCACCGCGACCGCCGCCACAGCCGGTGCCTCCCATTCCGGCCCCCAGACCTGCACCACATGCCCCGGCGAGACCTCCCGGTACGGCCGCTCCGGCGGCACGTAATCGACCGGGCGGATCGGGCTCTTGATCTCGTCGCTGCGCACCGCGTGCAGCTGCCGGCGCCGCCCCGGATCGGGGACGGGCACGGCGGCGATCAGCTTCTTCGTGTACGGATGCTGGGGCGCGCCGAAGATCGCCGCGCGGGGGCCGATCTCGACGATCTCGCCGAGATACATCACGGCGACCCGGTGGCTGACCCGCTCCACCACCGCCATGTCGTGCGAGATGAACAGGTAGGCGAGGCCCAGCGAGGCCTGGAGGTCGAGCATCAGGTTCACCACCTGCGCCTTCACCGACACGTCGAGGGCCGAGACCGATTCGTCCGCCACGATCAGCCGGGGTTCGAGCGCGAGCGTCCGGGCGATGCAGATGCGCTGGCGCTGGCCGCCGGAGAATTCGTGCGGGAAGCGGCCGGCCATCTCGGGCTTGAGGCCGACCCGTCGCAGCAGGTCGGCGGCGCGCTCGCGGGCCTCCGATCGTGAGCAGAGACGGTTGATCAGCAGGGGCTCGGCGATGGCCGCGCCGACGCTCATGCGCGGATCGAGGCTGGCGAAGGGATCCTGGAAGATCATCTGCATCCGCCGGCGTGTGGCGCGCAGGGCGGCGGGCGACAGGCCGAGCACGTCCTCGCCGTCGAGGAGCACCGCGCCGGCGACCGGCTCGATCAGCCGCAGCACCGAGCGGCCGGTGGTGGACTTGCCGCAGCCCGACTCGCCGACGAGGGCCAGGGTCTCGCCCGCCCTTACCGCGAAGGACACGTTCTCGACCGCGTGGACCCGGCCGCGCACCCGCGAGAGCAGGCCGCCGCGGATGTCGAAGCGGGTGGTGAGGCCCTTCACCTCCAGTACCGGGCGCTCGCCCTCCCGCACCGTGTCGGGCAGCGGCGGCGCGGCTTCCGGCTCGCCGGTTTTGCGGTCGACGATCGGGAAGCGGGCCGGGTGCGGCTGGCCCTTCATCGCCCCGAGGGTCGGCACGGCGGCGAGCAGCGCGCGGCTGTAAGGGTGGGCCGGGCGGCGGAAGATCTGTTCGGTCGCCCCCGTCTCGACGGCGCGCCCGTCGACCATCACCACGGTGCGGTCGGCGATCTCGGCCACCACCCCCATGTCGTGGGTGATGAACAGGACCGACATGCCCTCCTCCTCCTGGAGGAGCTTGATGAGGTCGAGGATCTGGGCCTGGATCGTCACGTCCAGCGCCGTGGTCGGCTCGTCGGCGATCAGGAGCTTCGGCCGGCAGGCCAGCGCCATGGCGATCATCACCCGCTGGCGCATGCCGCCGGAGAAGCGGTGCGGGTAATCGTGCACCCGCGAGGCGGCGGCGGGGATCCGCACCTTGTCGAACAGCCGGACGGTTTCGGCCTCGGCCTCGCTGTGCGACATCCCGCGGTGGAGCCGCAGGGCCTCGCCGATCTGGAAGCCGACGGTGAGGACCGGGTTGAGGCTCGTCATCGGCTCCTGGAAGATCATCGCGACGTCGTCGCCGCGGATGCGCCGCATCTCGGCGTCGGGCAGGCGCAGGAGGTCGCGGCCTTCCAGCAGCACCCGGCCGCCGGTCCGGGTCGCGTCGCGCGGGGTGAGCCGCATGATCGACATCGCGGTGACGCTTTTCCCTGAACCCGATTCGCCGACGAGGGCGACGGTCTCCTTCGGGCCGATGTCGAACGAGACGCCGTGCACCACCGGGCGCCAGGCCTGCTCGGAGCGGAACGCGACGGTGAGGTCCTGGACCGAGAGGATCGGGCGGGAGTGACTTGTAGGCGTCATCGTGGGCTACCCTGCTCACGCACTCTCCCACCCGCGACCTCATCCTGAGGTGCGAGCGGAGCGAGCCTCGAAGGAGACCTCCCGTGGTCTCCGAGGGATCTGGAGGCCTCCTTCGAGGCTGCGCGATCTGCGATCGCCCAGCACCTCAGGATGAGGTCCAGGGTGGGAATCCAGGCGAAGCCTGCCGTCACAAGACCCGCCGCGGGTCGAGGGCGTCGCGGAGCCCATCGCCGATGAAGTTGATCGACAGGACGGTCAGGAAGATCGCGGCGCCCGGAAACAGCGCCCAGTGCGGCGCCACGTCGAGGTGGTCCTTGGCGTCGTAGAGGAGCCGGCCCCAGGTCGGGATGTCGGGCGGGAAGCCGAGGCCTAAGAACGACAGGGTCGATTCGGCGATGATCGCCGAAGACACCTCGATCGTCGCCGCGACGATGACCGGGCCGATCGCGTTCGGCAGGATGTGGCGGGTGACGAGGTGCCAGGCGGTCGCGCCCTGCGAGCGCGCGGCTTCCACGAATTCCTTCTCGCGCAAGGACAGGAACTGCGCCCGCACGAGGCGGGCCACCGGCATCCAGCGCAGGCCGCCGATCACCGCGACGATCATCACGAAGACGCCGCCCTCGACGCCGAAGAGCTGCTTCAGCTGATCGCGGAACAGGTAGATGATGAGGAGCAGGAGCGGCAGCTGCGGCAGCGACAGGAACAGGTCGGTCAGCCACATCAGGAACGGGTCGAGGAAGCGCCGCGACATGCCGGCGAGCGCGCCGACCACCACGCCGACGAAGGTCGCCACCACCATGGCGGCAAAACCGACGGCGAGCGAGATGCGTCCGCCATAGATCATCCGGGCGAGCAGGTCCTGGCCGAGGTCGTCGGTGCCGAGCGGATGGGCCCAGGACGGGCCCTGGAGGGTGGCGGCGAAGTCGATGTCGTCGATCGCCACCGGCCAGACCCAGCCGCCGACGAGGACCGCGAGCACCAGCAGGCCCAGCACCCCGACGCTGACGACCGCGAGGCGGTGGCGGCGGAAGCGCCGCCAGGTGTCCCGCCCCGAGACCGCCGGCGGCGCGGGCGCCGCCTCAGCGGTAGGAGATGCGAGGGTCGAGCCAGCCATAGAGGAGGTCCGCGACGAGGTTGAACAGGACGACGAGGCAGGCGAACACGAAGGTGACGGCCATCACCACCGGCGTGTCGTTGGCGAGCATCGCGTTGATGAGGAGCGAGCCGATCCCGGGAATCCGGAAGATCTGCTCGGTGACGATGGCGCCGCCGAACACCGCCGGGATCTGGAGCGCCACCAGCGTCACGACCGGGATCAGCGCGTTGCGGGCGATGTGGCGGACCGTGACGGTGCCGTCCGACAGGCCCTTGGCCCGGGCGGTGGTGACGTAGTCGAGGCGCGCCACGTCGAGGACCGAGGCGCGGACGTAGCGGGTATAGGAGGCGGCCTGGAAGAAGCCGAGGACGCAGACCGGCATGATCGCCTGCCGGACATGCTCCCAGGCCCAGCGCCAGCCGGTGGCGGAGATATCGGCCTGGTAGACGAAGGGCAGCCAGTCGAGCGTGAGGCTGAACAGCAGGATGAACAGCAGGCCGGTGAAGAAGGTCGGCAGCGAGAAGCCGATGAAGGCCAGCGTGTTCGCCACCTGATCGAAGACCGAGTAGGGCCGGATCGCCGCCAGGATGCCGACCGGCACGGCGATGAGGAGCGCCAGGACCTGCGACGAGCCGACCACGAACAGGGTGGTGGGCAGGCGTTGCAGGATCAGTTCGTCGACGTTCACCCGGCTGGCGAAGGAGAAACCCCAGTCGCCCTGGAGCATCGCCGTCAGCCAGTGCAGGTAGCGCACCAGGATCGGGTCATCGAGGCCGAATTTTAACCGCAGCGCCTCGCGCACCTTGGGCGGCACGTTGGGGTTGGTGGCGAGTTCCCCGAACGGGTCGCCCGGCGCGAGCGCCAGGACGGTGAACAGGATGAGGCTGATCCCGAGCAGGCTCGGGATCGCGATCAGGAGGCGGCGGAGGAGATAGGCTCCCATCTGTGGTCTTTTAAGCCTGCTTGTACCACTCGGCCAGGAAGGTCAGCGAGTTGTCCCAGCCGGTCGCGGGCGCCTGGAGCTTGCCGTTGATTGCCGAGACCTGGGCGCGGTGGAGCAGCGGCAGGACGTAATCGGCCACCACCAGGTCGTTCATCTTGACGAACAGGGCGGCGCGCTTGACGAGGTCGAGCTCGCCCTGCGCCGCGCGGTAGCAGGCATCGACCTCCGGGTTCTGCATCCGGCAGATGTTGCGGCCCTGCCACTTGTTGGCCTTGGTGGCGGCCTCCCAGGACACGTATTGCAGGGCGAACACCGCCGGATCGGCCTGCGTCATGTTCCAGGTATACATCTCCATGTCGGCGTAGAAATGCGGATAGGTATCCGGGTTCGCCACGTCCGAGGAGAAGAATACCGAGCCGGGAACCGATTTCAGCTCCATCTCGATGCCGGCCTTCTGGGCCGCTTGCTTGATGATCGCCTGGGTCTTCTGGCGCGGGGCGTTGATCGAGGTCTGGAAGACGAACTTCAGCTTCTTGCCGTCCTTGGCGCGGATGCCGTCGCCCCCTTTCTTCCAGCCGGCGTCTTCGAGGATCTGCGCCGCCTTGTCGGGCTCGAAGGCGAAGGAGGTGTTCTTCGAGACGAAGGGCGCCGGGCCGTTGAAGACGTTGGCGGTGGCCCGCCCCGTGCGGCCGTAGATGTATTGCTGGATCGCCGCCCGGTTGACGAGCAGGTTCATCGCCTTGCGCACCGCCGGATCCGAGAAGGCCGGATGCTTGGTCTTGAGCGAGGCGCGCTCGCCGTCGACCTCGACGTTCGGATCGGTGGCGTTCAGCAGCAGGAATTCGAGGTTGCCCCCGTATTCCATGGTGACCCGGCCCTTGCCCTCGGCCTCGAGCCGCTTGAGGATCTCGTCCTCGACCTGCATGTTCCAGGCGTAATCGTATTCGCCGGTCTGCAGCACGGCGCGGGCGGCCGAGACGGCGTCGCCGCCGCCCTTCATCTCGATCGAGTCGAAGAACGGCCGGTTCGGCACGTGGTAATCGGGGTTGCGCACCCCGCGCAGGGTGTCGCCGGGGCGGAACTCGCTGAACTTGTACGGCCCGGTGCCGACCGGGGCGAGGTTGGCCGGCGCGTCGCGGGACTTGTCGCCGATATAATCCGCGAAGATGTGCTTGGGGATGACCATCCCGGCGCTCGACACGAAGGCATCGGCCCAGAACGGCGTCGGCTCCTTGAAGGAGAGCTTCACCGTCAGGTCGTCGACTTTCTCGACCTTGACGTTGATGTAGCTGCCGCTCGTCACCGCGGCGGTGGCCGGGTTGGCGGCGTATTCGGCGGTGAAGACCACGTCGTCGGCGGTGAAGGGCTTGCCGTCGTGCCACTTCACGTTCGGCTTCAGCTTCCAGGTCACCGAGCGGCCGTCGGCCGCCACACCGCCATTCTCCTTGGAGGGGATCTCGGCCGCCAGGATCGGGAAGAGGTTGCCGTCGGCGTCCCAGGCCGCCAGCGGCTCGTAGAAGATGCGCGAGCCTTCCTGGTCCTTGGTGCCGATGGCGAAATGCGGGTTGATGAGCGTCGCGGCCTGCCAGAACAGCAGCTTCAGCGGCCCGCCGCCGCCGGCCTTGGTCGGCTTGTAGGCATCCCGCAAGGCATTCGCCGCGAAGGCGACGCCGTTCTGGGCCAGCATCATCCCGGCCATCGGAGCGGTGAGTCCGAGCGCCAGCATCCGCCGAACGAAACCGCGCCGCGACAGGCTCCCGTCCTTCACCTCGCCGATCATCGTGCGCAGGTCATGCTCGGTCATGGACGCTCACCCTTCTGGCTGGCTCGAGAAACTGACAGGCACCATCGCGCCCGCGCTCCCGGTCCGCAAGCCACTGAAAATCGTTGCCCCGGGGCATTCGGCCTCCGAGCCGTTAGACCCACAGCCATTCCCACAGCCATTCGCAATTCGCGCGCCACATCCGCTCCCGCCGCGCTTGAGCCGGCAGGCTCCGTGCATGAGGCTCGGGCGCAAGGAGGAACCCCCATGGACAACCGCAACGCCGTCTGGCGCCAGGTCGACACCCACAAGGCCCGGCTGATCGCCCTCTCGGACGAGGTCTGGGGCATGCCGGAGGTCTGCTATACGGAAGCGCGCTCGGCCGCGGCGCATGCCGCCGAATTGCGCCACCAGGGTTTTCGCGTGACGGAAGGCGCCGCCGGCATCCCGACCGCGGTGATCGGCGAGGCGGGGGAGGGCGGTCCGGTGATCGCGTTCCTCGGCGAGTACGACGCGCTGCCGGGCCTGAGCCAGGAGGCGGGCGTCGCCGCGCACAGACCCGTCGAGACCGGCGGCCACGGCCATGGCTGCGGGCACAACCTGCTCGGGTCGGCGGCGCTCCTCGCCGCCACCGCCCTGAAGGACTGGCTCGCCGAGCAGGGGCTGCCGGGCCGCGTGCGCTATTACGGCTGCCCGGCGGAAGAGGGCGGGGCCGCCAAGGCCTTCATGGTGCGCGAGGGCCTGTTCTCGGATGCGGACGCCGCCGTCACCTGGCACCCGTCGAGCTTCTGGGAGGTCGCGCCGCCGCTCTCGCTCGCCAACACCCGGGCCGATTTCGTGTTCACCGGCCGCGCCGCGCATGCCGCCGCCGCCCCGCATCTCGGGCGCTCGGCCCTCGATGCGGTCGAACTGATGAATGTCGGCGTCAACTACATGCGCGAGCACATGCCGAGCGACGCGCGGGTGCATTACGCCTATCTCGAGACCGGCGGCATCGCCCCCAACGTCGTCCAGGCCCATGCCCGCGTGCGCTACTCGATCCGCGCCCGCGACCTGCCCGGCATGCGCGACCTCGTCGCCCGGGTGCGCAAGATCGCCGAGGGCGCGGCCCTGATGACCGAGACCACCATGGAGATGCGCGTCGTCAGCGCGGTCTCGAACCTCGTCGGGAACACGGCCCTGGAGGAGGCCCTGCACGGGGTGATGGAGGATCTCGGCACGCCGCATTTCGACGAGGCCGACCGCGCCTTCGCTCGTGAGATCCAGGGCACGCTTTCCCCGCAGGACATCGCGGCGGTCTATCGCACCATCGGGCTGCCGGTGACGGAGGCGCCCCTCGCCGACTTCCTGGTGCCGCTCGATGCCCGCCGCAACCCGGCGATCGGCTCGACCGATGTCGGCGACGTGAGCTGGGTGGTGCCGACCGTCCAGGCCCATGCGCCGACGGTGGCGGTGGGCACCCCGTTCCACACCTGGCAGGTGGTGGCGCAGGGCAAGACGCCGGCCGCCCACAAGGCGATGGTGCAGGTGGCCAAAGCCATGGCGGCATTGGGCGCGCGGCTCGCCACCGATGGGGACCTGCGCGAGGCTGCGAAGGCGGATCTCAGGGCCCGGACGGGGGCGGAGGGCTACGTCTCGCCGCTCCCGGCGGAGGTGCAGCCGCCGTTGACGATGTCGGTGGGGTGAGGCTCCCGACCCCTCACCGCCCCGCCGCCCGCCGCAAGCCCAGCCGCTCCAGCACCTGGCGGCCGATCAGCGGCGTGTAGTGCAGGTTGTCGAGCCAGGCCGGGGTCGAGCCTTGCGCCGGATCGAACGGGTAGGGATCGCCGAGGGCGGTGAGGTCGAGGACCGGCCGGCCGTGGGCGGCGCAGAGGTGCATCACCGCCTCGCGCCACCGCGAAAAATCGTCGGTGAGCCCGAGCGCGGCGAGCACCCGCCGCTGCGCGTCGCTCACCGGCGACAGGTAGATCGTCAGATCGAGGCCGGAGAGCCGGTCCAGCGCGAGCGCGAGGCCCGCCAGGGTCTCGGGCCGGAACGGCGCGGTGGTGCGCCGGCGCGTGGCGTCGTTCTCCAGGGTCAGTTCTGCGGGGAGCGGCGGGGTGATGCGAAAACCCATTCGGGTCCAGGCGCCCGGATCGTCGCCGCCCGCGACCGCCGCGAGCCGGCTGTCGGTCAGCGCGTAGCGGCCGAGCACGCTCCCCATCAGGGCGGCGAGCCGGCCGCTCGGTGTCGCCAGCGCCTCGTCGAGATGCACCGGCACGCTGGGGCGGGAGAACATGTAGTAGTCGAGCCCGAGCGTCGCCCGCGCCGGGCCCCGGGAAGCGACGATGGCGGCGATCACCGGCAGCTCCGTGGCGATGATCGCCGAGATGCCGGCATTGAACACCCGGCTCGGTGCGAGAGCCGTGACGTCGGCGGGATCGAGGCCGTGATAGACCGTCGAGGAGCCGATCAGCGCGAGGTCGTAGGGCCGCGTCAGCGCCTGCAGCACCTTGGCCCGGCGGGTCTGGCGGTCGAGGAGGCGGCTGTTGCCCCCGGTCGCCGCCCGCCAGGGCGGGTCCTGGCGAAAGACCCAGTAGGCGTCGAACCAGATCACCCGGCCCGCCACTCCGGCGACGAGGAGCGCCAGGAACAGGGCCGTCAGCGCCAGGAAGCGGCGGGCCAAGCAGACTTGCGGTGGCACGCCAACGCTTCGTCCGCTTGGCTTCTGTTCGTGTCGCAGGTTCCTTTCGCAAAACCGGCGGCCACTGTTGCGAAACCTGCTGGGGACCTTAGAAGCGGGCATAGATGAAGGCCTGGTTGGCATCGTTGCCGACCTGGAGCAGGATCGCGGCCATGAGCAGGGCGGTCGCTGCGGCGGCCCATGCCCGAGGGATCAGGCGCTCCACCGCCTCGTGGGCGGTGGGACCGAGGATGGCGAGCACCGCGGCACCAGTGGCGAGGGGCCAGAACGCGGCGGTGCCGCCACTCTCGGTACCGAGGCCGAGGAGCCCGCGATAGAGGCTGAGCGCGGTGGTGAAATCCGGAGCCCGGAACGGCACCCAGGCGAGGCAGACGAAGGTGAAGGTCGCGAGCCAACCCGCCGCCTCCGGCAGGGCGAGACCGGCGCGGCGCCACAGCACGTGGAGGCCCAGCGCGATCCCGTGCGCCGCGCCCCAGGCCACGAAGGTGAGCCCCGCCCCGTGCCACAGCCCGCCGAGCGCCATGGTGGCGAAGAGCGCCAGGATCTGGCGCGGCACGCCGTGCCGGCTGCCGCCGAACGGGATGTAGAGGTAGTCGCGCAGGAACAGCGACAGGGTGACGTGCCAGCGGCGCCAGAAATCCTGGATCGAGACCGCCCGGTACGGCGCGCGAAAGTTCTCCGGCAGGACGATGCCGAACAGGAGCGCGAGGCCGAGCGCCATGTCGGTATAGCCCGAGAAGTCGAAATAGAGCTGGAGCGCGTAGCCGATCGTCGCTTGCGCGGCGGTGGCGAGATCAGGCTGCCCGCCGGCAGCGGCGGCGGCCCAGAGCGGATCGACGTATGACCCGAGCCCGTCGCCGAGAAACACCTTCTTGGCGAGGCCGGCCGTGAGAAGCATCAGGCCGCTTGCGGCGCGGTCGGCGGAGGACGATTCGGGGACGCGCAACTGGCCGACGAGTTCGGACGGCCGCACCAGGGGACCGGCGATCACGCGGGGGAAGAACGCGACGTAGACCGTGTACTCGGCGAGCCCCATCCGCTCCGCCGTGCCGCGCCGCAGATCGACCAGGTAGGCGATGTGCTGGAAGGTGAAGAACGAGATGCCGAGCGGCAGGGCCAGGGAGACGAGCTTCAGATCCGCGCCGGTGACGGCGTCGACCAAGCCGGCGAAGAAGCCGAGATACTTGTAGAGGCCGAGCAGCCCGAGATCGAGGACGATGGCGACGGTGAGGATCGCGCCGCGTCCGCTCCTGAGATAGGCCTCGCCGGCGAGCCAGTTGAGCGCGACGGACACCGCCAGCAGCGGCACGAAAAGCCGGTCCCACCAGCCGTAGAAGGCGAAGGACAGCAAGGCCAGCCAGGCGACGCGCCAGCCCGGCCGCCGGGCGATGCAGAGCGCGTGCAGCCCGAGCGCCACCGGCAGGAACAGCAGCAGGAACGGCAGGGAGTTGAAGGGCATGCGGCGCTCGCCGGTCGTGCGTCGGCGTTAGTGCAAGTCCGACGCCATGGAAAGGGCGGTATGCGAGATTTCACGCCGGTGACTCGACGCTCCTGAGCTATTTGTGCTCATTCTTCCGCCCGCGATCCGCCGGTCCGAGCTTCGTTGCAGAGTAGGGGGGCGTCTAGGCTCCGGACGGCGCAAGGCTTGGGTGCATCTCCGAATTCCCCATGAAGCCGTTGCGCGATGGCAGGCGTGCCCGATTATCAAAAGCATCTGTGGGAAATTCATGGGTGCATGCGCGAGGATGGGTTGAAACCGTGGTGCAATGCCCGATATCGCACATAAGCCCGTCGAACGGGCGCGTAAGTTAGGATGATTCTCCGTGTCGCAAGAAGATCTGGTCCAGGAGGTCGATTTCGTCGCCCTCGCCGCTGACGTCGTATCGGCCTACGTCGCCAACAACTCCGTTCCGGCTGCCGACCTCGCCAGCCTGATCGGCACCGTGCACAGCGCCTTCGTCTCCCTCGGCCAGCCGGCCGCCAAGGAGGCCGAGAAGCCCGTGCCGCTGATGCCGATCAAGAAGACGGTGACCCCGGACTACCTGATCAGCCTCGAGGACGGGAAGCAGTACAAGTCGCTCAAGCGCCACCTGTCGACCCGCGGGCTCACCCCCGAGGAGTACCGCCGCAAGTGGGGCCTGCCGCACGACTACCCGATGGTCGCCGCCAACTACGCCGCCCAGCGCTCGGAGCTCGCCAAGAGCATCGGGCTGGGCCGGGGCCGCAACGTCGCCGCCGCCGCCAAGCGCGCCGCGTCGGATGCCGTCGTGAAGGAGCCGGCCGACACCAAGACCGCCAAGCGCGGCCGTCCGCGCAAGGCGTGATCGTCCGGCGCGGCCGGCGGGGGCCGGCCGCGCCGTTCACGGGACCGCATCACAGGAGCTCGCCGTGCCAGGCCGCGAGGCCGATCGGCGGGCCCGCCGCGAGCCTCCGCTGCGGCGCGCCGACCGGGACAATCGAGGCCGGGGAGGACCCGGTGCGCAAGGAGCGCCGGTATTCCCCGGGCGGGATGCCGAACGCGTCACGGAACAGCCGACCGGCATGGCTCGGCGAGGTGAAGCCGGCGGCGCTCGCGAGTTCGTCGATGCTGCGCTCCTCGTCGGCCCGGGACAGCGCGCGGCGCAGGCGCGCAATGCGCTGCTGCTGCACGAACCGGGCGACGCCGCCCACCGGCTCGAACAATCGGTAGAGCACGCTGCGCGACACGCCGGCCCCGGCCGCGATCGCCGCCGTGGTGAGGTCGCGATCCGCGAGATGCCGCTCGATATAGGCGAGGGCGCGGGCGCGGGCGCGGCTGCCCGCGACCGGCGGTGCCAGCGGCGCATGCCTGTCGCGCAAGGTGGCCAGGGTGGCGCCGAGCATCAGGCACAGCGACTCGGTCGCGGCGGCGGCGATCTCCGGTGTCAGGGCGACCGCATGCGCGGCGAGCGAGCGCGCGAAGTCGATGACCAGCCCGGCCTCGCGCGGGCCGAGGACCAGGCCGTGCAGGTCGAGGCCGTCCAGCGCCGCGGCGTCGAACCGGTCGCGGGCGATTGCCGCGGTGACGATGCGCGCGCCTTCGGTCCAGGTGCGCTGCGGCCGGGTGAGGTCGAACAGGGCCAAGCTCCCGGCCTCGACCCGACGGATCGCGCCGGGCACCTCCAGCATCATGCTGCCCGACAGGACGAGGTGGAGGGTGACGTGGTCGAAGCCGTCGCGGGCGACCCGTCGCGGCGCCCGGGCATGCGAGACGCCGGCCAGCCGGCGGTCGAAGAGCAGCATCCGCGGCAGCCGGTGGGCCACGACCTCGATCCGCAATCGGCCGGTGAAGGAACCGCCGGAGGGGTCGGCCAGCCGCTCGACGTCGGCCCCGCCGCTATAGAGCGCGCGATAGGCCTCGAAGGCGTCGTCGTGGGCCCGGTCGTCTTGGACCCGGTCGTCCTGGGCCTGATCGTCATAGGTCCGGCCCGATGGGCTCGGCTCGAGGGTGATCGTATCCATCGCGCTCGCGGACCCGCTCAGCGGGCGGCCCGCGCCTGTCCGGTCCCGGGTCTCGCCCCAGTGCCCTTAAGGTAGGGCGCTCCCAGCAGAAGGGCAATGATTCCTAACGCATAGGCCAGAGAGCAGGTCGCCAGGAGCGCGCGGCCGAGCCCGGCCTCGCCGAAGACGCGGTCGGCCAGGAAGCCGACGAGCGGCGGGCCGAGCCCGAAGCCCGCCAGCGTGACGCCGGCCATGAACGGGGCCGTGACGCGGCCGCGCAGGGACCGCGGCGTCATGATCTGCAGGCCTGCGAGCGCCGCCACCGAGCCGATGCCGAGGCAGAAGACCAGGGCCGCGAGGGAAGCCGCCGCGAGGGGAAGGCTGTCCGCGAGGCAGACGACGCTCAAGAGCGGCGGCGTCCCGACGAGGACGCCGAGCAGCGGCCGTCCGCCGGACAGGCGGCGCCTCGGCGGACTTGCGTCGGCAGGCCGACGCTTCATCCGCCGAGGTTCTTGTCGTGTCGCAGGTTCTCGTCGCGAAACCAGCGGCCACGTTTGCGAGATCCGCTTGGCTCCGCGGTCGAGGAGGCGCCCGCCGGCGATCTGGCCGAGCGGCGCGGCAACCGCCACCACGAACCCGAACAGCATCCCGGCCGAGGAGAGCGGCAGGCCGAAGCGCCGCACCAGCAGCGTGACCGCCCAGGCATTGGTGGTCTGCACCACCAGGGTCACGGCGGCCCCCGCGACCATGAGGGCGGCGTAGGCCCCGGCATGGCGGGCGAGCCACGGCCCGACCCGCGCCCGCGAGGGACGCCGCTTGCCGCCGCGGCCGGGATCGTCGAGCCGCAGCAGCACGGTCATGAGGATCAGGTTCGGCACGGTGCTGAGGACGAACAGCACCCGCCAGGCCGCGACCGGCGCGGCGAGGCCGAGCACCGGCACCATCGCCGGCAGGAGGGCGAGGAGCCCGCCGCCGAGCACCAGGGCCGTGCCGCGCCCCAGGACCGCGCCGGCGGTGTAGAGCGCGACGCCGTGCCCGATCCGGCCCCGCCTCTGGTGCGTGGCGATGAGCGCGAGGGCGGCCGGGGTGAGGGCGGCCTGGCCGAGGCCGAGCATCAGCCGGGCGAGGACGAACTCGGCGAGGTCGGTCGCCAGCCCGCAAGCCAGGGAGGCGAGGCTCCAGACCAGGATTCCGGCCGCGATCAGGCGCGGGCGGTGGACGCGGTCGACCAGGGGGCCGGCACCGAGCGAGGCGACCGCGTAAGCCGCCACGAAGGCGGTGCCCTGGGCGAGGCCGAGTTCGAAATCGCTCAAGCCGAGATCCGCCTTGATCGCCGGGGCGACCAGGGCGGCGATGAACCGGTCCGCGAAGGCCAGGAGATGGGCGCCCGCGAGCAGCCAGACGCCGGGCCAGGTGGGGGCCAGGAAAGCAAGGACGGGAGCAAGGATGGGCGCAAGGATCGGGCCGGCCCGTCGGCGGCGGGGACGGGGGCCCGGAGGGGCGTCGGGGAGGATGTCGCCCATCGATGGCGGCCTTCACGATCTCGGCGGCGGATAAGCGGATGACGGTGTCCTGATGCCCGTGTCCTGGCCCGCCGGTACCCGCAGGGACAACGGGCTTGCCAGCATGGCCGGCCTGCGCTCTTGTCGCGGCCGGGTGGCGCGGGCCGAGGGCACGCCGGGCGCGCCGGGGCCCTCGTAGGCCGACCCCCCGAGTGCCGTGCCCGCGCGCCCTGGCGGGCCCCACGACCGGAGCACCTATGGATCAGGCCAAGCTCGCGGCCCTTCGCGCCCGCTATCTCGACGCGACCGGCGGCGACATCGACGACCCGGATTTCGCCAAGGCGGCGCGTCAGCAATTCAGCGAGAGCGACCGGCGCAAATGGCCGTTCGCCGATGTCGCGACCTTCCTCGGCCTGCCCTACCGCCCCGAGGCCGCGGCGCTCCCCGATTTCGGCGGCCTCGACGTGGCGCTGATCGGCGTGCCGATGGATCTCGGCGTCACCAACCGGGCCGGCGCCCGCCACGGGCCGCGGGCGGTGCGGGCGGTGGAGCGCATCGGCCCCTACGAGCACGTGCTGCGGATGACGCCGGCGGCGGAGCTGAAGGCGGCCGATATCGGCGACGTGCCGTTCCGCAGCCGCTTCTCCCTCGAGAGCTGCCACGAGGACATCGAGGCGTTCTTCGCCACCGTGGTGAAGGCCGGCGTGGTGCCGCTGGCGGTGGGCGGCGACCACTCGATCAGCCGCGCCACCTTGCGGGCGGTCGGTGCCGACCGGCCAGTGGGCATGATCCACATCGACGCCCATTGCGACACCGGCGGCGTCTACGAGGGCTCGAAGTTCCACCATGGCGGGCCCTTCCGCCAAGCGGTGCTCGACGGCGTGCTCGATCCGGCGCGCACGATCCAGATCGGCATCCGCGGCGGCGCCGAGTACCTGTGGGAGTTCTCGTACGTCTCCGGCATGACCGTGATCCACGCCGAGGAGGTGCCGCAGCTCGGGCTTCCCGCCGTGATCGCCCGGGCCCGCGAGGTCGCGGGCGACGGCCCGACCTATCTCTCCTTCGACGTCGACAGCCTCGATCCCGGCTTCGCCCCGGGCACCGGCACGCCGGAGATGGGCGGGCTCACGCCCCGCGAGGTGCTGGAACTGCTGCGCGGGCTCGCTGGGCTGAACTTCGTCGGCGGCGACGTGGTCGAGGTGGCGCCGCAATACGATCCGACCAGCAACACGGCGCAATGCGCCGCGCAGGTGCTGTTCGAGCTCATGTGCCTGGTGGCTGCGGGGCGGCGGGTTTAGCGACCCCGCCTCGGTGTGGCCGGGCTCACCCCCCGGCCACGCCCTGCGCATCGACGTAGACCGCGTAGAGCGACTGGCTCGCCGCCATGAACAGCCGGTTGCGGTGGCGGCCGCCGAAGCAGAGGTTGGCGCAGCGCTCGGGCAGGCGGATGCGGCCGATCAGGGTGCCTTCCGGGTTGAACACCATCACCCCGTCGAGGGCGTCGTCGCCCATGCCCCAGCCGCACCAGAGGTTGCCGTCGGTGTCGCAGCGGAAGCCGTCCGGCGTGCCGGGGCCGGCATCGATGTGGACGCGCTGGTTGCTGAGCCGTCCCCCTGAGACGTCGAAGGCGAGGATGCGGCGGTTCGGCTGCGCCCGCGACTCGACGAGGTAGAGGATCGATTCGTCGGGGGAGAAACACAGGCCGTTCGGTCCGGCGAGGTCGGTCGCCGCGGCGGTGAGCAGGCCCGTGACCGGGTCGAGGCGGTAGACGTTCTGCGGCAGTTCCGGCTCGGCCCGCTCGCCCTCGTAGTTGCCGAGGATGCCGAAGGGCGGATCGGTGAACCAGACCGCGCCGTCGGAGGCCACGACCACGTCGTTCGGCGAGTTGAGGCGCTTGCCCTCGTAAGCATCGGCGAGCACCGTGATGCTGCCGTCGTACTCCGTGCGCGTCACCCGCCGCCCGCCATGCTCGCAGGTGACGAGGCGGCCCTGGCGGTCGCGGGTGTTGCCGTTGGCGAAGTTCGACGGCTTGCGGAAGGCCGAGACCGCGCCGGTCTCCTCGTCGAAGCGCAGGATGCGGTTGTTGGGGATGTCGCTCCACAGGAGGGTGCGCCCGTCGCCGAACCAGACCGGGCCCTCGCTCCAGCGGCAACCGGTGGCGAGGCGCTCGACCCCGGCGCTGAACACCCGGTAGCGGGCAAAGGACGGGTCGATGACCTCGATGGCGGGGTCGGGATACCGGATCGTCGGCGTCCACATGCGGCGTTCCTCCTTGCGTCTCGGGTTCTTGGCGGCGGAGCTATGCGGGAGGAGCCGTCCGATGCAAGCGGGAGCGCCTCGACGGCGGGCCGCCGCTCGCCGATGATGAGCGTCGAGCTCGCGCCGCTTCGAGCGCGCCCCAACGATGATACGGGAGGAATCATGAGCGAGGCAGCGGGGATCCGGGTCGCCCTGTCGGGGGCGGGCGGGCAGATCGGGGCGGTGCTGCGGCCGCGGCTGCTGGCGGCCGGCCACGTCCTGCGCTCCGGCGGCGGGCCGACGGCGCTGACGCCGCTCTCCGACGCCGAGACCGTCACCACCGGCGACCTGCGCGACGCCGAGGCCGTCGACCGGCTGCTCGCAGATACCGACGTGCTGGTCCACATGGCCGGCACCAGCGTCGAGAAACCCCTGCCGGAGGTGATCGACAACAACCTCGTGGCTCTGCAGGCCGTCTACGAGGGCGCGCGCCGCCACGGCGTGCGCCGAATCGTCTTCGCCAGTTCCAACCACGCCTTCGGCATGCATTCGGTGGACGAGCGGCTCGCGATCGATGCGCCGTTCCGGCCCGACGGCGCCTATGGCCTGAGCAAGGCCTGGGGCGAGCTGATGGGCCGGATGTACTGGGACCGGCACGGCATCGAGGGGGTGGCGCTGCGCATCGGCAGCGCCCTGCCGCGCCCGACGGAGTTCCGCCATCTCTCGACCTGGCTCGGTCACGACGACCTCGGCCAACTGGTCCTGCGCAGCATCGCGGCGCCGATCCCCGGCTACGTCGCGGTCTGGGGTGCCTCGAACAACCCGCGCAGCTACTGGGACAACAGTCAGGCCGCGGCCGCGATCGGCTACCGCCCGACGCAGTCGGCGGAGGATTGGGCCGAGGAGATCTTAGGCCAGGAGAACCCCCTCGATCCGGTCGCCCGTACCCTCCAGGGCGGCAGCTTCACGACGATCGACTACACGCCGCAGGACCGGCGGCCGGGGCGAGGCGGGTGACGGCGGCGCGAGCCATCGCCGGGAGCAATGTCCGACGAACCGGCGCGGCGGGAGACGATCTGCGCCGAGATGCCGGAGCGGCCGATTTGGTACGTCCACGGGGCGCTGAACGGCCGGGTCCATGCCATGGCCGTGCAGGCCCGGCAACTCGCCGCAGAACACCCGGCGATCCGCCTGCGCATGGTCTACGAGGCGCCGGAGGCCGCCGACCGTCTCGGCGTCGATCACGACGGGATCGGCCGGATCGCCCCCGACTGACTCGTCGCCCATACCCCGGCGGACGAACCGGAAGAGGCGGCGTGAGAGAGGATCGGTCGGGTCGCCCCCGCTCGCCGTGATCCCGAGCCCCGGCCGCCACGCGAGCGGCCGCCGGGGCTCGGTCGTCTCCCCAGTGTGATCTTCACGGATCGCCCCCGGCAGGTGGCGCGCGGGGCGAGGGCGGCTAGGGTGGTTCGCTCCGTCGGCGCCGGCCATGCCGACGACGATCTGAATGGGGGGAGACGACCATGACCGAGCGCAACGCGGTCGAAGCGGCGATCGTGAGCCGGCGCAGCGTCCGGGCGTTCCGGCCTGATCCGGTGCCGGAGGCGACGCTCCGCGACCTGATCGCGCTCGCCGGCCGGGCGCCGAGCGGCAGCAACATCCAGCCCTGGAAGGTCCATGTCGTCACGGGCAACGCCCTGCGGCGCCTCACCAATGCCCTCTCGGCCGCTCATCAGAGCGACGAACCGGAGGCCCGCGAGTACGAGTATTATCCGGTGACCTGGCGCGAGCCCTATCTCGGCCGGCGCCGGGCGCTCGGCTGGCAACTCTACGGGCTCGCCGGGATCGAGAAGGGCGACCGGGAGGGCGCCAAGCGCCAGATGGGGCGCAACTTCACGTTCTTCGGCGCCCCCGTCGGCCTCGTCTTCACCATCGACCGCGACCTGGAGCAGGGCAGCTGGCTCGATACCGGCATGTTCCTCCAGACCCTGATGCTCGCCGCCCGCGGCCGCGGCCTCGATACCTGCCCGCAGGCGGCGATCGCGAGCTATCCCGGGGTGGTGCGAGAGGAACTCGGGATTCCGGGGAGCGAGATGGTGGTGTGCGGGATGGCTTTGGGGGTTGCCGATCCGAAGGAGCCGGTGAATGCGTTGCGGGCGGAGCGGGAGGCGGTGGAGGTGTATACAGTGTTCCACAAAACATAAGCCGTAAATAAATCATTTTTCACACTGTGAATAATATATATGAAAAATATGAAGTATTATATTGAGAGATATATTATATGAATCAATATTTATTTTTATCATGATTCATTTATATTTAATCCTAGCTGTGATCGCCGAGGCGTTATAGGATTCAAATTTTACCGCATTGTATCTTAAAATTGTTGTTGATTGAATCTAATAAATCCAATATTGTCTATCAATAAACTTTTTTATAAATTGAAGGAGGATTACAATGACGCCGATACAAGAAAAGAAATCGGAGAAAGACAGCCTCCGACGATTATATACGCCGGCGGCTACGATCCGTCAATCGGGGTGCCTGCATATGCATTCGGAATGACAAATAGAATGGATAATTTATTGCAGTACGTCATCGATGCGCTTGAGCGGCGGACAGTAAGCTACAGACAAGTCGACAATGTGACTACGCCACCCGCACCACCGGCTCGAACCGCCCCTTCACCTTGACCGGCACGGTGAAGGTCCGCCCGGCGAAAAGGTCGTCTGTCCGGCCCGGGTCGAGGCCTTCCGTCGCCGAGGTGACCACCAGGGTGTCGGCCTCCGGCCCGATGAAGGCCGGGCAGGTCACCTGGCGAGCCGGCATGGCGATGCTGCGCACCCGTTTCCCATCGGGGGCATAGGCGTCGAGACTGGCCCCACCCCAGCGGGCGTTCCAGACCAGGCCCTCTTCGTCGATCACCGCGCCGTCCGGTGCGCCCTCGGAGGCCGGGATCGTGACGAAGACTTGGCGGTCGCCGACCGGCAGGCCGGTCGCCGGATCGGTGGCGATGCGCCAGATCGTGCCGGCCTCCGAATCGGCGAAGATCGCGCTCGTGCCGTCGGCCGAGAACGCGATCGCGTTCGGGATGGTGAGGCCGGAAAACAGCGTCCGGACCTCGCCGCGGAAGAACCAGTAGATCGCGCCGAGCCCGGCTTCGGCCTGTCGGCCCATCGTGCCGAGCCAGAGCGCGCCGCTCGGATGGACCCGTCCGTCGTTGGAACGGGTCTCGGGCCGGTCGGCCTCGAGGGGGGTGAGGAGGCGCATCCGGCCGGTTGCGATGTCGCGCAGGTAGAGGCCGTCCTCGGCGCCCAGCAGCAACGTGGCGTCGTCGACCCGCGCCACCATCGAGGCCATCACCGGCAGGTCGTGCAGGATGGTCGTGCCGCCCGAGAACGGCCGCTCGCACAGGTGCTTGCCGATGATGTCGAGCCAGTAGAGCCGGCCGAGGCCGGGATGCGCCGCCGGCCCCTCGCCGAGGATGCAGGCGCGGTCGCAGAAGATCCCGGCCCAGCCGCTCATCGGGGCGTCTCCCGGGTGAAGCGATACTCGATGATCTGGCGGTAGGTCTCGCCGGGGCGCAACACGGCGCTCGGGAAGTCCGGATGGTTCGGCGCGTCGGGATAGGCCTCGGGTTCGAGGCAGAAGGCCGTGCGGGCGGCATAGCCCAGGCCCGCCTTGGGGAGCTGGGTGCCGTCGTAGAACTGGACCGCCGGGGCCGTCGCCAGCACCGTCAGCGCCACGTCGCTGCCTGCCGCCGTCACCCGGGCGACCGGCCGTGGCTCGGCGACGGTCTCGCGCCCGAGCACGAAGGCGTGATCGAAGGCTCGGGCGCCGATGCGCGTCGGCTGGCGCAGGTCGAAGGGCGTGCCGGCGACCGGGGCGATCGTGCCCGTGGGAATCTGCGCCTCGTCGACCGGCAGGTAGGCATCGGCCGGGATTGCGATCACGTGGTCGTCGATCGACGGGGCCGGAAAGCCAGTGGGCGGCAGCTTCAGGTTGAAGTAGCTGTGGTTCGTCAGGTTGACGAGGGTCGGCTTGTCCGTCCGCGCCGTCAGGATGGCGCGCAAGGTGCCCGAGCCGGTGATGGCGTAGGTGCAGGTGACGTCGAGCGCGCCAGGATAGCCCTCCTCGCCGTCCCCGGCGCGGTAGGTGAGCGTCAGGCTGCGCGCCCCCACCTCCGCGAAGGTCCAGTTGCGGCGCGAGAACCCGGCCGCGCCGCCATGCAGGTGGGTGCGGCCGGCCTCGTTGCGGGGCAGGTCGCAGGCCACGCCGTCGAGGGTGAAGCGCCCGCCGGCGATGCGGTTGGCGAAGCGCCCGACGGTCGCGCCGAATTGCGGGGTCTTTTCCACGTAGTCGTGAGGATCGTCGCGACCGAGCACCATCGGGTGTCCGCGGAAGTCGAGCCGGCGGAGCACCGCCCCCAGGCTCAGGATCGCCACCCCCAGCCCGTCGCCCTCCAGCCGCGCTTCGAGGATCGGGCTGCCGTCCGGCATCGTGCCGACGGGGACGGGATCTCGGGTGCTCATGAACGATTCCTCACGGGACCGGATTCCTCACGGGATTTGGCCGGCGGCATCGGGCCGGCACTAGGGTAGGGCGCGGGGCCGGCAGTCTCCACCGCCGCGGCGCCGTTCCGGAGCCCGTCGCGCACCACCACCTTGGTCGCCCGGGCGGCGGCAGCGGGGTTGCCGGCGCGGATCGCCGCCGCGATCGCCGCATGGGCGCGCCAGGATGTCTCGTGCGCGTGCGGGTCGGTCGGCCGGCTCATCCGGAAGACCACGTCGAGGGCGGCCTCGGTCACGGCGCCGACGGAATGCATGAAGAGGTTGCCGGACGCGTCCGCCAGCGCGAGGTGGAAGGCGAGGTCGGCGCTCGCGAAGGCCGGATCGAGGCCGGGTGCCGCGCGCATCGCGGCGACGCAGGCCTCGAGGGCCTCGACGTCGCCGTCGGTCCGGCGCTCGGCCGCGAGCGCCGCCGCCGCCGGTTCGATCGCCAGGCGGATCTCGGCGAGGTCGCGCAGGAAGCGCCGGTCGATCCCGGCATCGAGGGTCCAGGCCAGCACGTCGCGGTCGAACAGGTTCCAGGCCGCCCGCTCGCGCACCCGCGTCCCGACCCGGGTGCGGGTCTCCAGCAACCCCTTGCCCGACAGGGTCTTGATCGCCTCGCGCAGGACGGTGCGCGACACGCCGAAGCGCGCGAGCAACACCGGCTCGGCCGGGAGCACGGCGCCTTCGGGAAACTGCCCGGCGACGATGCCGGTGCCGAGCGCCCGGGCCACCCGGGCGTGACCCGGACCCTGCGATGACACGATCCTGGCGCCGGTCTCATCCAAGGTTGCATCCTCCCCGTGATTTTCGCCTCTTGCCCGGGCGTCAGGATTCCGCGATAAGGGCCGGGTCGCTGAAATAGTCATATTAAATGATTTTCAGTGCGTCGAGCGATCCGACGGGCTTCGAGGGAGGAAGCGTTGGCGGCAATCTATCCGGACCTGGCAGGCAAGGTCGTGGTGGTGACGGGCGGCGGCTCCGGGATCGGGGCGGAGCTGGTCCGGCATTTCGCCCGGCAGAAGGCGCGGGTCGGCTTCCTGGACATCGCGGACGAGCCCTCGCGGGCGCTCGCCTCCGAGCTGGGGAGCCAAGGCCTCGCCGTCGCCTTCGAGCATGCCGACGTCACCGACATTCCGGCTCTCAAGGCCGCGATCGGCCGCATCCGCGACCGCTTCGGCCCGGTCGACGTGCTGATGAACAACGCCGCCCATGACGAGCGCCACGCCACCGAGGAGGTGACGGAGGCCTATTGGGACGGCCGCATCGCCGTGAACCTCAAGCACCAGTTCTTCGCCGCCCAAGCGGTCCTGCCCGACATGAAGGCGAAGGGCGGCGGCGCGATCGTGAATTTCGGCTCGGTGTCGTGGATGATCGGCCAGGGCGGCATGGCGGCCTACACCGCCTGCAAGTCCGGGGTGATCGGGCTCACCCGCTCCCTCGCCCGCGATTTCGGCCCCTTCAACATCCGAGTCAACGCGCTCGCGCCGGGCTGGATCATGACCGAGCGCCAGCTCGCCCTCTGGGTGACGCCGGAATCCGATGCCGAGATCAACGCCCGCCAGTGCCTCAAGCGCAAGCTGGTGCCGGCGGACGTCGCGCGCTTTGCCGTGTTCCTCGCCTCGGAGGAGGCGGGGGCGTGTACCAACCAGCATTACGTCGTGGATGGTGGGTGGGTGTGAGGAGGGGGCTCCCATGAGCGCGTCCGGAGCCGGTCATGACGCGGGTTTCCCCTCCCCCCTCTGCGGGGGAGGGTGCCCCACGGAGTGGGGCGGGAGAGGGGCAGCGCGACGCTGATCCAGGTGGTGTCCTTCACAAAGGTCGCGACCTCTCCGGAAGCGGCGTCCCCTCTCCCGGCTCGCTCCGCTCGCCACCCTCCCCCGCAGAGGGGGGAGGGGATGACCCGAGCCATTCCCTGATCTGAACGGTTCCGAGACTCCCCCGGCGGAAGTCTCAAGCTGTCCTCACCCACCAGCCACACGACAGAAACACCGATCCCGGCAGATGAGCAGGCCACAATCCTGCCGGGCCCCACTCACCGGCAGCTCCGCACGACCAAGATGCGGGGATTTGGGAGGACACATGAAGTCGTTCGTCGCCCTCATCGGCGGAGCCCTGATGGCTGCCGCGATGCTCGCAACCCCGGCGGCCGCCCAGCAGAAGGGCAAGATCGGCGTCTCGATGCCGACGAAGTCCTCGGCGCGCTGGATCGCCGACGGCCAGGGCCTGGTCCAGGCGCTCAAGGCCAAGGGCTACACGCCCGACCTGCAATACGCCGAGGACGACATCCCCAACCAGCTGTCGCAGATCGAGAACATGATCACCACCGGCGCCAAGGTGCTGGTGATCGCGGCGATCGACGGCACCACCCTGTCGGACGTGCTGCAGCAGGCGAGCGACCGCGGCATCAAGGTGATCGCCTACGATCGCCTGATCCGCGGCTCGAAGAACGTCGATTACTACGCCACCTTCGACAACTTCCAGGTCGGCGTTCTGCAGGGCAGCTACATCGTCGACAAGCTCGGCCTCAAGGACGGCAAGGGACCGTTCAACATCGAATTGTTCGGCGGCTCGCCCGACGACAACAATGCCTACTTCTTCTACGACGGCGCGATGTCAGCGCTCAAACCCTACATCGATTCCGGCAAGTTGGTCGTGCCGAGCAAACAGCTCGGGATGGACAAGGTCTCGACCCTGCGCTGGGACGGCGCGGCGGCCCAGGCCCGGATGGACAACCTGCTCTCGGCCTTCTACGGCAACAAGCGCCTCGACGCGGTCCTGTCGCCCTATGACGGCATCTCGATCGGCATCATCTCGTCGCTGAAGGGCGTCGGCTACGGCTCCCCCGACCAGCCGATGCCGGTGATCACCGGCCAGGATGCCGAGATCCCGTCCGTCAAGGCGATCATCCGCGGCGACCAGAGCATGACGGTGTTCAAGGACACCCGCGAGCTCGCCAAGGTGACGAGCGACATGGTCGACGCGATCTCGACGGGGGCCCAGGTCCCCGTCAACGACACCAAGACCTACAACAACGGCGTCAAGGTGGTGCCGTCCTACCTCCTGAAGCCCGTGACGGTCGACAAGTCGAACTGGGAGAAGGTCCTGGTCGACAGCGGCTACTACAAGGCCCAGCAGGTCAAGTGATGGCGGCGTCCCCGGCCTTGGCGGTGGTGCCCGAAACCTCTCCGATCCTGGAGATGCGCGGCATCACCAAGGCGTTCCCGGGCGTGAAGGCGCTCGACGACGTCAACCTCGCCGTCCGCGCCGGCGAGATCCACGCCGTCTGCGGCGAGAACGGGGCCGGGAAGTCGACCCTGATGAAGGTGCTGAGCGGGGTCTACCCCGCCGGCTCCTATGACGGCCAGATCCTGTTCGACGGCGAGGAGCGCCGCTTCACCGGCATTCCCGACAGCGAGGCGCTCGGCATCATCATCATCCACCAGGAACTCGCCCTGGTGCCGCTCCTGTCGATCGCGGAAAACATCTTCCTCGGCAACGAGGCGGCGTCGCGCTTCGGGGTGATCGACTGGCCGCTCGCCATGGCGCGCACCCGCGACCTCCTGGCGCGGGTCGGCCTGAACGAGGCGCCCGAGACGCTGGTCACCGATCTCGGCGTCGGTAAGCAGCAACTCGTCGAGATCGCCAAGGCGCTGTCGAAGCGCGTGCGGCTCCTGATCCTCGACGAGCCGACCGCCTCGCTCAACGAGAGCGACAGCGCGGCGCTCCTCACCCTGCTGGAGGCATTCCGCGCGCAGGGCATCACCTCGATCCTGATCTCGCACAAGCTCAACGAGATCGCCCGGGTCGCCGACAGCGTCACGATCCTGCGCGACGGCGCCAGCGTCGAGACGCTGCCCCGCGAGGCGATGCTGGGGCCGGACGGGACACTGAACGAGGACCGGATCATCAAGGGTATGGTCGGGCGCGACCTCGCCCACCGCTACCCGCCGCGGGAGGGTGTGGCGATCGGCGAACCCCTCCTGGAGGTGACGGGCTGGAGCGTGCGCCACCCGCTCCATCCCGATCGCCTCGCGGTGGAGGATGTGAGCCTGACGGTGCGCCGCGGCGAGGTCGTCGGCATGGCGGGCCTCCTCGGCGCCGGGCGGACCGAGTTCGCCATGAGCCTGTTCGGCGGCGCCTACGGCCAGCGCGTCGCCGGCGAGGCGCGCCTCAAGGGGCAGCCCGTCGATCTCGGCAGCGTCGAGAAGGCGATCCGGGCCGGCCTCGCCTACGCCACCGAGGACCGCAAGGGGTACGGCCTCGTCCTGCACGAGGACATCCGCACCAACGTGTCGCTGGCCAATCTCGCGGGCGTCGCGGCACGCGGCGTCATCGACGAGGACCGCGAACGGGCGGTGGCGGAGCGCTACCGCGAGCGCCTGCGCATCCGCTCGTCCGGCATCGACCAGGCGACGGTGAATTTGTCGGGCGGCAACCAGCAGAAGGTCGTCCTGAGCAAGTGGCTCTTCGCCGATCCCGACGTGCTGATCCTCGACGAGCCGACCCGCGGTATCGATGTCGGCGCCAAATACGAGATCTACGCGATCATCAACGACCTCGCTGCTCAAGGAAAGGGCGTGCTGATCATCTCGTCGGAGATGCCGGAGCTTCTGGGGATGTGCGACCGCATCCTGGTCATGAACCGCGGCCGCATCGTCGGCGAACTCTCCGCCGCTGAGGCCTCGCAGGAGGCGATCATGCGGGCCATCGTCACCTCGGGAGGATGAGACAGCCATGAGCGACACCGCGACTCCCGTCGAGGCCCCGCGGCCGCCGGCTATCGCCGGCTTCAACCCCAAAGCGTTGTCCGGCTCGCTGCGCGACTACGGCATGATCCTGTGCCTCGTCGGCATCGTGATCTTCTTCCAGTTCTTCACCGACGGGGCACTCCTGCGCCCGCTCAACCTCACCAACCTGGTGCTGCAGAACAGCTACATCGTGGTGATGGCGCTCGGCATGCTGCTGGTCATCGTGGCCGGCCACATCGACCTGTCGGTCGGCTCCACCGCCGGCTTCATCGGGGCGCTCGCCGCGGTGCTGATGGTACAGATGGGCCTGCACCCGCTGCCGGCCACCCTGCTCTGCCTCGTCGCGGGCGGGATCATCGGCGCGGCGCAAGGCTGGTGGGTGGCGTATTTGCGCATCCCGTCCTTCATCGTGACGCTCGCCGGCATGCTCGTGTTCAAGGGCCTGACCCTGGCGCTGCTCGCCGGCCAGTCGGTCGGGCCGTTCCCGTCCGAGTTCCAGAAGCTCAGCTCCGGCTTCATCCCGGACATCGTCACCGGCGGCGCGCTGCGCATCACCTCGGTGCTGGTCGGCGTTGCGCTCGCCCTCATCCTCGTCGGCTCGAACCTGCGCCGGCGGATGGGCCAGCAGCGCCAGGGTTTTTCCCCTGAGCCGATCGGCGCCTTCGCGCTCAAGAACGCGCTGGTCGCGGCGGTGATCGTCGCCTTCAGCACCTGGCTCGCCACCTATCGCGGCCTGCCGAACGTCCTGATCGTGATGTTCGCGCTGATCCTGCTCTACCGCTTCGTCACCAGCCGCACGGTGATCGGCCGGCGGATCTACGCGCTCGGCGGCAACGAGAAGGCGGCCAAGCTCTCAGGGGTCAACACCGAGCGGCTGACCTTCCTCACCTTCGTCAATATGGGCGTGCTGGCGGCTTTGGCCGGCCTGATCTTCGCCGCCCGCCTCAACACCGCGACCCCGAAGGCGGGTTTGGGTTTCGAGCTCGACGTGATCGCCGCCTGCTTCATCGGCGGCGCCTCGGCCTCGGGCGGCGTCGGCAAGGTGACGGGTGCGGTGGTCGGCGCGCTGATCATGGGGGTGATGAACAACGGCATGTCGATCCTCGGCATCGGCATCGACTACCAGCAGGTCATCAAGGGGCTGGTGCTGCTGGGAGCGGTGAGTATCGACCAGTATTACCGGAAGCGGTAGTCCAGGGACATCGCATCTCGCCGACACGGCTGGTCGATTGAAAATCGACTGACCTCGAAGGAGGGCTCCAGGGATCGCAACGGTATCTGGAGCCCTCCTTCGAGGCTCCTTTCAGTCGCACCTCAGGATGAGGTCGTGTGTGGGATAATAAATCCCTCGCTATGCTGATCTCTCGACTCAAACAGGCTCTGAATCTGTCAAGACCGCTGCGCGAACGCCCGGGCGTGTCTCATGCCCAGGTAGCCGGCCTCAACGCTCGCCGCCCCGCGCCCGCTCGCGCTCGGTCGCAAGCGCCGGTGCACCGAACCATTCCGCCCGCATCGCCTCGCGCAGCAGCGCCCCGACCGCCGGGGCATGCGGCCGGCCGCGGACGGTGACGAGGTTGACCTCGCGCCAGAATTCCGGCTCCACCAGCGGGCGCGCGACCACCCCGGGATGGGTCACGCAGGAGCGCGGCATGAAGCCGAAGCCGAGCCCCGAGGCGATCATCGCCAGGATCCAGTCGTCGCGCTCGCTCCGGTAGACCGTCTCGCAATCGGTGCAGCCCTGCGCTTCCCAGATCGGGCCTGCGACGCCGCGGAACTCGCAGTTGAGGCGATGCACGTAGTGCTGACCGCTGAGATCCTGCGGCCGGATCGCCTCGAGCGCCGCGAGCGGGTGGCCGGCCGCCACCGCGATCGCCATCGGCTCGCGGAACAGGGCGAGGTGGTGCAGCCGCGGATCGGGCTCGCGGCCCGGCAGGCAGTAGAGCGCGACCTCCAGCGACCCCGCCAGCAGGCGCTCCTCGAGGGCCCCGGCGCTGGCATCGACGATGTCGAGCTCGAGGTCGGGATGCCGCGACCTCAGGCCCCCGATCAGCCCGACCAGGGCGTCGGGCTGGATCGTGCACATCACCCCCAGCGTCAGGCGGGTGCGGCGCTGTCGGCCGAAGGCGCGGGCCTCGGCTTGCGCGGCCTGCGCCTTGGCATAGACCTCCTCCAGGTAGGGCCGCACGGTACGGCCGAGCTCGGAGAGCTGCGTGCCGGTGCGCTCGCGATGGAACAGGGGCCCGCCCAGCTCCTCTTCCAGGAAATGGATCGCCCGGGTGAGGGAGGGCTGGGTGACGTGGCAGGCCTGGGCCGCGCGGGTGAAGTTGTGTTCCTCGCACAGCGCCAGGAAGTACCGGATCTGGTGCATCTCCATCGTCGCCCTCCGCAGCATCGGCCTCGCACCGAAGGGCCCCGATGCCGGGGACTGCGTCGAGGCTAACACCACGGAGGCCGGTCGGGAACGACGCTTGTCAGCACCACGGGCAGGAGGGCCAGGCCGGCGGGTCGGAGGGCCGCACCGGCGCGGCCGTGGAGCGGACCATCGGGGGCACCCGGCGCGCCGCCCGGATGCCGGACTCGCCGTAGCCGGTATAATGCGGGGGCGCCGGCATCGCGGTCACGATCGCGGCGTCCCGGCTCTCGGGATGCAGAAGCGACTGGGTCCAGGCCTGGGCGGAGCCGGTGGAGAAGGCGGCGAGCACGACGCCGGCAAGGAGAAGGCTGCGCATCGGAAGGGATCCTTTCGGGGAACGGGACCGGATGTCCCGCTTCGTCGAGGGAGATCATCGCCGCCGCAGGCCTCCGCGGGCCAATGCCGTTCGCCTATCGTGGCGATGCCGTCCGGCTCTGGCGCGATGGTTGACGCGAGGCGGCGGACGGGCGCCTAACGCGCTGTCCCCGTGCCCCGCGAAGGAGCCCCGTCATGAGCCGCCTCGTCTATGTGCTGAACGGCCCGAACCTGAATCTGCTCGGCAAGCGCCAGCCGCACATCTACGGCAGCGAGACGCTCGCCGACGTCGAGGCCTCGTGCCGGGCGCTCGCCGGCGAGCTCGACCTGGAGATCCGCTTCCACCAGTCGAACCGCGAATACGAGATCATCGACTGGGTCCACGAGGCGCGCGAGACCGCCGGCGGGATCGTCATCAACCCGGCGGCCTTCACCCATACCTCGGTGGCGATCCTCGACGCGCTCAACACCGTCGAGGCGCCGGTGATCGAGGTTCACATCTCGAACGTGCACAAGCGCGAGGCCTTCCGCCATCACTCCTACGTCTCGCTGCGCGCCGACGGGGTGATCGCGGGGCTCGGCACGCAAGGATACTTGCTGGCGTTGCGCCGGGTCGCGCAGCTGATCGACACGAAGGCGTGACGCGACCGCTCGGCCCGCGGCGGGAATCCGGCCATGGACCGGCTGGCGACGGACCGGTCGGCCCTCTACCGGTATCCGGCAGCCCGATCTGGTGCAGCCGCATCATTGCCCGGGCGGTTGCGGCCGGTATGACCGCGCTCCCCTGAAACTGTCGGGATTTCCCGCATGAGCAGCATCCGCATCTCGGCGCTCCGTGGCGCCTTCCTGGGGCTCGCCCTCGCTTCCGTGGGGCCTGCCCTCGCCGACGACACGCCGACGACGGCGGGTGCGGTCGACCGGCTCAAGGGCCTCGCCAACGAGGCGGTCGGCAGCGCCAAGCGCGGCGTCGGCAACCTGACCGAGGACGAGTCGCTGAAGGCCGAGGGGCGCGAGCAGAAGCTCCGGGGACAGGCGCAGCAGGAGCGCGGCAAGGCCAAGGACGTCATCGAGAACGCCCTCGACAAGTAGTCCGCCAGGCCGCGCAGGGCGGCCCGGCGAAGAAGACCGGGGACGATGCTCCCGCATCGCCCCCGGCTCCTTCTCGACGCGGCCTGCTGGGGTCAGTCCGTCGAGAACCGGTAATTCAGGCCGGCGCGCACCACGCCGAACTCCGACTTGGGCTTGCCGAGGCCGTAGTAGGCGTTGGTCCCGGTGTCGTAGACGAGGCCGCCGCTGCCGCCGTTGCGGTCGAGGCTGACGTAGAGCGCCTCGATCCGGGCGCTCAGGCGCTCGGTGATGGCGTATTCGACGCCGCCGCCGGCGGTCCAGCCGGTGCGGAAGGTCCCCGGCAGGGTGCCGGTATAATACGAGGCGTTCGCCGGGGTGCCGCCGCCGCCATAGGCGAAGCCGCCGGTGCCGTAGACCAGGAAGCGGTCGAAGGCGTAGCCGATCCGGCCGCGCACCGTGCCGAACCAGTCGAGGCTCGGGCCGACGTCGTAGAAGGTCGTGGACCCGACGAGCCCGCTGCGGGCCCGCCCGAAGGTGGTGCCCTGGATGTCGGCCTCGGCGCCGATCACGAAGCCGGAGCCCGGCGTGAACTGGTAATTGTAGCCGATCTGGCCGCCGCCCACGAAGGCGGCGTCGCGGTGGCCCAGGGTCGCGGTGCCGTAGGTGGCATCCGTGAAGGTGCCGCCCCCGCCGCCGAATCCGGCGCCCGCGTTCACGCCGGCATAGAAGCCGGTCCAGGTGAAGACCGGGACGGGGGTGAAGGCCGGCGGCGGGGCGGCCCGGCGCGGCAGGTCTGCGGCGGCGGCCGGCGACAGGGACGTGAGGACAGCCGTGAGGGCGAGCGCGCCGGCCAAGCAGACTTGCGCTGGCAAGCCGACGCTTCCTCCGCTCAGGTCCTTTTCGTGACGCAGGTTTTTATCGCAAAACCGGTGGCCAGTTTTGCGAAACCTGCTTTGGCCGAGCGCTGCGGTGGGTCTTGTCATCGAGGATGCCGTTTCGTGGGGTGCATGGGGGCCGGGGCGGCGGACCGTCCGGGCCGTCAGGTGTCGGGTCCGAACCGGGTCAGAGGTTCTGGACGATGCAGATCGCCTGGAGGGCGACCAGCAGGATCGCGCCGCCGATGACGAGGCAGAGGGCGGCGACGATGATGGTTTCGCCGCCATCCGCCGGCTCGTGCCGGGAGCGGAGGGCCGAGCGAGGCTCCTCGATCTCCGGCGCCGGAAAGGCCCGGCCGAGGGGTGCGGGGTGGGGCCGGTCGCTGCGCAGGGCTTCGAGCATGGGGGCGGATTCCTCTGTCAGCGGGCCGGGGCCGAGGGCACGGGATGGGCGAGGTCGGCGAGCGTCGCCGCCGCCACCGGCAGCCCCAATCCGGCGATGACCGCCAGGGCGCGCACCAGCATCGCCACGGGCAGCCGCGACACCGGCCGGGGCCGACGGACTTTCGCGATCCGGAGCGGCTCGGCGGCGCGGCAGACGAGGGGAGGGGAGCTGGCCATCGGGGGATCCTGTGGCGTCGGACGGCGTGGGAAATCTGACCACGTCAATTCTCTATGTGGGCAAGATTCCCACGTCAACGGGAAATCGCTGCGCGCCGCGCTTTCGTGGGATTGTGTCCCACGGCTCCTGGGCTACAAAGGCGGTGATGTCAGAGCCGATCCCACGATTGCCGCCGGATGCCGGCGCGCTGCAGGCCCCGCTCGCCCGGCTGCTGCGCCCGCTGGTGCGCCTGTTCGTGCGCAGCGGGATCACCTTCCCGGCGCTGACCGACCTGCTGCGCGAGCTCTACGTGAACGTCGCCGAGTACGACTTCGCCCTGCCCGGCAAGGACCAGACCGACAGCCGGGTGAGCCTGCTCACCGGCATCCACCGCAAGGAGGTGCGGCGCCTGCGCGGGGCAGGCGCGCCGGTGAGCGCGGTGCCGGCCGCGGTCTCGCGCACCAGCCGCATCATCGCCCGCTGGGTCGCCGCGCCCGACTTCACCGAGGCCGACGGCCGGCCGAAGCCCCTGCCTCGCGCGGCCGAGAGCGGCCCGTCCTTCGAGAGCCTGGTCGCCTCCGTGACCAAGGACCTGCGCCCGCGGGCGGTGCTGGACGAGTGGCTCGACCGCGGCCTCGTCACCCTGGACGACGAGGAGCGCATCGTGCTGGCCGAGGCGGCCTTCGTGCCGAGCGGCGGCGGCAGCCAGCAGCTCTACTATTTCGGCCGCAACCTCCACGACCACATCGCCGCCGCGGTCGCCAACATCCTGGAGGAGAAGCCGCGCTTCCTGGAGCGCGCCGTGCATTACGACGGGCTGTCGCCCGCCTTGGCGCGGCGGCTGGAGGGGCGGGCGCGGGAGATCGCCATGGAGGCGCTGCAGCAGGCCAACCGCGAGGCGCATGCGGCCTGCGAGACCGATCCGGGCGGCGACGCGCGCTGGAACTTCGGCATCTACATCTATGCCGAAGAGGCCCCTCGGCCCGAGCCGAAGGCGTGAGGGAGCGGCCCGTGCGACGCGCTTCCTCCGTCACCCGGCGCGGCCTCCTGCGCCTCCTCTCCGGCGCGAGCTGGCTCGCGGCCGCCGGGCCTGCCGGGGCTGCCGGCGACAAGATTCTCGACCAGGGGATCGGCGGCACCGGCATCCGGCCCGGGCCCGACGAGGAGGGCGACCGCGGCATCGGCGGCACCGGCGTCGTCGGCACCATCCGGGGCTTCGGCAGCATCATCGTCAACGACCTGCGCATCGCCTACCCGGCCGACGTGCCGGTGACGATCGACGGGCGCCCGGCCCGGGTCGAGGACCTGCGCGTCGGCCAGGTGGTGCGCACCCTGGCGCAGCCGGGGGAGGGCGGTCTCTCCACCGCCGGCATCGCGGTGATCCACGAGGTGGTCGGCCCGGTGCAGGGCCTCGGCGCGGACCGGCTGACGGTGCTCGGCCAGATGGTCGCGACCGCCGGGCTGCCGCCCGGGATGCCGCGGCCGGTGCTCGGCGAAAGGGTCGCGGTGAGCGGGCTGCGCCGGCCGGACGGCAGCATCGCGGCGAGCCGGATCGACCCGGCCGGCGACGCGCCGGACCTCGTCGCCGGCCCGGTGCGGCGCGGGCCCGCGGGCGCCCTGCGCATCGGCAACCTGCCGCTCTCGGGTCTCGATCCGGCGCTCGCCGGCGGCCGGGCGGTGGTCCAGGGCAGCCTCGCGGGCGGGCGGCTCGCGGTGATGCGGGGGCTGCCGGCGAGCGAGCCGTTCGGCGCCGAGGTGCGGCGCCTCTCGATCGAGGCCTACGTGACCCGCGAGGGCGGCGCTCTGCGCACCGGCGCCGGCTACGCGGTGACCGGCCGCGGCGGCCTCGTCCCGGCCGGCGGCGGGCTCGCGATCCTCGACGGCCGCGCCGGCCGCGGCGGCCGGCTCGACCTCGAGGGCGTGCGCCTGCGGCCCGACCCGGCCGGGCGGGAGGGCGGCCGCGGGCAGGGCGGCCCGGGCCGTCCGGGTCAGGGCGGATCCCGGGGCGGTCCGGGCGGCGGACAGGGCGGTCCTCACGGGGGCTCCCATGGTGGCGCCTCTGGCGGCTCCCGCGGTGGTTCCCCCGGCGGCCCGCGCGGCGAGCCCGGCGGGCGATCCGGCGGGTTCGGCCGGTCGCCCGATCTCGGCGGGGACCGGCCGTTCGGCGGCTCCGAAGGCGGACGCTTCGGCGGCCCGGGCCGCGGCGAGATCGACCCGCGCCTGCCGGGCGGGGACGGGATGGGCCGCTTCGGCGGGCCCGGCGGCCAAGGTGGCATCGGAGGCCAGGGCGGCATGGGAGGCGGCTTCGGCGGGCCGGGCGGCCTGGCTCCGCAGGGGGGGCCCGGCGGGTTCGGCCGGCCGGGCGGCGGCGAGGGCTTCGGCGGCGGCGGCGGGTTCGGGGGCGGGGGCCGCCGCTGAGACGAATCAGCCGAATCACGGGACATCGCGACTCCACCGTCAGAGGCGAAAAAAGCTTGGCCGTTGTGTCCGTGCGGCCACACCGCACTGCGAAACCTGGGTATCCGACGGCTCAGTTAACGGCCAAGTCGGGGGGTGGAACGGCCAAGTCTCTTTCCCGCCGCATTTGAACCGGAGCAGGATGGGCCTTCCCGTCGGTGCGGCAGCGCACCGGCTTCCTCCAGCAGGTTGTTGCATGCGCAAGCGCCTCCTCATCGCCGTCGCCGTCGCGGCGCCGCTCCCGGCCACGGCCCAGGTGAGCCCCGCCCGCGACAACATCGACGCGCTGATCGAGGCGCATGCCAAGGCCAACGGCGTCCCGGCGAGCTTCATCCACCGGGTGGTGAAGCGGGAGAGCGGCTACAATCCCCGCGCGGTCGGCCGCGGCGGGGCGCTCGGCCTGATGCAGATCAAGCACGGCACCGCCCGGGCTCTGGGCTATAACGGCCCGGCCTCCGGCCTGCTCGATGCCCGGGTCAACCTGACCTACGGCGTCGCCTATCTCGCCGGCGCCTACAAGACCGCACACGGCAACGAGGCCCAGGCCTACAGCTACTACGCCCGCGGCTATTACTACGCCGCCAAGCGGGCGGGGGTGCGCACCGACGTGGCCGAGCTCGAGGCGCCGCCGGTGCGGGAGCTTCCCACCAACCCGCTCAACAAGTTCCTCGGCAGCGTGTTCGGCGCCCGCCAGCCGAATGCGGTTGCCACCGCCTCCGCCGACCCGTCGGTCGCCGCCCTGTCGAGCGCCGTCGCCCAGCCCGGCGCGGCGCCGCAATACACGCTGCCGCCGCCGGCGGCCCCGCAGGCCCTCGCCGCCTACCAGCCGGCCGCCGCGCAGGTCCAGGCACCCGAGGCCGTGGCGCCGGCGACGGCGCAAGCCGCCGCCGCCGATCCGGTCGTCACCGTGCCGCTGCCGCCGGTTCGCCCGGCCTCCCTGGCCTTCCACGCCGCCCCGGCCCCCGGCGCCGTCCTCGCCTATGCGGGCAACGCCGCCGTCCTGCCGTTCCCGACCTCCGGCCAGACGGTCAGCCTCGCGGCGGCTCCGGCGGCCGCCGCTCCCGCACCGGCCGCCCCGCCCGCCGCCGCCACGGTCGCCTCCCTCGATCCGGCCGCCGCGCTGCCCGAGCCCGAGGCCGGCCCCAAGATGCCGCTGCCGCCGCGGCGCCCGGTGGAGTTCCGCCACTTCGTCCTGCGCAAGCCCACGCCGCCGGTTCCCCAGACCGCCGCGGCGATGCCCGAGCCGGCCGCTGCCGCGATCGGCCAGTAGGCGCCGGGGCCTCGCGATCACGCCGATCGCCTTTGAAGCTCTGCCGGACGGGCCGCCGTCACACCGCGTCCGACGCCCTGCGGCGGTTGAGCGGGCCGACGCCGACATCCATCTCGTCGAGGTCGTCCTCGTCGAGGTCGTCGGGACTGCCGGTGCCGGCCCGTCGCGTCGGCGGGTCGACGGCGCGCAGGAGCCGGACGATCTGCATCGCCCGATCGGCGCAGTCGGGCGAGAGGCGGGCGATGTCCTCGGCGAGTTCGAGGACCGCATCGAGGGTGCGCTGCCACTGGGCCGAGGTGGTCACGGCGGATCTCCCTGGCTCGATCCCGGAACTCGATCGCGCGGCGCATCCGCCGCGGATTTGCCGGGCCGGGGCGGTTCGGCTACCGATGCGGCGCCGGGGCGCCCCATGCGCGGCGTCACGTACGGTAACTCCCCGCCAGAGAGGAACGCAATGATGCGAGGGTTCGTTCGCGCCGGCCTGTCGTCGGCCGTCCTGTTGGTCGCGGTCATGACCGGCGCGGCCCAGGCGCAGTACTACCGGGAGGATACGCCCCCCGGCTACGGCTACGACCGGTACGAGCGCCCGCCGCCGCGGCGCGCGGTCGGCTACAATTGCGACGCGGTGCAGCGCGGCTTCACCGGCCCGCAGCCCTATTCCTGCCCGCTGCCCGGCCCGCGGCCGCTCGGCGCCCGCTGCTTCTGCGACGTGCCGCTGGCGAGCTTCAGCGCGCCGCAGCCGCCGGCTCCGGGCCGCGTGTCGCCCTGACAGGGCAAAGGGCGGCTCTCGGAAAGACCCGCCCGACGCGAAAAAGGGCCGCCCTTCGGCGGCCCTTGTCCGGAGAGAAACCGGCGATCCGGGCGGCGTTCCCGCCCGGGCGGCGTCAGTTCAGCACCACCACCTTGGCGCCGACCTTGACCCGCGAATACAGGTCGGTGACGTCGTCGTTGGTCATGCGGATGCAGCCGGAGGACACGGCCTGGCCGATCGTGTCGGGCTCGTTCGAGCCGTGGATGCGGTAGAGCGTGCCGCCGATATACATCGCGCGGGCGCCGAGCGGGTTGTCGATGCCGCCGGCCATGTAGCGCGGCAGGTCGGGGCGGCGGGCCAGCATCTCCTTCGGGGGCGTCCAGGACGGCCATTCGCGCTTGGCGGTGATCGTCTTCGTGCCCGACCAGGTGAAGCCCGGACGGCCGACGCCGACGCCGTAGCGCAGGGCCATGCCGTCGCCGAGGACGAGGTAGAGCCGGCGCTCGGCGGTGGAAACCACGATCGTGCCCGGGGCGTAGGCGCCGTTGAAGGGCACCAGCTCGCGCGGGATCGGGGCGACCTGCGCCTGGTCGGTGCTGCCGGCGGCTTGCCCTTGGCCGTACTGGCCCTGGCTATAATAGCCCTGCGTCCGGGCGCCCGGCGCACCGTAGGGCTGGCTGGCGTAGTAATCCTCGCCGGGATTGGCGTCGAAGGGATCGTAGGGGGCGGCCTTGGCCGGCGCGGAGGCAAGAACGCACACGCTCAGGGCGCCCGCCAGGGCAGTAGCGAAGATCTTCATGGCCGGAGCCTTACCTCAGCAGTTACCTTTGCTGTACAATGCTGTCCCGGCTCAGTGGTTCCCGGTTAAAGCGACGCTTATCGCGAAGGTGGAGTACCGAGTCCGGTGGAGCGGTTCACGAGTGGTTGACCGATCGCGTTGCATCCGACGGACAGGGCCGGGCGCTCACGCGACCTCGTCGGTATGAACCTGGAAGCCGGCGAGCAGCGAGGGGCCGAAATTGGTCGAGATGGCGACGTCGGTGGCATCGCGCCCCCGCGCCATGAGGATGCGGCCGATCCGCGGCTTGTTGTGGCGCGCGTCGAACGTGTACCAGCGCCCACCCAGATAGACCTCGAACCAGGCCGAGAAATCCATCGGGTCGGGCACGGCCGGCACGCCGATATCGCCGAGATAGCCGGTGCAGTAGCGCGCCGGGATGTTCATGCAGCGGCAGAAGGTGACGGCGAGGTGCGCGAAGTCGCGGCACACGCCCTCGCGCTGGTTGAAGCCGTCGAGGGCCGAGCGGGTGGCGTCGGCGCGCTGGTAGTCGAAGCGGATGTGGTTGTGGACGTAAGTCACGATGGCCTGGACCCGGGCCCAGCCCTCCGGCGTATGGCCGAAGAGCTGCCAGGCGGTGTTCGACAGCTTGTCGGTGTCGCAATAGCGGCTGCCGAGCAGGTAGACCATCACCTCGTCGGGCAGGTCCTGCACAGGGTGCTGCACGGCGTCCGGCGCATAATCGTCCGGCCGGCCGCTATCCTGGATCAGGAAATCGGCGGAGACGGTCAGCCGTCCCGGCGGTGCGACGATGCGGGTGCAGGTATTGCCGTAGCGGTCGGCATAGTCGCGCGCCGGGATCGGCGGGTCGAAGCGCATCGTCGGCGGCGTTATGCAGTCGCCGAGCCGCGAGGGATGCACGCTGAGCATCAGCAGCATCGGCGTCGGTGCCGGGGAATCGAAGGCGATCGCGTACCCGGTCCGAATCCTCATGACGCTGCTGGCTCCCTGATGCCGTCGATGGGCCGATGCCCTCGACCACAACACAGGGTAAGGCTCCGCGCCGCCGGCGGTTGCCCAAATAATCGGCAGGCGCTGAGCGAAGTTTTGCCGCGCCGGCCAATCCGCGGCCAAGCCGGGCCCTTGGCTACCCATCCTCGGCCCATTGCATCGACGGCCGAGCATGGGACATCGCGTGCGCGAACGCGGCCGGTCGCAGGAGCGTCGGCGCGGGCTGCGCCCTCGCGTCAGCTGCGGCGGGCGCGGGCCTCGAAGGCGTCCGCCATCGTGTCGTCGTGGCGCCCCAGGGTTTCGAGCCGCTCGGCCCGCCGGCTCTGTTCCAGGCTCTCCTCGCCCGGGCTCAACTCGGCGAAGACCCGCGCCTGCTCGGCCTGTTGGCGGTGGCGCTCGGCCTGCTCGCGGAAGAAGGCCGCCTGCTGGCCCGCCGTCGCGGCGTATTCGGCCCGGTAGCTGTCGCGCTCGTTCGTCTTCATGCCAGATCCCCCGATCCGTTCGACCTCCCGGTGGCCGCGCGGCTCTCGAGCGACGCGACCGACCTGCCTGACACTAAGGCACGATCGCCGTGCCGATCAAATCCGCCGGAAGGGGAAACCTCCCGGCGGAGACCAAGCCGCATGACGGATTTCGTGTCCCTTACGAAACTCCCGGTCGCCGATGCCGACCGCTGCGGCGGCGGTGCAGCGGGAGATTTGTGAGGTGCACTCACGCCACCGGCGGGCGCGGGCTGCGCGCCGCCTGCTCGGCGAGGCCCAGGAGGTCGGGCGCTCGGTCGAGCGGCACCGCCTGCGGCGGCAGCAGCGCGTCCGGCACCCGGGCCCCGGGCGGGGGCGGCTGCGCCACGACGAGGTGGACGGTCGGCCAGAGCGTCGCGACGGCCCGGGCGAGGCCGGCCCCGTCGAGGGCGCCGGCGCGCTCGGTCGGCAGGCCGATCAGCACCAGGGCGACGTCTCCGCCATGGAGGCGCAAGGCCTCAAGGCCCGCATCCGGGTCGATGCAGCGGCGGGTCTCGAGGCCCGCGCGTGCCAGGAGCGACGTCGCATCCCCGGCGGCCGGCACGTCGCCGACCAGCAGGGCGAGGCGCCCGGCGGCGATCCCGGGCGGACTCCCCACGGATGCCCCGGCGCCGTCCGGGCGCCGTGCATCGCCGCCGGCTGCCAGGCCCGTCTCCGCCTCGTTCCACTCGAGCTGGCGCAGGAGTGCGCCCAGCCGCTCGGGCACCGCCTCGGCCATCAGGCCGTCATAGGCCGCGGCGAGGCCCGCCCCGAGGGCGTCGAGGGAGAGGGTGGGTTTGAGTTGCGTGCCGCCCATCCGGCACCCGGCGCCCGCCGCGCCCATCGCCACCTCCTGATCCAGTGAACTCGGTCAGGAGAATAAATCTCGACGCGCGGCGAGGTTTCCCCAGCAGGAGGCGCGACGGCATTGCTTTTTGGTAGGCTCTCAGGGGGTATCGGCGGCGTAGGCCATCACGCCCATCAGGGCGCCGACGTCGCGATAGCGGGCGCCGCGGGTGCTCATCATCGCCTCGAACTTGTCGTGGACCTGCGCCACCGTGAGGCTGCGGGCCTTCCGGCGGCCGACGCGCTCGTAGAAGATCGGCCGGTTGGCCTTGGCGGGCTTCGGCAGCAGGGCGGCGGCCTCGGCCTTCGGCTCCTCGACCACCTTGGCCATGAAGCGCTCGGCGTCGTCCGGCCCGAGGAAGTGGGCGAGGTAGGTCTCGCCGAGGGTGAGGTCGCGGCCGATCCGGGCGGCGATGCGGGCGGAATCGCGCTTCAGCATCTCGCCCGCCATCACGGCGGCCAGCGAGGGATCGCGGCGCAGGTCGAGGATGCGGGCGCGCTCGGCCGGATCGGCGACGCCGTTATCCTCGCCGATCAGCGCCGCCTCGCGGGCATAGCCGTGCTGGGCGCCGAATTCCCGCATCACCTGCAGCCAGGTGCGCTCGATGAACTGGTAGAGGCCGGTGGCCGAGGAGGTCCGGGCCTGGACCTCAGTGAGGAAGCTCGATTCCTTGTCGGCCACCGCCATCAGCAGCACCGGATCGGTCCGTACGGTCGCCGCGGCGCGCACGATGGTCTGGACGAGGTGGCGGCGGATCCGCATCGGCCCGAAGCTCAGCACCTCGTTGGGGTCGCCCCCGGTGCTGGCGGCGAGCAGGTCGTCGTAGGAGACCCGGTCGACGCCGGCCGAGCCCAGCGCGGTGTCGAGGTCGTGGACCGGCTCGCGCAGGGGCGCCATCGAGGAGGCGGTCGCGGCGGTGTCGCGGGCGGCGGCCGGCGGGACCTTGACGGTCTGGATCTTGGGAGTCGGCATCACCAGGAGGTCGGCCATCATGGTGACCGAGGGGCGGGACGTCATCAGGTCGCCGCCGTGCTGGTGCAGCAGGGCGGAGAGACCCGCCGCCAGGCACCCCGCCGCGAGCAGCGTCCGCGCCATGCAGGGCATGCCGCCATGCGCGGCACGGGTGCCGAGCGCCAGGGTGTCCCCCGAGACGGCATGCCCCGAGAGGACATTCCCGTGGGCTCCCGCCATCCGCAAGCCGCTCCGCCGTGCCGCTCCGTCCGCTCGACGCCGCATGTGATGTGTCGCCCCGGTTTCCACGCCTCTGGGGCGCAAGAAGCCGGTGAGATGTGGCGATATGACGGCAGCGCTCGCACAGCTCAGCCGTACCTCACACAAGCTTCGCAGTCAGGGCCTGCGAGCATTCGGGGCCCGTTACGGCCAAGCTCGACCTGCGGGGCCGGATCGGTGACTGCGCAGGTCGATGCTGCGATGCGGCGAAGCGGTGGCGGAGTCAGCGGGCGGGGGCGGGCTGAACGGCGGTGTCGCGGTCGCGTTGGCGCTTGTTGGCCTGATGGCGCCCAAGCGCGCAGCCCGCGGCGGCGCCCGCGAAGGTATGGCCGACGGCGTGGCCGGCGATGCCGCCGACGACCGCTCCCTTGATGCAGCCCTTCGCCTCGGCGGCGCCGGCGAACCCGGCCAGACCCACGGCCAGAACGGCACCGGCGATCATCTTGCGCATGGTCATCTCCCGTACGTCATGTCACGGACGTCACTGAACAGCGCAATGAACAGCGCAAGTCGTCGTCCGGTTCCCAGGCTATGTGACCTATACCGAAGGGCACGGCGCTCAGGCGGCGGTGAGGACGTAGATCTGCAGCGCGACCTCGACGGCGAGCAGGAACGCGATCACCGCGAGGAGCAGCGCCAGCACGGCCTGGCCGCGGGTGTCGAACAGCGCCAGGGCCTGGGCCCCGATGCGCCGCACCGGCCGCGCGACAGCCGGGGGCGACATCGGGACCAGGACGGCGACGGGCCGTGTCGTGTCCTCCGGCGGCGCCTCCTCGCCCGCCTGAGGCACGAAGGTCGGGCGGTAGGCGCCGACGGGCACCAGGATCCGGATCGGCCATTGCCGGCCTTCGTCGGCATAGACCTCGTCGAGGACGCGGCGCAGGCGGCCGGCCTCGACCCGCACGCTCGGATCGTTGCTCGGATCGAAGCTGTCGGCCCGGCCGAGGGCCTGGGTGGCGATGGTGTAGGCCTTGATGCCCTCACCCCGCCCGGCCAGTTCCTCCTCGACGACGTAGCTCAGGAAGGCCGCCAGCTTCTGCGACCGCCGGAATGCGGGCGCACGCAAGCAACCGTCGAGGCTACGGCGCACGGCTTCGGCCGAGACGGCCTCCGCACTGGTCTGCTCACTCATCACGTCTCAGTCCGGTCGACCAATTGCCGGTCCGCGAATCGGCGCGGGATTTCCACTACAATCATTCGCGCGAAAGGTTGCTCCATACGTTATGCGTATGATCCGGCCACGCGCGATCTCGGCGAATTGACCCATGACGTGGTAACGAAGCTCGAACCGCCGGTCTGATCGTTGCGGCCCGGTGCCGCGCCGGCCGGTCCGATCGATGTGACGGGCGCGGTACCACCGCGGAAGCCGGTGCGTTCCTCTCCGACACTGGCCGTGAGCGGTACCGCCGGCGCCTTAACCGTTCGCTAACCATGCGCGTCGGAGGATCGGGCGAACCTGAACCGCACCGAGGTGATCCATGCCGCAAGCTCAGACCCGCCCGCTGCCCACGGCGTTCGCGCGCTACCCGATTCCCCTCGAACTCCTGGCCGTCTTGCACCGGGCCAGCGAGGACGACGTGGATGCGCTGGTCTCGCGCATGCCCGTGACCGGACGGGCGCGGCTGGCGGCCTACTGCACCGACAAGGACCATCTGCACCGGCTCGGCCTGCGCATCGCCGGCACCTGCGACCAGGCCGCCCTGGTGCGGGTCGTCGGGGCCGATGCCGGGGCGAGCCTCTACGCCCAGTCGCGCCCGGGGGAGATGCTGCCGAGCTGACCCCACGGCCCCGCACTGATCCGATCGTTCGTCGAGGGGCTGCGCCGTGCGCGGCCCTTCTTCGCGTTCACCCCATGGGTCGAGGAGATGACTCCGCCCCAAGAAAAAAAGGCCGCTCTTGCGAGCGGCCCGAAGTCTAGGGAGGAAACGCCCAAAGAGGGCTGCACCGCCGCGACGCCATCGCGACCGTGCGATGCACACATTAGCGTGCAGCGCACAAAACGCAAGCGGCATTTTCGGTTTTGCCGGCGATCGAAATCTGTGGCAGCGCTGCTACCGCGATTGGGCTTTCGGAATCCGGTTTCGGATTCGCGCGCTCGCGAAGATCGGCCGGGCTTGCCGCAGCCCAATGGGCGAGGAACCGGATATCCGTGTGGTTGTTGAGCGGAGACAACAACCCTCGGAGGAAATTCGATGACACGCTTTATCGCGCTCGGTGCCGGCCTCTTCCTGCTCGCCGGGACGCTCGGGGCGACCGCCGGCCCCTGCGCGCCCGGGCAGACCGCCGGGAATACGGCGCAGAAGATGGACAAGAGCTCGAACGTCGATCCGTCCTCCACCGCCTCGGTCACGCCCGGCGCGAAGGCCGAATCGCCCGGTACGGTGGGGGCGATGCAGAATCTCGGCTCGCAGACCGCGACCTCGCCGGCCGATGTCAGCCGGCAGTCGAAAGGCGAGAAGACCGCCGCGCAGCAGGCCAACGACTGCTGACGCAGGATCCCGCCGATCGATCGTCCCGACGGTCGATCGGTTGGCGACGGAGCATGATCTCAACGCAGGTTCCTCGCGCGAGGGACCTGCTTTTCGCGTCGCGCGTCCGAATCGTCGCATCCACCGCATCCGGACCGCACCCGGCGCGTTGGCTCGATGGTCTCTTCGCATCACCGGTATCGGAGGAGGACAGACATGGCCGACAGGACACCCGAGATGGCCAGGGCCCAGATCGCCTTCGCGCTCCAGGCCAAGCGCGAATCGCTCGCGGCGGCGTCCGACGCCCTGCGGGCCGCGCCCGGGGACGGCGAGGCGCGGCGCATCGTCGAGCGGCTGACGGAGGATGTCGGCCGCCTGGAGATCCAGCTGCGCGGCGCGGCCTGACGACCGCGGAGGGCCTAAGGCCAGGGCGCGCCCTTCAGGTAACCCTTGGCAGGTAACCCTTGGCCCGCAGGTAATCCCGCAGGATGAGGCAGATCGCTTCCCCGCGGGAGACCTGCTCCACGGCCGCGAACTCGGTCAGCGCCAGCGCGAGCTCGTCCGGGATGTGGAACGCCTCCTCGTCGCGCTCGGCCTCGGACGGGGCGGCGCCGGGGGGAAGGGACGTCTCGGCGGTATCGGTCATCGGGCGCCTCCGGCTCTCTGTCCGGCTATCGCACCGCTTGGCCGATCGTTCCATCTACCGCCATCGGCGTAACCCCGATCGCGAGGGTCGAGGACCGGTGCCGCACCCGATGGCGCGCTTGTGCGGCCGGGTCCGTCCGGTCGACCATCCGGGCGAGACGCCGGGTGGGCCGGGGCGGCAGGTGACCGGGACGAAAGGGGCGGGGCATGGGGTCGATCGCGCGGCCGGATCTGCGGCGCATCGCCGGGATGGCGGGCCTCGCCTGCCTGCCGGTTCTGGTCTGGCTGTCCTGGATCCCCAAGGACTGGGAGCTGCGCACCGGCGCAGCCGGCCAGGTCGAGCACCTCCTCGCCTATGCGGGCACGGCGGGGCTTCTCGGCTTGGGCTTTCCCCGCCTGCCGGCCTGGCGTCTCGGCCTCAGCCTCGCGCTCCTCGCCGGCATCCTGGAGATCGGACAGTTCTGGGTCCCGGGCCGCACCGCGCAGGCCGTCGACTTCGCGGCGAGCGCGGGCGGCGCCCTGATCGGGCTCGCCGCCGCGCGCGGCCTTGCCGGCCGCCGGATCGCAACCGGGTAGGGCGGGCGGTACCGACCGCCCGCTGCCGCCGTCAGGCAGCCCGCACCATCCGGGGCCGGGCAGCGCGCGACGCCAGCCGCAACGGCTCCTCCGGCCCGCGCACGGTGAGGGCGAGGCTCACGGTCATGACGGGCTCGCCGGTCCGGTCGCGGACCCGAACCCTCAGGTCGGAGAGATCGGCACCGGCCAGGCCCGCCCCGGCGAACTCGATCGCCGTCCGGGTCGCCTCGCCGCGGATCTCGTCCTGGCTGCACAGAATGAGCCCGATATCGTCCCGGCACTGCCACGCACCGGCGCTCAGATCGAAGAAGTAGCGCTGCACACCGTCCTCCCCTCGTTCCGGGGACAGATGTGCACAGACCACTTGTCCGATGCCTTAACAAATTTGAAAGGATTGGTGCGGATCGTTCGGCGCATCCGCGGCGCCCGGCGCCGGTGCTTCGATCCGCGAGTGTCCGTGGTACCGCCACCCCGGCTCGAACGGGGGACCTCTAGATCCACAATCTAGCGCTCTAACCAACTGAGCTATGGCGGCTCGCGACGGGGGGCTGTGTAGTCCGGCCCGAGCGTCGTGGCAAGCGCCGATCCGCGGCTTTCGCACCGAAAGGGCGGGAATCTGCGCCGGCTCCATTCCGAATGGTCATCGACCGGTCGGCCTCCACGCCGTAAACCGCGGCCGGCGCCCGCCGATTCCCGACAAGCCCGATCCTCCGGTCCGATGACGCCGAAATCCGAGACGGTCCGCCGCTCCCTGACGGAGAGCGCTCTCGTGCAGGCGCCGGGGGCCTTGCGCGCCTGGGTGCGCGGCGGCGAGATCGGCCTGATCCTGCTCGCGGCCCTCGTCGGCTGCGTGTCGGGGGCGCTGGTCAGCTTCATGGGCTGGGCGGCGCAAGGGGCGCATGAATGGCTGTTCGGCCTCGACCTCGACGAGCGCCTGAGCGCGACGGCCCACGTGCCGCCGCTGGTGGCGCTCGGCGTACCGGCTCTGGGCGGCGTCGCTCTCGGGTTGGCGCTCTGGCTCGGGAGCCGGGTGCGGCGGGTCCCGGGCAGCCCGGTGATCGACCCGATCGAGGCCAACGCGCTGCATGGCGGCCGGCTCTCGCTGCGCGACTCCGTGCTGGTCGCGGTCCAGAACCTGATCTCGAACGGCTGCGGCGCCTCCGTCGGGCTCGAGGCCGGCTATACCCAGATCTCGGCCGGATTCGCCTCGCGCCTGGGCCTCAGCTTCGAGTTGCGCCGCAACGACATGCGGATCCTTGTGGGCTGCGCGGCGGCGGCCGCCATCGCGGCGGCGTTCGGGGCGCCGCTGACCGGGGCGTTCTACGCCTTCGAGCTGATCATCGGCACCTACGCCATCGCCTCGCTCACGCCGGTGGTCACCGCGGCCTTGGCCGGCGCCTTCGTGTCCCGGGCGATCCTCGGGCACCAGACGGTCATCACCATCGGGCCGACCCCGCCGGTCGGCCCGGCCGATTACCTGCCGACGCTGGGCCTCGGGCTGATCTGCGCCGGTCTCGGCATCCTGATCATGCAGGGCGTCACGCTGGTGGAGGAGGGGGTGCGCCGCACCAAGGTGCCGCCGCTCGCCCGGCCGGTCCTCGGCGGCGTCGCGGTCGGGGTGCTGGCTTTGGTGGCGACGCCGCAGGTGCTCTCGGCCGGGCACGGGGCGCTCCACCTCAACCTGACCGAGGACGGTGCGGCGACCGGCGCGGCCGGGCTGATCCTCCTTTTCCTCGCCAAGGCGCTCGCCTCGGCGGTCTCGATCGGCTCGGGCTTTCGCGGCGGGCTGTTCTTCGCCTCGCTGTTCCTCGGGGCGCTCGCCGGCAAGATCTTCGTGATGCTGGCCCCGCCGCTGGTCGCCATGGTGCTGCCGCCGGTGACCTACGCGGTGGTGGGGATGAGCGCGCTCGCCGTCGCGGTGATCGGCGGGCCGATGACGATGACCTTCCTGGCGCTGGAGGTGACCGGCGACTTCCCCATCGCCGGCCTGGTGCTGGTGGCGGTGATCGCCTCCTCGCTCACCGTCCGCAAGACCTTCGGCTATTCCTTCGCGACCTGGCGCTTCCATCTGCGCGGCGAGTCGATCCGCAGCGCCCACGATGTCGGCTGGATCCGCACCCTCACGGTCGGCCAGCTGATGCGCCGGGAGGTCCGCACCGTGCGCAGCGACACCACGCTGGCGGCGTTCCGGCGCGCCTTCCCGCTCGGTTCAGGGACCCAGGTCGTCGCCGTCGACGAGGCCGGGCTCTATGCCGGCATCGTGCTGGTGGCCGAGGCCCATGCCGCGCCGATCGACGACAAGGCGGCCGAGACCCGGGTCGCCGATCTCTTGCGCTACCGCGATCAGGTGCTCGTGCCGCAGATGAACGCCAAGGAGGCGGTCGCCCTGTTCGACAAGGCCGAGAGCGAGGCGCTCGCGGTGGTCGAGAGCCGCGAGGCCGCCCGGGTGATCGGCATCCTCACCGAGAAGCACACCCTCAAGCGCTACAGCGACGAGCTCGACCGCCAGCGCAGGGCGAGCGTCGGAGAGGTGGCGTGAGTGCACCTCACAAAACTCCCGTTGCACCGATGCTGCCACAGCGAGCGACGACGGTGATCGGGAGTTTTGTGAGAGACACCGAACGGCGATTGACCGGGGCGGCCGGATGCGCGACGGCGGGGGCGAAAAAACAGGAGGGAATCCCATGCCGTCAGCCAAGCGCCATTACCGCATCGCCGTGATCCCCGGGGACGGCATCGGCAAGGAGACGGTGCCGGAGGGCGTGCGCGTGCTGGAGCAGGCGGCCAAGCGCCACGGCTTCACGCTGCAGCAGGACTGGTTCGACTTCTCGTCCTACGATTACTACGCCAAGCACGGCCGGATGATGCCGGAGGACTGGAAGGCGCAGATCGGCGGGCACGACGCGATCTTCTTCGGTGCCGTCGGCTGGCCGGAGAAGATCCCGGACCACGTCTCCTTGTGGAACTCGCTGATCCTGTTCCGGCGCGAGTTCGACCAGTACATCAACCTGCGCCCGGTCCGGTTGATGCCCGGCGTGCCGAGCCCGCTCGCCGGCCGCAAGCCCGGCGACATCGACTTCTGGGTCGTGCGCGAGAACACCGAGGGCGAGTATTCCTCGGTCGGCGGCCGGATGTTCCAGGGCACCGATCGCGAATTCGCCGTGCAGGAATCGGTCTTCACCCGCCGCGGCACCGACCGGGTTCTGAAATTCGCCTTCGAGCTGGCGAGCAGCCGGCCGAAGAAGCACCTGACCTCGGCCACCAAGTCGAACGGCATCTCGATCACCATGCCGTACTGGGACGAGCGGGTGCAGGAGATGGCGCGCCACTATCCCGACGTCGCCTGGGACAAGTACCACATCGACATCCTGACGGCGCATTTCGTGCTGCATCCGGACTGGTTCGACGTGGTGGTGGCCTCCAACCTCTTCGGCGATATCCTGTCGGATCTCGGCCCCGCCTGCACCGGCACGATCGGCATCGCGCCGTCCGGCAACATCAACCCGGACCGGGATTTTCCGTCGCTGTTCGAGCCGGTCCACGGCTCGGCCCCGGACATCGCCGGCCAGGGCATCGCCAACCCGATCGGCCAGATCTGGTCCGGCGCGATGATGCTGGAGCATCTGGGCGAGAAGGACGCCGCGGCCGAGATCGTCGCCGGCATCGAGCGGGTGCTGGCCGAGCGGACTTTGCGCACCCGCGACCTCGGCGGCAACGCCGACACGGCGGCCTGCGGGCTCGCGGTGGCGGAGGCGATCGGCTGAGGCCCGCCCGCCCGGTCCTCCGGGACCGGGCGGGTGTGCGGAACCATTTCCCACACCTCTCCGTTGCGGCCCGGCACTGCAGCAACCCGCGCCATCGGCCGCGCGGGTGCGGTGCCGGGAGAGGGGTCACATGAGCAAGCTCATTCGCGGCAAGGCGCTTCGGGGAACGATGACGGCCGCCGTGCTGGTGCTCGGCGCGGCCACGGCCTTCGCACAGGGTGGCGCAGGTGGTGCCGGCGGCGGAGCAGGGGGCGGCGGTGCGGGTGCGGCCGGCGGGGCCGCGGGTGGTGCCGGCGGAGGAGCGGGCGTCGGTGGTGCCGGCGGTGGCGCGGGCGTGGGGGCCGGTGGCGGCGCGGGTGGTGCGGCCGGTCCTCGCGGTGGCGCCGGTGCGGCCCAGCCGGGCGGCGGGGCCGGGCCGGCGGGCGGCGCGGGCCAGCAGCCGGGGGCCCCTGGCGGCCGGGCCGGTGGCGAGGGCGCCCAGCCGGGTGCCGGCGCGCGCGGGGCCGAGCAGGGCGAGCGGGGCGGACGCGGGACCGAGCCGGGCGGCGAGCGTGGCGCGGAGCGCGGCGAGCGCGGTGAGCGTGGCGCGGAGCGCGGCGAGCGGGGAGACCGCGGCGAGCGCGGCGCGGAGCGTGGCGAGCGCGGAGCCGAGCGGGGAGATCGCGGCGAGCGTGGAGCCGAGCGGGGTGAACGCGGCGAGCGCGGCGGCGGCCGGTCCGAGGCGAGGGGCGCCGTCTCGCGGCTCGACACCACGAAGCGCACCGAGTTCCGCCAGACCATCGTGCGCTCCGGCGTGCGGCCGCTGACGGGCGTCAACTTCGCCCTGCGCGCCGGCGTCGCGGTGCCGCGCTCGGTGACGCTGCACGCCCTGCCGCCGGCGATCCTCACCCTGGTCCCGGCCTATCGCGGCTTCCAGTACGTGCTGGTCGGCGACGACATCGTCATCATCGATCCGGATACCTACGAGATCGTGGACGTGATTCCGGGCTGACCTTGCCGCTCTCCGGCTCAGGCGCCCTGCCTGAGCCGGAGGATGAACACCGCGAGCTCGGATTGCCGCGACACTCCGAGCTTGGCGAAGACCTGGCGCAGCTGCGAGCGGGCGGTCTCGTGACGGATGCCGAGGCTCGCGGCGGCCTCGACCAGGGAGCGCGACCCGTCCATCAGCAGGGCGAGCCGCGCCTCCGCCGGGGAAAGCCCGAACCCGGCCAAGCGCTCCGGTCCGCCGCCGCCCGAGGCCGCCACCCGGCGCAGGACGATGAGGGCGAGCTGGTCCGGCACCAGCAGCCGCGCCATCCCGAGCACGCCGCGCAGGTCCTGGCGCAGGCCGATCGCCGTGACCTGCCAGGTCTCCCCGCCGATCCGCATCGGGCCCGGTGGGCTCCCGGGGGAGGGGGCGTCGCCGCAGGCGAGCGCCGCCTCGCGGGCCATCGCCGCGGCAAGGTCCGGGTTCCTCACCTGGATCCGGTCGAGGGCGCCGACCCGCAGCACCTCGCCCTCGGCGATCAGGGCCCGGCCGGCGCGGCTCGCCTCGACGAGGCGCAGGTCCCGCGTCACCAAGTCCCGCGTCACCACGAAGGCGGGATCCGCCACCCGCTCCAGCAGCGTCTCCCCGGGCGCAAGCGCGGCGCTCACCGGGAAGCAGGCCCGGTTGGTCTCGATCGCCCGGCGCATCCGCGGGCCGATCCGCCCCATCACGGCAGCGAGCCGGCCGTGGTCGCGGGACGCCCGGGCGAGGTCGTGCTGGAGGTTCAGCACCGCCAGGCGGCCGTCGGCATCGATCAGCTTGATCCCGCTCGAGGCCGTCATGCCGCCGAGCCGCGACAGCCAGTCCGCGTAAAATTCGGTGCGGCGCAGGGACGAGACCGGCATCCGCTCCTCGGAATGCATCGCCACCATCGTGGGCGTCGTCAGGATCACGGAGATCCACGGGTTCACCGCGCCGTAATGCGCCTCGTAGGCCCGGATATGGGCGGGGTCCCAGCCCCACTGGACGAGCGGCAGGCCGGTCCCGGCGGCGGCATCGACCATCTGGAGCACCGGCCAGACCCCGGGCAGGAGGCGGCCGATCTCCGCCATCACGGCGTCCCAGGCGGCGGGGTCGCAGGCGGCATGGTCGACCGCGAGGCCGATTTCCTCGGATACCCGCCGCACACGCTCCGCCTCGCCCATCGCCGATCGGTCCCGCCACCGCCCGGGCTCCCGGGCCCGGCCCGGTACGGTGTCATGGGGTGCGCGGAAAAGTCCAGAACCGGCGATTTCGCGAGGCGGGACAGCCTCTTCTTCGGGCACCGCGCCGCTTGCCCGCACCGACGCGCGGGACTAGGGTCCCGCCCGCTCGAAGACCCGGGCGGCCCAAGCGCGGCCAGACCGGGCCGTGTCCCAAAGCTTCTTGTCCGGAGTCGATCATCATGGGCTTTCTGGCCGACGCCCTCTCGCGCGTGAAACCCTCCGCCACCATCGTGATGACCCAGAAGGCGCGGGACCTGAAAGCCCAGGGGCGCGACGTCATCAGCCTGTCGGTCGGCGAGCCGGATTTCGACACGCCCCAGCACATCAAGCAGGCCGCCGTCGAGGCCATCGCCCGCGGCGAGACCAAGTATCCGCCGGTCTCCGGCATCGTGCCCCTGCGCGAGGCGATCGCCCGCAAGTTCAAGCGCGAGAACGACCTCGACTACAAGCCGAGCCAGACCATCGTCGGCACCGGCGGCAAGCAGGTGATCTACAACGCGCTGCTCGCCACCCTGAACCCGGGTGACGAGGTGGTGATCCCGCGGCCCTACTGGGTGTCGTACCCGGAGATGGTCGGCCTGTGCGGCGGCACCCCGGTCTTCTGCGAGACCACGATGGCGACGAACTTCAAGCTCCAGCCGGAGGAGCTGGAGCGCGCCATCACGCCGAAGACCAAGTGGGTGATCCTCAACTCCCCCTCGAACCCGTCGGGCGCCGCCTACAGCCATGCCGAGATGAAGGCGCTCACCGACGTGCTGGTGCGCCATCCCCATGTCTGGGTGCTCACCGACGACATGTACGAGCACCTGGTCTACGGCGACTTCACCTTCGTGACCCCGGCCCAGGTCGAGCCGGCGCTCTACGACCGGACGCTGACGATGAACGGCGTCTCGAAGTCCTACGCGATGACCGGCTGGCGCATCGGCTACGCCGCCGGACCCGAGCAGCTGATCAAGGCGATGGACTTCGTCCAGGGCCAGCAGACCTCGGGTGCGGCCACGATCTCGCAATGGGCGGCGGTCGCCGCCCTCGACGGGCCGCAGGACCACCTGGCCGAGTTCCGGGCCGCCTTCCAGACCCGGCGCGACCTCGTCGTGTCGATGCTGAACCAGACCAACGGCCTGCGCTGCCCGACGCCGGAAGGCGCGTTCTACGTCTATCCGTCCTGCGCCGAGCTGATCGGCAAGCGCACCGAGTCCGGCAAGGTGATCGAGACCGACGAGGATTTCGTCACCGAGCTGCTGATGGCCGAGGGCGTCGCCTCGGTGCACGGCTCGGCCTTCGGCTTGGGCCCCAACCTGCGCATCTCCTACGCGACCTCGAACCAGCTCCTGGAAGAGGCCTGCCACCGCATCCAGCGCTTCTGCGGCTCGCTGCGCTGAATGCGCCATAGGCCGATCACCTGATTCGACCCGGCAGGCCCGCGCCCGCCGGGTTTTTTCTCGGATCCGGTCAAGCTTTTCCGGCCGATGCGTTTAGACGCAAGGGCGGGGCCCGCATTCCGGTTGCTCCCCCGGCCCGGTCTGGCTTACACGGGCCGTCCTCGATGCCGGCGCGCCCGGAGGCTTCCGGAACCCATCCGGGCTGTGCGGCAAAGAGGTCGGCGATGACGGGGTGGGGCGGACCAGTTCTCTGCAACCTATTCCTGTGAGGCTCAGTGGGCCGAGCAGTCGCAGGAGCGTCACGGGTTCGGGGAACAGGAACCGCGACCCTGGCGCATGGCCCACCAGACTTGCGCTCGACGTGGCAAGACCCCGCCCGGCCGACGCGCCGACTTGCCGGCTCCCGATGTGGGACGGTCCTATCCGCGCCGCGAGGGGCCGCGCGTTAAGCATTGTGGCCCAAGACTGTTCGGACGGGCCGGATCGCCGGCCCGACGAGATCGTGGGTCCCGACCAGCCATGTGGCGCCTCCTCACCGGCGGAATCAAAGTCATCATCGCGATCGCCGCGCTGACCACGGCGGCGAACTGGATCGCGCTACGCGAGAAGGACCGGGCGCCGAGCCCGGCGCTCGCTGCCATTCCCGACCCGGCCACCACCGGCACCATCGCGCCCGGCAGGGTCGGGGCGAAATCGGCCGAGGTGAAGCCCGCTCGCCTCGACCAGCGCGGCCTCGGCCGGCTGGTGTCGGAGGCTTCGGGGGACGCAAGGCGGCGCTGAAGGCGGCGCGGCTCCTCTCCCACGAGGCCCCGCCCTGGGGCCGAAACCCCATCGACAGGCCGGCTTCGCAGGGGGCCGGCTTTTTTCATTCAACGAGCCAACGGCCGCCGCGCAACGACCGCTCCCCTCTGCGGGGGAGGGCCGCCCCTGCGTCAGCAGGGGCCGGAGAGGGGCAGCGCGACGCTGATCCAGATGGCGCCCGTCACCACGGTCGCGACTTCTCCGGAAGCGGGTTCCCCTCTCCCGCCCCACTCCGTGGGGCACCCTCCCCCGCAGAGGGAGGGAGGGTTCACGCGCACGACCGTCGAGCTTGTCGCTGCGCAGGTCGCATCGTGACGAACTGAGATCCAATTCGTCGGACCATATTCAATCGACCCCGAACAGCCGCTCCAGGAAGTTCTTGTCCTCCCGCGTCGGGCCGCCCCGCTGCGGGGCCGGCTGGCGGGCCGGGGGCTGGCCGCCGCCGACGAGGTCGTCGATCAGGCCGCCCAGCGAGGGCGGCTCGGCGGGGGCGGGGTTGGCGGAAGCGACGGCGGTGCTGCGCCGCCAGCGGGCGGCGCCCGGCAGGGGCACCGGCTTGTCGCCGCGTAGCGCCGCACTCATCACGCGGTTCCAGATCTCGACCGGCAGGTTGCCGCCCGACACCTTCTTCGTCGGCTCGCCGTCGTCGTTGCCGAGCCAGACGCCGGTGACGAGGGTCCCGGAGAAGCCGATCACCCAGGCATCGCGAAAATCCTGGCTGGTGCCGGTCTTGCCGGCCAGATCCCAGCCCGGGATGTCGCCCTTCTTGGCGGTGCCGCTGACGAAAACCTCGTGCATCATGGCGTTCATCATGCCGACCGCGTCGGGGGCGATCACCCGGCCGAGGCTGCTCGGGGCGCGCTTGTAGACGGTCTTTCCGTCTGAGGTCTTCACGCTGGCGATCACGTAGGGGATCACCCCCATGCCGCCATTGGCGAAGGCCGCGTAGGCGCCCACCAACTCGAGCGGCGTGACCTCGGAGGTGCCGAGCGCGATCGAGGCATTGGCCTGGAGCGGCGAGGTGATGCCGAGGCGCTGCGCCGTCTGCACCACCGCCTTCGGGCCGACCTCCATGCCGAGGCGCACCGCCACGGTGTTGAGCGAGTGGGCGAGCGCGTCGCGCAGGGTTACGGGGCCACTGTAGTTGCGCGAGTAGTTCTCCGGGTTCCAGCCCTTGATGTTGATCGGCGCGTCCTCCCGCACCGTGTCGGGGGTCAGGCCGCGCTCGACCGCCGCGAGGTAGACGAAGGGCTTGAAGGCCGAGCCGGGCTGGCGCTTGGCGGTGGTGGCGCGGTTGAACTGGCTCTGGGCGTAGTCGCGCCCGCCGATCAGCGCCCGGATCGCCCCGTCCGGCCGCATCGTCACGACGGCGCCCTGGCCGACATTGTAGCGCCCGCCCTTCTGGTTCAGCTCGTCGACCAAAGCCCGCTCGGCCACCGCCTGGATCGCCGGATCGACGGTGGTCTGCACCGAGACGTCGGTCTCGATCTTGCCGACGTAATCGTCGAGCACGTCCATCACCAGATCGGCGACGTAGTTGGCCGAGCCGCCGCCCTTCGCCCGCGCAGGTCTCGCCGGCTGGGCGAGCGCCACCTTCACGTCGGCGGGCTTGGCGAACCCCAGCTCCTGCATCGCCGCCAGCACCTGGGCGGCGCGAGCCTGGGCGGCCGGCAGGTTGCGGTTGGGGGCGAGCCGCGAGGGCGCCTGGACGAGGCCGCCGAGCATCGCGGCCTCCGCCAGCGTCACGTCCTTGGCGGGCTTGGCGAAGTAGCGCTGGGCCGCGGCCTCGACGCCGTAGGCGCCGGCGCCGAAATAGACCCGGTTGAGGTAGAGTTCGAGGATCTCGTCCTTGGTGTATTTGTGCTCGAGCCAGAGCGCCAGGATCGCCTCCTGGATCTTGCGCGAGGCGGTGCGCTCCTGGGTCAGGAAGAGGTTCTTGGCGAGCTGCTGGGTCAGGGTCGAGCCGCCCTGGGCCACGCCGCGGCGGGTCAGGTTCTGGCCGATGGCGCGGGCGATGCCGACCGGATCGATGCCGAGATGGGAGTAGAAGCGCCGATCCTCGATCGCCACGAAGGCGCGGGGCAGGTAGGGCGGCAATTCGCGGATGCTCACCGTGCGCCCGCCGGTCTCGCCGCGATTCGCCAGCAGCGAGCCGTCGGCGGCCAGGATCGCGATGTTGGGCGGGCGCTTCGGCACCGCGAGCTGGTCGATCGGCGGCAGCTGCGAGGCGTGGTAGGCGACGATGCCGGCCAAAGCCACCAGGCCCCACAGGCCGAGGATCATCGTGCCGTAGACCAGGGTGCCGAGGAACGAGCGCCGGCGGCGCCGCGGCGCGGCCGGCGCGCGGGCCGACCGTTTCGGCGCCGTCTTCCCCTTGGAGTTGTCCCTGCCCTTGGAGTTGTCCTTGGCCACGCCGCCCCCCGCCCGGTCCCCGCGCGACAGGCGCAGGTCGAGGGAAGCCGGATCTCCGGATCCATCCGCCTCGAATCGCGGCTCGACCCGACCCTTCCGCTCGCGTCCCTTCGCCATCCCGCCGACTTCCCCTTCGCCCCCGGACATTCGTCCCCCGCGGGGCGTCGCCGGCCCGCTCGGGGCATTCAAGAGACGCTAAATGAGGCGGGTTTAAGGGCCGTTAACCGAAATTTTGTCGAATAATCACCGAGACTTAGCATCGTTGCAGCAGGGCTGCGGCAAGCCGTTCCGGGAACGGCCCGTTCCGGGGAGCGTTGCGGAGGCTCTCACAAGGAGCCGACATGTTGCACCTGCTGGTGGCGGATGGGAACGACCGGGCCGGCCGAGAGACGCATCTCTCGGTCTGCGACAAGACCTCCGCCGAGACCTATGCGGGCATCCTGCGCGCGCTCGCCCCGGACGCACTCTGCCATCTCGTCGCCCCGGCGGATGCGGGGACGGTGCTGCCGCGGGCGCTCGCCGATTGCGACGCCCTCGTGCTCACCGGCTCGACCCTGCACGTCGAGGAGGGCGGGCCCGCGGTGACCCGGCAATGCGACCTGGTGCGGACGGCGCTCGCTGCCGGGCTCCCGGTCTTCGGCTCGTGCTGGGGCGTGCAGGTGGCCGCCACCATCGCGGGGGGGCGCGCCGCCCGCAACCCGCGCGGACCGGAATACGGGCTCGCTCGCGCCATCCACCGCACCGAGGCCGGGGCGGGGCACCCGCTCCTCGACGGGCGCCCGCCGGCCTGGGACGCGCCGGCGATCCATGACGACGCCGTCATCGACCCGCCGCCGGGCAGCCGGGTGCTGGCGGGCAACGACCGCCTCGACGTCCAGGCGATCGAGATCCGCCTCGGCGAGGGGGTGTTCTGGGGCACGCAATACCATCCCGAGCTCGACCTCGACGAGGTCGCGGCGATGCTGCGGCTCTCCGCCAGCGGGGTGGTGGAGGCGGGTTTGTGCCCGGACGAGGCCGCGCTCCATGCTTACGCGGATGCGTTTCGCGATCTGCACCACGACCCGGAGGGGCGTCCCGACCTTGCCTGGCGCCTCGGGGTCGTGGCCGAGGTCCTGGAGCCGGAGCGGCGTCGGCGGGAGATCGGGAATTTTCTCGATCGGTTGGTGCGGCCGCGGAGCAGCCGCGCCCGAGCGCCTGTCTGAGGGGTGATCTGAAAGAGAAAGGGGGTGGAGCATCCCACCCACTCACCTCATCCTGAGGTGCGAACGAAGTGAGCCTCGAAGGAGGGCTCCAGAAGGCACTGAGGTATCTGGAGCCCTCCTTCGAGGTCGGTCGATCTTCGATCGCGTGCGATCTCCGATCGCCAACACCTCAGGATGAGGGTGTGGGTGGGATTTGCACATCTATCGGATTTTTTCGACAGGAGGCCTGCTCACACAGTCCCCGAAGCGCTCACGCCGCCCGCACGCCCTGCAGGAAGCGCGCGACCTCGGCCCCGAGATGATCGGCCTGATGGGTCAGGGCATCGGCGGAGGCGAGCACCCGGCCGGCGGCGGAGCCGGTGTCGCCGGCGGCCTGCGCCACGGCGCCGATCGTGGCGGTGAGCGAGCCGGTCCCGGCGGCGGCCCGGTCCATGGCGCGGATGATCTCCCGGGTCGCCGCGCCCTGCTCCTCGACCGCCGCGGCGACGGCGGCGGCGACCCCGTCGATGCCGCGGATGCGCCCGCCGATCGCCTCGATCGCCCGCACGGCATCGCCGGTCGCACCCTGGATGCGGCCGATCTGGCCGCTGATCTCCTGGGTCGCCTTCGCGGTCTGGCTCGCCAGTTCCTTCACCTCGGCGGCCACCACCGCGAAGCCGCGGCCGGCCGCGCCCGCCCGGGCCGCCTCGATGGTGGCGTTCAGCGCCAGCAGGTTGGTCTGGTCGGCGACACCCGAGATCAGGCTCACCACGTCGCCGATCCGCGAGGCGGCCTCGCTCAGCTCGCCGACGAGCGCAGCGGTGCGGTCGGCCTCCGTGACCGCGGCGCGGGCGAGGCCGGCGGATTCGCCGACCTGCTGGCCGACCTCGCGCACCGAGGCGCCGAGCTCCTCCGTCGCCGCCGCGACGGCACCGACATCGCCGGCCGCCTGGCCCGCGGCGGCCTCGGCCTCTGCCGAGCGCGCGGCGGCGCTGCCCGCCTTCTGCGACATCGCATGCGCCGTCGCCTGCAATTCGCCCGCCGCCGCCGCGACCTCGCCGACGATGCCGCCCACCGCCGCCTCGAACGCCGCCGCCATCCGCATCACGCTCTCGCGCCGATCGTGCTCGGCCGCCTCGCGGGCGGTCTCGCCCTGCCGCTCGAGGTCGCGCAGGCGCGCCATCTGGCTTTGCGCCTCGCGCTCGGATCGCGCCAGCCCCGCCAGCGTCCCGGACACGGTGCGGCAGATCCAGGCCAGCATCGCCGCCTCGATCGTCAGGATCCCGGCATGGAGCAGCACCCTTTGCAGGCTCGCTCCCGTGGGGAAGACGGCGCCGGGCAGGACGAGGTTGAGGACGAGGTGGTGCAGGGCCGTGGCAGCCGTGGCCGCCAGGATCACCCGCCAGTCGCACCAGCCGGCGAGCACCGCCAGGCAGGCGAAGAAGTACATGTGCAGGTCGATCTGCCAGGGATGGCCGGCGCTGGCGTAGAGCAGTACGGCCGCCATGCCGACGAGCGCCAAAGCGGTGGCGATCCGGGTCCGGAGCCCGGTGGGGTCGCGCCACCACGACAGGGTGGCGAGGGTGGCAAGCAGGGTCGCGGCGCCGGCCGGCGCCAGCGTACCACCCTCGCCGGGCAGGAGCGGTATCACCGCCGCGACCGGGACGTGGGCCCAGAGCAGGCCGATCAGGATGCGGGCGTAGGAACGGCGGAGATCGTCGGCGTCGGTCATCATCGGGCAGCGCTCGGTGACGGAGAAGAAGCGTCTTGTGGGTCAGGTCCCGGGCCGCAGCCGCCGGCGACGACCGGGTCGAGCACCAGCCACGCCCCGGCGCCGTAGAGGCGTCCGACGAAGCCCGCCTCGCTCGACCGCGCCACGACGAGGCCGGCCGCGCCCGTCCGCACCAGCACGCCGCCCGCCGCCGCCACGATGCCGGCCGCCTCGGCGATGCCGCTGCCGGGCCGGCCGAGCACGGCCACCGCCTCGGAGCGTGGCACGGCGACGACGAGGAGTGGCGCAAGCAGGAGCAGCAACAGGCCGGCGCCGTCCCGGAGGCGGAAACACGCTTCCATCTGGGTCCGCCCCGGTTCCATGACCTTGGCGGAATCTGTGCGGAAATCGCTGATGATCGGTAAAGACTTGCGACCATTGCGCCGCAGCCCGTCCGGCTAACCGTAAGTCAGGACGTGAGGGAAGACATGCCCTGCGCCCGCCGGGCTGTGAAACGGCGCCCCTTGCGGGAGCGCCGTCGCCGAGCCGAAGACTCGTGGAAGAAGACTCGTGAACGGAGATCCGCGGGATCAGGTCGCGCGAGCGGAGGCGAGGCCCGGTGCCGGGGTGGCGCGCTCCTCGCCGACGAGGTGGAAGGCGGCGGGCCGGCGGAACAGGAACCGGGCCGGGGTGTGGCGGACCAACCGCTCGATCCCGAGGGGCACGGCCACCGCGGTCGCGGTGACGAGGAGCGAGACGACCCCGACATCGGCGATGATCCCGCTCTTCACCAGCACCGTGCGCAACCCCGCCATCGGCAGGAAGAAGGCGAGGTAGATCACGATCGAGCGCTCGCCGCAGGCCCGGAGCATCGCCGTGACGGGGCCGCCGGCCCGGGTCAGCAGGGCCGCGGCGCTCACGATGGCGAGCGCGCCGGCGGCTCCCAGCACCAGGCTCACCCCCGGCAGGCCGGCCAGGTTCGGATGAGACGGGAAGCCGGTCGGCGTGAAGACCAGCGCCCCCTCGATCCCCGCCCAGGCGGCGAGGCCGACGAGCGCGAGGCCCGACCGCGCCCGCACCCAGTCGGCCAGCGCGAAGATGCGGGCCGCGAAGAGATAGCCGGCGACGAAGTAGACGAAGCGGGCGCAGAATTCGTCGATGAGGGTCGAGCCGGTATGGACCGGGGCCAGTTGCAGCAGGGCGGCGCCGATCAGCAGCACCGGGCCGGGCACCCGGCGCAGCAGCTTCACGGCGACCGAGAACACCGCCAGCAGGTAGATGAACCAGAGGGTCGAGTAGGGCTCGATCAGGCCGTGGGCGAGATGGGCGAGGAACGCGCCCGGGCCCGCCCCCTCGGTGATCTGGCCGTACTTCACCGCCGATTGGAGCACCATCCACAGCAGGTAGAAATAGGCGAAGTGGACGATGCGCCGGTCGGAAAAGAGGCGCCAGTCGCGATCGACCACGCGGCCGACGAACAGGCCCGACAGGAGGAAGAAATCGGGAATCCGGAACGGTTTGGCGAATTCCACGACGTGGTGCATGAAGCCCTCGCCCCCCATCGCCTCGCCGACCCCGAGGGTGGAGTGCATCATCACCACCAGGATGATGCAGATGCCCTTGGCGACGTCGACCCAGGCGAGGCGCCCCGTCTCCGGCGCGGCGTGCGGGCGGACCGGCGGGCGGACCGGATCGTCCGGCCGGACCGAGAGGGCGGGTTCGGTGTTGGGACGGGCGGACATCGGGCGTCTCCACGAGGACGGCCCCGAGGCTCGCAGGGAGACGTAAAGATCGGAGCCGGACCGGCCGGTCGAATCGCGCGAAGAATCGTCGGGATCGATTCACCCTGCTGCCGAAGACCCGGCGTCTCTCAACGAAAGCTCCGCTTGGTCTCCCGCCGCGTCCGGGTCATCCGCGTCGCGGTGTGGAAATCGTCCGGCTTGCCGCGCACCCAGGCGAGGAAGCGGGCGATCTCCGGCTCGGCCCGCAGGCTCTCGACGTCGCTGAGGCGACGCGCCAGCTCGGCCTCGCTGTGGCGGGCATGGATCGCGGAGTGGCAGATCTGGTGCAGCTGCACCGTCTCGCCATGGGTGCCGCCCTTGAGCTTCGGCGTCAGGTGGTGCCGGCTCTGGCGGGCGCCGGGCGGGATCGGCCGCTCGCAGAGCGGGCAGATCACCGGGTTGCGGGCGCCCGGGCCGTGCGTGGAGGGATCGTCGTCGCGCCAGCGCCGGTCACGGCGTCCCAAGGCCAACTCCTGAAAGACGGGGAAGTCCCCCGTATCTGGGGCGCCGGCTGGGCGGGGTTCAAGGCCGCGCAACCGCCACCGCGGCCGCCGGGATGCCGCAGCGTTCCTTCAACCCGCGATTGACAAACCCCACCCGCCGCCGGACAGTGGTGCCGTTACCGAGGGGAGCCCCCGCCGACAGGGGCTGAGATTGGACGAGCGTGCGTCCTGACCCTTGAACCTGATCCGGTTCGTACCGGCGGAGGGACGGGAACCTGCCATGATCGACGTTGCCCGTGCGTCCTCGCGCCTCGAGGCCGGATCGTCTCCCCCGGAGAGATCCATGAACGCACCGATCCTCGCCAAAGATCTTCCAACGAGCGTCACCACCGGGCCGATCACCGGCTCGGCGAAGGTCTATGCGTCGCCCAGGGACCGCCCCGACTTGGCGGTGCCCTACCGGGAGATCGTGCTGACCGATCCGGGCGAGGCGCCCGTGCGGGTCTACGATCCCTCCGGCCCCTATACCGAGACGGGCGCCCGCATCGACCTGCAATCCGGCCTGCCCGAGATCCGCGCCCCCTGGATCGAGACGCGCGGCTATGCGGCGGTGGCGCCCCGGGCGGTGAAGCCCGAGGATAACGGCTTCGTGGCCGAGGACAGGCTGGTGGCGCCGTGCCCGGCCGCCCGCACGATCCGCCGGGGCGGCCCGGGCCAGAGGGTCACCCAGTACGAGTTCGCGCGGGCCGGGATCGTCACCGACGAGATGATCTACGTCGCCCATCGTGAAAACCTGTGCCGCGAGGCGATGCTGGCGCAGGCCGAGGGCGCGCTCGCCGATGGCGAGAGCTTCGGGGCGGCGATCCCGCCCTTCATCACCCCCGACTTCGTGCGCGACGAGGTGGCGCGCGGGCGGGCGATCATCCCGGCCAACATCAACCACACCGAACTCGAGCCGATGGCGATCGGCCGCAACTTCCTCGTCAAGATCAACGCCAATATCGGCAACTCGGCGGTCACCTCCTCGGCGGCCGACGAGGTCGAGAAGATGGTGTGGGCGATCCGCTGGGGCGCCGACACCGTCATGGACCTGTCGACGGGGCGCAACATCCACAACATCCGCGGCTGGATCCTGCGCAACGCGCCCGTGCCGATCGGCACGGTGCCGATCTACCAGGCGCTGGAGAAGGTCGGCGGCGACCCGCTCAAGCTCGACTGGGAGGTGTTCAAGGATACCCTGATCGAGCAGGCCGAGCAGGGGGTGGATTACTTCACCATCCATGCCGGCGTGCGCCTCGCCCATGTGCCGCTCACCGCGCGGCGGGTCACCGGCATCGTCTCGCGCGGCGGCTCGATCATGGCGCGCTGGTGCCTCGCCGGGCACCGGGAATCGTTCCTCTACGAGCGCTTCGAGGAGATCTGCGACATCTGCCGCGCGTACGACGTGTCGTTCTCCCTCGGCGACGGCCTGCGCCCGGGCTCGATCGCGGACGCCAACGACGCGGCGCAATTCGCCGAGCTGGAGACCCTGGGCGAACTGACCAAGATCGCCCATGCCAAGGGCTGCCAGGTGATGATCGAGGGCCCCGGCCACGTGCCGATGCACAAGATCAAGGTCAACATGGAGAAGCAGCTCGCCGAGTGCGGCGAGGCGCCGTTCTACACGCTCGGCCCGCTCACCACCGACGTGGCGCCGGGCTACGACCACATCACGTCCGGCATCGGCGCGGCGATGATCGGCTGGTACGGCACGGCGATGCTCTGCTACGTGACCCCCAAGGAGCATCTCGGCCTGCCGAACCGCGACGACGTGAAGACCGGCGTCATCACCTACAAGATCGCCGCCCATGCCGCCGACCTCGCCAAGGGCCACCCGGCGGCGCAACTCAGGGACGACGCCCTGTCGCGGGCCCGGTTCGACTTCCGCTGGGAGGATCAGTTCAACCTCTCGCTGGATCCCGACACGGCGCGCGCCTACCACGACGAGACTCTGCCGAAGGACGCCCACAAGGTCGCGCATTTCTGCTCGATGTGCGGCCCGAAATTCTGCTCGATGAAGATCACCCAGGATCTGCGCGCCGACGTGCTCGCCATGGAGGCCGCCGGTGAGGTGATCGCGAAAGCCACACCCTTGAGCGAAGCGGAGCGGGAAGCCGGCATGGCCCAAAAATCGGCGGAATTCCTGGGCGAGGGCGGGAGGCTGTACGTCGAAGCCGGCGAGTAAGGATTCTCCACGATGCCGATGCAGGCCCCCGCCACCCCGCCCGGGCCTGCCCCGTCCCCTGTCCCGGGATCTCGGCGTCCCGGCTCGATCGTGCGCCGCCTGGTCGTCTTCGGCCTCGGCCTGGCGGTGCCGATCCTGATCTTCGGCGGCGTGGTGCTGTGGCAGTTCGCCGGCGCCGCCCGCGGGCGCCTGGAATCGGAGGCGCTCGGCCGTGCCAGGATCGAGGCGGCGGCGGTCGACCGCGAACTCGCCAGCCTCATCGCCACTCTCGAAGCCCTGAGCCTCTCCAACGCGCTCCAGCGCGGCGACGTGACGGCGTTCCGCGAGCAGGTGCAGGAACTCGCCCGCCGCAGCGGCCTGCCGACGATCCTGCGCGATCCCGACGGGCGGCGGCTGATCGATCTCGGCAGCGAACCGATCCCCGAACGGATCGACGCCGCGGACGCCGCGGCCCTCGGTGGCCGGCCGGCGGTCTCGGGCGTGATCGACGGACGCTTCCGGGTGACGGTGCCGGTGATGCGCCGGGGCGGCGAGGCGGTGCTCTATCTCCTGTCCTTTTCCCTGCCCACCTCGCGGCTGCGCGACGTGCTCGCCTCCGGCGGCGTGCCGAAGGACTGGGTGATGAGCGTGATCGACCGCGACCACCGGGTGCTGACCCGCACCCGGTTGCCGGAGCGGTTCACCGGCGCGCAGGCCCCCGACGAATTGCGCGCCGCCACCGGGCCGGAGGGCCACTGGCGCGGCAGCTCGCTCGAAGGCGAGCCGTTCTTCATCGCCTATGCGCGGGCCGGGGTGCCGGATTGGCGCGTCGCCGTCGGGGTACCGGAGGAGGCGCTGGCGGCGCCGGTGCGCGCCTCCCTCGTCTGGTTTGCCGGGCTCGGCGTCATGCTCTCGGCGATCGCGGCGGTGCTGGCGCTGGCCTTCGCCCGCGGCATCGCGGCGCCGCTCCACGCCCTGCGCGACCAGGCGGTCGCCCTCGGGCTGGGCCGCGCGGCGCCGGTGCTGGCCGGGGTGCCGGCGGAGGTCGCGGCGGTGAGCGCCGAGATCGCCGGCGCAGCGCAGCGCCAGCGCGAGCGGACGGCCGAGCGGGCCCGGGCCGCCTCGGCGCTGCGCGCCGAGACCCAGCGCCTGGAGGTGCTGAACCGCCTCGGCACGGCGCTCTCGAGCGAGCTCGACCGCCAGCGCCTCGGCGACGCGGTGGTGGAGGCCGCCACCCACCTGACCGGGGCGGCCTACGGCGCCCTGTTCGAGCGGGTGCCGGAGGGCCCGGACGGGCCGGAGCATTGGCGGCTCCTCAGCCTGACCGGGGGGCCGCGCGAGGCCTTCACCCGCTTCGGCCTGCCGCGGGTGACGAACCTGTTCAGCGCGACCTTCGCGGCCGGCGGCGTGGTGCTGAGCGAGGACGTGACGACCGATCCGCGCTACGGCAGCCATGGCGGCATGCCGCACGGCCACCTGCCGGTGCGCAGCTACCTCGCGGTGCCGGTGGTCTCCGGCACCGGCTCCACCCTCGGCGCCCTGCTGTTCGGCCATCCCGAGCCGCACCGCTTCGGGACCCGTGAGGCCGCCGTGATCGAGGGCCTCGCCGGCCAGGCGGCGGTGGCGATGGACAATGCCCGCCTGTTCGCCTCGGTGCGGCGCGAGCAGGACCGCTTCGCCGCCGCCGTCCAGGCGGTGCGCGGCGTGCTCTGGACCAACGGTCCCGACGGCCGGATGACCGGCGACCAGCCGGCCTGGGCCGCGCTCACCGGTCAGAGCCCTGAACAGTACGAAGGCTATGGCTGGGCCGAGGCGGTGCATCCCGACGACCGCGCCGCCAGCGTCGAGAGCTGGAACGCCGCGGTGGCCGAGCGCCGACGCTACACCCACGAGCACCGGGTGCGCCGCCACGACGGGGTCTTCCGCACCTACGCGATCCAGGCGGTGCCGGTGCTCGATCCCGACGGCACGATCCGCGAATGGGTCGGCGTGCATTCCGACATCACCGAGCAGCGCGCCGCGGAAGCCGCGTTGCGCGAATCGAACGAGGAGATCCAGCGCTACGCCTACATCGTCAGCCACGACCTGCGGGCGCCGCTCGTCAACATCATGGGCTTCACCAGCGAGATCGAGGCGAGCCAGGACGACATCCGGACCGCGCTCGCGGGTCGGCCGGACGCCGCGCGAATCGACGCCGACCTCGCCGAATCGGTGAGCTTCATCAAGGCGGCGATCACCAAGATGGACGGGCTGATCAACGCCATCCTGAAGCTGTCGCGCGAGGGGCGGCGCAACTTCCAGCCCGAGCCCCTGGCGATGACCGCCCTGGTCCAGAGCCTGGCCGACGCGCAGCGCCACCAGGCGGACACGGTGGCTGCGGTCATCACCATCGGCGAGTTGCCCGACATCGTCGCCGACCGGGTGGCTTTGGGGCAGATCTTCGGCAACCTGATCGACAACGCGATCAAGTACCTGGCGAAGGACCGGCCCGGCCGGATCGCGGTGACGGGCACTCTCTCGGACGGGCTCGCGGTCATCCGGGTGAGCGACAACGGCCGCGGCATCGATGCCCGGGATCACGCCCGGGTGTTCGAGCTCTTCCGCCGCTCCGGCGTCCAGGACCGGCCGGGGGAGGGGATCGGGCTCGCCCATGTCCGCACCCTGGTGCGGGCGCTCGGCGGGCGGATCGACCTCGAATCGGAGTTCGGAGCGGGAACGACATTCACGGTGACGCTGCCGCTCCGGCAGGCCTGAGCGGCGGTGCAACGGCAGATTAACGTGACCGGCATGTTTTCTACGCCAGCCGCGTGTCCACGGCGCCGGAAAATGGTCTAGAGAGTGTGTGACGGGAGCATGTCTCCCGCGGTCGGCGCGAGCGCGCGCGAGGAAGAGGCGTCCCGGCCGGTCCGGGTTTCCGCCACGGGGAGTTGTCAGGTGCCGGCCGTACACATCGTGATGATCGAGGATGACGAGGGCCACGCCCGGCTGATCGAGCGGAACATCCGCCGCGCCGGCGTGAACAACGTCATCGAGTCGTTCCGGGACGGAACGTCCGCCCTCGCCGCCCTGTTCGGGCCCGACGGCAGCGGCGAGATCAATGCCGGCCGGCCGCTCCTGATCCTGCTCGACCTCAACCTGCCGGACATGACCGGCATCGACATCCTGCAGAAGGTCAAGTCGAACCCGCACCTGAAGCGCTCGCCGGTGGTGATCCTGACCACCACCGACGACCAGCGCGAGATCCAGCGCTGCTACGATCTCGGCTGCAACGTCTACATCACCAAGCCGGTGAACTACGAGGGCTTCGCCAACGCGATCCGCCAGCTCGGCCTGTTCTTCGCGGTGATGCAGGTTCCGGAGAGCGCCTGACCGTGACCGAACCGGTCCGCCTGCTCTACATCGACGACGATCCCGGGCTGGCGCGGCTGGTGACCCGCACGCTGGCGGCCCGCGGCTGCGCGGTGGTGCACGCCCCCGACGGCGAGACCGGCCTCGCCCTCGTGGCGGCCGAGCCCTTCGACGTGGTCGCCCTCGACCACCACATGCCGAACGAGACCGGGCTCGAGATCCTGCCGCGCATCCGTGCCCTGCCCGAGGCGCCGCCGGTGATCTACGTCACCGGTTCCGAGGACAGCCGCGTCGCCGTGGCGGCGCTGAAGGCCGGCGCCGTCGACTACGTCTGGAAGGACCTGCAAGGGCATTTTCGCGACCTGCTGGCCGAGGCGGTGGCCACCGCCGTGCTGCAGGACCGCACCCGCCGCGAGAAGGAGCGGGCCGAGGCCGAGGTGCGCGAGGCCCGCGACCGGGCCGAACTGCTCCTGCGCGAGGTCAACCACCGGGTCGCCAACAGCCTCGCCCTGGTGGCGGCGCTCGTGCGGATGCAGGCCAACGCCGTCACCGACGCCGCCGCGCGCGCCGCACTCGAGGAGACCCAGACCCGCATCACGGCGATCGCCGGCATCCACCGGCGGCTCTACACCTCCGACGACGTGCGGGTGGTGGCGGTCGACGCCTATCTGGCGACCCTGGTCGAAGATCTCGACGGGGCGATGAATGCCACCGGCCAGCGCCACCGCATCCTGCTCGACGCCGCCCCGGTCGAGGTGGCGACCGACAAGGCGGTCTCGCTCGGGGTGATCGTCACCGAGCTCGTCACCAACGCCTACAAATACGCCTATCCCGAGGGCGTCACCGGCGAGATCCGCATCACCGCGCGCCGCGACGGCGATCATCTGCGCCTCACGGTCGCCGATGACGGCGTCGGCTGGCAGGGGGCGGGCACCCCGCGCGGCACCGGGCTGGGCTCGCGCATCGTGCGCGCCATGGCGTCGAACCTGCGGGCGCAGATCGATTACGCGCAGGCCGAGCGTGGCACGGCGGCGAGTATCGACATCGCGTTGTGATGGGTTCTGGCTTGGTTGTTTAGGGCGGTAGTGAAATCGATACATTCACTCGCAGCCGACGCCTCGATCTGCATTGAGGGCAACGACGCTGCGACCGGGCTCTCCCCCCTCCGATGACCCGCGCGTGAACCCTCCCCCCTCTGCGGGGGAGGGTGGACCCTGCGTCAGCAGGGGCCGGGAGAGGGGCCGCGCGACGGTGGTCCAGCGCGCGCCCTTCAGAACAGTTCAGTCCTTTCCGGAACGTGGTTCCCCTCTCCTGGCTCACTGTGTTCGCCACCCTCCCCCGCAGAGGGGGGGAGGGTTCACGCGCGCCTCCACCCCAATTCCATAAAATTGTTTAAAACACCGAAACCCCACTTTAATGCAGTCTTAAAGCCCCTGCCGGCCGTTAACATCCGGGTAGGGCTCATCGCGGCTAACTGGATAGGAATAGATCGCTCGAAAGGACTTCGCAGTGTTCGAGACCAGCAGCCTTGCCGCGGCGCTTCCGCCGGCCGCGGTCGAACCGATCGTGCGGATCAGCCCCCCTCCCGCGACCAAGGCCCCCGTCGACCCGCCCCTCGACCCGGCGGTGACCTACGACCTGAGCCCCGATGCCCGGAAGGCGGTCGCGCGCGGCACTGCCGCGCCGGCTGACAGCTCCGAGTCCAAGGCCGACCGGGCCCATTACCGGCGCGATGCCGACAGCCAGCAGATCGTTTTCCAGGTCGTCGGCCCGGATGGATACGTCGTCGAGCAATTGCCCTCCGAGGCCATCCTCCGGGCGCGGACCTATGCCCGCGAGGCGGAGGCCGCCCGATCGGCGGAGATCGGGACCTCGGTGGCGCGCTCGGCCTGAGGCCACGATCGCGGCCGCGATCCGGAATCGGCACCGATCTATCGAGGATCGGCACCGATCCGTTATGGATCGGCACCGATCCGTTATGGATCGGCCTGATGGCCGAGCATCGCGGCCGCCCCATATCCTGTAGCATCGCGCTCCGAGAGCCGACGCGCAACGACACGTTGCGGCGCATTTGGAGCCGGACGCCATGGCGACGACGCCCCCCTCCCTCGACGCCGCGACCTATGCCGACCTGCGCCAGGCGGTCGGCGACGAGGCGATGCCGATGCTGCTCGGGCGCTTCCAGACCCAGTTGCGCGACTGGTCGGTGCGGGGCGAGCCGGCGGCGCTCGGCGCCGCGGCGCACGGGGTGATCGCCTCCTCGGGGCTGATCGGCTTCGCCCGGCTGTCGCGCCTCTGCGCCGCCCTGGAAATCGCCTGCCAGGACGGCGACCTGGAGGCGATCCGGGATCTCGCCGCCGCCGTCGCCGCCGAGAAGGTTCTGGCCGAGGCCGAGGTCGCCCGCCTGATCGCGGCGGGCTGATCCGCTCAGGCGACGCGCCGGGTATCGGTCCAGATCGCCCCGTCGGCGAGGCGGTAATCGACGCTCTCGGAGAGCCGGCCGGTCGGCACCACCCGGACCGCCTCCGGCAGGGCGAGCTCGTCGCAGCGCGCCAGGGCTTCGTCGACGTCGAGGGGCGCTGGCATCTCGCCGCCGAGGCGGCGCCACCATTGCACCGCCTTCTCGCGGGCGAAGCCCGAGGCTTCGAGGTCGAGGCTCACGGTCATCGCGTCCTCGTCGCCCTCCAAAGCCACCACCAGGAGGTCGGGGCCGCGGGCCCGCGTCTCGCGCCGGAAGCGCCAGCCGGCGACCGCCCACCAGCGCGCATGCGCCTCGCGCACCACCGCGACGGTGCCGGCGGAGAGCACCGCGGTCTCGTCGTCGGCCACCGCCTCGTGCGGCAGCTCCGCCTCGTCCGCTTCCTCGGGCTCGACCCAGCAGCCCTCGCAGGTGCTGGCATTCAGCGCGATCAGCGCGCCGCAGCCGGGACAGGGCTTGGCCCGGGGCCCGCCGGTATCGCCGAGGAGGCGGGCGCGGGCCACCGCATTGGCCGAGAGCACGTCGATCGGTCCGTGCCGGCGCACCAGGCCGGCATAGTCGAGCACCAGGGCGTCGGTCTTGCCCGTCGCGAGGCGCAGGCCCCGGCCGACCTGCTGCACGTAGAGGCCGGTGCTCTGGGTCGGGCGCAGGAGCGCGATCAGGTCGACCTCCGGCACGTTGAAGCCGGTCGCCAGCACCCCGACCGAGGTGAGGCAGCGCAGGCGCCCGGCCCGGAAATCGCGCACGATCCGGTCGCGCTCGCGCTTGCCCGTCTCGCCGGAGATCGATTCGCAGGAGAACCCTTCGGCCCGGATCGCGTCGCGCACGGCGTCGGCGTGCTTCACACCGGCGCAGAAGGCGAGCCAGGCCCGGCGCTCGGCACCGTACGTCACCATCTCGGCCACCGCCGCCCTGGTGATGACGTCGCGGTTCACCGCCGCTTCGAGAGCGCCCGGCACGTAGTCGCCGGCCCGTAGGGGCACGCCGCTGACGTCGAGGATCGTGGCGGTGGCCTTCGAGACCAGGAGCGCGAGATAGCCCTCGCGGATCAGGTCGCCGACCTGCGCCTCGTACACGATGGCATCGAAGACGCGGCCCTTTCCCTCGTCGAGGCGGCCGCTGTCGAGGCGGTAGGGCGTGGCGGTCAGCCCGACGAGGCGCATCCCGGGCGAGCGCACCCGCACCGCGTCGAGGAAGCGGCCGTAGCGGGTCTCGGCGTCGCGGGGGATCAGGTGGGCCTCGTCGACGATCACCAGGTCGAAGCCGCCGGTCGCCTCGACCCGGTTCCAGACCGACTGGATGCCGCAGAACAGGATCGCCTTCGTTTCCTCCCGCCGCCCGAGCCCGGCCGAGACGATGCCGGCCGGCGCCTCGGGCCAGAGGTTCATGAGCTCGGCGTGGTTCTGGGCGATCAGCTCGCGGGTATGGGTGACGACGGCGATCCGGGCCTGCGGAGTGCGGGCCATCGTCTCCCGCACCAGGGTGGCGATGACGAGGCTCTTGCCGGCCCCGGTCGGCAGCACGATCAGGCCGTTGCGGCCGCCGCGCGCCCAATCGGCCTGGAGCGCGTCGAGGCTCGCGCGCTGGTAGGGGCGAAGCAGCATCGCGCCGCCATAGCCGGAGAATGCGCGGGCATCCAGGCTTGACAGCGGGGGAGGTGGGCTCGCCGATTCGTCGTGTTACCCGCGCATCAGAGGCATGACCGGCGCGATCATGGAGCGGGTGCTCCCCTCTCCCCGCGGGCGGGGAGAGGCCTGAGCTCCGAAGGGGCTCAGGGAGCCCGGCAGCGAACCGCAGGTTCGCCGCGAGGGTGAGGGGGAGGTGCCGAACGTGGCTCCTCCGGAAACACCCCCTCACCCTCGCTCCGGCTTTGCCTCCGCTTGCTGCGTCACCTGAACGGTGACACAGCCCTCTCCCCGCCTGCGGGGAGAGGAGAGAAACCGCGCCCGACCGTCACTCCGCCGCCTGCAGCCATTCCACCTGCTGCGGCGCGTCGCCCACCACCTCGTCGGTATGGACCTCGAACTTGGCGAGCCAGGCCGGGCCGAAGCTCGTCGAGATGGCGACGTCGGTAGCGTCGCGCCCGCGCGCCATGACGATGCGGCCGATCCGCGGCTTGTTGTGGCGCGCGTCGAACGTGTACCAGCGCCCACCCAGATAGACCTCGAACCAGGCCGAGAAATCCATCGGGTCGGGCACGGCCGGCACGCCGATATCGCCGAGATAGCCGGTGCAGTAGCGCGCCGGGATGTTCATGCAGCGGCAGAAGGTGACGGCGAGGTGCGCGAAGTCGCGGCACACGCCCTCGCGCTGGTTGAAGCCGTCGAGGGCCGAGCGGGTGGCGTCGGCGCGCTGGTAGTCGAAGCGGATGTGGTTGTGGACGTAAGTCACGATGGCCTGGACCCGGGCCCAGCCCTCCGGCGTATGGCCGAAGAGCTGCCAGGCGGTGTTCGACAGCTTGTCGGTATCGCAATAGCGGCTGGCCAGCAGGAAGGGCAGCACCTCGTCGGGCAGGTCCTGCACCGGGTGCTGCACGGCATCCGGCGCATAGTCGTCCACCTGTCCGCTATCCTGGACCAGGAAATCGGCCGAGAAGGTGATGCGGCCGCCCGGGGCGGTGACGCGGGTGCAGAGGTTGCCGAAGGAATCGACGAACTGATGCGCGGGGACCGGCGGGTCGATGGTCATGGTGTCGGGCGTGATCAGGTCGCCGGCCCGGTCCGGATGCACGTTGAGCATCAGGACCATCGGGGTCGGGCCGGGCGTGTCGAAGGCGATCGAGTAGCCGGTGCGGATTTTCATCGTGGCGTCCACGCAAGTCGAAAAACGTGGTGCATAAAGCCCGATCGGCCGCTCTTGTTCCGAGTTCTCGCTCCGTTAGACTCTACGACTCCGCCCAAATGTTGTGCAGACGCCACACCTCTGCGCTTGCGTCTGCTTTCCGACGCTCGCCGACATCCGCGTCAGCCACTCGCCAGGGTGTCGGCGAGGAGCTTCAGGTTCAGGACCACGATCACGGCGGCGATGGCCCAGGACAGGGCCGTCAGCCAGCGCGGGATGACGAAGACGCCCATCTTGCCCCGGTCGGAGACGAAGCGCACCAGCGGGATCACCGCGAAGGGCAGCTGCATCGACAGGACGACCTGACTCAGCACCAGGAGCCGGGCGGTGCCGGCATCGCCGTAGAGCGCGGTGACGAACACCACCGGCACGATGGCGATGCTGCGGGTGACGAGGCGGCGCGCCCAGTCGGGCAGGCGCAGGCGCAGGAACCCCTCCATCACGATCTGGCCGGCGAGCGTCGCGGTGACCGTGGAATTGAGGCCCGAGGCGAGGAGCGCCAGCGCGAACAGGGTCGAGGCGAGGCCGACGCCCAGCAGCGGCGAGAGCAAGGCATGCGCCTCCTCGATCTCCTGCACCCCGGTATGGCCGGTGCCGTGGAAGACCTTGGCCGCCATGATCAGGATCGCCGCGTTGACGAACAGCGCGAGCGTGAGTGCGATGGTCGAATCGGCGGTGGCGAAGCGGATCGCGCTGCGCTTGCCCGCCTCGTCGCGGGGATAGGCGCGGGTCTGCACGATCGAGGAATGCAGGTAGAGATTGTGCGGCATCACCGTGGCGCCGATGATACCGATGGCGAGGTAGAGCGCCGCCGGGTTGGTGACGATCTCAGGGGAGGGCACGAAGCCGCCGAGCACGTCGCGGATCGGCGGCGCGGCCATGGCGATCTGGACCGCGAAGCAGGCGAAGATGATCGACAGCAATGCGATCACGAAGGCTTCGAGCGCCCGAAAGCCCCGGCGCATCAGGAGCAGGATCAGCAGCACGTCGAGGCCGGTCAGGACCGCCCCGGCGAGCAGCGGCAGGCCGAACAGGAGCTTGAGGGCGATGGCGGTGCCGATCACCTCGGCGAGGTCGCAGGCGATGATCGCCGCCTCGCAGGCGAGCCAGAGCGCGATCCCGACCGGGCGCGAATAGGCGTCGCGGCAGGCCTGCGCGAGGTCGCGGCCGGTGGCGATGCCGAGCCGCGCGGCGAGCGCCTGGAGCACCACCGCCATCAGGTTCGACAGCAGGATGACGGCGAGCAGGGTGTAGCCGAACTGCGCGCCCCCGGCGATGTCGGTGGCCCAGTTGCCCGGATCCATGTAGCCGACCGAGACCATGTAGCCGGGGCCGAGGAACGCGAGGAGCCGCCGCGGCCACGAGCCGGTGGCCAGCACCGGCACGCTCGCATTCATCGCCCCGAGGCTCGGCTCCGCCGCCCCGTCACCGGCGCGCCATGCCCATCCGTCCCGCATCCACCCGCGCTCCTCACGATTCCGCCCTGCTTCGGGCAGGCTCATATAGCCACTGCTATATTGATTTGAGAAGGCTGAATTCCAGGGTGCTTTCCCGAGTGCCCCGGCATCGACACGTCGATGCGGGGGCGTCCGGTGCAGGGGCGCCGGCGCCCGTTCAGGCTTGCCTCAATCCTTCGCGGCGTGAGGGGTCAGGAGCGCCGATCGCGAAAGAAGTCGCGCAGGAGCGCGGCGGCCTCGCTCTCGCGAAAGCCGCCATAGACCTCCGGGGCGTGGTGGCAGGTCGGCTGGTTGAAGAAGCGGGGCCCGTGCTCGACGGCGCCGCCCTTCGGGTCGGCGGCGGCGAAATAGAGCCGGCGGATGCGCGCGACGCTGATCGCGCCGGCGCACATCGCGCAGGGCTCGAGGGTGACGTAGAGGTCGCAGCCGGTCAGGCGCTCGTCGTCGAGGGCGGCGCAGGCGGCGCGGATCGCCAGGATCTCGGCATGCGCCGTCGGGTCGCGGTCGGCCCGGGGGCGGTTGCCGGCGACCGACAGTACGATCCCGTCCCGCACCACGACGGCGCCCACCGGCACCTCACCGCGGGAGGCCGCCTCGCGCGCCGCGTCGAAGGCGAGGCCGAGGGGATCCGGGCGCAGAGCCCCGCTTGGTGACAGGTCCCCCCTTGCAAAATCGCGCATCGGTTCCACTCGCGTCGACAGACCCCGTCTGGTATCAGGCGCGCATGAACGACATCAACGACGACGAGACCGGGGCGCCGCAACAGCGTCGCGGACGGAATGAGGCATCCGCGGGCTCCCCGGAGGGGCAGGCTTCCAGCAAGCGTGGGACGGCATCGGCCAAGGTAGCGGCCAAGCCGGCCGCGGCGGCCGAGCCGGAGCCGGAGCGCATCGCCAAGGCGATCGCCCGGGCGGGCGTGGCCTCGCGCCGCGACGCCGAGGCGATGATCGCTGAAGGCCGGGTGACCCTGAACGGCCAGCGCCTCGATTCGCCGGCCGTGAACGTGACGCCCGACGACCGCATCACGATCGACGGCGAGCCGCTGCCGACCCGTGAGCGCACCCGCCTGTGGCTGTTCCACAAGCCCCGCGGCGTCGTCACCACCGCCCGCGACCCGGAAGGGCGCCAGACGGTGTTCGACGCCCTGCCCGAGGACATGCCCCGGGTGGTGGCGATCGGCCGTCTCGACATCAACACCGAGGGGCTCCTGCTCCTCACCAACGACGGCGGGCTCGCCAAGGTCATCGCCCATCCGGAGACCGGCTGGCTGCGCCGCTACCGCGTGCGCGCCTTCGGCGACGTCGACCAGGCGATGCTGGATGGCTTGCGCAAGGGCGTGACCATCGACGGGATGGAATACGGCCCGGTCGAAGCGACGATCGACCGGGCGCAGGGCGACAACGTCTGGCTGACGCTCGGCCTGCGCGAGGGCAAGAACCGCGAGGTCAAGCGGATCCTCGAACATCTCGGCCTGTCGGTGAACCGGCTGATCCGGCTCTCCTTCGGCCCGTTCCAGCTTGGCGAGCTCGAGGTCGGGCTGGTCGAGGAGATCCGCACCCGCGTGCTGAAGGACCAGCTCGGCAACACGCTGGCCGAGCAGGCCGGTGTCGACTTCACCAGCCCGGTGCGCGAGCCGATCGCGCCGTTCGGCTCGCCGAAGGCCGCTGCCCGGGCGGCGCAGGAGGGGGCGCCCCGCGGGCGCGACCCGGCCCGGCCGCAATTCGGCAAGCCGCCCACGGCCCAGGCCGGCCGCCGGGCTCCCGTGCGGACGGTCTGGCGCGACACCGAGGCCGAGGCCGCCGGCGACCTGCCGAATCGCGGCCGGGTGCACCGGCGCGGCGACAGCCCGCAGGAGATCCGCGCCGCCATGGCGGATGCCCCGCGCAAGCGCGTCGGCGCCATCGCCTCGGGCGACCGCCGGGTGCTGGTCGAGCGCCTGGTGCCCACGCCGCAGGACGAGGCGGCGCCTCATCGCCGCACGAAGTTCCGCGGCGACGACCGGGACGGGGCGCCGAACCGGGGCCCAAATGCCAACCGGGGGCCTGGCGGCGACGACCGCCCGATGCGCCGTTCCCGCGACGACTTCGCGCCGCGGGGCGGTGCCAAGGCCGGCCTCGGCGACGACGGCGGCCGCGGCCGCGGCTTCGGCCGGCCCGGCGGGCGCCCCGAGGGCGGCGAAGGCCGCGGTTTCGGCGGCAACAAGGGCTTCGGGGGCCGTGGCGGCGAAGGCCGTTCGTTCGAGGGCCGTGGTCCCGGCGGCGGCGGACGCTCGTTCGAGGGCCGCTCCGGCGGTGAGGGTCGTTCCTTCGGGGGCGAGGGGCGCGGTCCCGGTGGCGGCGGTCGCTCCTTCGAGGGCCGCTCCGGTGGCGAGGGCCGTTCCTTCGGGGGCGAGGGGCGCGGTCCGGGCGGCGGCGGTCGCTCGTTCGAGGGCCGGTCCGGCGGTGAAGGTCGCTCCTTCGGCGGCGGGAATCGCGGATTCGGCGGCAAGGGCGAAGGCCGTCCGGGCGGCGCTGGCCGTTCGTTCGAGGGCCGGTCCGGCGGCGAAGGTCGTTCCTTCGGGGCCGAGGGCCGTGGTGGCGGCCGCTCCTTCGAAAGCCGCCCCGGCGGCGGCGAAGGCCGGTCGTTCGGGGGCAAGCCCGGCGGCAAGTCGTTCGGCGGAAAGCCGTTCGGGGCGAAGCCCGGCGGGGCTAAGTCATTCGGCGCCAAGCCTTTCGGGGCCAAGGGCGAGGGTCGCCCCGGTGGCGGCGGCCGGCCGGGGGGCAAGCCGTTCGGCAAGCCCGGCGGCGGCTTCCGCGCCGGTGGCGGCGGCGGGTCGAAGCCCGGCGGGCGCGGTGGTCGTCCGGGCGGCGGCGGCGGCGGCCGGCCGCCGCGCGGCTGAGCCTGATCGATGCGGATCGTCGGAGGGGAGTTGCGCGGCCGCGGCCTCGCCGGGCCGCGCAGCGACGCGATCCGGCCGACCGCGGACCGGCTGCGCGAGGCGATGTTCAACGTCCTCACGCATGCCTATGACGATCCGGTCGCGGGTGCCCGCGTCCTCGACCTGTTCGCCGGCACCGGGGCGCTCGCCTGCGAGGCGATCTCCCGTGGCGCGGCCTTCGCGCTCCTCGTCGACGACGGGGCGGAGGCCCGCGGCGTGATCCGCCAGAATCTCGACACCCTCGGGCTCGGCGGGGTGACGCGGCTGTTTCGCCGCGACGCCACCCGGCTCGGCGCCGCTCCGCCCGGCGAGCGGTTCGGCCTCGTCTTCTGCGATCCGCCCTATGGCCGCGACCTCGCCCCGAAGGCGCTGAGCGCGGCGCGCGACGGCGGCTGGCTCGCCGACGATGCCCTCGCGGTGGTGGAGGAGGCGGCCTCCGCGGCGCTTGCCGCGCCCGACGGCTTTTCGGAGCTGGAGCGCCGGACCTACGGCGACACGCAGGTCGCGTTCTGGCGCCTCATTTCCTGACCATCGCGTCGAGCGCCGCGGCGATGCTGCCGGCGGCGACGCCGCGGCCCGTCCCCGAGCGGTAGGCCCGCCCGACCCGCTCGCCCCCCGTGACCGCGGTGTGGATGCCGACGAGCGACGCGCCCCCATCGGCATCGAGGACCAGGACCGGCGCCCCGGATTCCCCCGACATCGACTCGCAGGCGTCGGTGAGCTGGCCGGGAACCGGCGCGTCGATCCGCACGGCGCAGCCGTGGTCGATCACCGGCAGGTACGGCCGGTCGGCGGCGTAGCCGGCGAGCGCCACCACCGCCCCCGGCCGGCTCTTCGGCAGCTCGGCCCCCGCCAGAACGAGCCACGGCACCGGCTTGAGGGCCAGGGGCTGGCGCAGAGTGAGGATCACCCAGTCGCGCCCGATCATCTCGGAGGCGATGCCGTCGCGATGCGGCCGCGTCGCCAGCCGCAGGTCGATGCCGGGAGCGAGCCGGAACGCCTCGACCTCGGCGGTGCCGGCATTCCGGTCGCGGGCCTGGCCGGCGACGAAGAAGACCTGGTGCGGCTTGACCCAGGTATCGAGCCGGTCGTCGAACAGGCAATGGGCGGCGGTCAGCACGTGACGCGGCCCGACCAGGGTGCCGGTGCAATGGCCGCGATGCGCCGGCCCCCGCACTACGTTCACCCGCCCGATCGCCGTGAACGGCCAGGCCGTCGGCTCCATCGGCACGCGCTTGTCCAGCGCCTGTGCGTGGACCGGGGCGGCCGTCCCGAGTGCCAGGGCAAGGCCGAAGGCCGCGCGAACCGGCGCGCGAACCGGAAAGCATCCTCGCGGCGGCATCGGCATCGGCTCCCGTTGCGTCATCGTTGCTTGTCGCCTCGTCCCGGGCCGGGGTCAATGTTCACTCCTCGGCCTCCAAGACGAAGGCCAGAGATCGCGGCTTCCGGTCCATCCCCTGGCCTCTCCGCCGCCCTGCGCGGCCCGCGCTTCATCCGATCGGACAGGAGGCCGGAGGGCACGATCATAAATTGTTCATCTTTGGCGGAAAGCCCGGAACTGGCAGGCTGCCGTCGAGGTTAAACGGCCGAGTACCAGTACAGATTTCCCAAGGTCACACCACGCACTGGAGAGGCTCGATGCCGCTGCCCCAGACCATGCCGGCTGCCCGGCTTCGCGCCCTTCTCCTCGCGATGACGTCCGGTTGCCTGCTGATCGCCTCGAGCGCGGGAGCGCGGGCGGAGAATGACGGCCTCGATTTCCTCCGGCAGATCTTCTCCGGGCCGGCCGCCGCCCCGGCGCCCGTCGCGCAGCCCACCATCGTCCAGCCCTACGACGCACCGATCCGCCAGCGGGCGACCCGGCGCAACCGCCTCTCGGCCAAGGCCCTGCGCGGGCGCACCCGCTACGTCGCCCTGCCGAAGGCCGAGGTGAAGGCGAAGGACAAGGAGACGAAGCCCTTGGCGATCGCAGTGTCGCCGCTCAAGTCCCTCGATGCCCGCACCGCGCTCCTGCGCGACCCGACCCTGCGCCCGGGCGACATCGTCATCATGCCCGAGGGGCCGCGGGTGTTCCGGGGCGACCCCGATTCCGACACGCACGCGATGCGCGACTTCCAGGACGTGAACCGTCCCGGCGTGGTGGCGGCCAAGACTCGCAAGGAATTGCTGGCGATGACGGCGCCGATCGGTGCGCTGCCGGCCGACGCCGCCCGCCGGATGATGGCCCAGTACCAGAAGGCCTCGGCGACGACGGTGCCGACCCCGCGCGTCGAGGCGGCGCTTGCCCGGGTGGTGTATCCGGCGCGCTGATCATCCCCACATTTCGCTGTTCCAAGCCTGCGGCAACGAGGGTGTGACTCGTCGCGAGCGACGCGGCGCAACGTCTGGCTGCGCTTGCTAGGATGGGGTGGGCCGCAGGCAGGCGGCCTCCCGCGTCGAGTTGTGTCCGCATGTCGATTCCGAGCAGGTTCCCGAACCGTCCCCGCGGGTTCTCGAACCGCGCCCCGTCACTCCGCGAGACTCTGCGACGCTTCGCTTCACGGTCTCCTCTCGCCCTTCTCGTGGCTGCGACGATGGCGGTCGGGGCGGCGATGGCCCCGGCGCCGGCGCGGGCCGCCGAGGGCGCGGTCCTGGTGGCGCAGTGCAAGAACCTGCTGCGCGGCGCCAAGGTGCGGGGCAACGACGTCGAGTTCCGCCAGGATCCGGAAACGGTCGGCTGCTGGGCCTTCATGGGCGCGGTGCAGGATCTCGCCGGCGTCGCCGATACCGCCAACCAGCCGCCGATCCTCGGCGCCTGCCTGCCGCCCGACGGCAACCGACTGCAACTCGTGCGGGCGGTGGTGAAATACGGCGCAGCCCACCCGCCGGCCCTGCGCGAGCCGGCCGGCGTCCTGGCCCTGCTGGCCCTGCGCGACGCGTTTCCATGCCGGAAGGACTAGGCGGTGTGGACTCTTGGGGTTCCTTTTGCGGGTGAGGAGTGATTCAAGGCTGCTTTTTGGGGGGCCGCCTTGGGAGTTCTGGATCGTCTCGTTCTCAGCGATGGTCAGTGGGAGCGCTTATCCCCCCTGATCATCGGCCGGCCGGATCAACGCGGCTCGACCGGACGCGACAACCGCATGTTCGTGGAGGGCGTGCTCTGGATCGTGCGCACCGGCGCACCGTGGCGCGACCTGCCCGAGGCGTTCGGCGACTGGAACAGCGTGTTCCGCCGCTTCAGTCGCTGGAGCCAGAAGGGCGTGTGGTGGCGCATTTTCGAGGCGATGGCTGACGATCCCGACTTTGAGTACCTGATCGTCGACTCCACGATCGTGCGCGCTCACCAACATGCGGCGGGCGCAAAAAAAGGGGGTCTGATGATCCGCCCGATCAGGCACTGGGCCGGTCCCGCGGCGGCCTGAGCACCAAGATCCACTTGGTCGTACGCGGCCTTGACTGTCCGGTCCGGTTTGCCCTCACGGCGGAGCAGAAGGGCGATGCGCCCCGGGCCGGGGCGCTCCTAGCGGACCTCCCTGCTGCGGTGGTCCTGGCCGATGCGGCCTACGACAGTAATTGGCTGCGCGAGGCGATGGCCGGCAAGGGCGCCACGGCCGTGATCCCGAAAAATCCCTCACACTCCAAGAAATACGAGCTCGACACAGCGCTATATACCGAGAGACACCTGATCGAGTACTGCATTGCCAAGCTCAAGCAGTTCCGGCGTGTCGCCACACGCCATGAGAAAACAGCTTGCAACTATGCCGCCGTGGTCACCATCGCCGCCATCGTCCTATGGCTCAGGTAAATGTCCACACCGCCTAAGCAGATTTCGCCGAAGCGGTGACCGGTTCGGCGCTGAAAATCTGCGACAAAACAAGAGCCTAAGCGGGCGAAGCGTTGGCCTGCCAACGCAAGTCTGCTTAGGGCTCCCCTAGCCAGTCCAGCACCCCCTTCGCCGCCGCCCGGCCGCTGGCGAAGCTCGCCTGGAGCAGGTAGCCGCCGGTCGGCGCCTCCCAGTCGAGCATCTCGCCGGCGAGGAAGGTGCCGGGGCGCGCCCGCACCATGAAGCGGTCGTCGAGATCCGCGAAGGCGACGCCGCCGGCGGTGGAGATCGCGCGCTCGATCGGCCGCAGGCCGGTGAGTCGCAGCGGCACCGCCTTGATCAGCGCCGCCAGGGAAGCGGGGTCGGCCGGCAAGTCGCGCAAAGCCTCGCGCAGCAGGCCGGCGGCCGGTGGGCTGAGGCCCGCGGCCTTGCGCAAAACCGTCGCACGGGATTCCTTCGGCCGCGCTCCGGCGAGGCGCCGGGTGAGGGTGGCTGTGTCGAGGTCCGGCCGCAGGTCGAGATCCACCGAAACCTCGCCCTGCGCCTCGATCGCCTCGCGGATCGGCCGCGAGAGCGCGTAGACCGCGCCGCCCTCGATGCCCTCCCGGGTGATGACCGCCTCGCCCCGCACCTGGGCGGCGCCGAGGCGGAGCGCGACGCGCTTGAGCGGCGCGCCGGCGAAGCGCTCGGCGAAAACCGGCGACCAATCGGCGGTGAAGCCCGCATTGGCCGGGCGCAGCGGGTTCACGGCGATGCCCTCTTCCTCCAGCACCGGCACCCAGGCCCCGTCCGAGCCGAGCCGCGGCCAGCTCGCGCCGCCGAGGGCCAGGACCGTCGCCTCCGCCCGCAAGGTGTCCGGGCCATGCTCGCCCGTCAGTGCGAGGGCGCCGTCATCGCCCCAGCCGGTCCAGCGGGTGCGAGTGCGCAACCGTACCCCGAGACGATCGAGCCGGGAGAGCCAGGCCCGCAGCAGCGGCGAGGCCTTGAAGGCCTGCGGAAACACCCGGCCGCTCGACCCGACGAAGGTCGGTTGCCCCAAGGCCTCGCACCAGTCGCGCAGGGACTGGGGCGGAAACGCCCGGATCGCCGCGTCGAGGCACCGGGCCGGCGGGGCGTAGCGGGCGAGGAAGCGCTCCAGCGGCTCGCTATGGGTGAGATTGAGGCCGCCGCGCCCCGCGATCAGCAGCTTGCGGGCAGGGGAGGGCATCCGCTCGATCACGGTGACCCGCAGGCCCGCCTCCGCCAGGATCTCGGCGGCGGAGAGGCCCGCGGGTCCGGCCCCGATCACCGCCACATGGATGCTCGCCTGTGTCATGTCCCGTCGAAGGCCGCGACGCCGGCGGGCCTGTCAACCTGCCGCCGGGGCAGAAACGAAAAATATGGGCGCGGCCACCGGCCCCGGCCGCCCTTGATCCGCCGCCATCACGGACATAAGTCGCATCCATCGGCTGCGGGCCCCTCTGGCGAGCGGCGCAACGCGCGCTCGTGATGTCGGAGCCGATGCTTTCTTCCTCGAAGCATCACGGTCCCGCGATGGTCGATTTCCTGTATATGACGTGGCTCGGCAAGCCGATCTGGATGTGGCTGGGCTTCCACGCCGTCATCTTCATCCTGCTCGCCCTCGATCTCGGTCTCCTGCACCGCGACAAGAGCCGCGAGATCGGCGTGAAGGAGAGCCTGCTCCTCACTGCCTTCTACCTCACCCTCGGCCTTCTCTTCGGAGGTTGGGTCTGGTGGTATCTCGGCCCGCAGGCGGGCCAGGAATACCTCGCCGGCCTCGTGGTCGAGAAGTCGCTGTCGATGGACAACGTCTTCGTCATCGCGGTGATCTTCGGCTATCTCGGCATCCCCCGCAATGCGCAGCACCGGGTGCTGCTCTGGGGCATCCTGGCGGCGATCGTGCTGCGCGGCCTGATGATCGGGCTCGGCGCCGCCCTCGTCCACCAGGCCGAGTGGGTGCTGACGATCTTCGCCGCCTTCCTGATCTATGCCGGCATCAAGATGCTGGTCTCCGGCGACGAGGAGGAGGGCGAGAACACGTCTGCCGACCGCTTCACCGCCTTCATGCGCCGGCACATGCGGGTGACGGACGAGCTCGACGGCCAGAACTTCACCACCCGCAAGCCCGATCCGAAGACCGGCCGGCCGGCTTTGTGGCTCACCCCGCTCGCCCTGGCGCTGGTGCTGGTGAACGGTGCCGACGTGATCTTCGCGGTCGACAGCGTGCCGGCGATCTTCGCCATCACCACCGATACCTACGTGGTCTACACCTCGAACATCTTCGCGATCTTAGGGTTGCGCGCTCTCTACTTCGCACTCGCGGCGATGGTCGACCGCTTCGCCTACCTCAAGACCGCGCTCGCCCTGATCCTGATCTTCATCGGCCTGAAGATCGTGGTGGCCGACACGTTCGAGCTGGTCGAGATCCAGCCCTGGGTCGCGCTGGTGGTCACCGTGGTCCTGCTCGCCGGCGGCATCGTCTACAGCCTGTGGCGCACCCGCGGCGCGGCGGAGGTACCGGCTGAAGCCCCGCCTCAGGGCCAGCTCCCACCCCGGGCCGACTTGCCGCGGGAACGGCTCGGCAGCAGCCACGGGTGAGGGGAAGACGGGGGCGCTGCGGCGCCCCCTGACGCATCGGTCCGATGTAATACCAACGGTCGTTGAAAACGACCGTTGGTTCCGTTCTCGAATTTTCGCCAAGTCTCGAATTTTCGCCAAGCCCGAGGTCCCGGACTTCTGGGCTTGGTGTCGAAAATTCGAGATGGGTCGACGGCCCCGTCGATCTCGGGCACTCCCAAAATCGAATCGATGCGTCAGCATCTTGGCCCGTTGGTACGACTCGGAGGGTTTGAATGCTGTTACTCAGTCGACGGGACTCTCAGCAGCAGGCCTACCCCCTCACACCGCCCCACCCTTCGCCCCGCGCGTGGTCCGCGCCAGGACCAGCAGCGCGCGTTCGGGCAGGCGCACCATCCCGCCGCCGCGAACCGCCTCCCGGGCGACCGGCCTGCCATCGGGCACCGTCGTGTCGAAGAGCGGCGTCCACGGCCCGCCGATGACCTTGGCGAGGTGGAAGTCGATTCCCCCCCCGCCGGCATTGGCGAGGATCAGCAGGCGCCGCCCGTCCGGGGCATCGTTGCCGATCTGCATGCCGAAGGCGCGGCGCTTCCCGTCGCCCCAGGCGGCCTCGTTCATCTCGGCGCCGCAGGGCGAGAGCCAGTGCACGTCCTTGAGGCCCCCCGCCGCCACGGTCTCGCCGGTGAGGAATTTTCGGCGCCGCAGAGCCCGGTGGTCGCGGCGGAGCGCCAGGAGATGGCGCACGAACTCGGTGAGCGTGGGATCGCCGCCGTCATTCTCCCAATCGACCCAGGAGGTGGCGTTGTCCTGGCAATAAGCGTTGTTGTTGCCGCCCTGGCTGCGCGAGCGCTCGTCGCCCATCAACAGCATCGGAACGCCCTGGGCGAGCAGGATCGTGGCGAGCAGGTTGCGCTTCTGGCGCGCCCGCACGCCCCGGATCGCGGGATCGTCGGTCGGCCCCTCGACGCCGTAGTTGCGCGAGACGTTGTGGCCGTGGCCGTCGCGGTTGCCCTCGCCGTTGGCCTCGTTGTGCTTTTCCTCGTAGGCGACGACGTCGGCGAGCGTGTAGCCGTCGTGGGAGGCGATGAAGTTGACGCTGGCGGACGGCCCGCGGCCGGAGGCCGAGAAGATTTCCTTGGAGCCGGTCAGCCCCTGCGTCAGCTTCGGCAACTGGCCGGCATCGCCCCGCCAGAAGCCGCGGGCCGCGTCGCGGAACTGGTCGTTCCAGTCGCTCCAGCCGACCGGGAAGCCGCCGAGCTGGTAGCCGCCCATGCCGATGTCCCAGGGCTCGGCGATGAGCTTGACCCGCGACAGGAGCGGGTCCTGTGCCATCGCCTGGAGCACCGCGGCCCGGGGGGTGAAATCGTGGGGGGCGCGGGCAAGGCTCGAGGCGAGGTCGAAGCGGAATCCGTCGATGCGGTAGGCCTCGACCCAGTGGCGCAGCGAATCGAGCACCATCTGCATCACCCGCGGCACCGAGACGTCGAGGGTGTTGCCGCAGCCGGTGCAGTCGATGTCGCGGCGCGGGTCCTCGGGGTTCAGCTTGTAGTAGCTCGCATTGTCGATGCCGCGGAACGACAGGCTCGGCCCGGTATGGTCGGCCTCGCAGGTGTGGTTGTAGACCACGTCGATCAGCACCTCGATGCCGGCGGCATGGAGCTGACGGATCGCGCTCTTGAGCCCCGCGGCGCCGGCCGGCCCGAGATAGCGCGGCTCGGGCGAGAAGTAGTTGAGCGGCGAGTAGCCCCAGAAATTGGTCAGCTCCTTCTCGACCAGGAAGCGGTCGTCGACGAAGGCCTGGATCGGCAGGAGCTCGATCGCCGTGACGCCGAGGCGCACGAGGTGGTCGACGATCGCCGGATGCCCGAGCGCCGCGTAGGAGCCGCGCCAGGGCAGCGGCACGCCCGGATGGGTCTGGGTCAGAGCCCGGACATGCGCCTCGTAGATCACGCTGTCGACGAGGGGATGGCGCAGGGGCGGATCGTCGTGGACCGGTGCCTCGGGGGCGGTGACCACCCCCTTCGGCATCATCGGGGCGCTGTCGCGCCGGTCGAGGGCATCCTCGCGGTGGCCGCCGCGGCGATAGGGATAGAGCGCGTCGTGCCAGCGCACCCGTCCGTGGATCTCGCGGGCGTAGGGGTCGAGGAGGAGCTTGTGCGGGTTGAAGCGGTGGCCGCGTCCCGGCTCCCAGGGCCCGTGCACCCGGTAGCCGTAGAGCTGGCCCGGCAGCACCCCCGAGAGGTAGCCGTGCCAGACGTCGTCGGTGCGGCGCGGCAGCCGGACCACGTCGGTCTGCACCCGCCCCGTCGGATCGAACAGGCAGAGGTCCACCGCCGTCGCATGGGCGGAGAACAGCGCGAAATTGACCCCGCGCCCGTCGAAATGGGCGCCGAGCGGGCCCGCGGCGCCGTCATCGAGTGCGATCATCCGGTCCGTCATTCCCTCGGGCACAGCTGTTCGGAACCGAACCATGCCCGTAGGCCGGCCGGCTGCCAAGCTGGAGCCGGGTCCCGTCCTCAGGCGGCCGCGCCCGCCGGCTCGCGCGACATCTCGCGGGAGACCAGGGCCACCGCCTCCCGCAGGGTATGCAGGCCGGCATCGGGCCGGGTGCCGGCGACCGAGAGGTGGCGGCGATACGGCCGCGCCCCGGGCCTTCCGTTGAACAGGCCGAGCATGTGCCGGGTCATGGCGTGCAGGCGCAGGCCTTCCTGGAGCCGTTTCGCGATGTAGGGCTCGTAGGCCTCGATGGCCGCGAACGGATCGGCCACCGGCGCCGGCGCGCCGAACACCTCGGGATCGACGCCAAGCAGCAGGGAAGGCTCGGCGTAAGCCGCACGGCCGAGCATCACCCCGTCGAGGGCGACGCCGTCCACGGGTTCGAGCTCGGCCGTGGCGGTCGCGAGGTCCTGCAGCCCGCCGTTGAGGGCGACAGTCAAATCGGGATTCGCGGCCTTCAGGCGGTGGACCCGGCCGTAATCGAGGGGCGGGATGTCCCGGTTCTCCTTCGGCGACAGGCCCTTGAGCCAGGCCTTGCGGGCGTGCACGATCAGCGCGTCGACGCCGGCCGCCCGGACGGAGGCGGTCAGCGCATCGAGCGCGGCTTCCGGATCCTGGTCGTCGACGCCGATGCGGCACTTCACCGTCACCGGCACCGAGACCACGGCTTTCATGGCGGCGACGCAGTCCCCGACGAGGGCCGGCTCGCGCATCAGGCAGGCGCCGAAGCGCCCATCCTGCACCCGATCCGACGGGCAGCCGACATTGAGGTTCACCTCGCGGTAACCGAAGCCTTCCGCGATGCGCGCCGCCGCCGCGAGGTCGCCCGGATCCGACCCGCCGAGCTGGATCGCCACCGGATGCTCCATGGCATCGAAGCCGATCAGCCGCTCCCGCGGCCCGTGCAGCACCGCCCCGGTCGTCACCATCTCGGTGTAGAGCAGGGCACGGGCCGAGAGGGTGCGGTGGAACGCCCGGCAGTGGCGGTCGGTCCAGTCCATCATCGGGGCGACGGAGAAGCGCCAGGCGCTGCCGGCGCCGGGTCCGTTGGTCGTGTCAGCCATCATGATCGGCGGTATGCCGCATCGTACGCCGTCGTTCCAGGCGACGTGCCGCCGCTCGGTCGCGACATCGCGGGAGGGCGACCATCGCCCTCTCGTCGCGCCGGCACTCAGGCGGTGAGCCAGGCGAAGCGTTCGGCCTCGTCCCAAGCGCATTGCGCGGCGAGTGTACCGCCGAACCGGGCCGACAGGCGCGCTCGCTCCACCTCGACCACCGGCCCGTCGACCGCGACCGGCCGGCAGCGGGCGGACAGGCCCGGCACCACGAAATCGGGGTTATGGAGGGCGTGGTCCGAGGCCTCCCTGAAGAACGGGCGATCACCCCAGTCGAGGTAGCTCTCCGCGGGCAGGCCCTCGGCGAGGAGGATGTCGTGGGCGTCGAGCTCGACGTGCCAATAGGTCACGGAGGCCACCGGCTCGCGGGCGATGGTGGTGCCGTTGATCAGGCACATGATCGGCACGAGGTGGCCGCCCTCGCCCTCCGCGTCGGCCCCGACCAGCACCGGGTGGCCCGGCGAGAGGCGCAGGGCGCGGGCAGGGAGGCCCTGCCCGAAGGCGTCGGCGCCGACCCGGACGGGCTGGAGGTCGTGGGGAAGGACGCCGTCCCGCATGGCGAGGTCACGGTGACCGATCCAGGCGATGGGCCGCGACGAGCCGGAGACGGTGAGCGCCCGGTCGCCGATTTCGAGGTTTTCGACGGCGATGTCGCCGCGGGTCGTGCGGATGCGTGTACCGGTCACGAAGCAGGGGGCGTCGTTGACGAGTGTGCTCGTCACGGCAAAGTTCTTCGAGCCGAATGTGATCACATTCGTCGTCGAAGGGATCGTGCTGTAGTCGACGACAGTCTTGGTAAATTGGGCTGTATCGAGTGTGCCGAGAAGCCGCCCGCCAATAGGGGAGGTAAATGTGGCCGAAACGGTTTCATTGTTGAACTGACTTGTCCCATAGAATATGGTTCGATATTCAAGTGATCCATCGAGATTTCTTATAAGTGAGCTACTTCTAGAATCTCCAAACGTATATTGTCCAACGGTAAAATCAGAGAGTCCGGCATACCCAAAAGTGGAATTTTTATCATAATTGAAGATATAATAACCACTTATATTGACGGAATTTTCTCCTGATATGTTCGGGATAGATCCATTGAATGAGTACTTATATTGCTCAGTATTATAAAGAGGACCGCCAGCCATGTCTGTTTCTCTATTGTCTTGTGCAGTTCAAATCAGTTAAGACACATTTAAGGCCTTGAATCTCGACCTGCAATCAATGCTTGAAATTTTTCACAGAAAGTCGCAAATCTGCAACTGGTGCGGTGCTGGTCGTCGGACCGAAGCGGGAAGTCGTAAGCTTCGCCCGGGCGCACCACCGGTCATCGTTCGAACGTCCCCGCTTGCCGGGATCGCGCCCTGCACCCGCGCCACCCGGCCTGTGCCTCACGCCGCCTTCACACCCCCCAGGAACGCATCGACCTCGCCGCGCAGGCCCGTCGCGGTGCCGGCCAGCGCTTCGGCGGCGGCGAGCACCCGGGCGGCGGCCTCACCGGCGCCCTCGGCGTCGCGGCGCACGTCGCGGATGCCGGTGGAGACCACCTGCGTGCCCTGCGCGGCCTCGCCGACGTTGCGGGCGATCTCCTGGGTCGCCGCGCCCTGCTGCTCCATGGCGGCGGTGATGCCGGTGGCGATCTCGGACATCTCGCCGATCACCCCGCCGATCGCCTGCAATGCCGCGACGGCCTCGCGGGTCGCGTCCTGGATGCGGGCGATCTGGCCGCCGATCTCCTCCGTGGCCTTCGCGGTCTGGCCGGCGAGCTGCTTGACCTCGGCCGCGACCACCGCGAAGCCCCGTCCCGCCTCGCCGGCCCGGGCCGCCTCGATGGTGGCGTTCAGCGCGAGCAGGTTCGTCTGCCCGGCGATGCCCTGGATCAGGACCACGACCTCGCCGATGCGCTCGGCACCGGCGGCGAGCGCCGCGATGACGGCGTCGGTCTCCCGGGCACGGCCGACGGCATCCGTGGCCTTCTCGGCCGAATGCGCGACCTGGCGGGCGATCTCGCGGATCGAGATCGCCATCTCTTCCGTGGCCGCGGCGACGGTCTCGACATTGGCCGAGGTGCGGGAGGCGGCCTCCGCGACCTCGGCCGAGCGGGTGTTGGTGCGCGCCGCCGCCGCCGACATCGACGCGGCGGTGCCCTGCATGGTGTCGGCGGCCTGCGCCAGTCCTCGAGTCGAGGACGACATCGTCGCCTCGAAGCCCGCGGTCAGCGTCCCGAGCCGCCGGGCTCGCGCGGCTTCCGCGCGGGCGGCCTCTGCGGCCTCGGCGTCGCTGCGCGCCTTGGCGGCGAGCGCCTCCCGGAATACTCCCACGGCCCGCGCCATGCCGCCGATCTCGTCGCGCCGCTCCTGTCCCGAGACCGTGGCGGAAAGGTCGCCGGCGGCGAGCGCCCGCATCGCGTCGCCGAGCCGCCCGATCGGCCGCACGATGCCGCGGGCGAGCCACAACGCCGCCGCGATGCCGAGCGAGGCGGCGAGCGCCACCCCGATGAGGAGCAGGATCTCGGCGGAGCGCCGCTCGGACCCGATCCGGGCGATCTCGTCGTCGCCCGCGGCATGGGCGGCGATGACGAGGGCGGTCAGGTGGCGATCGCGCTCGGCGACGATCGCGCGCTGCGCGGCGTTCGCCGCCACGATCCCCGGCACCTGGCCCCTGATGTCCCGCACCTTCGCGATCAGGTCCTCGATCGACCGGCGCGCGGCGGGATCGGTCTCGACGCGGTGGATCGTCTCGATCGCCCTCAGCAGCGCATCGGCGCCGGCGACGACCGCCGCGCCCTCGTCCTTCGAGGGGGTCTTGGCGGAGGGGTCCTTGGCCGAGAACAAGTCGCCCTCGGCGATCTGAATCGACTTCGAGGCCTCGATCGCGTCCGCGCTGGCCCCGAGGAGGGCGGCTGCCCGCTCGACCCGGTCCTGCTGCTCCTGCAGGCGGACCTGGACCGTGACGCCCGCGTCGCTCTGGAGCTGCTCGACCTGCCGCAGGGCCGCCATGATGGCGGTGAACGAGGTCGTGATGGTGTCGGCCCGCCCCGCTTCGTCGGGGCTCAAGTCGATGGCGTCGAAGTAATCGTCGAGGGCGTCGATCGCGGCCTTGGCCGGAACCCGCATCGCGTCCTGTCCGCCGAGACGCTTCAGGATCGTCGACAGGAGCCGGTACCGCTCGGCAACCGCCGCCCGGTCGCCCCCGGGGGCCTGCTCGCTGTTGCGCATCTCGAGGGCGCCGCGGACCGCCGAGCCCGCGAGCGACCCGGCGGTGGCGGCCTCCTTGAGCGCCTCGACGCTGTCCTGGAGCGCCTGGCTCGCCGCCGCGAGGCGCGCCTTCTGCGCCGCGCCGATCCGGCCGGCCGCCCCCTGCACCTCCTCGATCAGGCGCAGGTGCTCGGCCTGGACCCGGGCCTTGCGGTCCTGCTCCGCCGCGTAGGCGGTGCGGGTCCGCGCGAAGGCGTCCATGCCGCCCGCCATCGCCTCAGCGCCCGGAACGGCGGCGAGGCCGGCCCGGGCCCGGGCGAGGCCGTCCGTCACGGCGCGCTCCCCCTGGCCGGAGACGTCGTGCAGCGACCGTTCGGCGGCCAGCGCCAGGTCGCCCACGCGGCCCGCGAGCGTCTGCGCCGCATTCGCGGTGTCCACGCGCTGGGCAAAGCCCGAGAGGCTGACCCAGCCCGATGCGGCGACGCCGGCGGTCAGCGCCAGCATCACCGAGAAGCCGCAGAGGAGGCGCGCCTTGATCGTCATCGGACCGTGAACCCGGGTCTTTCCGTCACCGGGATCTTGGGTATGACACCCGGCTTAAGTCCGACTTAAGACTTCGCCGGATGATAGATCTTGCGCTGCACAAAAATCAGGGGTGGAGGCGAGGGGCTCGCCCCGGCCGCGCAGGCTCCGCTCAGTGGCCGTGCCTGCAGTTCGGGCCGTGGACGTGCCCGTGATCATGCGCGTGATGATCGTGGCCGTGGTCATGCTCGTGATGACCATGATGGTCATGATCGTGATGACCATGATGGTCGTGGGCGTGACCGTCATGCGCGTGATGCGCATGCCCGTGGTCGTGCCCGTGGTGGTGGTCGTGCCCGCAGGTGCTGTGGTCGTGGGCCTCCACCTCCTTCTCGGGGCGGAACGGGCGCTGGAGCGCCGTCGCCGTGCAGCCCTGGCCGCGGATCAGCTCGGCCACCACCGGGTCGTCGAGGACGTAGAGCGCGTCGGTCGTCACCTCGGCCTGGACGTGGTTGCTGCCGAGCTGCCAGGCGAGGCGGGTCAGGCGGACCGGGTTCTCGGCCGTGACCGCGAGCAGCGATTGCGGGGCGGCGAGGACGCGCACCAGCGTGCCGTCTTCCAGGCGCACCGCGTCGCCGTCCTCCAGCGTCGTCTCGCGGTCGAGGTCGAGCCGGAAGGCGAGGCCTCCTGTCGCCGTCAGCTCGGCGCTGCGGCGGGAGCGGGCGGCGTGGTCGAGGGCGACCTCGTCGGCGACGGCGTCGGGGCGCACGGCGGCTTTGCGGACGATGGTGGTGGCGCGCTGCATCGGGACCTCACGGGCATCATGCCGGGGATTTCGCCCCTGCTGTAGAGCATTTGCCGGGCCCGTGGCAGGGCCTCCCGCCGCTCTCCGCTGTGGCCCCGCGGCCGCACCCCGACGAATCGTGTCCCGCCCGGACCCGTCCTTGGGAACCATCGGACGGCCAAGCTCATTTGGCGTTCGGCTGCGTTACGGCTAAGCTCGGACGCAGGGTGCGGGGTCGATGACCCGGTACCGACCGAGAGATGCACGAGGGGAGAACTCCATGAAGAAGCTCATCGCCGCCACGATCGCCGGCGCCATGGCGCTGTCGCTCGGCGCCTGCAACACCCCCGGCGACCGCGCCGCGGGCGGCGCCGCCCTCGGCGGCCTGACCGGCGCGGCGATCGGTGCGGCGGCCACGGGCCGGGCCGGCGGCGCGCTCGCGGGCGGCCTGATCGGCGCGGCCGGCGGCGCCGTGGTCGGCGCGGCCACCGCCCCGCAATGCCCCTACGGCACCTACCGCGACCCCTACGGCAACGTCTTCTGCCGCTGATCGGCCTCGCGTGAAGCCCCGGCGGCGTGTTCCGCCGGGTGCGCTGCCACATTCCGCAGACGCCTCGGGGGCGCTACAAGGGCGGCATGACGCGCTTGCCTCCGATGCTCCTGATCCCGATGTCCTTGCCCCCCCGAGACCCGACACCGTCGGTCCGCCCGACCGGGACCGGGAGGCGGGCGTGAGCCAGGGCGTCTGGGGCAAGCTCGGCGGTGCGGGCATCGGGCTCGCCGCCGGCGGTCCGCTCGGCGCGCTGATCGGCGCGGTGGCGGGCCATTTCCTCCTCGACCGCGAGGGCTCGCTGTTCGGGCCGACCCCGCGGGAGGTGGTGTTCACCACCGGCCTCGTCGCGCTGGCTGCCAAGATGGCGAAGTCGGACGGGGTGGTGACGCCGTCCGAGGTCGCGGCCTTTGCCGACCTCGTGCAGGTGCCCGAGGAGGAACGCGCAGGGGTCGAGCGCCTGTTCGATCTCGCCAAGCGCACCACCAGCGGCTTCGAGGGCTATGCCCGCCAGGTCGCCGACGCCTTCCACGACGAGCCGGCCCTGCTCGAGGACGTGCTCGACGGCCTGTTCCACATCGCCAAGGCGGACGGCGCCGTCCACGAGAGCGAGGCGCGCTACCTCGCCGAGGTGGCGACGATCTTCGGCTTCGACGAGGCGCGCTTCGCCGCCGTCACCGCCCGGCACCTGCGGCTCGCCGACGATCCCTACGAGGTGTTGGGGGTCGACCGCGCCCTCACCGACACGGAGCTGAAGGCGCGCTACCGGGCGCTCGTCTCCGAAAACCATCCCGACCGGGCGATCGCCCGCGGCCTGCCGCCCGCCGCCGTCGCCATCGCGACCCGTCGGCTTGCCGCCATCAACGCCGCCTATGACCGCATCGCCGCCGAGCGGCGCCTGAGCTGAGCCTGATGAGCCTCACCCCCGACAGCCCGGTCGCCACCCAGGTGGTGCCCTCCCCCAACCACGACGAGCGGACCCTGCCGGTCGATGCGCTGATCCTGCATTACACCGGCATGGCGAGCGCCGGCGAGGCGCTGCTGCGGCTGTGCAACCCGCTCTCCAAGGTCTCGTCGCATTACCTCGTCTTCGAGGAGGGGCGGGTGGTGCAGATGGTGCCGGAGGCCCGCCGCGCCTGGCATGCCGGGGTCTCGGCCTGGGAGGGCGTGCGGGACATGAACTCGCGCTCGGTCGGGATCGAGATCGCGCATCCGGGCCATGCCGAGGACGGCACCGTGGCGCCCTTCCCGGAGGCGCAGATGGCGGCGGTGACGGCGCTCTGCCGCGACATCCTGCGCCGCTGGCCGATCCGGCCCGACCGGGTGCTCGGGCATTCCGACATCGCCCCCGAGCGCAAGATCGACCCCGGCGAGAGTTTTTCGTGGCCCGCTCTCCACCGGGACGGCATCGGCCACTGGGTGGCGCCGGCGCCGATCCGCGACGGGCGCTTCTTCTCGCAAGGAGATGCCGGCCAGCCGATCGAGGCGCTGCAATCGATGTTCGCGCTCTACGGCTACGACGTGCCGGTGAGCGGCACCTTCGATGCCCGGACGAAGGCGGTGGTCGCCGCCTTCCAGCGCCATTTCCGCCCGGCCCGGGTCGACGGCGTCGCCGACGCCTCGACCATCACCACCCTGCGCGACCTGCTGGCGGCGAAGCCGGCGTGAGAGGGGGCGGCTCCGTCGCCGGGGCCCTCTCATACGCTTTCCGATCGACCGCTTCCCGATGCGGAAACCGGCTTCGCTCAGCCTGCCGCCAGCCGCTTGCGCTGCACCTTGCCGTTCGGGGTCCGCGGCAGCGTCTCCAGGAAGACGACCTCCCGCGGGCATTTGTAGGCGGCGAGCCGCTCGCCGCACCAGGCCAGCAGCGCGTCCCGCGCCGGCTCGGCGCCTTGTTTCGGCACCACGAAGGCAGCGATCACCCGCACGTCGTCGCGGACGGGCAATTCGGTCACTGCCACCTCCTGCACGTCCGGATGAGCGATCAGCACGCTCTCGACCTCGTTCGGCGACACCCGGTAGCCGAAGGCGTTCATGATGTCGTCGTTGCGGCCTGTAAACCAGACGTAGCCGTCGGCATCGAGGGAGGCGAGGTCGCCGCCGGTGAACCAGTCGCCCCGCATCACCGCCGCCTCCTCTTCCGGGCGGTTCCAGTAGCCGAGCATCAGGGCCGGGTCCGAGCGGTGGATGGCGAGAAGCCCGACCTCGCCTGGCGGCAGCGGCTCCGGCGGGCCGTCGACGGGCAGGATCGCGACCCGCCGCCCGGGCTGCGGCTTGCCCGGGGAGCCGGGCTTGATGGGGACGAGGGGGCTCGTCGAGATGTAGGTCGAGATCTCGCTCATCCCGAGCGCCTCGTAGAGCGGCGTGCCGGTGACGGCCTGCCACTCGGCGAGCAATTGAGGCGACAACGCCTCGCCCGCCGTGATGCCGTGACGCAGGGACGAGAGATCATGCGCGGAGAGATCGGCGTATTTCAGGATCTGCCGGAAGAGGCTCGGCACCGCCGCGAACAGGGTGGCGCGGTGGCGGGCGATCAGCGCCGGCCATAGGGCAGGGTCGCGCTTTCCGTTGTAGAGCACCGTCGTGGCGCCCCGCGCCCAGGGGTCCTGGATGCCGACCCCGAGGGTATAGGTCCAGTTCATGGTGCCGGCATGCAGCACCACGTCGTCCTCGCGCAGGCCGAGCCAGAAATCGTGCATCGGCCGCCGGCCCCAGAGGGTGCGGTGGGCGTGCAGCACTCCCTTCGGCCGGCTGGTGGTGCCGGAGGTGTAGACCAGGGTCGCCGGATCGTCGGCGGCGGTGTCGGCGTAGGCATCGATCGGCGGGCCGGCCCGCATGCGGGCGATGTCGTTGCGGCGCAGCACGATCCGGCCACGGCAGGCCTCGGGGTCGAGGGGGCACTCGTCGGCCGCCGCGATCACCGCGGCGTCGGAATCCTGCATCAAGAATGCCGCCTCGCCGGCCGTCAGCTGCGGCGAGGAGGGCTGCGCCACGAGCCCGGCGGCCAGCGCCGCGAAATAGGTGATGACGTAATCCGCGTCGTTGCCCATGCGGATCATCACCCGGGCGCCCGGCGGCAATCCCAGATCCCGCAACCCCGCGGCGACGCCGCGCACCGCCCGGTCGACCTCGGCGAAGGTCATGATGTCGGTCCGGCCGTGATCGCCGACCATGACCAGGGCCGGCTTGTCGCCGCGTCCCCGGGCATTGGCCTCCAGGCAGTAGCGGGCGCCGTTGAAGCGGGGCGGCGGCTGGCGGTCGTCGAGCAAGGCGCGGGCTCCGGGTCAGGGGAGGGAGCCTGTGCTAGAGCACTTCACGATCGCGTTGCAATCGCGAAGCTCTCTCTAGAGCCTTGATTGTACCGCATTTTCTACGACGAACCGGCATCCACTTCGTCGGAAAACGCTCTGGCGCGACAATGAGGGCGTGGCGAGGGGCGGGCTTTGCGCCGGAAGGTGCGCCGGACCTGGCCACACGGTAACCCCGGGATACGACCTGTCGGACTGACGCGGGGGGCGTCCGGTCGGTCGAGGACGGCAGAGGACGCGCGCGGCGATTCCCGATCCAGACACGACAAAGGCGGGTCCGCGCTCGCGCGCGGCCCGCCTCGTACGGTGACGGCGGTCTTTTGACTGACCGGCGAGCCTTTAGTGGGCTTCGCGCACGGCCACGGCGTTCGGCGTCAGGCCGAAGCGCTCGGCGAGATGCCAGCGCAGCTCGCGGGAGGAATGATAGCCGTAGCTCTTGTCGATCAGGTGGCTGACGTCGATCGGGCTCTTGCCCTCGCCGAAACGGCTGATCTGGTCGACATGAAAGGTAGAGCCGTTGAACACGGAAGGCGCGCCGTCGCGCCGGGTAAATTCGAACAACATGATGTCTTTTCTTCTATCTTTGCGGCGCTCCCCGGGGGAGCGACTGTGAGTGGCAGGCGGCCATGGGGCCGCCAGCGGAGCAAGTGGTGAGCCCGGGGGCTCGAAACGCTCCAGTACGGCCGAGGTTCCGTAACCTTAACGGGATTATCGTTAAGGCTCCGTAAACCCGGGCCGAAAGGACGCCTTTAGGCGACCTGCAGGTTCACGGCCGACATCTTGTTGCTGTCGCGCCGATCGGCCTGCAGCTCGTAGGAGACCTTCTGGCCCTCGACGAGGCCGCGCAGGCCAGCCCGCTCCACTGCGGAGATGTGGACGAAAACGTCCTTGCCGCCATCATCCGGCTGGATGAAGCCGAAGCCCTTCTGGTCGTTGAACCACTTGACAGTACCAGTATTCACGCGGTCGTCCTCGTCTCGTTAGAAGTCGCAGCGGGCCACCCTCAAGAGCGAGGGCAACGCGGCGCGACGGCGCCAAGTATTTCGGGAGGTGTCTCGTCTTCGCGAGGCTCAGGGAGCCCATGCGGGGCTCGATCGCCCGGAGCCACCCGCCCGTTGCCGCTGATCCCTATTTAGGAGCCCAGTCTGTCCGGAACAAGGCAGGGTCTCCCAATCGGTGCGCGGCATGCGGTCAGGGGGTGTGGTCAGGGATGGCTGCGCCCGCGCTGGTTGGGGTCGACCCCGCCTTGCGGCGTGGTGTCGTTCGCCACATCGCCCTCGTCGGTATTGGCGCCCGCGAGATCCTCGGGATCGCCGCCGGACATCGTCATGCCCTTGGAGGTGCCGATGCCGGGATTTCCCTTCAGGTCGGCATCGGTCGGCGTCGTGGTCTTCGGCTGCTTCGAACTCATGGGGTGGTCCCTCTCGTGAGCGCGCTCAACGGTTGAGGGCCTTCTCCAGTTCGTCCCGGCTCATGCGCGAGCGGCCCTTGATGTCGCGGTTTTTCGCCTCGTCGTAGAGGGCGGCGCGGGTCGCCTGGGACCGCGTGTCGCGCTCCTTGGACCGGGTGCGGCGGAAATTCGCCCGGTTGTCGGCGGGGCTCTCCTGGTTCGAGGCGCCGGCCTCGCGCAACGCGATGGCGATGGCCTGGCTCCGGTCGGTCACCGGCTCGCCGTCGCGCCGCTCCAGTTCGCCTTCCTTGAACTCGTGCATCACCCGGGCGATCGTACTCTTCTGTGCATCGGTCGTCTTGTGGGTGGTCTTATGCGCGGCCATGGCGTCGTCCCTCTCGTTCCTGCCCCTCGTTCGCGGGCGACCATGTGAAGGATCAACGCGGACGGGGCCCGAGGCGTTTCGGGCCGCGCAGCCCGGCTCTGCGTGGAATTCCCTGTCGCGTCCGGGGGATTGCTCCCATATACGGACGACATCGTACAGTGTCGGACGCTCCATGGCGGGTATCTCGGTTTCCCTCGAAGGTTCCAACATCCAGCTCTCGTTCCAGAAGGACGACCAGGCCACCGCGGTCATCATGGATGCGAGCGCGGCCCGCGCCCTCGTGCGCGCGGTGGGCCAGCTCCTCACGGTCATGCACGAGCCGGACGAGGCCGAGGCGGACGATCTCGGCGACGAGGAGGCGGCGTTGCTGGACGTGACCTCGCCGGCGATCGAGGTGGGGACCGACGAGCAGGGCCAGGCGGTGGTGGCGCTCCAGGCCGGCGGCCTGCCGCCGTTCCAGCTCCGCCTCACCGACGAGGAGGCGCGGCACGTCGCCACCTCCCTCAACGAGATCCTGAACGCCCCGCGCGACGTGCGCAGCTCGCATGGCGGGCACTGACCGACCCGAACCTCGATCGACGCGAAAAGGGCGCCCCGCGGGGCGCCCTTCGTTTTTTCAGAACCGCGTGCCCGGATTGGTCGGGCCGCCCGGCAGGTAGTCCGGCTCGGAGCCGGGCCCGGTCGGGTCGGTGATGCCCGGGTCGTTGACCGGATAGGGCGAGCGCGGCCCGGTCGGGCCGGTATCCGGCAGGTCGTCGGGACCGACCGGCGGCGGGATGTCGCCCGGGATGCCGCCGCCGGGGGTCGGCTCGTGGCCGGGGAGACCGGGATTGGCCATGGTCGTGCCTCCTGTTCGGGTCGGGGGGTATGAGGGTTTAAACCGCCCGGCCGGAAGCGGTTCCGTCGCGGCAGGGCGCCGGAACCGGCCTGATCCGGGGTCGTTGCCAGGGCACAATCACCCTTGGAGTACGATCCGATGCCGAGCATCACCCAGGCCAAGATCCTCATCATGGCGACCGACGGCTTCGAGCAATCCGAGCTCGAAGTGCCGAAGGCCAAGCTCGCGGAGGCCGGCGCGCAGGTCACGGTGGCCGCCCCGAAATCGCGCCAGAATCCGGACAGCATCCGCGGCTGGGACAAGACCGACTGGGGCCGCCCGGTGACCGTGGATGCCGATCTCGAGAGCGTCGACGCGTCGGCCTACGACGCCCTGGTGCTCCCCGGCGGCCAGATCAATCCGGACAAGCTGCGCCTCGAGCCGAAGGCCCTGGAGATCCTGCGCAGCTTCCTGTCGAGCGGCAAGGTCGTCGCCGCGATCTGCCACGCGCCCTGGCTGCTGGTCGAGGTCGGCGCCGCCAAGGGCCGCAAGATGACGTCCTACGCCTCGATCAAGACCGACGTGGTCAATGCCGGCGCCGAGTGGCACGACCTGCCCGTAGTCACCGACAAGGGCATCGTGACCAGCCGCAACCCGGGCGACCTCGACGCCTTCTCGGCCAAGATCATCGAGGAGGTCCAGGAAGGCCGCCACGACCGGGCCGCGTAACCGGGCTCCTTACCCCGCCCTGCGCACCGGCTGGCGCGCCAGCACCGCCTCGGCGGCACGGCCCGTCAGCTCGGCGCGGTGGTCGAAGCGGGTGGTGAAGGTGCCGACCCCGGCGGTGGCCGAGCGCAGCTCGACGATCAGGTCGGTCATCTCGGCCTCCGGGATCAGGGCTTCGACGACGTCCCAGCCCGACCAGCCGGGGCGCGCGTCGAAGCCGAGGATCTGGCCGCGGCGGGCGGTGACGAGGCCGGTGGCCTTGGCGGTGGCGCCGCTCGGCACCGCCATCGACACCGCCAGGACCGGTTCCAGCAGCACCGGTCCGGCCTTGGCCAAAGCCTCCTCCAGCCCCAGGCGCGTCGCGGCCTGGAAGGCGGCATCCGACGAATCGACCGCGTGGGCGGCGCCGTCCTTGAGGGTCACCGCGAGGTCGACCACCGGGAAGCCGAGCGGCCCCTTCGCGGTGAAGGCCCGGGCCCCGGCCTCGACCGAGGCGATGTACTGGCGCGGCACCGCGCCGCCCACCACCTCGTCCTCGAAGACAAAACCCTCGCCTCGGGGCAGCGGCCGCACCGCGAGCGCCACGTCGGCGAACTGGCCGTGGCCGCCGGTCTGCTTCTTGTGCCGCGCCCGCGCCTCGGCGGGCCCCCGGATCGTCTCGCGATAGGCGACCCGCGCCGGCTCGGTCTCGACCCCGATGCCGAAGCGCGAGGCGAGCCGCTCCACCGCCACCCGCAGGTGCATCTCGCCCTGGCCCGACAGGCGCAGGTCGCCGAGCTCGGCCCGGTGCTCGACGATCAGCGACGGGTCCTCCTCGGCGAGCTTGGTCAGCGCCGCCGAGAGCCGCACGTCGTCCTTGCGGTCGCGGACCCGCAGCGCCAGGGCATGGACCGGGTCCGGCGCCGGCAGCTGCGCCAGGGCGTCGGGCGTCTCCGATCCGGTCGTCAGGGTCTCGGCGGTGGCGACGCAATCGAGCTTGGCGAGCCCTGCGACCTCGCCCGCCTGCACCTCCGGCACCCGGTGGCCGGAGGCGCCTGCGAGCTGGGTCAGGCCCGCCACCCGGGCGGTGCCGCCGCCCGATCCCGTCACCGCCTCACCCTCGCGGAGAGCGCCGCGCAGCACCCGGCCGACCGAGAGCTTGCCGCCGAAACCGGTATGCAGGGTCTTTATCACCTGGACCAGCGGCGCCCCCTCCTCCGTCACGCCGAGGCGGGCGCGGGTCTCGGGGAGACCGGGCGCCTCGTGCCGCAGCGCCTTCAGGAGGCGGGTGACGCCGTGGCCGTGCTCGGCCGAGCCGAACAGTACCGAGACCGCCTGGCCCCGGCGCAACTCGCCGGCGAGATCGGCGAAGACCCGGTCGGCCTGCGGCTCGACCTCGGCGATCAGGTCCTCCATCAGCGCGTCGTCGTGGTCGGCCAGGCGCTCCAGCATGGTGTAGCGCTCGGCCTTCTCCCGCGGCAGCTCGCCGTCGGGCAGGGCCACCACCTCGCTCGGGGCCTGCTCGCGCCAGATGAAGGCGCGCTCCAGCGCGAGATCGATGAAGCCCACCGCCGCCTCGCCCTCCATCAGGGGGATCTGGCGCATCAGGAGCGGCACCCGCGAGGCGGGCTGCAGCAGCGCCAGCGCATCGCGCAAGCTGCCCGGCGCGGTCTCGGCCTTGTTGATGAAGAGGAGGCGCGGGATGCCGGCGGCCTCCAGCTCGCGCAGGGTGAGTTCCAGGGCCGGCAGCTTGCGCTCGTCGGCCTCGCAGACCACGATCGCCGCGTCGCATGCCGGCAGCACGGCCCGCAGGTCGTGCGCGAACTCGATCGAGCCGGGGCAATCGACGAAGGTGAAGGCCTCGCCCAGGAAGCGCGCCGTGGCGAAGGCGGGCTCGACGCTCATCCCGTGCGCCCGCGCCTCGGGCGAGGTGTCGCCGACCCGGGAGCCGGCGCGCCCGGGCCGGTCGATCGCGCCGGTGCGATGGAGGATGGCCTCGAGCAGGGCGGTCTTGCCGCTCTGGAACGGACCGACGATCGCGATGCACCTGTGCTGCGCAGCCACGGGGCGTCTCCCACCTTCATCTTTGTTGACAGGGAGTTAAGCACCGGGCCGGGGCGCGGTCCAGGCGGCAGGTGTGCAGACGCGAAGGTGTGCAGGCGCGAAGAGAGGCCGATATAGGCTGTCACGGCCCGGTACGAGGCCGGCGGCGAACGGGGGATAGCCTGATGCCCGAGATCGACATCGACCATTTGCGCGGCTGGATCGGCCGCACCCGGGAGGTCGAGGATATCGTGACCCCGCGCCTCGTGGCCGAGTACCGGGCGACGCTGGCGCCCCACCTCGCGTCGGTGCGGGAGGGCGAGGCGCCGCTCGCGCTCCATTGGTGCCTCGGCCCCGAGACCCCGGCCGCCGACGCGCTCGGGCCGGACGGCCACGCGGCGAAGGGCGGGTTCCTGCCGCCGGTGCCGCTGCCGCGGCGGATGTGGGCCGGCGGCGAGGTCGAGACCCTGGCCCCCTTGCGCATCGGCGACCGGGTGGTGCGGCGCGAGACCGTGGCGGACGTGGCGGTGAAGGTCGGGCGCACCGGCACGCTCTGCTTCGTCACCGTGCGGCACGATTACGAGACGGAGCGGGGTCTGGCGATCCGCGACCGGCAGGACATCGTCTACCGCGAGGCGAGCCGGCCGGGCGATGGCGCCCCGCCGGCAAAGCTCGTCCCCGCCGCGGACGAGGCCGGGTGGTCGGTCGAGGCCGATTCCGTGCTGCTGTTCCGCTACTCGGCGATGACCTTCAACGGCCACCGCTTCCACTACGATCATCCCTACGCGACGCAGGTCGAGGGCTATGCCGGCCTCGTCGTGCACGGGCCGATGCAGGCGAGCCTGCTCCTCAACCTCGCGGCCATGCGCCTCGGCCGGGTGCCGGCCCGGTTCCGCTATCGCGGCGTCGCGCCGATGATCGCCGGATCGCGCTTCGCGGTGGCGGGACGGCGCGAGGGCGAGGGATTTCGCGGCTGGACCGCGGTCGGGGGTGCCGTCCACATGGAGGCGGAGACTGAGGGGTGAGGGTTAGGCGATCGGCGCATTGCGCCGCCGGGTCCGAACTGTCAGCTTCGCAACAAACCAGACAACGACGAGGAAACGCCATGCCGACACTGACCCGCCGTGCTTTCGCGGCCGGCACCGCCCTGCTGCTCCTGTCGGGAGCGGCCCTGGCGCAGGCGCCGGTCGTGATCAAGTTCAGCCACGTCGTCGCGCCGGACACGCCGAAGGGCCGCGGCGCCGACAAGTTCAAGGAACTGGCGGAGAAGTACACCAACGGCAAGGTCAAGGTCGAGGTCTACCCGAACTCCCAGCTGTTCAAGGACAAGGAGGAGGTCGAGGCGCTGCAGCTCGGTGCGGTGCAGATGCTGGCGCCGTCGCTGGCGAAGTTCGGGCCGCTCGGCGCCAAGGAGTTCGAGGTCTTCGACCTGCCCTACATCCTGCCCGACAAGGCGGCCCTGCGCCGGGTCACCGACGGGGCGCTCGGCAAGCGCCTGTTCGACAAGCTGCAATCGAAGGGCATCACCGGGCTCGCCTATTGGGACAACGGCTTCAAGGTGATGAGCGCCAACAAGCCGCTGCGGATGCCGGCGGATTTCCGCGGCCTGAAGATGCGGATCCAGTCCTCGAAGGTGCTGGAGGCGCAGTTCCGCGCGCTCGGTGCGATCCCGCAGGTGATGGCCTTCTCGGAGGTCTACCAAGGCATGCAGACCGGCGTGGTCGACGGCTCGGAGAACACGCCTTCGAACATGTTCACCCAGAAGCACCACGAGGTGCAGAAATACATCACGCTGTCCGATCACGGCTATATCGGCTACGCAGTGATCACCAACAAGAAGTTCTGGGACGGGCTGCCGTCCGAGATCCGGACCGAGCTCGACAAGGCGATGACGGAGGCGACCGCCTACGCCAACCAGGTCGCCGACAAGGACAATGCCGACGCCCTCGACGAGATGAAGAAGTCCGGTCGGACTACCTTCATCGAACTCACTCCCGACGAGAAGGCGGCGTGGAAGGCGGCCCTGGAGCCGGTCACCGCCGACATGGCGAAGCGCGTCGGCAAGGACGTGATCGAGGAATTCCAGAAGGAAGCCAAGGGCGGGACGCAGTAGAACCCTCCGGCCGGCTTTTCTAGGGCGCTTCACGACCGCTTTGCAATCGCGACGATCTCTAGATTCTTGATTTTGCGGCATTGTCTACGACGAAACGGCATCCATTTCGTCGGAAAATGCTCCAAGGCGATCGCGCCCCGTCGTCGAGAGATCGACGGCGGGGCTTTTTCGTGCCGCGTTGCCGTCGCGAACGACGGATCGTCGAAAAGATAGTTTGCCGGGAAACGATACGACCATCGCCCGTCGCCGCGGAGAGGCGACAGGCTGGCCTTCACGGCCCGGCAACCTTCACAGCACTGTCGCAAAACACTCATACAGAACGAACACAGTCCGAAACATGCTGTAACAAGGCAGCCTCGCCGACCGGTCCGATACGTCGAACGTTCGCCGCGAGCCCGGTGCCGCTTGCGCGCTTTCCCTCCCCGATAAGCCCTAACAGCCTCGCGCTGACGGGTGGTGCCGCCTCGGGCGCCGCCGCTCCTCGTGCGCGCCCGGAGACACTGGAATCCATGGCCACGACGCTTGCCGCCGGCGACATCGCCATCGTCGGCTACGACGCCACCAACCCGGACGATTTCGCCTTCGTGGTGTTGCGCGACGTCGAGGCCGGAACGGCCATCAGCTTCACCGATAACGGCTGGAGCTCCAGCACCGGCGCCTTCCGCACCGGCGAGGGCACCTACACCTACACGGCGCCCTCGGCGCTCGCCGCCGGCACGGTGATCCGCCCGACCACCGACAGCGCCGCCGGCGGCACCAACTCGCCGGTCTTCACGGCGCAGAACTTCGCGCTCAACGCCTCGGGCGACCAGATCCTGGCCTATCAGGGCGCGGCCGCGAGCCCGACCTTCCTGTACGCGATCAACTTCGCCGATGGCGGCACCACGTTTGCCGGCAACGCCACCAGCGCCGGCACCTCGGCCCTGCCGCCGGGCCTGACGCTGGGCCAGAGCGCCGTTGCGCTCCCCTCCGCCAACGGTCGCTATGCCGGCCCGACCTCGGGCACCCGCGACCAGATCCTGGCCTCCATCGGCACGACCTCGTCCTGGACCCAGAACACCACCACCCGGGTCGGCGACGCCGCCTACGCTCCCTTCACGGTGACCGCGGCGCAATCCCTGCCGACCCTGTCGATCGACGACGTCCAGGCGAGCGAGGGCGATGCAGGCACCAAGCAGCTCACCTTCACGGTGTCGCTCAGCGCGGCGGCGCCCGCCGGCGGCGTGACCTTCGACATCGCCACCGCCGACGGCACGGCCACGGCCGGCAGCGACTACACCGCCCGCAGCCTCACCCGCCAGACCATCGCGGCCGGCGAGACCCGCGCGACCTTCGCGGTCGACATCACCGGCGACACGGTGGTCGAGCCGACGGAAACCTTCACGGTGAGCGTCGCGAACGTCTCGGGCGCCACGGTGGCGAAGGGCCAGGGCACCGGAACGATCCTCAACGACGATACCGGCACCCGGATCGGCGGCACGGCGATCTACGACGCCGCGCCCTCGCTCCAGGGCCTGTCGGGCGCGACCGCCACGACCCCGCCGAGCGCCACCAACGCGCTCCAGCTCGTGCGGCTCGGCGCCTACGCCACCACCAACGATCCGGCGACGACGGTCGCGCCGAACGCCGAGGTGGTGGCCTACGATGCGACCACCAGCCGGCTCTACGTCCAGAACACCAACGAGAACCGCATCGAGATCGTGGCGCTCGACGCCGCCGGCTCCCTCGCCAAGACCGGCGAGATCCTGCTCTCTGGCCTCGAGCAATACGGCGCGGTGAACTCGGTCGCGGTCTTCAACGGCCTCGTGGCGGTGGCCTACGCCAATGCGACCGGGGACGCGCCGGGCCGCGTCGCGCTGTTCAACGCCGACGGCACGCTGCTGCGCTCGCTCACCGTCGGGGTCGGTCCCGACCAGCTGGTGTTCACCCGCGACGGCACCCGCCTCCTCGTCGCCAACGAGGGCGAGCAGGCGAGCGCCGCCAGCAACCCGGTCGGGGGCGTCTCGATCATCGACGTCTCGGGCGGCGCGGCCAGTGCCTCGGTCGCCACGACCGTCGGGTTCACCGGGCTCGACGGCGCCGAGGCGACCTTGCGCGCCCGCGGCCTCGCGATCACGCCCGGCAAGGCCGCGTCCGCCGACATCGAGCCCGAATACATCGCGATCTCGCCCGACAACCGCTTCGCCTACGTCACCCTCCAGGAGGTGAACGGTGTCGCGGTGATCGACCTCACCAATCCCGGCACGGCGCCGATCGCGATCCAGCCGCTCGGCGCGGTCGATCATTCGCTGCCCGGCAACGAGTTCGACGCCTCCGACCGCGACGGGCCGGGCGGCACCGCCTCGATCCGGATCGCCGCGACGCCCGCCGGCACGCCGATCCTCGGCCTGCTCCAGCCCGACAGCATCGCGTCGTTCACCACTGGCGGCGCGACCTACTTCGTCACCGCCAACGAGGGCGACCAGCGGGTCATCGGCGGTGCCGACGATGCCAACGACGTCGCGCGGCTGAGCGCGGTTCCGAACAGCCGGCTCACCCCGGCGCTCCAGGCGCTGAAATCCGATCCGGCCTATGCCCGGCTCAACGTGCTCCTGCGTACCGGCGACACCGACGGCGACGGGGTGATCGACCGGCTCAACACGCTGGGCGGCCGCGGCATCTCGATCTTCCGGCAGAATGCCGACGGCACCATCACCAAGGTGCGCGAGACCGGCGGCGAGTTCGAAAAAATCTTCGCCCAGATCGCGCCGGAGCGGTTCAACAACGACCAGACCGTCACCAACACCCCCGACGACCGCTCCGACAACAAGGGGCCGGAGCCCGAGGGCATCACCGTCGGCACGGTGAACGGGCGCATTTACGCCTTCGTCGGCCTGGAGCGCCAGAGCGGCATCCTGGTCTACGACGTGACCGATCCGGCGAACGCGAATTACGTCTCCTACATGCCGCCGCTCGCCGGTTCGGCCGCCGATCTCGGGCCGGAGGTGCTCACGTTCATTCCCGCCGACCGCAACCCGACCGGCACGAACCTCGTGGTCTCGGCCAACGAGGTGGCGAATGGCGGTGCGACGCTCTATGCCGCCCTGCCCCAGGGCGCGACGCAGGAGATCTCCTTCGCGCCCGATTCGCTGAGCGTCAGCCGGCCCGAGGGCGATAGCGGCACCACGACCTTCAGCTTCACGGTCCAGCGCTCGAACGGCACGCTCGGCGCCGTCGCCTTCACCGCCGCGCTCTCCGGCACCGGCGCCAACCCGGCCAGCGCCGCCGACTTCACCGGCAGCCCGGCCCTGCCGCTCACCGTCACCGGCACGATCCCGGCGGGTGCCGCCTCGACGGTCGTCACGGTCGCCGTCCAGGGCGACGCGACGCCGGAGCCGAGCGAGACCTTCGCGCTCACGCTCCTGAATGCCAGTTCGAGCCAGGCCGGCATCACCGCCCGCGTGAGCGCCGGCAACGCCAGCGCCACCGGCACCATCGTCAACGACGACGTGACCCTGATCTCGGCGGTGCAGGGCGCCGGCAGCGCCAGCCCGCTCGTCGGCCAGACCGTCACGGTCGAGGCGATCGTCGTCGGCGACTTCCAGAACGGCGACGCGGACGGGAAGCGCAACCTCGGCGGCTTCTACCTCCAGGAGGAGAAAGCCGATCAGGATGCCAACCCCCTGACCTCGGAAGGGCTGTTCGTCTACGAGGGCACCGGCAACCGCCTCGTCGACGTACACGAGGGCGACCGGGTCCGGGTCACCGGCACGGTCACCGAATTCAACGGCGAGACGCAGCTCACGGTGAACGCCGCCTCCGGCATCCAGGTCGTCCAGGCCGGAGCCCTCTCGGCCGCCGAGGTCAAGGCGCAGGCGGTCGACGTCACCCTGCCGACGGCGGGCGTGGTGGGCACCGGCACGACGGCGCAGCCGGACCTCGAACGCTACGAGGGGATGCTGGTCCGCTTCCCCCAGACCCTCACGATCTCCGAGCAGTTCAACCTCGACCGCTTCGACGAGATCCGCCTCGCGGCGGGCGGGCGGCCCGAGACCTTCACCAACGAGTTCGAGCCGAACGCGCAAGGCTACGCCGCCTACCTCGCCCAGACCGCCGCCCGCTCGATCACCTACGACGACGGTTCGAACAGCCAGAACCTGCCGGTCGAGAATCTCGACGGCTTCGGTCCGATCTACTCGACCGCCACCGCGCCCCGGATGGGCGACACGGTGACCGGGCTCACCGGTACCCTCGGGTTCGGCCCGACCAACGCCTTCCGGGTCCGGTCGATCGAGGACGGCGCGAACAGCTTCACCAAGGCCAATCCGCGCCCGAGCGCGCCGGACGCGGTCGGCGGCACGCTGAATGTCGGCAGCCTCAACGTCCTCAACTACTTCACGACGCTCAACACCTCGTCGAGCTCGCTCACCGCGATCGGCCAGCAGCCGCGCGGCGCCAATTCGAGCGAGGAACTGGCGCGCCAGACTGAGAAGCTCGTCACGACCCTGATCGGTACCGGGGCCGACGTGCTCGGCCTCACCGAGCTGGAGAACCAGTTCCAGCCCGGCAACCCGGGCAACGCGCTGGAATACCTCGTCGGCCAGCTCAACGCCCGGGTCGGCGCCGGCACCTACGCCTACGTGAACCCGGGCAACCAGCTCGACCAGGGCCAGTTCCTCGGCGGCGATGCCATCGCGGTCGGCTTCATCTACAAGCCGGCTAAGGTCGGCGTCGCGCTCAACACCACGATCGAGACGCTCGACGACGCGGACGTGGCGCGGATCGATCCCGCCCTGCTGAAGCAGAGCACGGTCGGCCACATCTTCAACGGGGCGAATACCAGTCGCGTCTCCCTGGCGGTGACGTTCCGGGAGATTGCGACGGGTGAGGACTTCACCGCGGTCATCAACCACCTGAAGTCGAAGAGCGGCACCGGCACCGGGGCCGATGCCGACCAGGGCGACGGTCAGGGCAACTGGCAGCAGCAGCGCGAGCTCGCCGCCCAGGCGCTGACCGAGTGGGTGGGGAGGAGGCCGACCGGCACGCAGGATCCCGACGTGCTCCTGCTCGGCGACTTCAATGCCTACTTCAAGGAGGACGCGCTCGACATCATCAAGGGTGCGAATCTCTCCAACCTCGCCGAGTATCGCCTCGCCAACCCATATTCCTACGTCTTCGACGGGGCCTACGGCGCCCTCGACCACGCTTTCGGCAACGACAGTCTCGATCGGCAGGTCACCGGCGTGACCGAGTGGCATGTCAATGCCGACGAGGCAGACGCGATCGACTACAATCTCGATTTCAACCGGCCTGCCTCGTACTTCGACGGACAGGTCGCCGCGCGCGAATCCGACCACGACCCGATCCTCGTCGGCCTCAGGCTCGATCACGTCGCCCCGACGCTCGTCTCGGCGAGCCCGGCCGACAATGCCACCCGGGTCGCGACCGACGCCAACATCACCTTACGCTTCAGCGAGGCGGTAAAGGCCGGCGAAGGGAACAGCGTCATCGTCATCTCCGACGGGGCGGGCGACACCCGCACCATCGCAGCCGCAGACACTTCCCAGGTCACCATCAACGGCGACACCGTGACGATCAATCCGACCGCCGATCTCAAGGCGGGCACGGCCTATCGCGTTTACGTCGCCCCCGGCGCTTTCGCCGACATGTCCCGCAACGCCTTCGCGGGCCTCGCGCAGGACCAGCTCGACTTCACCACCCAGCAGGCCGCCCCGATGACCTACACGCTCCAGATCCTGCACGCCTCGGACTGGGAGGCCGGTCTCCTGGCGACCCAGCGCGCGCCGAACTTCGCGGCGATCGTCGACAAGCTCGAAGACGCGACCCCGAACTCGATCACCCTCTCGACCGGCGACGGCTGGATCCCGAGCCCGTTCTTCATCGCGGGCGCCGACCCGCAGCTGAACGCGACCTATAACGGCATCTACAACCAATATTACGGGCTCTCGGGCGCCAACGCCTACGGCAAGCTCACCGCCTCGCCGGGCCGGGCCGACATCACGATCCAGAACATCATCGGCGTCCAGGCCGCGGTGTTCGGCAACCACGAATTCGATTCCGGCCCCACGGAAGTCGCCAACATCATCGGCGCCAATCTCGGCACGGCGGCGGGCGCGGCCGACGACACCTGGGTCGGGTCGCAATTCCCCTACCTCTCGACCAACCTGAATTTTTCGCGGGAATCGGCGCTCTCGGGCCTCGTCCACAAGGACGGCGACGTCGCCACCTTCGCCGAGACCGGCCCGACCTCGACCCAGACCGGCACCGGTGCCGACAAGATCGCCAAGTCGGTGGTCATCACCGAGAACGGCGAGAAGATCGCCTTCATCGGCGCCACCACCCAGCTCGAGCCGCTGCTGACCACGCTCGGCAACGTGACGCTCGACGGCTTCACCGGCCGTGACGAGATCGCGCTGCTGGCCCAGCAGATCAACGCCGAGGTCGACCGGGTGCTCGCCGCCAACCCGGGCCTCAACAAGGTCATCGTCGGCACCCACCTGCAGCAGCTGTCGAACGAGCAGGCGCTGGCCCCGCTCCTGCGCAACGTCGACGTGCTGATCGGCGGCGGCTCGCACACCCTGCTCTCCGACTCCAACGACCGGCTGCTGCCGGGCGACGTCTCGGGCGGCGCCTACCCGCAATTCTTCACCAACGCCTCGGGCCAGACCCTGGCGCTGGTCAACACCGCCTCCGAATATTCCTATGTCGGCCGCCTGACCGTCACCTTCGACGACCAGGGCACCATCATCCGCGACTCGATCACGCCGCAGAATTCGGGTGCGGTCGCGGTCGACGACACCAGCGTGGCGCAGCTCTGGGGCTCGAAGGACGCGGCCTTCGCGCCGGGCACCAAGGGCTACCTCGTCAGGGAAATGATCGAGGGCCTCGACGTCAACAACGACGGCATCCAGGAGACCGCCGGCGTCGCCGACATCATCCGCCAGCAGGACGGCAACATCCTCGGCCGCACCAACGTCTACCTCGAGGGGCGCCGCGGCGAGGTCCGCACCGAGGAGACCAACCTCGGCGACCTCTCCGCCGACGCCAATCTCTGGTACGCCAAGCAGTACGATTCCACGGTCGCGGTCTCGATCAAGAACGGCGGCGGCATCCGCGACTCGATCGGCTCGTTCTCGACCGCGGGCGGCGGCACCGCCGAGCTTCCCCCGGCGGCGAACCCCTCCGCCGGCAAGCAATCGGGCGATATCTCGCAGCTCGACGTCACCAACTCTCTGCGCTTCAACAACGCGCTCGCCGTCACCACGGTCTCGGCGCTGGAGATGAAGCGGATCCTGGAACACGCGGTCTCGGCCACCGCCGCGGGCGCGACGCCCGGGCAGTTCCCGCAGATCGGCGGCTTGAGCTTCTCCTTCGACGCCAGCAAGACCGCCCAGACCCTCGACGCCAACGGCACCGTCACCCGCGAGGGCCAGCGGGTCCTCAACGCCGCGATCGTCGACGAGAACGGCCGGATCACCGACACCCTGGTGCAGAACGGCCAGCTCGTCGGCGACCCGAACCGCGGCATCCGCACCGTCACCCTCGACTTCCTGGCGACCGGCACCTCCACCGCGCCGGGCCTCGGCGGCGACAACTATCCCTTCCCGGCCTATGGCGAGAACAAGGTGGCGCTCGCCTCCGCCATGCCCGGCGCCGCGCTGCCCAACACCGCGACCTTCGCGGCGCAGGGCACCGAGCAGGACGCGATGGCCGAATACCTGCGCGCCTTCTACGCCTCGACGCCCTACGGCACCGCCGACACCACGCCCGCCGGCGACACCCGAATCCAGAACCTCGCCGCCCGCAGCGACACGGTTCTCGCCCGCGGGATCAATCGCACCGGCACCGACGGCAACGATACGCTGACCGGGACGGCCTTCGACGACATCATCACCGGCGGCGCCGGCGACGACACGATCGTCAACTCTGCCGGCAACGACATCCTGCTCGGCGGCCGCTCGCCCGGCGGTGCGACCGGCACCGACACCCTGGTGTTCAACTCGCGGCTCGCCGACACCACCGTCACCCGCGACGGCGCCTACACGCTGATCGTCGGGCCGGAGGGCCAGGACCGGGTCACCGGCTTCGAGCGCTACCAGTTCACCGACGCCACGGTGGTCGTCGCCGACGGCTCACCCCTCGTCGACGACCTGTTCTACCTCGCCACCAACAAGGACGTGCTCGCCGCCGGCCAGGACGCCGACACCCACTACGCCGCCTATGGCTGGAAGGAGGGCCGCGACCCCAACGCGCTGTTCTCCACCACCGGTTACCTCGCCGCCAACCCGACCGTCCGCGCCGCGGGCCAGAACCCGCTCGATCAGTACGATGCCACCGGCTGGAAGGAGGGCCGCGACCCCTCCGCCGCCTTCGACAACGAGCTGTACCTCGCCCGCAACCCCGACGTGAAGGCCGCCGGGATCGACCCGCTCAAGCATTACATCGAATACGGCCAGGGCGAGGGCCGCAAGATCTACGACGCGATCGGCAAGACCGCCGACCTGGCGGCGCATCCGGGCTTCGACGCCGAGTACTACCTCCTGTCGAACCCCGACGTGGCCCGCGCGGCCATCGCGGCGGGCGGCGACTCCTCCGTTTATGCCTACCAGCACTACCAGACCTATGGCTGGAAGGAGGGGCGCAACCCCAACGCGGTGTTCGACACCAAGGGCTACCTGAACGCCTATGGCGACGTGAAGGCGGCCGGGATCGACCCGCTGATGCACTACGACCAGTACGGCTGGAAGGAAGGCCGCGACCCGTCGAAGGGCTTCGACTCGACGGCCTATCTCGACGCCTATGCCGATGTGGCGAAGGCCAAGCTCGACCCGATGCAGCACTACCTGCAATACGGCGCGCTCGAGGGCCGCTCCACCTTCGGCGACACCACCTTCGGCGCCGGCAATATCGGCTGAGCCGTCGGCGTGGTGGCCGGCGGTCCGGATTTGTCCGGGCCGCCGCAAGATCGTCCCTCTTCGAGGAAGCCTCGCACGAAACAGCGCGGCTTCCTCTTTTCGTTCGGGCTCGCCGTCAGACCACGTGGTCCGGCGCCAGGGCGCAGGCCGGCCCACCCGCCAGTTCCACCTGCAGCGTGACGTGGGCGATGCCGAACCGGCTGCGCAGCAAACCCGCGCAGTCGTTGAGGAAGGCGTTGCCGGGATGGCCCTCCGGCATCACCAGATGGGCGGTGAGCGCCGTCTCGGTGGTGCTCATCGGCCAGACGTGGAGGTCGTGGACCTCGGCCACGCCCGGGTGCTCGGCGAGGCAGCGGCGTACCTCGGCCGGGTCGATGCCCGGGGGCACGGCGTCGAGCGAGAGCACGACGCTGTCGCGCAAGAGCCCCCAGGTGCCGGCGACGATCACCGCCACGATGACGAGGCTGGTCGCCGGGTCGATCCAGGTCCAGCCGGTCGCCATGATGACGAGGCCCGCTGCCACGACGCCGGCCGAGACCGCGGCGTCGGCCAGCATGTGTAGGTAGGCGCCGCGGACGTTGATGTCGCCCTTGGCGCCCGAGGCGAACAGCCAGGCGGTGATGCCGTTCACCGCGATGCCGATCAGCGCCACGATCGTGACGGTGAGCCCCGGGACGGGGGCGGGCTCGCTGAAACGCTGGATCGCCTCCCAGGCGATGGCCCCGACCGCGACCAGCAGGAACACCGCGTTGAACAGGGCGGCGAGGATCGAGGACGAGCGCAGGCCGTAGGTGAAGCGCGCCGTCGGCAGCCTCTGGCCCAGCGTCGCCGCCGCCCAGGCGACGACGAGGCCGAGCACGTCCGACAGGTTGTGGCCGGCATCGGCCAGCAGCGCCACCGAATCGGTCAGGAACCCGTAGGCGCCCTCGATCAGCACGAAGCCGGTATTCAGCGCGATGCCGATGGCGAAGGCCCGGCCGAAATTCGCCGGGGCGTGGACGTGGCCCGGGCCGTGATGGTGATGACCGTGGTCGTCATGCCCGTGGTCGTGGTGGTCGTGATGCGCGTGGTCGTGGTGCTGGCCCATGCCCGCTCCTGAGTCCCTTGCGCAGGCATCCGGCCCACGCGGTCGTTCCGGCACCGCTGCTTTAGGGCGCGCGCCGCGGGACGGCGAGCCCCGCGGGCGGCAGGACTGTCCGGGGAAACTTTCCAGACAAGAAGAGCGCAGGCTTTACTCCTCTCCCCGACAGATCCCGGGCTTGCCCGGGATCTGCAAGCGACGGACGAAGTCGGGCAAGCCCGACTTCGTTGCGGGGAGAGGCCTGAGCTCCGAAGGGGCTCAGGGAGCCCGGCAGCGAACCGCAGGTTCGCCGCTGGGGTGAGGGGGAATTGCCGGAAGAGTCTCATCCGTCGAGCCCCCCTTCCCTCGCTCCGGCTGCGCCTCCGCTTGCTGCTGACCCGACAAGGGGTCAGCAGCCCTCTCCCCGCCCGCGGGGAGAGGGGAACCCTGCGCTATTTCCTGTCCCTAGACAGCACCGTGGGGGACGGAAGCTCGCCCCGCCGCCAGCCGCAACGCCGCCTCCGTCAACGCCCCGTCCGGCCGGATCATCTGGTCGAGCACCGTGAAATGGTCGTCGCCGGGCAGGGGCAGGAGGTCGCCGGGAAGGCCGGTCCCGGCCCAGGCGGCCTGGTAGACCTGCGATTGCCGGCACAGCTCCGGCAATTCGTCGCCGCCATAGGCTACCGTGAGCGGACCGGCCGCGACCGGTAGGTGACGGATCGGCGAGAGCGCGGCGACCTCGTCCTCGGTGAGGTGGAGCGTGTCGTCGAGGGCCGTGCGCCGGATCGGCGCGAGGTCGAAGATGCCGGAGATGGCCAAGCCCGCATCGACCTCGGGGCAGGCCATGGCGAGCGCCGCGAGGTGGCCGCCGGCCGACCAGCCCGAGACGACGAGGCGCGGCGGGCTCGCATGGGCGCGCAAACGGGCGAGCGCCGCCGGGATCTCGGCGCAGAGCGCGGTCATCGTCGCCTCGGGGCAGAGCGTATAGCCGATCATCGCCACGTCGAGGCCGCGGGCGAGGGGTCCTTCGGCCAGCGCCGAGAAGCCGGTTCTGTCGTTGCGCTGCCAGTAGCCGCCATGGATGAAGGCGAGGAGCGGCGCTCCCGGCCTTCCGCAGCGGAAGAGGTCGAGGCGCTGGCGGGCGCCTGCGCCGTAGGAAATGTCCAGTTCCCCGGAACGGGCCTCGCGGAAGGCCGCGCTGCGCTCGCGCAAGGCCGCCATGAAGGCGCTGCTGCCGGGCACCGCGCCGGAATTGTCGTAGGCCTTGCTCAGTGTCGCGCGGTCCATCCCGCGCCAGTCGCCGCCCGCCATCGAACATCCTCCCGAAGCCATGCGGGACGATAACCCGGAAAACGAAAAGGGCGGCCCCGCGCCGTGCGCAGGGCCGCCCCCGATCCTCGCAACCCGGGGCGTTCGCCCCGGATCGTCGCTTACTCGGCCGGCTGGAGCGCCGGGACCGGGCCGATCTCGTCGAGCGGCATCGGGTTGCCGTCGAGGGCGGCCTTCAGGCGGTCCATGTCGACCTCACCCTCCCAGCGGGCGACCACGATGCAGGCCACCGCGTTGCCGATGAAGTTGGTGAGCGCCCGGCACTCCGACATGAAGCGGTCGATGCCGAGGATCAGCGCCATGCCGACGACCGGCACGGAGGGGACCACCGCCAGCGTCGCGGCGAGCGTGATGAAGCCCGAGCCGGTGACGCCGGCCGCGCCCTTCGAGGACAGCATCGCGACGAGGAGGAGCAGGGCCTGCTCGCCGTAGGTAAGGGGCGTGTCCGTCGCCTGGGCGATGAACAGGGCCGCCATGGTCATGTAGATGTTGGTGCCGTCGAGGTTGAACGAGTAGCCGGTCGGGACCACCAGGCCGACGACGGGCTTCGAGCAGCCGGCGCGCTCCATCTTCTCGAGCAGCGAGGGCAGGGCCGACTCGGAGGACGAGGTGCCGAGCACCAGCAGCAGCTCCTCCTTGATGTAGCGGACGAGCTTGACGATCGAGAAACCGTTGTAGCGGGCGACGAGACCGAGCACGCCGAAGACGAAGATCGCCGAGGTCAGGTAGAACGCGCCGACCAGATAGGCGAGGTTGGCGAGCGAGGAGATGCCGTACTTGCCGATGGTGAAGGCCATCGCGCCGAAGGCGCCGATGGGAGCGACCTTCATGATGATGTGGACGACGCCGAAGATCGCCTCGGACAGGATCTTGATGAAGTCGAGCACCGGCTTGCCGCGCTCGCCCAGGAAGGCGAGGCCGAAGCCGAACAGCACCGAGAAGAACAGGACCTGGAGGATCTCACCGCCCGAGAACGCACCCACCGCCGTCGACGGGATGATGTTCATCAGGAAGTCGGTGATCGTCTGCGACTTCGCCTTCTCGGCGTACATCGCGATCTGCTTGGGGTCGAGCGACTTCGGATCGATATGCATCCCTGCGCCCGGCTGGACGAGGTTTGCGATGATCAGGCCGACGATCAGCGCCAGCGTCGAGAAGGTGATGAAGTAGATCAGCGCCTTGCCGCCGACCCGGCCGACCTTCTCGAGGTTGGTCATGCCGGCGATGCCGGAGACCACGGTGAGGAAGATCACCGGGGCGATGATCATCTTGACGAGCTTGATGAAGGCGTCGCCGAGCGGCTTCATGTCGGCGCCGAGCGCCGGGTAGAAGTGGCCGAGCGTGATGCCGATCGCGACGGCGACCAGGACCTGGAAATAGAGGGTCTTGTAGATCGGCTTGGGGGCCGGCGGCGCGTGGGGCGCGGTCAGCGGGGACGGGACGGAGGTAGCCATTGGACGTTCTCCCTACATGGCTCGTTGCAGGACGGCGTTGGCGGTCGAACCGCTGTGGCGCTCTTGCTCTTGGCCTCACGACGGCTCTCGCCGTTCGGCTGTGATCGACCTTTTCGCGAAGGCCTGCCGCTCACCGGCAGGCTGCGGACGGACACACAATGGCAACCGGCGTGCCAGCCGGCGAAATTCCGAAATTTTTTGTTAAGTGCCGACCAATAAAAGGATTTTCATGGGACAGGGGGAAACGGCCACGGAGAGGCTTCCGGTGCCCCGCAACGCGGGGCGGGAATTGTTCCGGAAATCCGCATCCATCGTCAGGAAAATTCCTAGTCCGGCGAGGCGGCCGTGACCGGCTGGCGCGGCTTGCCGCGCTCCCCGGCCTTGCCCTGGCTCCTCGGCCTCGCCGCGGTGCTGGCGGCGGCCCTTTTTGCGGGCCGCACCGCCGAGCGGGCGGCGCTCGCCGACCTGCGGCGCTCGGCGAATGCCACGCTCGCGCTTCAGGTCGCGGCCTTCCGCACCGAGATGCAGAAACAGGGATCGCTGCCGCTCGCGCTCGCCACCGATCCTGAGATCACCGCGGTGGTCGGTCCTTCGCCGGATCCGGCCCTGCTCGCCCGGGTGAACGACCGCCTGGCCGAGATCGCCCGGGCCTCCGGGGCTGCGGTGATCTACGTCGTCCGCCAGGACGGCCTCGCGATCGCGGCGAGCAATGCCGGCGAGCCCGGCAGCTTCGTCGGAACGAATTACGGGTTCCGGCCCTATATCCAGCAGGCGCTCGCCGAGGGGGCGGGACGGCAATTCGCGCTCGGCACCGTCAGCGGCCGGCCCGGCCTCTATCTCAGCCGCCGGGTCGCCGGCCCCGGCGGACGGACCGGGGTGGTGGTGGTCAAGGTCGAGTTCGACGGCATCGAGGCGGCCTGGCGCGACTCCTGGAAGAAGGGCGGCGAGACCGTGATGGTCACCGATCCCCGCGGCATCGTCCTGATGGCGAGCGAGCCGTCCTGGCGCTTCGGCAGCTTACGGCCGGTGCCGGAGGAGGAGCGCCGGCTGATCCGCGAGCGGCTCGAATTCGGCGCCGCGCCGCTCGCGCCGGTGCCGATCCATCCGGCGGCGGATGGAACCCTGGTGCGGATCGGCAACGGGGCCGAGCCGGCGCGGCTGGCCCTGCCCCTCGACGCCGACATCCCGGGCACGACCTGGCGGCTTCACACCCTGACGCGGGTCGGCGTCGCGGTGGCGCGCGAGCGGATCCAGGCCCAGGTCATCGCCGGCCTTGGCGTCGGCCTCGCCTGCCTGGGCCTCGCCGAGATCGTCGGCCGGCGCCGGCGCCTGCGGGCGAGCCTCGCCGAGGCGGCGGCCCGGCGCATCGATCTGGAGGAGCGGGTGCGGGCGCGGACGGAAGCCCTCACCGAGACCAACCGCAAGCTCAAGGCCGAGATCGCCGAGCGCCAGCGGGCGGAGGCCGAGCGCCAGCGCCTCGGGCGCGAGCTCGCCCATGCCGGCCGGCTCGCGGCGCTCGGCCAGTTCGCCGCCAGCATGGCGCACGAGATCAACCAGCCGCTGGCCGCGATCCGCTCCTATGCCGACAATGCCGGCATCCTGATCCAGCGCGAGCGGCTGCCGGAGGCGACCGAGAACCTCGCCGCGGTCGGCCGCCTGACCGAGCGCATCGCCGCCCTGACCCGCCAACTGAAGGGGTTCGCCCGCAAGGCCTCGGGCCGGCGCGATCCAGTCGCGCTCGGCGGGGTGGTGCGGGCGAGCCTGGAGGTGGTCGAGGGGCGGCTCTCCGGCATCGACCTCGCCCTCGCGGTCCCCGAGCCCTCGCCCTATGTGCTGGGGGAGGGGCCGCGGCTGGAGCAGGTCGTGGTCAACCTGGTGCAGAACGCCCTCGACGCGGTCGCGGGCGTGAACGATCCACGCATCGCCGTGACGGTGCGGGTCATGGGGGAGCGCGCGGTGCTGGAGGTGGGCGACAATGGTGGCGGGCTGCCCGAGGGCGGCGCCCAGGTGTTCGACGCGTTCTTCACCACCAAGGCGAGCGGCCTCGGCCTCGGGCTGGCCATCTCCCGCGGCATCGTCGAGGAATGCGGCGGCACCCTCTCGGCCGGCGCCTCGCCGGAGGGCGGCGCCCTGTTCCGGGTCGAGCTGCCGCTGGCCCCCGCCGCCACGCAGGGATGTGCCGCGGCGCCGGGAGCCGCCGCGTGACTGCGCCCTCCCACCGCGTGATCTTCGTCGACGACGAGGAGGAGGTGCGCCGGGCCAACGGCCAGAGCCTCGACCTCGCGGGCTTTTCCGTCGAGACTTACGGCGACGCCGAATCGGCCCTGCGGGCGATCCTCGCCGAGCCGCCGGGCGTCGTCGTCACCGACGTGCGCCTGCCGGGCCTCGACGGGCTCGGGCTGTTTTCGGCGATCCAGGAGGCCGATCCGGAGCTGCCGGTGATCCTGATCACCGGCCACGGCGACATCACCATGGCGGTCCGGGCGATGCGCGCGGGCGCGTACGATTTCCTCGCCAAGCCCTATCCGGCCGAGACCCTGGTCGCCTCGGTGCGGCGCGCCCTGGAGCGCCGGGCCCTGGTGGAGGAGAACCGGAATCTACGCGCCCGCCTCGACGCCGCGGTGGCGGAGGACCCGGCCTTCCTCGGCGTCTCGCCTGCCATCACGCGGCTGCGCCAGTTCGTGCGCGAGGTGGCGCAGGCCGATGTCGACGTGCTGGTGCTCGGCGAGACCGGCTCGGGCAAGGAGGTGGTGGCGAGCGCGCTCCACCGCTGGAGCCGGCGCGCCAAGGGCAATTTCGTCGCGATGAATTGCGGCGCGCTTCCCGACACCGTGGTCGAGAGCGAGCTGTTCGGCCACGAGGCCGGCGCCTTCACGGGCGCGCTCAAGAAGCGGGTCGGGCGCATCGCGCATGCCGATGGCGGCACGCTGTTCCTCGACGAGATCGAGAGCATGGCGCTCAACATCCAGGTCAAGCTCCTGCGGGTGCTACAGGAGCGGGTGGTGGAGCCGCTCGGCACCAACGCGATCCAGCCCGTCGACATGCGGGTGGTGGCCGCCACCAAGATCGATCTCGGCCAGGCCGCCGCGCAGGGCACGTTTCGCGATGATCTCTATTACCGCCTGAACGTCGTCTCGGTGGCGATCCCCCCCTTGCGCGAGCGGCGCGAGGACGTGGCGCTCCTGTTCGAGCACTTCCTGCGCAAGGCCGCCGCCCGCTTCAACCGGGAGCTGCCGCCGGTGACGCCGGCGATCCGCGAGCACTTGAGCCGGCACGACTGGCCCGGCAACGTGCGCGAGCTCGGCCATTTCGCCGAGCGCTGCGCCCTGGGCTTGAGCCCCACCGGCCCGGCCGTGCCCGAGCCCGCGAAGGCGGCGACGCTGGCCGAGCAGATGGACCGCCACGAGCGCGGCCTGATCCGCGACGAGCTGATCATGGCCGGCGGCGACGTGCGGGTGGCCGCCGAGGCCCTCGGGACACCCCGAAAGACCCTCTACGACAAGATCGCCCGCCACGGCCTCGACCCGAACGACTATCGGTGACGGCTCACCCGCGCCGGGGGTGCTCTTTGAAGAACCGCCACATCTCCCGTGTGGCGTCCGGCCCCTGCGGATCGGTGTAGCTGCCGTCCGGATGGCCGCCGGACCAGGCATGGCCGGAGCCGTGGATCACCCAATGCTCGACGGCCGGGCGCCCGGCGGCATCGGCGTAGAGGCTCCGCTCGAAGGTGCGGCCTGATCCGGCCCGGCCTTCCTCGCGCCGGATCAGGCGGCCGCCGGCGGCGGTGGCGAGGGCCGCGCCGTTCTTCGGGTTCACGGTGGTGTCCCGGTCGCCATGGAACACGATGGTGGGGACCGGGGAGGCAGTGCCGGTGCCGCCGTCGCGCATCGCCGCGATTGCCCCCGGCAGGGTGCGGGCCGCCCCCGCGCAGAGGCCCGAATGCACCCCGAGCGCCGCGTAGAGCTCCGGATGCGCCGCCGCGACATTGGCCGCCGCTGCGCCCCCGGCCGAGATCCCTGCGACGAAGACCCGCCGCGGATCGACCGCATAAGCCGTCATCACCGCCCGGGTGATGCCGGCGATGATCCCGGCCTCGCCGCTGTCGCGACCCTGGTCACCGGGGCTGTACCAGTTCCAGCACCGGGCCTGGTTGGCGGCCCGCGTCTGTTCCGGATAGGCGACCAGGACTGTCTCGGAATCCGCCAGCACGTTCATGCCGGTGCCGGCGGCGAAATCCTCCGGCGACTGCGTGCAGCCATGCAGCATCACCACCAGCGGGACCGGCCGGCCGCGGTAGCCCCCCGGCACGTAGAGGCGGTAGGCGCGCCGGCCCGGCGGGCCCGCGAAGCTCTCCGACAGGAACTGCCCGGGGGAGGGGGCGGTGCGCGGACGATCGCCCCGCAGCCGGTCGCGCCATCGCGCCAGCCCGTCCTCGGCCCAGCGGGCGAGATCCCCCAGCCCGTCCCGAAGCCCCTGCGGCAGGGCCGCCCGGGCGCCGGCGAGGCGGCGGACGGCGTCCACGAAGGCGTTGCGCCGCGTGTCGTGCATGGTGCTGACTCTCCGGCAGTCCCGCCGGCCCGCGCGGGCCGGCAGCCATGATTCGGCAGCGTGCCGTGGCGGCAGCCAGGCTTCAACGGGAATGCACCCTTCGGCCGGAGGGCGGTCGCGCGCGCGAACGGCGCCCGAGCGGGATCCACAAACGCGAAAAGCCCGGCCGTGAGGCCGGGCTCCGCTCCGTCGAGATGACGGAAGTCAGGTCTTAGTACGAGCCGAACTTGTAGTTCAGGCCGGCGCGGACGACCGCGAACTCGGTCTCGCGACGGTACAGGTTGGCCGGGCCGACCGACACGACGCCCGGCGAGAACACCGAGTACTGCGTGCCGTTGGCGGTCTGGGTGAACACGCCGTTGTTGCGGTTGCCCTGGTCGAGCTTCACGTACAGGCCTTCGACCTTGAGGGTCACGGCCGACGAACGGAAGAAGTTCAGGAACGAGTCGGTGGGCAGAGCGTACTCGACGCCGCCGCCGACGGTCCAGCCGGTCTGGAAGTCGTCACGCGACGCGTTGGTCAGACCGAAGTCGCGACCGCCGCCCGAGCCGTAGGCGAAACCGCCGGTGGCGTACACGAGGGTGCGGTCCCAGGCGTAGCCGAGACGGCCGCGCACGGTGCCGAAGAAGTCCAGGCCCGAGATGCCGTTCGGGTTGAACACCAGGGTGCCCGGGGCGATGCCGCCGCCCGGAACGGTGGCGAAGGCGAAGCGGTTGCGGCTGCGGCCGAAGTCGACGTACTGGGCGTCGGCCTCGATACCCACGACCACGCCCGAGCCCGGGGTGAACTGGTAGTTGTAGCCGATCTGGCCGCCGCCGACGAAGCCGTCGTTGCTGTTGCGGTTGCCGAAGGCGATGACGCCGGTGGTCGGCACGCCGGCGGCGGTGACGAACACGCTGCTGGCGGCGTTCGGGCCGGCCGGCACGCCGATCACGGTCGGAGCGCGGGTGTCAGCGGTGTTGAAGCCGTAGCCGGCGTTGAAACCGGCGTAGAAGCCGGTCCAGGTGAAGACCGGCACCGGCGTGAAGACCGGCGGCGGAGCAACGCGACGCGGCAGGTCCGCGGCCGAAGCGGCGGCGGTCAGCGCGGTGAAGGCAGCGAAAGCACTCAGGAGTTTCTTCATGATGGTCCCCAGCAGGTTCCCCGATCGAGGCCAAGCTAGACCATTTCCGTCGTGCACGATGTAGCAGTTCGGCCACATCGGTGCGGCAACGACACGGGCGGCCAGCGAGCCCCGGAAAATGTCAAGCCTGCCGGCAAACCATCCCGCGTTTCCCCCTCATATAACGGTTCTCCCGTCCCCGGCCGTTTACCGGTCCGCAACGGTTTTCTCGCGCCGCGACGGCTCTCCCTCCGCTTCACGGGATGAAGTCAGGTCGGTGGGGTGCCGTTGGCGGCGAGCACGGCGCCCGCCAGATAGAGCGAGCCGCAGATCAGCACCCGCGGCGGGCGCTCCCAGGCCCGGTCGTTCAAGGAGACCAGGGCCGCCTCGATGCTCGGCGCCGGCATGGCGGAGAGGCCGACCCGACCGGCGATCTCGGCGACCTCCTCGGCCGGCCGCGCCGCCATCTGGCCCGGCAGCGGCACCGCCACCAGGAAGCGAGCGAGGCCGGCGAAATTCGCCAGGAACCCTTCCGCATCCTTGGTCCCGAGCAGGGCGCTGACGAGGACGAGCGGCGCGTCGCCGCGTTCCTGCAGATCCGCCATCGCGGCGGCGAGGATGCGGCCGCCGTCGATGTTGTGGCCGCCGTCGAGCCAGAGTTCCGAGCCGGGCGGGACGAGGCCGGCGAGACGGCCCCGGCGCAGGCGCTGGAGCCGGCCCGGCCACTCGATCGCGGACAGACCGGCCTCGAAGGCCTCGGTGCCGATGTCGCCGAAGCCCGCGGCGCGCAAGGCCGCGATCGCCGTGCCGGCATTGACGATCTGGTGGCGCCCGGCGAGGCGGGGCCGGGGTAAGTCGAGGAGCCCGTCCTCGTCCTGGTAGACCAGCCGGCCGCGTTCCTCGTGGGCGGAGAAATCCTGGTTGCCGACGAGGATCGGCGTTGCGCCGACCGCCTCGGCCCGGGCGCACAGCACCGCATCGGCCTGGGCGTAGTCCTGGGGGGCGATCACCGCCGGGCAGCCGCGCTTGAAGATGCCGGCCTTCTCGCCGGCCACCGCCTCGACGGTGTCGCCGAGATACTCGGCATGATCGCGGCCGATCGGCGTCACCACGGCGCAGGCCGGCTTATCGATGACGTTGGTGGCGTCGACCCGGCCGCCCAGTCCCACTTCGAGCAGCAGCACGTCGGCGGGCGCCTCGGCAAAGAGCATGAGCGCCGCCGCGGTGGTGATCTCGAACACCGTGATCGGCTCGCCGGCATTCACCGCCTCGCAGCGGGCGAAGGCCTCGGCCAGCCGCTCTTCGGGCACGAAGCGGCCGCCGCCGACCGCGCCGAGTCGGATGCGCTCGTGGAAGCGCACGAGATGGGGCGAGGTGTAGACGTGGGCCGAGAGCCCGCCGGCCTCCAGGATCGCCCGCATGGTGGCGATGGTCGAGCCCTTGCCGTTCGTCCCCGCGACGTGGATCACCGGCGGCAGGCGCCGCTCCGGATGGCCCAGCGCCGCCAGCAGGCGCTCGATCCGGCCCAGCGACAGGTCGATGGTGCGCGGATGCAGGGCGAGGAAGCGCGCCATCAGGGCGTCGGAGGATTCCATCGGTGGTCTCGCGCGGCATTCTCGCAGGGGGATGTCGACCTCACCCGCCACCGGTCAGGGCAGGGCGCGAGAGAGGATCAGAGGCGGGCCGAGCCCGCAAGCCCGGCCTTTGCCGGGGGCCACGCCCGCCTCCGGTCCTCGTCTTACGCCGGCACCGGCTTGGCCTCGGCCTTCACCTCGGGTTTCGCCTCCACCTTGGTCTCGCCCTGCACCAGGCCTTCTGCCGGCACCTGCATCAGCAGCCCGCACAGGCGCGCGATCGTGCCCTTCAGGTCGCGGCGGTGCACGACCTGGTCGACCATGCCGTGCTCCTTCAGGTACTCGGCGCGCTGGAAGCCGTCGGGCAGCTTCTCGCGGATGGTCTGCTCGATCACCCGCGGGCCGGCGAATCCGATCAGCGCCCCGGGTTCGGCGAGATGCACGTCGCCGAGCATCGCGTAGGAGGCCGTGACGCCGCCGGTGGTCGGGTTCGTCAGCACCACGATGTAGGGCAGGCGGGCCTGGTTCAGCCGGCGCACCGCCACGGTGGTGCGGGGCATCTGCATCAGGGACAGGATGCCCTCCTGCATCCGCGCCCCGCCGGAAGCCGCGAACAGCACGTAGGGGGTGCGCTTCTCGAGCGCCGTCTCGGCGCCGCGCACGAAGGCCTCGCCGGCCGCCATGCCGAGCGAGCCGCCCATGAAGCCGAAATCCTGCACCGCCAGCGTCATCGGCAGGCCGCCGACGCGGCCGAACCCGACCTTGAACGCGTCGGTCATGCCGGTCTTGGCGCGGGCATCCTTGAGCCGGTCGGCGTAGCGCTTCTCGTCGCGGAACTTCAGCGGATCGGCCGGTGCGTCGGGCAACGGCACGTCGACCCACTTGCCCTCGTCGAACACCAGCTTCAGGCGCTGCTGCGCGGTGATGCGCAGGTGGTGCTCGGAACCGGGGATCACCCAGCCATTGGCCTCCACCTCCTTGTGGAACACCATCTGGCCGGTCTCCGGGCATTTCACCCAGAGGTTCTCCGGCGTCTCGCGCTTGAACAGCGTCTTGATCTTCGGGCGTACGACCTCGGAGATCCAGTTCATCGCCTCGACCATGATCGCTCCTCGGTCGTCGGAATCGTGTCGGTGATATGGGGTCTGCGGCGTCAGCCCGCGCGTCCGGCGCGCACGCCGGCAGCGAGATCGCGCACGAGCGTCGTCACCGCCTCGAGCGAGCCGCTTTGCGCCCGGCTTTCGCCGTCGAGGGAGCGGGCCAGCGCATCGACGATCGCCGAGCCGACCACGACGCCGTCGGCGTAGCGGGCGATCGACGCGGCATGCGCGCCGGTCTTGACGCCGAAGCCCACCACCACCGGCAGGTCGGTGTGGCGGCGGATGCGCTCGACCGCGCCGCCGACCACGCCGAAATCCGGGGTCGCCGTGCCGGTGATGCCGGTGATCGACACGTAGTAGACGAAGCCCGAGGTGTTCGCGAGCACCGCCGGCAGGCGCGCCTCGTCGGTGGTCGGGGTGGCGAGACGGATGAAGGCGAGGCCGGCCCGGAGCGTCGGCAGGCAGAGCTCGTCGTCCTCCTCCGGCGGCAGATCGACCACGATCAGCCCGTCGATGCCGATCGCCTTGGCCTCGTCGAGGAAGCGGGCGACGCCGTAGGTGTAGATCGGGTTGTAGTAGCCCATCAGGATCACCGGCGTGCCGGTGTTCTCGGCCCGGAAGCGGCGCACCAGCTCCAGGGTGCCGGCAAGCGTCTGGCCGACCTTGAGCGCCCGCAGGCCCGCCGCCTGGATCGCCGGCCCGTCGGCCATCGGATCGGTGAAGGGCAGGCCGAACTCGACGATGTCGGCCCCGGCCTCGGGGAGGGCGCGCAGCACCTGGAGCGAGGTCTCGGGATCGGGATCGCCCGCCATCACGTAGGTGACGAGGGCGGCGCGGTTCTCCGTGCGGCAGCGGGCGAAGGTGTCGGCGAGGCGGGTGGACATCGGGGGCGACCTCGGGGGCGGCGGCGCCCCCCGGGGAGGGCGCACGCCGCGGGCGGGCGGAACGGATCGCCGCGCCTACACCATCGGGGGCCGCAGATAAAGTTTTACGCCGGGGGGCCGAGGTGCCGTCGCCCGAGAAAAGGCGGGGCGAGGGAGGTTCTGCCTCGGCCGGTGTACCGGCATTCGCAGGGCTATTCGGGGAAAGGCGCGGGTTTCCCCTCCCCCCTCTGCGGGGGAGGGTGGCGAACGGAGTGAGCGCAGCGGGACGAAGTCCCGCCGAGAGGGGCAGCGCGACGCTTATCCAGAGGGCGCCCGTCACCCTGGTCGCGACATTTCCGGAAGCGGCGTCCCCTCTCCCGCCCCACTCCGTGGGGCACCCTCCCCCGCAGAGGGGGGAGGGAGAAACCAGCGCCTCTCCGACCTAGCGTAAAGCTCTCCTACGACGACGACCGCGCGCTACTGCCCCCGCCGTGCCTGGGCGGCGAAGCGCACCGCCTCTTCCGCGGCCCGGAACAGCGCCTTGGCCTTGTTGACGCATTCCTGCTGCTCGGAAGCCGGATCGGAATCGTGCACGATGCCCGCACCCGCCTGGACGTGCATCCGGCCGTCCTTGACGATGGCGGTGCGCAGCACGATGCAGGTGTCCATCTGGCCGTCGGCCCCGAAATAGCCGATGCAGCCGCCATAGGGCCCGCGCTTCTCGCGCTCCAATTCGTCGATGATCTGCATCGCCCGCACCTTCGGGGCGCCCGAGACCGTGCCGGCGGGAAATCCCGCGGCGAGCGCCGAGAGGGCGTCGTGGCGCGCGTCGAGGCGGCCCTCGACGTTCGACACGATGTGCATGACCTGACTGTAGAATTCGAGGAAGAACGAATCCGTCACCCGCACGCTGCCGATCTCGGCGACGCGGCCGACATCGTTGCGGCCGAGATCGAGCAGCATCAGGTGCTCGGAGCGCTCCTTGGGGTCGGCGAGCAGCTCGTCGGCGAGTGCCCGGTCCTGTTCCGGCGTCACGCCGCGGGGCCGCGTCCCGGCGATCGGCCGGATCGTCACCGCGCCGTCGCGCACCCGCACCAGGATCTCCGGCGAGGAGCAGACGATCTGGAAGGCGCCGAAATCGAGGTAGCACAGGAACGGCGCCGGATTGACCCTGCGCAAGGCGCGGTAGAGCGCCAGCGGGTGCAAGGTGAACGGCGATTCGAAGCGCTGCGACAGCACCACCTGGAAGATGTCGCCGGCGGCGATGTACTCCTTGGCCCGCGCCACCATGCCGAGGAAGTCGTCGGGCGCGATGTTCGAGACCTGGGCGGGCGCCGGGATCTCGGTCGGGTTCTGCCGCGCCTCGACCGGCAGCGGGCCCTCCAGCGCGTCGGCGGCGCTCTCCAGCCGCGCGAGCGCCGCCTCGTAGGCGGCTCGCGCCGACAGGCCGGGCGCAGGGCGGATCGGCGCCACGAGGGCGATCTCGTCGCGCACCGCGTCGAAGATCACCATCACGGTCGGGCGGATCAGGATCGCGTCCGGCACCCCGATCGGGTCGGGGTGGGGGGCGTCGAGCCGCTCCATCTCCCGCACCATGTCGTAGCCGAGATAGCCGAACAGGCCCGCTGCCATCGGCGGCAGGCCGGGTTCGGCGGGAATCGCGCTCTCGGCGATCAGCGCCCGCAGGCTGTCGAGCGGGGCGGCCTCCTCGGGGCGGAACGCCGCCAGGTCGGGTGCCACGGCGCGCTCGGCCCGGCCCTCGGTGCAGCGCCAGATCAGGTCGGGATCGAGGCCGATCATCGAGTAACGGCCGCGGACGGCGCCGCCCTCGACCGATTCGAGCAGGAAGGCCGCGCCCTCGCGGCCGGCCTTGAGCTTCAGGAAGGCGGCGACCGGCGTCTCGAGATCGGCCACCAGCGTGGCGCGCAGGAGGACCGGGCGGCCCGCTTGATAAGCCGCCGCGGCGGCCTCTTGGGAGGGGGCGACCAGCACGGGATCAGTACTCGCCGCCGATGGCGCGGCGGAACGCGGCCTCGTTGACCGAGACGCCGGCCTGCTTCTGCACGTCGGCGATGTACTCGGCGAGGATGTCGTCGGCCAGAGCCGTGCGGTACTGCTGCTCCACCGCGACCGCGGCCGGCGCGCTCGGCACGAAGGCCGGCACCGTGGCGCTCGTCACCCGGAACACCACCCTGGCGGTCTCCTCGCCGGCGGCGGTGCCGGCCTTGCCCACCGGCGTCGTGAAGATTCGGGCGACGCTCTCGGTGGAGAGGCCGTCGCGGCCGCGGCCGCGGGCGATGTCGGTTGCGGTCTTCGCCTCCTGGCCGAGGGACTTCGCCACCGCCTCGATCGCCTCGCCCTTGTCGAGCCGCTCGGTCGCCTCTTTCGCCTTGGCGGCGAGGCGGCGGGCGATCTCGTCGGCCTTCCACTGCGCCACCACGGCGTCGCGGACCTCGGCCAGCGGCTTGTCGTGGGCCGGGTCGATCTTGGTCACGTCGTACCAGACGTAGCCGCCGGAGCGGGTGCGCAGGGCCTCGTTGTCGGCGCCCATGTCGCTGCGGAAGATCGCCGCGAGCGTCGTGTCCTTGTCGGGGATCGCCTCGACCGCCTTGCCCTGGGGATCGCGCCCCTGCGCATCGACCGCCGGGACGGTGACGAGAGGCAGGCCCTGCTCGCGGGCGATGTCGGCGAGGGGCTTGGCACCGGCGCGCTGGTCCTCGATCGCGTCATGGACCTTTTCCAGCCCGTCCCGGGCCTTGTCGAGGGCGACCTCCTGGCGGACCTCGCCGGCCACCTCGTCGAAGGGCTTGCGCGCCTCGGGCTGCACCGCCGTGACCCGCAGCAGCACCGTGCCGAAGCGGCCCTTGACCGGCTCGCTGACGGCGTTCGGCTCGGCCGCGAAGGCGGCATCCGCCACTGCGGGATCGAACAGCTCGGACTTGGTGAAGGTACCGAGATCGAGCGCCTTGGCGTCGAGGCCGCGCTCGGTCGCGAGCTGGTCGAAGCTCACCGCGCCGCTGCGGATGCGGGCGAGAGCCGCCGCCGCGTCGGCGTCGTTCGGGAACACGATCTGCTGGATCGTGCGCTTCTCGGGCGTGCCGAACTTGCTCTTCTCGGAATCGTAGCGGGCGCGGGCCTCCGCGTCGGTCACGGCGTCGGGCTTGGCCAGGGTCGCAGGGTCGAGGACGAGCAGGTTGACGCTGCGGACTTCCGGCGCCCGGAACGCGCTCTTGCGGTCGTTATAGAAGGTCGTGACCTCCTCCTCGGTCGGGGCCGGGATCTCGCCCGCGGCCGAATCCGGCAGGGTGAAGTAGGCGGCCGCTCGCCGCTCGGCGGTGTAGAGGTGGATCGCCTCGCGGGCGGCCAGCGGCACCGGCAGATCGGCGGTGATCGCGTCTGCGAGCTGTAGGCGGGCGGCGACGGCGCGCTGCTCCTGCACGAAGCCCTGCTCGGTCAGGCCGGCCTGGCGCAGGGTATCGCGGAAGGTGTTGACGTCGAAGGCGCCGTTCGGGCCCTTGAAGGCCGGCTCCTCCTGGATCAGCCGCACCACCGCGGCGTCGGGGATGCGCAGGCCCAGATCCTTGGTCTTCTGGTCGAGGGAGGCCTCGGTGATGAGCTGGCCCAGGACCTGCCGGTCGAGGCCGAGCGCCCTCGCCTGATCCGGGGTGATCGGCCGGCGGCTCTGGCGCGACAGGCGCTGGAGCTGATTCTGGTAGGCGGTGCGCAGGGCCTCGGCCGGGATCTGCGTGCTGCCGACCGTGGCGACCGCGTTGCTGCCGCCACCGCGAAAAATGTCGCCGATGCCGAAGATGGCGAGGCCCGCGATCAGGAGGCCGAACACCACCGTCACCACGATCTTGCCGAGCCAGCTCTGGCTGGCGGCGCGGAACCCCTGGAGCATCGCGATCCTCGAAAGCATGGGGGCGCCTGCCGCGAGGGGACGCCCGGATCGGGCCGCGATACCTCATAAGCGCCGCAAGGCAAAGAGCGGGCCTCCCCCGGACGTTTGCCGCCCGGCGGCGGACCTGTTACCCGGCGACGCTTGATCGACGATCGGGGGAGACACGATGACGACCGAACGGCCGCGCCCGCTGGTGGCGGGAAACTGGAAGATGAACGGCCTCACGGCCTCGCTGAAAGTGGCCGAGGCGGTCCGCGACGGCCTCGATGCCGGCCTGGCGCAGCGGATCGACGTGCTGGTCTGCCCGCCCGCGACGCTGGTCGGCGCGACGGCCGCCGCGCTGAGGGGTTCGCCCGTCGGGGTCGGCGGGCAGGACGTCCATGCCGAGGCGAACGGGGCCTACACCGGCAACGTCTCGGCGGAGATGCTGGCGGATCTCGGCGCGACCGCGACCATCGTCGGCCATTCCGAGCGCCGGGCCTATCACCACGAGAGCGACGCCGACATCCGCGCCAAGGCGCTCGCCGCCCGCCGGGCCGGGCTGGTCGCGATCATCTGCGTCGGCGAGACCCGCGAGGAGCGCGAGGCCGGCCGGACCCTGGAGATCGTGCGCGGCCAGCTCGCCGGCTCGCTCCCCGACGGCGCTAAAGCCGCCGACACGGTGATCGCCTACGAGCCGGTCTGGGCGATCGGCACCGGGCTCACCCCGACGGTGGACGACGTGGCGCAAGTCCATGCGCTGATCCGCAAGGAGCTCGAGAGCCGCCTCGGAGAGGAAGGGGCCAAGGTACGGATCCTCTACGGCGGCTCGGTGAAGCCCTCGAACGCCGCCGAGCTGATGGGTGTCGCCAATGTCGACGGCGCGCTCGTCGGCGGGGCGAGCCTGAAGGCGGAGGACTTTTTGGGGATCGCGGCGGCGTATCGCTGACAGCGCGCCGCTCGAAACACGCTCCGCGTCCCCATCTCATAGGGTCATCCTGGGGCTCGCCGCAGGCGAGAACCCGGGACCCATCAGCGCAAGCGCCGAATGACCGGGCGGATCGCGCTCAAATCTTCTCTGAGGCGAGGCCTGGGAGCCATTTTGAAGGCATTAGTCTTTGTGGCAATGAGATAGTGCGGGATGTTCTACCCTCCCGCCTCATCCTGAGGTGTTGGTCGATCTTCGATCGAGGGCCTCGAAGGAGGGCTTCAGGAGTCGCGGAGATTGCTGGAGCCCTCCTTCGAGGCCGCGACGCGGCACCTCAGGATGAGGCGGGAGGGTAGGAGCATTCGGATTGCCGCAAGGGCGAAACCGTCGTCTCGCCGCTTGGCAGAGGTGCGCGAAATCTCGACGACGCGGAGGCCATCGAGCCGATCCACCAGCGGGACAAGGCCGCCGGCGCGCGAGAGGGCGCTCAATCATTGAAGAATTTGGTGGGCGGTGACGGGCTCGAACCGCCGACCCTCTCGGTGTAAACGAGATGCTCTACCAACTGAGCTAACCGCCCGGGTGTCGGCATCGTTAAGGCGCCTGGGGCGCGAGTGCAAGACGGCGTCGCGAGCCTTCGCATGCGGGGCGTCCCATGGGCGGGAGGATGGCGGGCGAGGGGAGCGGTACCCCACCCGCCATCCTGCGCCGACCCCCTCCCGACTTTCTTGAGCCGGCGGCTTGACAGGGTAGGGGGCTCCCCATACACCGCGGCCATCGCAGCACTGCGAGACGCCGGGCGGACGTAGCTCAGTCGGTTAGAGTGCCGGCCTGTCACGCCGGAGGTCGCGGGTTCGAGCCCCGTCGTCCGCGCCACTTCCTTTATCGGAAAGGGCGTTTCTGTAGTGCAAAGCGCCATGTGCGGACGTAGCTCAGTCGGTTAGAGTGCCGGCCTGTCACGCCGGAGGTCGCGGGTTCGAGCCCCGTCGTCCGCGCCATTCTCCCCTGCGAGAATGTCAGCGCAAGCTACATGGTGAAGCGAGCACGCCGCGCGGGCGTAGCTCAGTTGGTTAGAGTGCCGGCCTGTCACGCCGGAGGTCGCGGGTTCGAGCCCCGTCGCCCGCGCCACTCGCCATATATCGTTCCGGTTTCGGTCGCTTACCAGCCTCGCACCTCATGTTGCGATGCCGAACTGACGCTAAGGCAATCTCAAGCATCGCTGCCGTAAGGTCCCGCCCGAAGGGTCGAGGATCGACGATGTCTTGGTCGAACACGAGCGTGAGCCGGAAGTTCGCCGTCATGATGATGGCGGCGGTGATCGGCTTCGGGGCGGTGGTGGTCTATGCTCTGCGGGCCAACCACAACAGCCTGATGGCCGAGCGGGTGGCGAAGATGCGTGCCCTCTCCGACGTGGCGCTCGCGGCGGCCACGAGCCTCGAGGCGCAGGTGAAGGCCGGCACATTGACCCGGGACGCGGCGATGGCGCAGTTCTCCGCTCGCGCCCACGACATGCGCTACGAGGGCGACAACTACCTCGCGGTCTACGACTTTTCCGGCACCGCCCTGGTGATGCCGCCGAAGCCCGACTGGATCGGCAAGGACATGAGCGGCCTGAAGGATGCGGGCGGCATGCTCCTCGTCAAGGCCATCACCGCCATCGCCCGATCCGGTACGCCCGGCACCCTGCGCTACCTGTTCACCCGCCCGGGCGGCACCGCCCACGTCGCGAAGCTGAGCTACATCCAGGGCTTCGCGCCGTGGCAGCTCGCGATCTTCACCGGCGTCTACATCGACGACATCGACGCGGCGTTCTGGCGCCATGCCCTGTGGCTCTGCGCCATCGCGGGCGCGGCGCTCGTCGGCGTCGGCCTGTTCGGCGTGCTCGGCTGGCGCTCGATCGTCGGCGGCCTCGAAAGCCTGACCGGGGCCACCGCGGCGCTCGCCGCATCCCGCTACGACGTGGCGGTGCCCGGCACCGGCCGGCGCGACGAGATCGGGGGAATCGCCCGGGCCATCGACGGGTTCCGGATCGTCCTCATGGAGCGCGAAGCGCTCGCGGCCGAACGGGACGCCAGCGAAGCGCAGGCCCGCCGCGCCGCGCAGATGAGTCAGGAGGTCCGGGCCTTCGAGACCGCGGTGGCGGGGGTGCTGGCCCAGGTCGATGAAGCGGCCCGCGACCTCGATGCGACCGCCCGGGCGATGTCCGGCACCGCCGCCGAGGCCGTCGGCCGGGCCGGCACCGCTGCGGCTTCCGCCGCCGCCGCATCCCGCGAGGCCGGAGGGTTGGCGGAGGCGGCCGAAGGGCTCGGCCGGTCGATCGCCGAGGTCGGGACCGGCGTGCGCGAGGCCGCCGCGATGGCGCAGGACGCGGTGGCCGGGACCGACAGGACCGCCGCGGTGATGTACAGCCTCAACGAGGCCGCTTCGCGCATCGGCACCGTGATCTCGGTGATCGCCGGGGTCGCCTCGCAGACGAATCTGCTGGCGCTGAACGCGACGATCGAGGCGGCCCGGGCGGGCGAGGCGGGGCGCGGCTTCGCGGTCGTCGCCGCCGAGGTGAAGGAGCTCGCCGGCCAGACCGACCGGGCGACGCAGGAGATCTCGGCCCAGGTCGCGGCGATCCAGCACACCACCCGCCAGGCGAGTGCCGCCATGGGCGACGTGGCCGCACAGGCCCGCGCCATCAGCGGCGTCTCGGCCCGGGTCGCCGCCGCGGTCGAGGCCCAGGTCGGCGCGACGCAGGCGATCGTGTCGAGCGTCGCGCAGGCCGCCGCCGGCACCGCCCAGGTCAGCGGGTCGGTCGAGGGCCTGGCCCTCGATGCCGAGGCCACCGGCGCGGCCGCCCGGCACGTGCTGGAGGCCGCCGACACCGTCGCGCGGCAATCGGCCAGCATCGGCGCCGAGGTCCACCGCTTCCTCGCGACCTTACGGGCGGCGTGAGGCGGGCCCTCGCCCCGAAAATCTCCACAATCGCCCGACAGGTGGCGGCTTCGCGCATGGCGCCGCTTGTCCAGGGCTTGAGTGAAGACGATGTCGCATCCGTTCCGTTCGACGGTTCCCGCCTCTCGCGTGGCAGGGGTCCCGCGGCGCGGCCTCGCGACGACGTTCCTAGCCGGGGGCCTGGCCGCCGGAGCCCTGGCACTCGCCGGATGCAGCGGCACGGCGATCCTGCCGACGCCCGACCTGCCGACGACGCCGGTGATCCTCGACGAGGCCGCCGCCGCGGCGGCGATCTCGCGCTATCGCGCCAGCCACGGCCTCGGGCCGGTCGTCGTCGATTCCTCGCTGATCCGCGCCGCCTCCTACCAGGCCGGGGCCAATGCCCGGGCGGGACAGCTCTCGCACGAGGTCGGCGGCACCTTCGATGCGCGCCTCAAGCGCGCCGGCTTCGGCGGCCGCTACGCTGCGGAGAATCTCAGCGCCGGCTCGGCCACCTTCGACGAGGTGCTGAAGCGCTGGCAGGTCTCGCCCGAGCACAACCGCAACATGCTGATGCCGCAGGTCAAGCGCGTCGGCATCGCCCGCGTCGACGCGCCCGGGAGCCGCTACAAGCGGTTCTGGGCCCTGATCCTGTCGGACGGTTGACACTTTATACTGCACCGCAGCACGGCGACCGGATCGCGAAAAACGCCCGGACGGCGGCAAACGCCCCGGAAGGGGAGGGGCCTGCGACGATACTCCCCGGCGGACCCGGGCTTCCCGGCGTTGTGCGCTCCGGTCGCCACCCTATCTGTCGGATTGACGTTCGCGCTTTGTGCGGTGCGAACGCCCCTTGTTTCGTCATACTCGCTCGTTTAAGCCTCGCGCACCTTCCGGGCTTTGGAACCGTTCCGAGAACGGCCCCGGCGGCCCCCGCGGCGCGGGCCCGCACCAAGGCCTCGCGCCAACCCTTGAGGATGCTCGATGAACGGCCTCCTGTCGGATTACCTGCCGCTGGTGATCTTCATCGGCGTCTCCCTCTTCATCGCGGCGGCGCTCCTCGTGGCCCCGTTCCTGGTGGCCTATAACAGCCCGGACCCGGAGAAGCTCTCGGCCTACGAGTGCGGGTTCAACGCCTTCGACGACGCGCGCATGAAGTTCGACGTGCGCTTCTACCTCGTCGCCATCCTGTTCATCATCTTCGATCTCGAAGTGGCCTTCCTGTTCCCGTGGGCGATCACGTTCGGGGACCTCGGCTGGTTCGGCTTCTGGTCGATGATGCTCTTCCTCGGCGTGCTGACCGTCGGCTTCGTCTACGAGTGGCGCAAGGGCGCCCTCGAGTGGGACTAGAAGCTTAAAGCGTCGACGCCGCCCCCGAGACGAGAAGCACCGGACCCCGCCATGTCCCTCACCACCGTCCGCGCCCCCGCGATCGCGCCGCAGCCGAAGGGTATCCTCGACCCCTCCACCGGCAAGCCGATCGGCGCAAACGACCCGACCTTCCTGACGATCAGCGACGAACTCGCCGATCGCGGCTTCCTCCTGACCACCACCGACGACCTCATCACCTGGGCCCGCACCGGTTCGCTGATGTGGATGACCTTCGGCCTGGCCTGCTGCGCCGTCGAGATGATGCAGATGTCGATGCCGCGCTACGATTGCGAGCGCTTCGGCTTCGCCCCGCGCGGCTCGCCGCGCCAGTCCGACGTGATGATCGTCGCCGGCACGCTGACCAACAAGATGGCGCCCGCGCTGCGCAAGGTCTACGACCAGATGCCGGAGCCGCGCTACGTCATCTCGATGGGGTCCTGCGCCAACGGTGGCGGCTACTACCACTATTCCTACTCGGTGGTGCGCGGCTGCGACCGGGTGGTGCCGGTGGACATCTACGTCCCGGGCTGCCCGCCGACCGCCGAGGCCCTGCTCTACGGCGTTCTGCTGCTGCAGAAGAAGATCCGCCGCACCGGCACCATCGAGCGCTGAGGCGGGGATCGCATGAGCAACGGCATCACCATCCGGGCCCATACCCAGAGCGAGCAGGGCGACGCGGTCCTCCAGGCCCTGTCCGACACGCTTGCCGCGAGCTTGGGCGCCGCGATCAACGACCGGACGATCGCCTTCGGCGAACTGACCCTGATCGTCGAGGGCTCCGAGATCCTGCGGGTGCTCACGCATCTGCGGGACGATCCAGCCTGCGCCTTCTCTACCTTCATCGACATCTGCGGCGCCGACTACCCGGCGCGGGCGAAGCGCTTCGATGTCGTCTACCACCTGCTGTCGATGCGCCATAACCGGCGCATCCGCGTGAAGGTGCAGACCGACGAGCGCACGCCGGTCCCGTCCGCGATCCCGGTCTTCCCGGCCGCGAACTGGTTCGAGCGCGAGACCTACGACCTCTACGGCATCCTGTTCTCGGGCCATCCGGACCTGCGCCGGCTGCTCACCGATTACGGCTTCGAGGGGCATCCCCTCCGCAAGGACTTCCCGCTCACCGGCTTCGTCGAGGTCCGCTACGACCAGGACGAGGCCCGGGTGGTCTACGAGCCCGTGCGACTGACGCAGGAATTCCGCAACTTCGACTTCCTGTCCCCCTGGGAGGGCACCGATTACGTGCTCCCGGGCGACGAGAAGGCCGACAAGGCACCGGCGAAAGGCTGAGCCGACATGGGCGAGCACAGCATCCGCAACTTCTCGATCAATTTCGGCCCACAGCACCCGGCGGCGCACGGCGTGCTGCGCCTCGTGCTGGAACTCGACGGCGAGGTGGTCGAGCGCGTCGATCCGCATATCGGCCTGCTCCATCGCGGCACCGAGAAGCTGATCGAGGTCAAGACCTACCTCCAGGCGACGCCCTATTTCGACCGGCTCGACTACGTCGCGCCGATGAACCAGGAGCACGCCTTCTGCCTCGGTATCGAGCGCCTGCTCGGCATCGAGGTGCCGCGCCGGGCCCAGCTGATCCGCACCCTCTACTGCGAGATCGGCCGGCTGCTGTCGCATCTCCTCAACGTCACCACGCAGGCGATGGATGTCGGCGCCCTCACGCCCCCGCTCTGGGGCTTCGAGGAGCGCGAGAAGCTGATGATCTTCTACGAGCGTGCCTCGGGTGCTCGTCTCCACGCCAACTACTTCCGGCCGGGCGGCGTCCACCAGGACCTGCCGCCGAGCCTGATCGACGACATCGAGGCGTTCTGCGAGACCTTCCCGCAGATCGTCGACGATCTCGACGATCTCGTGATGTCGAACCGCATCTTCAAGCAGCGCAACGTCGATATCGGCATCGTGTCGGTCGAGGAGGCGCTGGCCTGGGGCTTCTCGGGCGTGATGGTGCGCGGCTCCGGCATCCCGTGGGACCTGCGCAAGTCGCAGCCCTACGAGGCCTATGCCGAGATGGAATTCGACATCCCGGTGGGAAAGAACGGCGACACCTACGATCGCCAGGTCATCCGCATGGAGGAGATGCGCCAGTCGGTGCGCATCATGAAGCAGTGCATCGCCAAGCTGCGCGAGCCGGCCGGCCAGGGGCCGATCGCAACGCAGGACGGCAAGGTCGCGCCGCCGCCGCGGCGCGAGATGAAGCGCTCGATGGAAGCGCTCATCCACCACTTCAAGCTCTACACCGAGGGATTCCACGTCCCGGCCGGCGAGGTCTATGCCGCGGTCGAGGCGCCCAAGGGCGAGTTCGGCGTGTATCTCGTGGCGGATGGCACCAACAAGCCGTATCGCTGCAAGATCCGCGCTCCGGGCTTCGCCCACCTCCAGGCGATGGACTGGATGTGCCGCGGCCACATGCTGGCGGACGTGTCGTGCATCCTCGGCACGCTCGACATCGTGTTCGGCGAGGTGGACCGGTGAGGGCGCATCGCGCCTGAAGACCGCACCCGCCGGAGACGTATGAGACATGGACGTTTGAGACATGGCCAACCGCAGACTCGCCCCGGTATCCGAGCAGCCCGAGAGCTTCGCGTTCACGCCTGAGAACGCGGAATGGGCAAAGGGGCAGATCGCCAAGTACCCTGAGGGGCGCCAGGCCTCGGCCGTGATCCCGCTCCTGTGGAAGGCGCAGGAGCAGAATGGCGGCTGGCTGCCGCAGAAGGCGATCGAGGCGGTGGCCGACCAGCTCGGCATGCCGCATATCCGGGTGCTGGAGGTCGCGACCTTCTACACCATGTTCGCCCTCGAGCCGGTCGGCCGCTACTGGATCCAGGTCTGCGGCACAGCTCCCTGCGACGTCTGCGGCGCCCGCGAGCTGAAGCAGTACCTGCACGAGCGGCTCGGCCCCTCGGGTCATGTCAGCCCGGACGGCAACTTTTCCTGGCTCGAGGTCGAGTGCCTGGGTGCGTGCTGCAACGCCCCGATGGCGCAGATCAACCACGACTATTACGAGGATCTCACCCCTGAGCTCCTCGGCAAGCTGATGGACGACCTCGCCGCCGGCCGCCCGGTGAAGATCGGGTCGCAGATCGGCCGGACCTCCTCCGAGCCCAAGGACGCGGTCACGACGCTCCAAGACGAGACGCTGTTCGACGGCTCGCGCGTCGGCGCTTGGCGCAAGCGCTTCGAGGAAGAGGGGCTGAAGGAGCAGGGCGCCGACACGACCGGCGAGAAGGCCCGCACCGAGGCCTCGGCCGCCGAGAACCCGAAGGCGGCGCGACCCGATGCCGGCCGCGCGACCGAGAGCAAGGCCGCCGCGGCGCCCGCGCAGGCGGCCGCGGACGGCAAGCCCACCGACGGCAAGGATGCGCCGGCGCCGACGGCGAAGTCCTGACGACGATGACGTACTTTCCCTTCACAGCAGGCCTGTAGGACGATCGCCATGCTCGCCGATCAGGATCGGATCTTCACCAACCTCTATGGTCTCCACTCCCCCGGTCTCGAGGCCGCGAAGAAACGCGGCGCGTGGGACGGGACCAAGTTCCTGCTCCAGCAGGGCCGGGACTGGATCATCGAGGAGATGAAGAAATCGGGCCTGCGCGGCCGCGGCGGCGCCGGCTTCCCCACCGGCCTGAAGTGGTCCTTCATGCCGAAGAAGTCGGATGGCCGGCCGCACTACCTCGTGGTCAACGCCGACGAGTCGGAGCCGGGCACCTGCAAGGACCGGGAGATCATGCGGCACGACCCGCATCTCCTGATCGAGGGCTGCATGCTGGCCTGCTTCGCCATGGGCGCGCATGCCTGCTACATCTACATCCGCGGCGAGTACGTCGCCGAGAAGCACGCGCTCCAGCGCGCGGTGGACGAGGCCTATGCCGCCCGCCTCGTCGGCGAGAGCAACCTCCACGACTACCCCTTCGACATCTACGTCCACCACGGCGCCGGTGCCTACATCTGCGGCGAGGAGACGGCGCTGATCGAGAGCCTGGAGGGAAAGAAGGGGATGCCGCGGCTGAAGCCGCCGTTCCCGGCCAATATGGGCCTCTACGGCTGCCCGACGACGGTGAACAACGTCGAGTCGATCGCGGTGGCCGGCACCATCCTGCGCCGCGGCGGCGCCTGGTTCGCGGGCCTCGGCCGGCCGGGCAATACCGGCACCAAGCTGTTCTGCATCTCGGGCCACGTCAACAAGCCGTGCAACGTCGAGGAAGAGCTTGGCATCACCTTCCGCGAGCTGATCGACCGGCATTGCGGCGGCATGCGCGGCGGCTGGGACAACCTGCTCTGCTCGATCCCCGGCGGCTCCTCGGTGCCGCTGGTGCCGGCGGCCGAGATCATCGACGCGCCGATGGATTTCGACACGCTGAAGAACCTGAAGTCGGGTCTCGGCACCGCCGCCGTGATGGTGTTCGACAAGTCGACCGACATGGTCGCGACGATCGCCCGCATCGCCTACTTCTACAAGCACGAGTCCTGCGGCCAGTGCACCCCGTGCCGCGAGGGCACCGGCTGGATGTGGCGCGTGATGCTGCGCATGGCCGAGGGCCGGGCGCAGAAGCGCGAGATCGACATGCTGCTCGACGTGACGAAGCAGATCGAGGGCCACACGATCTGCGCGCTCGGCGACGCCGCCGCCTGGCCGATCCAGGGCCTGATCCGGCATTTCCGTCCCGAGATCGAGAAGCGCATCGACCGCTACACCGCCAACCCGCACCCGACCCCGGTGCCGATGGCGGCGGAGTGACCGCCATGGCCGGCGAACCCGATAACCTGGTCCTCGTGTACCTGCGGCGCATCGATGAGAAGGTCGATCGCCTCATCGACGACGTGAACGACCTGAAGCGGCGGGTTTCCGGCGTCGAAGAGAATCTGGCCGGCGTCCATCGCCGGATCGACCGCCTTGAGATTCGCGTCGAGCGCATCGAGCGCCGGCTCGATCTCGCCGACGCGACACATTGAGCTGAACCGATGACCAAAATCCTCGTCGACGGCATCGAGGTCGATGTCCCGCCGGACTACACCCTGCTCCAGGCCTGCGAGGTCGCGGGCGCCGAGATCCCGCGCTTCTGCTTCCACGAGCGCCTGTCGATCGCCGGCAATTGCCGCATGTGCCTGGTCGAGCTGAAGGGCGCGCCCAAGCCCGTCGCCTCCTGCGCCTGGGCCGTGCGCGATTGCCGCCCGGGCCCGAACGGCGAGCCGCCGGCGGTGTCGACCAAGTCGGCCCTGACCAAGAAGGCCCGCGAGGGGGTGATGGAGTTCCTCCTCATCAACCACCCGCTCGATTGCCCGATCTGCGACCAGGGCGGCCATTGCGACCTGCAGGACCAGGCGATGGCCTACGGCGTCGACTCGACCCGCTACGGCGAGAACAAGCGCGCCGTCGAGGAGAAGTATATCGGCCCGCTGGTGCGGACCGCGATGAACCGCTGCATCCACTGCACCCGCTGCGTCCGCTTCCTGGCGGAAGTCGCCGGCGTGCCGGATCTCGGCGCCATCGGCCGCGGCGAGGACATGGAGATCACCTCCTACCTCGAGCGCGCGATGGAATCGGAGCTGCAGGGCAACGTCGCCGATTTGTGCCCGGTCGGCGCGCTGGTCCACAAGCCGCAATCCTACAACGTCCGCCCCTGGGAGCTGAACAAGACCGAGTCCGTCGACGTGATGGATGCGGTCGGCTCGGCGATCCGCGTCGATACCCGCGGCCGCGAGGTGATGCAGATCGAGCCGCGGGTGAACGAGGCGATCAACGAGGAGTGGATCTCCGACAAGACCCGCCACGTCGTCGACGGCCTGCGCCTCCAGCGCCTCGACCGGCCGTACCTGCGCGAGAACGGCCGCCTGCGCCCGGCCTCCTGGGCCGAGGCCTTCGGGGCCATCGCGGCGAAGCTGAAGGGCGCCGATCCGAAGCGCGTCGGCGCGATCGTCGGTGACCTCGCGGGTGCGGAAGAGATCTTCGCCCTCAAGATTCTGATGGGCGCGCTCAAGGTCCGGAACCTCGATTGCCGCCAGGACGGCGCGATGATCGATCCGGCCTGGGGCCGGTCCGCCTACACCTTCGGTCCCGGCATCGCCGGCATCGAGCAGGCGGATGCGATCCTGATCGTCGGCGCCAACCCGCGCACCGAGGCCTCGCTCCTCAACGCCCGCATCCGCAAGCGCTGGCGGATGTCGCCGGTCCAGATCGGCGTGATCGGCGAGGACGCGGATCTCACCTATCCCCACGCCTATCTCGGCGCGGGCCCCGAGACCCTGGCCGAGATCGCGTCGGGCCGGCACAGCTTCGCCGAGGCGCTGAAGGGCGCCGAGCGTCCACTGGTGATCGTCGGCCAGGCGGCGCTTGCCCGTGCCGACGGCGCGGCCCTCCTTGCCGCGGTCGCCAAGCTGGTCCAGGGCCTCGGTTCCAAGGCCGAGGGCTGGAACGGTCTCGGCGTGCTCCAGAACGCGGCGTCCCGCGTCGGCGCCCTCGATCTCGGCTTCGTGCCGGGGGAGGGCGGCCTGACCTTCGCCGAGATGGTGCAGGGCGGCGCGCTCGACGTGCTGTTCAACCTCGGCGCCGACGAGGTCGAGGTCGGCCCGGGCGCCTTCGTGATCTACCAGGGCACCCACGGCGACAAGGGCGCCCACCGCGCCGACGTGATCCTGCCGGGCGCGGCCTATACCGAGAAGTCGGCGACCTACGTCAACCTCGAAGGCCGGGTCCAGCTCGCCAACCGCGCCGCCTTCCCGCCGGGCGATGCCCGCGAGGATTGGGCGATCCTGCGCGCCCTGTCGGACGTGCTCGGCCAGCGCCTGCCGTTCGACTCGCTGACCGCGCTCCGCAAGGCGCTCTACACCGCGCATCCGCACTTCGCCGGCATCGATCAGGTCGCGCAGAGCGACGGCGTCGCCGCGCTGACGACGCTGGCGGGTCTCTCGGGCGAGGCCGGCCGCGAGCCGTTCCGCCCGGCGGTGGCCGATTTCTATCTCACCAACCCGATCGCCCGCGCCTCGCGGGTGCTCGCCGAGTGCTCGGGTCTCGCCCGCGGGCGGGCCCTCGAAGCGGCGGAATGAGGAGCACCGACCGATGACCGTCTGGGAGGTGCTGGGCACCGTCCTCCTCGTGGCCCTGAAGAGCGTGGCGCTGCTGGTGGCGCTGCTCGTCTTCATCGCCTACGCGCTGCTCGCCGACCGCAAGATCTGGGCGGCGGTGCAGTTGCGCCGCGGCCCGAACGTGGTCGGGCCCTGGGGCCTGTTCCAATCCTTCGCCGACCTCCTGAAGTTCGTGCTGAAGGAGCCGGTGATTCCGGCCGGCGCCAACAAGAGCCTGTTCCTCCTGGCGCCGCTGATCTTCGCCACCCTGGCGCTCGCCGCCTGGGCGGTGATCCCGCTCGCCGACGGCTGGCCGATCGCCGACATCAATGTCGGCATCATCTACATCTTCGCGATCTCGTCGCTCGGCGTCTACGGCGTCATTATGGGCGGCTGGGCCTCGAACTCGAAATACGCCTTCCTCGGCGCGCTCCGCTCGGCCGCCCAAATGGTGTCCTACGAGGTCTCGCTCGGCTTCGTGATCGTGACGGTGCTGATGTGCGCCGGCTCGCTCAACCTGTCGCAGATCGTGCGGGCGCAGGACACCTCGCTCGGCATCCTCGGCTGGTACTGGCTGTGGCTGTTCCCGATGTTCGTGGTGTTCTTCATCTCGGCGCTCGCCGAGACGAACCGCCCGCCCTTCGACCTGCCGGAGGCCGAATCCGAGCTCGTCGCCGGCTACATGGTGGAATACTCCTCCACCCCGTACCTGCTGTTCATGCTCGGCGAGTACGTCGCCATCGTCACGATGTGCGCGCTCGGCACGATCCTGTTCCTCGGCGGCTGGCTCTCCCCGATCCCGTTCGCGCCCTTCACCTGGGTCCCGGGCCTGATCTGGTTCGCCCTCAAGGCCAGCTTCCTGTTCTTCATGATCGCCATGGTGAAGGCCATGGTGCCGCGCTACCGCTACGACCAGCTCATGCGGCTGGGCTGGAAGGTCTTCCTTCCGCTCTCGCTGGTCATGGTCTTCGTCGTCGCCTTCGTCCTCAAGCTGACCGGCCTCGCGCCGGTCTCCTGAACCCAACCGTCGGAGAACGAGCCATGAAGCTCGACCAGGTCGCCCGCGGCCTGCTGTTGAAGGAGTTCGTCACCGGGTTCGCCCTGGCGATGCGCTACTTCTTCAAGCCCAAGGCGACGATCAACTACCCCTTCGAGATGGGCCATCGCGGCCCGCGCTTCCGCGGCGAGCACGCCCTGCGGCGCTACCCCAACGGGGAAGAGCGCTGCATCGCCTGCAAGCTGTGCGAGGCGGTGTGCCCGGCCCAGGCCATCACCATCGAGGCGGGCCCGCGCCGCAACGACGGCACGCGCCGCACCACGCGCTACGACATCGACATGGTGAAGTGCATCTATTGCGGCATGTGCCAGGAGGCCTGCCCGGTCGATGCCATCGTCGAGGGGCCGAACTTCGAGTTCTCGGTGGAGACCCGCGAGGAGCTTCTCTACGACAAGGAGAAGCTGCTCGCGAACGGCGACCGCTGGGAGCGCGAGATCGCCCGCAACATCGCGGCGGACGCGCCCTACCGCTGAACGCCGGTTGGGGGAGAGCGGCTCGCTCTCCCTCGCCAAGGAGCAGGGGAGGGCGGTGATCCTCCCCACACCGACGACACATTCGCCGCTCCCCCGGTTGTGCGCCGCGGGAGCGGGTTCTATAGACGGGCCGCCGGGACGCTCCGGGGGTCGGGCAGGAGGCCGCCGCCAGGCGGCATGAATTCAGCGCATGACCGCAGCCGCCGCCTTCTTCTATCTGTTCGCCGCGATCACCGTCGCCTCCGGCTTCATGGTGATCGCCTCGCGCAACCCCGTCACCTCGGTGCTCTTCCTCATCCTCGCCTTCGTGAACGCCTCCGGGCTGTTCGTGCTGATGGGGGCGGAGTTCCTGGCCATGATCCTGGTCGTGGTCTATGTCGGCGCCGTCGCGGTGCTGTTCCTGTTCGTCGTGATGATGCTCGACGTCGATTTCGCCGAGCTGCGCCAGGGCTTCCAGGACTACCTGCCGGTCGGCGGGCTGATCGGGGCGGTGTTCCTGATCGAGCTGCTTCTCGTCGTCGGCTCCTGGGCGATCGATCCCGGCCTGGTGCACGGGCCGCTGGCGGTCTCGCCCGGTTCGGAGACCGTGACCAACACGCAGGCCCTGGGTCTCGTTCTCTACACCAACTACTTTTTGTTCTTCCAGGTCGCCGGCCTGATCCTATTGGTCGCGATGATCGGCGCGATCGTGCTGACCCTGCGCGACCGGCCCGGCGTCAAGCGCCAGGACATCGCGATCCAGAACGCCCGCACCCAGGCCGATGCCGTCGAGGTGCGCCACGTCCCGACCGGGCAGGGTGTCGAGGTCTGATCCTCGCCGCGGTTTGAAGAAGTCGTGCGGGGCTCGACGAGCCTCGCGATGCTGATGGCACGAGCGGCGGGGCTTCGGTGAAGCCTCGCGACACGAAGGCGGCCGCCCGCGGTCGAGAGGCACGATGATCGGTTTGAGCCATTACCTGACGGTCGCCGCGATCCTGTTCACCCTCGGGGTGCTCGGCATCTTCATCAACCGCAAGAATATCATCGTCATCCTGATGTCGGTCGAGCTGATCCTGCTCGCGGTGAACATCAACCTGGTGGCGTTCTCGACCCATCTCGGCGACATCGTCGGCCAGGTCTTCGCCCTGTTCGTGCTGACGGTCGCCGCCGCCGAGGCCGCCATCGGCCTCGCCATCCTGGTGGTGTTCTTCCGCAACCGCGGGTCGATCGCCGTCGAGGACGTCAACATGATGAAGGGCTGACGCAGGCCCCACGCCCTCAGCCCTTTTCCGAAGAACCAGTGCCGCAGCGGCAAGAGCCACGCGAGGCCGGACCCCGAGCATGTACCACGCGATCGTCTTCCTGCCCCTGATCGGCTTCCTCATCGCCGGTCTGTTCGGGCGCCGCATCGGCCCGCGGGCCAGCGAGGTGGTGACCACCGGCATCCTCGTCTTCGTGGCGCTCCTGTCCTGGGTCGCCTTCTTCGAGGTCACCGGCGGGCACGGCCACGGCGCCACCACGCACCACGTCGCGACGTGGTTCACCGCCGGCGGCCTGACGGTCGACTGGGCGTTCCGGGCCGACACGCTGACCGCGGTCATGCTGGTGGTGGTCAACAGCGTCTCGGCGCTCGTCCACCTCTACTCGATGGGCTACATGCACGAGGACCCGCACCGGCCGCGGTTCTTCGCCTACCTGTCGCTCTTCACCTTCGCCATGCTGATGCTGGTGACGTCGGACAACCTCGTCCAGATGTTCTTCGGCTGGGAGGGTGTCGGCCTCGCCTCGTACCTGCTGATCGGCTTCTGGTACGAGAAGCCCTCGGCCAACGCCGCGGCGATGAAGGCCTTCATCGTCAACCGCGTCGGCGATTTCGGCTTCTCGCTCGGCATCTTCCTCTGTTTCGTGCTGTTCGGCGCCGTCAGCTACGACGCCATCTTCGCCAAGGTGCCGGAACTCAAGGACGCGACGTTCCACCTGCTCGGCTACGACTGGAACGCGCTCACCATCTGCTGCCTGCTGCTGTTCATGGGCGCGATGGGCAAGTCGGCGCAGTTCCTGCTCCATACCTGGCTGCCGGACGCGATGGAGGGCCCGACCCCGGTCTCGGCACTGATCCACGCCGCCACCATGGTGACCGCCGGCGTGTTCATGGTCGCCCGCCTGTCGCCGCTCTTCGATGCCGCGCCCAACGCGCTGATCGTCGTCACGGTGATCGGCGGCATCACGGCCTTCTTCGCCGCCACCGTCGGCCTCGTGCAGAACGACATCAAGCGCGTCATCGCCTACTCGACCTGCTCGCAGCTCGGCTACATGTTCGTCGCGCTCGGCGTCGGCGCCTACGCGGCGGGCGTGTTCCACCTCTTCACCCACGCCTTCTTCAAGGCGCTGCTGTTCCTCGGCGCCGGCTCGGTCATCCACGCGATGCACCACGAGCAGGACATGCGGAACATGGGCGCTCTGCGCCGCTACATCCCCTTCACCACCGCCATGATGGCGATCGGCACCCTGGCGCTGATCGGCTTCCCGTTCACGGCCGGATTCTACTCGAAGGACGCGATCATCGAGGCGGCCTACATGTCGACCAGGCCGGGCCACGTGCTGGCCTTCCTGGCGACCGTCATCGCGGCCTTCATGACCTCGTTCTACTCCTGGCGCCTGTTCTTCATGACCTTCGAGGGGCCTGCCCGCTGGCAGAACGCCCATGGTCATGACGACCACCACGGCGATGCCCACGCGCACCATGCGGTCGCCCATGCCTCTGCCCAAGCCGACGGCGCACCGGGCCACCACGAGGGTGTCGCCCACGACGACAAGGGCCATGACGTCGAGCCGGCCTCGCATTCGGCGATCGAGCACCACGACCACCACGCCCATACCCCGCACGAGAGCCCGCGGGTGATGACGATCCCGCTCGCGGTCCTGGCGCTCGGCGCGCTCTTCGCCGGCCTGGTGTTCAAGAACCGCTTCATCGGCGAGGGCATGGACGAGTTCTGGAAGGGCGCGCTCGCGCACGGCCCCGACAATCACATCATGCACGACATCCACAACGCGCCGGCCTGGGTGCAGCACTCGCCCTTCGTGATGCTGGTGCTCGGCTTCCTGCTCGCCTTCTGGATGTATATCCGCCGGCCGGAACTGCCGCATCAGCTCGCGACGAACCAGCCGCTGCTGTACCGCTTCCTGCTCAACAAGTGGTACTTCGACGAGCTTTACGACCGGATCTTCGTCCGTCCTGCCAAGGGCTTCGGCGAGTTCCTGTGGAAGGTCGGCGACGGCCGCATCATCGACGGGATGGGCCCGAACGGCATCGCCGCCCGCGTCGTCGACATCACCCGCGGCGTGGTCCGTCTCCAGACCGGCTACGTCTACCATTACGCCTTCGTGATGCTGGTCGGCGTCGCGGCCCTGGTGAGCTGGTACCTGATCACCGGCGTCTCCGCGGCCACCCACTGACCTGACCGGAGAACAGAGAATCATGCTCGGCCTCGGGATCCTCTCCGGCCTCATCATCCTGCCGCTCGTCGGCGCCGCGTTCATCCTCACGCTCCGCGGCGACGACGAATCGGTCCGGCGCAACGCCCGCTGGGCGGCGCTCATCGCGACGCTCGCCACCTTCCTGCTGTCCCTGGTCGCCTGGGGCCGCTACGACACCTCCACGGCGCAGTTCCAGCTCGTCGAGACCCACGCCTGGCTGACCGAGACGATCCGGTTCAAGCTCGGCGTCGACGGCTTCTCGATGCCGCTCGTTCTGCTCACCACCTTCCTGATGCCGTTCTGCGTCGGTGCCTCCTGGCTGTCGATCGAGCACCGGGTGAAGGAGTACTTCGTCGCGTTTCTGGTCCTCGAGGCCACGATGATCGGCGTGTTCTGCGCCCTCGACCTGGTGCTGTTCTACCTGTTCTTCGAGGCCGGCCTGATCCCGATGTTCCTCATCATCGGCATCTGGGGCGGCAAGCGCCGGATCTACGCGTCGTTCAAGTTCTTCCTCTACACCCTGCTCGGCTCGGTGCTGATGCTGCTCGCCATCATGGCGATGTACTGGCAGGCCGGCACGACCGACATCCCGACCCTGCTGCAGACCCGGTTCCCGGCGAACATGCAGATCTGGCTCTGGCTCGCCTTCTTCGCCTCCTTCGCGGTGAAGATGCCGATGTGGCCGGTCCATACCTGGCTTCCCGACGCCCACGTCGAGGCGCCGACCGCCGGCTCGGTCATCCTGGCGGGCATCCTGCTGAAGATGGGCGGCTACGGCTTCATCCGGGTCTCGCTGCCGATGTTCCCGGACGCCTCGCACTACTTCGCCCCGATGGTCTACACGCTGTCGGTGGTGGCGATCATCTACACCTCGCTGGTCGCGCTGGTGCAGACCGACATCAAGAAGCTCATCGCCTATTCCTCCGTGGCGCATATGGGCTTCGTGACACTCGGCCTGTTCACGCTCAACGAGCAGGGCATCCAGGGCGCCCTGTTCCTGATGATCTCGCACGGCATCGTCTCGGGCGCGCTCTTCCTCTGCGTCGGCGTGATCTACGACCGGATGCACACCCGCGAGATCTCGGCCTATGGCGGCTTGGTGAAACGGATGCCGCTCTACGCGGTCGCCATGATGGTGTTCACGATGGCCAATGTCGGCCTGCCGGGCACCTCGGGCTTCGTCGGCGAGTTCCTGGCGATGATGGGCGCCTTCCGGGCCAACCCGATGGTGTCGTTCTTCTCGGTCTTCGGCATCATCCTGTCGGCGGCCTACGCCCTGTGGCTGTTCGCCCGTGTGGTCTACGGCAAGCTCGAGAAGCCGAGCCTGCAGGCGATCACCGACCTCGACCGCCGCGAGATGCTGATCCTCGCCCCGCTCGTGGCGCTGACGATCTATTACGGCGTCCATCCCGGCCCGATCCTCGACGTCTTCGCGCCCTCGACCGACGCGCTGATGCAAGGCATGCGCGCCGCCCTCTCCACGACCCAGACCGCTGCCGCGGCGCTGCCGGTCCCGCACTGAGTTCTTCGCGATGAACGCCGCTCAGATCGTCATGCCCGCCATCGGGCCCGCCTTGCCGGAGCTGATCCTCTCGGTCGGCGTCCTGGTGCTCATCCTCTACGGCGCCTTCAAGGGCGAGCGCTCCACCGAGGGCGTCAGCGTCGGCGCCTTGATCCTCTTGATCCTCGCGCTGTTCGCGGTGGTCAGCCAGCCCTTCGGCGCCAAGGTCACCACCTTCAACGGCTCCTTCATCGTCGACGGGTTCGCCCGGATCATGAAGGCGCTGACCCTGATCGGGTCGGGCGCCGCCATCCTGCTCGCCAAGGAGCATTTCGAGCGCGAGCGCATCGCCCGGTTCGAGTACCCGATCCTGATCGTCCTCTCGACGATCGGCATGATGATCATGGCCTCGGCCAACGATCTGATCGCGCTCTACATGGGCCTCGAGCTGCAGAGCCTCGCGGCCTACGTCATCGCGTCGTTCCACCGCGACGACGTGCGCTCGACCGAGGCCGGCCTGAAGTACTTCGTGCTCGGCGCTTTGTCCTCCGGCATGCTGCTCTACGGCGCCTCGCTGGTCTACGGCTTCACCGGCACCGTCTCGTTCCCGCACATCGTCACCGCGCTTCGCGAGGGCTCGGGTCTCGGCGTGGTGCTGGGCGTGGTGTTCGTCGCCGCCGGCGTGTCGTTCAAGCTCGCCGCCGTGCCGTTCCACATGTGGACGCCGGACGTCTACGAGGGCGCGCCGACCCCGGTCACCGCCTTCTTCGCGTCGGCTCCCAAGATGGCCGCGATGGCGATGGCCGTGCGCGTCTTCATCGGCGCCTTCCCGGTCATCACGCCCGAGTGGCAGCAGATCATCGTGTTCGTGTCGATCGCCTCGATGGCGCTCGGCTCCTTCGCGGCGATCGGCCAGCGCAGCCTCAAGCGCCTGATGGCCTATTCCTCGATCGCGAATGTCGGCTACGCGCTCATCGGGCTCGCCGCCGGCACGCAGGAGGGGGTGCGCGGCGTCGTCATCTACATGGCGATCTACCTCGCCATGACGCTCGGTGCCTTCGCGGTGATCCTGTCTCTGCGCCGCGGCCGGAAGATGTACGAGACCATCGACGACCTGTCGGGCCTGTCGCGCACCCATCCGTGGATCGCGTTCCTGCTCGCCATGATGATGTTCTCGCTCGCCGGCATCCCGCCGCTCGCCGGGTTCTTCGCCAAGTTCTACGTCTTCGCCGCGGCCATCAAGGCGAACCTCGTGACCCTGGCGGTGATCGGCGTGGTGACCAGCGTGGTCGGCGCCTATTACTACCTGCGCCTCGTCAAGGTGATGTACTTCGACGAGCCGGCCGAGGCCTACGAGCCGATGGGCCCGGGCCTGCGGATCGTGCTCGGCCTGTCGAGCGTGGTGGTGCTGCTGTTCTGGCTCATGCCGGCCCCGCTGGTCGGCATCGCCGGGACCGCCGCGAAGTCGTTGTTCTAGGCGCATGACCTTCGTGCTCGACCCCGCGGCCAAGGCCGCGGGATACCGTCTCGAGGTCCATGACAGCCTCGGCTCGACGAGCACGCAGGCCATGGAACTGGCGCGGGCCGGCGAGACCGGGCCGTGCTGGGTCGTCGCCCGCGAACAGACCGGCGGCCGCGGCCGACGCGGCAAGGGCTGGGGCTGGATCGAGGGCAACCACGCCGCGAGCCTGCTCTGGCCTGTACCCGCCGGGCTCGCGCCTGATCGGGTCGCGACCCTGGGTTTCGTCGCCGGTCTTGCGGTGGAACGGGCGCTTCGTCGTGCCTGCGGTCCCGGACCGGATCGGAGAACCCCCGATTTCCGGCTGAAATGGCCGAACGACGTTCTTCTCGACGGGGCCAAGCTCGTCGGTATCCTGCTCGAGATGGAAACCCTGCCCGAGCGCGGGGCATTCGTCACGATCGGCATCGGCATCAACGTGACCGGCGCGCCCGAGGGGCTTCCCTACGCGGCGACCTCCCTGGCGCAGGCCGGTTGCGCCGTCGATGCGCCGGGGCTGTTTCGTCTGCTCAGCGGCGCCTGGGTCGAGGTCGCGCGGCTGTGGGATGAAGGTCGGGGCTTTTCGCGCATCCGCGGTGCCTGGCTCGGTCTGGCCGCAGGACTCGACGGTCCGGTGGCCGTCCAGACCGGCGAGCGCCGGTTAAGCGGGACCTTCGAGACGATCGACGAGGCCGGCCGGCTGGTCGTTCGGTTGGCGGGCGGGACCCGCGTCCCAGTCTCCGCCGGCGAGGTGCATTTCGGAGCGGCCGCCAGCGCGGCCTGACGGGGAGGCGGCTCCGGCGCCCGTGCGGCGACGACGCTCTCCCCCGATACGTTCGAAGTCTTTTCGGCGGGGCGCCTCACGGCGCCGCCGCCGCGCGGCCGTTTTCGGCCGCACACGCAACATGACGGCGCCGTGACCGTGACGGCAGACGAGGCCGTTCCTCGAGGGGACCGCGACGGCGGTCCGAGTAGCGATGGTATGGGAATGTCGAACAAGGGAGATGAGCTGATCTTCGTGCCCCTCGGTGGGGTGGGCGAGATCGGCATGAATGCCGCGCTCTACGGCTTCGGGCCTCCGAAACACCGCAAGTGGATCATGGTCGATCTCGGCATGGGCTTCGCCAGTGAGGAGCACATGCCGGGCGTCGACCTGATGTACCCGGATCTCAGCTTCGCCGAGGAGCAGCGCGAAAACCTGCTCGGCATCCTGATCACCCATGGCCACGAGGACCATATCGGCGCCATCGGCGAGCTGTGGCCCAAGCTCAAGGTGCCGATCTACGCCACCCGCTTCACCAAGAACCTGATCGAGGCCCGCCGCCTCGGCGAGCCGGGCGCGCCCAAGATCGATATGCGTCAGGTCCCGGCCGACGGCCGCCTCGAACTCGGGCCATTCTCGATCGAGTACGTGCCGGTGGCGCACTCGATCCCCGAGGCCAACGCGCTCGCCATTCGCACGCCCCTCGGCATGGTGTTGCATACCGGCGACTGGAAGCTCGACGACACCCCGGTCGCCGGCAACTCGACCTCGGAGGAGACCTTCACCCGTCTCGGCGAGGAGGGCGTGCTGGCGATCGTCTGCGATTCGACCAACGTCACCCGCGAGGGCCGCTCGCCGAGCGAGTCGGAGGTGGCGGATCACCTCGCCGAGCTGATCCGCAACTCGCCGCACCGGGTCGCGGTGACGACCTTCGCGTCGAACGTCGCGCGCATGCGCGCCGTCTGCCTCGCCGCGCAGGCCTGCGGCCGCGACGTGGTGGCGGTCGGCCGCGCCATGGACCGGGTGATCGACGTCGCCCGCGAATGCGGCTACCTCGACGGGCTGCCGGAGATCCGCGGCGCCGAGGCCTATGGCTACCTGCCGCGCGAGAAGGTGGTGGCGCTGCTGACCGGCTCGCAGGGCGAGGCCCGGGCGGCTTTGGCCCGGGTGTCGCGCGACGAGCATCCGGAGATCTCGCTCGCCCCCGGCGACCGGGTGATCTTCTCTTCGCGGGCGATCCCCGGCAACGAGCGGGCGGTCGGCGCGATCATCAACGACCTGATCGAGGCTGGCATCCAGGTCATCACCGACCGGACCGAACTGGTCCACGTCTCGGGCCATCCGCGCCGCGACGAGATGGCGGCGATGTATCGCTGGACCAAGCCCCGCATCGCGGTGCCGGTGCACGGCGAGGCCCTGCATCTGGCCGAGCACGCCACCTTCGCCCGCAAGCAGGGCGTCGAGCAGGTGGTCAAGGCCCGCAACGGCACCCTGATCCGGCTGGCGCCGGGCGAGCCGGAGATCGTCACCCACGTGAAGAGCGGCCGGATCTACAAGGACGGCAACGTGCTCGTCGATTCGAACGACCGCGCCATCCCCGAGCGGCGCAAGCTCGCCTTCACGGGCATCGTCTCGGTGGCGATCGCGCTCGACAAGAACGGCGAGGTCAAGGGCGAGCCGTCGATCGACCTGATGGGTCTGCCGAGCTACGGCCGCAAGGGCGAGGTCATCATCGACATCATCGGCGACGCAGTCGAGCGGACGGTCAACGGGCTGTCGCGGGTCAAGCGGCGGGATTCCGAGGCGGTCGAGAACGCCGTCGACCGGGCGATCCGCTCGGCGGTCAACGAGGTGTGGGGTAAGAAGCCGGCCTGCCACGTGATGGTGGTGGAGGTGTGAGGGCCGTCGTCCTCTGACGCGGCCGAGTAAAGCGCCCGAACCCTCCCCCCTCTGCGGGGGAGGGTGGCGAACGCAGTGAGCCGGGAGAGGGGCAGCGCGACGCTGATCCAGAAGGCGCCCTTCAGAACAGGTCCGCCATATCAGGAAGCGTGGTTCCCCTCTCCCGCCCCACTCCGTGGGGCACCCTCCCCCGCAGAGGGGGGAGGGGGTATCCGCGCTTCAAGCGGTAGCCGTTGGCGTGCGAGGACAGGGCGATGTCGTAGCGCCACCCCGCGCCACGCCCTAAAATCGACAAACCACCCACGGACCATCGGAGGAACACCCCCATGATCGGCAGGCTCAACCACGTCGCCATCGCGGTGAAGGATCTCGACGCCTCGGCGAAGGTGTATCGCGACACCCTCGGGGCGACCCTGTCGGCGCCGCTGCCGCAGCCGGAGCACGGCGTGACGGTGATCTTCGTCGAATTGCCCAACAGCAAGATCGAGCTACTGGAGCCGCTGGGTGCCGATTCGCCGATCAACGCGTTCCTGGAGCGCAACCCGGGCGGCGGCATCCATCACGTCTGCTACGAGGTCGACGACATCCTGGCGGCGCGCGACAAGCTGAAGGCGCAGGGCGCGCGCATCCTCGGCTCGGGCGAGCCGCGCATCGGCGCCCATGGCAAGCCGGTGCTGTTCCTGCACCCGAAGGACTTCCTCGGGACGTTGGTCGAGCTGGAGCAGGCGTGAGCGTGGACGCCCTCCTCGACCGCGCCACGGCCACGATTCCCCGCACCCTCGCGGTCTGCATCGGGCTGATGCTGCCGGTGCTGGCGCTGGCGATCTGGGGCTTTCGCCTCAGCGGCTTCGGGGCGGGCGCCCTCTACTTCGTGGTGTGGTGGATCGCGCTGTTCGGGGTGCTGCCGTTCCGGGCCGCGTCCGACGGCACCGAGGTGGTCGTGCCGGGCCAGGATCTCGGCGCGCCGCACAAGCCGCAGATGCGCCGCAAGGCGGTGTGGACCACGCTGGTCTCCGACGTGGTGTTCATCCTGGCGGTCGCGGCCTTCCCGCTCGCCGGGCTGTAACGGATCGCGACCGACAAGGTCGCGATCGACTCCCGGGAGACTGAAACTCGAGACGTCGACGCTCAAAATAAAAAAGCAAGGCTCGGAAGCCTTGCTTGTAAGCTTTCTGAATGTTTTCGCCAGCCTATGCTCTGTTATTCACCCTTATGGGCGTTGAAGCTGGCTTTTCCTCCCGAGACTCGGACCTTGCGCGGCGCCGTTCGGCCTGCCTGCGCATCATCGCGATGCCGCTTATAGGAATAAGAATTCGCATTGTCACCTGCCTTCCAGCAGGTTGATGCGTTTTTTTGCATGGCCGGCGCATTTTTCTCCTACGCCCCGCGCCGGACGCGGGAAGCGGAGGGTCGGTCGGCGCATGGGTTCGGCGCTCGGGCCCGCGTTTCATGTTTTGCGAACGGCGCCGGAAGCGTGCAAAAGGGCGTTCCCCGGGGAGAGACCCTCGGGCGGGGCTTCGCCCCGCGACACGCCACCCGCCTGCCACGCCAAGGTCCGACATGCGTCTCAGCCGCTACTTCCTGCCCATCCTGCGCGAGACGCCCAAGGAAGCGGAGATCGTCTCGCATCGGCTGATGCTGCGCGCCGGCATGATCCGCCAGGAATCTGCCGGCATCTACGCCTGGCTGCCGCTGGGCCTGCGGGTGCTGAACCGGGTGGCCGACATCATCCGGGCCGAGCAGGACCGCTCCGGCGCGATCGAGCTCCTGATGCCGACGATCCAGTCGGCCGACCTGTGGCGCGAATCCGGCCGTTACGACGCGTACGGCAAGGAGATGCTGCGCATCAAGGACCGGCACGAGCGCGACATGCTGTTCGGGCCGACCAACGAGGAGATGATCACCGCGATCTTCCGCTCGGCGGTGCGCTCCTACAAGGACCTGCCGAAGAACCTCTACCACATCCAGTGGAAGTTCCGCGACGAGGTGCGGCCGCGCTTCGGCACGATGCGCTCGCGCGAATTCCTGATGAAGGATGCCTACTCGTTCGACCTCGACCAGGCGAGCGCGCGGCATTCCTACAACAAGATGTTCGTCGCCTACCTGCGCACCTTCGCGCGGCTCGGCCTGAAGGCGATCCCGATGCGGGCCGAGACCGGGCCGATCGGCGGCGACCTGTCCCACGAATTCATCATCCTGGCCCAGACCGGCGAGAGCGAGGTCTTCTGCGACCGCGCCTATCTCGACTTCGCCACCCCGGAGGCGGCGACCGACTTCGACGACGTCGCGGCTCTCCAGGCCACGGTCGACCACTGGACCTCGCGCTACGCCGCCACCTCCGAGATGCACGACGCGGACGCCTTCGGGCAGGTGCCGGCGCCGGAGCAGATGGCCGCCCGCGGCATCGAGGTCGGCCACATCTTCTATTTCGGCACCAAGTACTCGGAGCCGATGGGCGCGAAGGTGACGGGGCCGGACGGGCAGGAGCGCCCGGTTCATATGGGCTCCTACGGCATCGGCCCGAGCCGGCTGGTGGCGGCGATCATCGAGGCGGGCCACGACGAATCCGGCATCGTGTGGCCGGATGCGGTGGCGCCCTTCGACGTCGCGCTCCTCAACCTCAAGGTCGGGGATGCGGCGACCGATGCCGCCTGCGCCAAGCTCCAGGGCGAGTTGGAGGCCGCCGGCCTCACGGTTCTGTACGACGATCGCGACGAGCGCCCGGGCGGAAAGTTCGCCACCGCCGACCTGATCGGCCTGCCCTGGCAGGTCATCGTCGGGCCGAAGGGGCTTGCCGAGGGCAAGGTCGAGGTGAAGCGCCGCGCCACCGGCGCCCGCGAGACCGTGGCCCCCGACGCCGTCCCGGCCTATCTCCGCCAGAACCGGGCGTCTTGAGCCGATGCCCCTCGCCGCGATCCGCGACCGCATCCCGAAGGTCGGCGCCCTGTTCGCGGGACGCGGCGGGGGCGCCACCCTGCCATTCGCGCCCTTCGAATGGACGATCGCCGGGCGGTACCTGCGCACCCGGCGCAAAGAAGGCTTCGTCTCGGTCATCGCCCTGTTCTCGTTCCTCGGGATCATGCTGGGCGTGGCCACCCTCATCATCGTGCTCTCGGTGATGAACGGCTTCCGCAAGGAGCTGTTGAGCAAGATCGTCGGCATCAACGGCCACATCTTCGTCGCCCCGATCGACCGGCCGCTGACCGACTTCGCCGACCTGTCCGACCGGCTCGGCAAGGTGGCGGGCGTCCACCTCGCCCTGCCGATGGTCGAGGGCCAGGCCTTCGCCTCGTCGCAATTCGGCGGCTCAGGCGTGCTGGTGCGCGGCGTGCGCGCCGACGACCTGAAGAAGATCCCGTCGGTCGCGGGCACCATCCGGGGCGGCACGCTGGAGAATTTCGACACCGGCGGCGGCGTCGCGATCGGCAAGAGGCTCGCCGAGTCCCTGGGGCTCCAGGCCGGGGACACGATCACGCTGGCCACCCCGAAGGGCGCCACCACGCCGTTCGGCACCGCGCCGCGGATCAAGAGCTACAACGTCGCGGCGGTGTTCGAGGTCGGCATGTCCGAGTTCGACGGCACCTTCGTGTACATGCCGCTCTCGGAAGCGCAGGCCTTCTTCAACCGCGACGGCGACGTCTCGGTGATCGAGATCTTCCTCGACAACGCCGATTCTGTCGGCGAGGCGCGGGGAGAGCTGGAACTCGCCGCCGAACGCCCGGTGCTGATCACCGACTGGCGCCAGCGCAACCGCACCTTCTTCTCCGCCCTCGAGGTGGAGCGCAACGTGATGTTCATCATCCTCACGCTGATCGTGCTGGTGGCGGCGCTCAACATCGTGTCGGGCCTGATCATGCTGGTGAAGGACAAGTCGAGCGACATCGCGATCCTGCGCACCATGGGGGCGACACGGGGCGCGATCATGCGGGTGTTCCTCATCACCGGCGCCTCGATCGGCATCCTCGGCACGCTCGCCGGCTTCGTCCTCGGGCTCGTCTTCTCGGCCAACCTCACGGTGATCCAGCGCACGCTGTTTCCCGGCGCCTGGGATCCGACGGTGCGGTTCCTGTCCGAGATCCCGTCCGAGACCAATGCGAGCGAGGTCGTGGCGGTGGTGGCGATGTCGATGGTGCTGTCGCTCCTCGCCACGCTGTACCCGTCCTGGCGCGCCGCCCGGCTCGACCCGGTGCAGGCCCTGCGCTACGGCTGAGCCTTTCCGGCCCTCGCCCCCCGATCCTGTTCCCGAGTACCCACCGGATGCCGCGACCCGTCTATTCTCCGATTCTCCCCCCGCGCCCCACCGCGAGGGGCGCCTGACGCCGATGGACGAGTCCCCGCAGCAGCCGGTCCCGGCGCTCTTCCTCGCCCAGGTCGAGCGGCGCTACACCCAAGGCACCGGCCATCTCGAGATTCTGCGCGGTGCGGATCTCGCGATCTGGCCCGGCGAGATCGTGGCGCTGGTCGCGCCCTCCGGCACCGGCAAGTCGACCCTGCTCCACGTCGCCGGCCTTCTGGAGCGGCCCGACGGCGGCGAGGTCTATATCGGCGGCCAGCCGAGCGCCCGGATGGACGATGCCGCCCGCACCCGGATGCGGCGCGAGGAGATGGGCTTCGTCTATCAGTCGCATCACCTACTGCCGGAATTCTCGGCGCTGGAGAACGTGGTCCTGCCGCAGCTCATCCGCGGCCTGTCGGCCCGGGAAGCCCGCTCGCGCGCCGGCGAGCTGTTGTCGTTCCTCGGCCTCAAGGAGCGCCTGAGCCACCGCCCGGCGGAGCTGTCGGGCGGCGAGCAGCAGCGCGTCGCCATCGCCCGGGCGCTTGCCAACGGCCCGCGGCTGCTGCTGGCCGACGAGCCGACCGGCAACCTCGATCCGCAGACCGCCGGCCACGTCTTCGCGATCCTGGTCTCGCTGGTGCGGGCCTCGGGCGTCGCGGCGCTGATCGCCACCCACAACCTGGAGTTGGCCTCCCGGATGGACCGGCGGGTGACGATCCAGAACGGGCTGATCGTTCAGCTTGCCTGAGCGGTCGCTAGGGAAGCGCCGCCTGCTCGTTCCTCCCCACCCGCGACCTCATCCTGAGGTGCGAGTGAAACGAGCCTCGAAGGAGGGCTCCAGGAGTCTCCGCGATCCCTGGAGCCCTCCTTCGAGGTCAGTCAATCTTCGATCGACTAACACCTCAGGATGAGGTCGCGGGTAGGAGTGCCTCGCGCCGAGCGCGCAGAGGCTGAACCCCCGCCGGAAACCGTGGCCGCCAGCCTTTCTGGCGCTACATGTCGTGCAGTGGCCGGGCCCAGGGCGCCCCCGCCCCCCAAGATACCTGCCTTTAAGACTTTTGGACGGCCCTGCCGTTCAGCTTGCGTTGGGGCGGGGAATGGTTCAACCCGGCGGGAACGTCAGGCGGCAGCCGCTACGAACGGACGAGTGATATGGCCGGAAGTGACATGGCGAAGTGGGTCTACACCTTCGGCGACGGCAAGGCCGAGGGCAAGTCGGCGATGCGCGACCTGCTCGGCGGCAAGGGCGCGAACCTCGCCGAGATGTCGAATCTCGGTCTCCCGGTGCCGCCGGGCTTCACCATCACCACCGAGGTCTGCACCTATTATTACGACCACGGCCGGCAATACCCCCCCGAGCTGGAGGGCCAGGTCGCGGGCGCGCTGGAGGCCGTCGGCAAGCTGACCGGCCGCCGCTTCGGCGATGCCGAGTCGCCGCTCCTCGTGTCGGTGCGCTCCGGCGCCCGGGCCTCGATGCCCGGCATGATGGACACGGTGCTCAATCTCGGCCTCAACGACACCACGGTCGAGGCGCTGGCCCGCGGCGCCGGCGACGATCGCTTCGCCTATGACAGCTACCGCCGCTTCATCACCATGTACTCGAACGTGGTGCTCGGCGTGGAGCACCACTCGTTCGAGGAGGTGCTGGAGCGCTACAAAGACGAGAAGGGCCTGACCCTCGACACCGAACTGGGCGCGGCCGACTGGAAGCACCTGATTGGCGAGTACAAGGCGCTGGTGAAGCGCGAGCTCGGCCAGGACTTCCCGCAGGATCCGCAGGCCCAGCTCTGGGGCGCGATCGGCGCGGTGTTCGGCTCGTGGATGAACCCGCGCGCCAACAAGTACCGCGAGCTACACTCGATTCCGGCGAGCTGGGGCACCGCGGTCAACGTCCAGGCCATGGTCTTCGGCAACATGGGCGAGACCTCGGCCACGGGTGTGGCCTTCACCCGTAACCCCTCCACCGGCGAGAAGGCGCTCTACGGCGAGTTCCTGATCAACGCTCAAGGAGAGGACGTGGTGGCGGGCATCCGCACGCCGCAGGACATCACCGAGGTCGCCCGCATCGAATCCGGCTCCGACAAGCCGTCGATGGAGCGGGCGATGCCGGAGGCCTACGCGGAACTGGTGCGCATCTACGGGATGCTCGAGCACCATTATCGCGACATGCAGGATCTGGAATTCACGGTCGAGACCGGGAAGCTCTGGATGCTGCAGACCCGCAACGGCAAGCGCACGGCGAAGGCCGCGCTCCGCATCGCGGTCGAGCTGGCAGCGGAAGGCCTGATCACCCACCAGGAGGCGGTCGGCCGCGTCGAGCCGGCCTCCCTCGACCAGCTGCTGCACCCGACCATCGACCCGAAGGCCGAGCGCAAGGTCATCGCCACCGGCCTGCCGGCCTCGCCGGGCGCCGCCTCGGGCGAGATCGTGTTCAATTCCGAGGAGGCCGAGGCCGCCAAGAAGGCCGAGCGCAAGGTCATCCTGGTCCGCATCGAGACCTCGCCGGAGGACATCCACGGCATGCACGCCGCGGAAGGAATCCTCACCACCCGCGGCGGCATGACCTCGCACGCGGCGGTGGTCGCCCGGGGCATGGGCAAGCCCTGCGTGTCGGGCGCCGGCCAGATCCGGGTCGATTACGCCGCCCGCACCCTGTCGGTCGGCGGCGTGACGCTGAAGGCCGGCGACCGCATCACCATCGACGGCTCGAACGGCCAGGTGATGCAGGGTTCGGTCGAGATGGTCGAGCCCGAGCTGTCGGGCGACTTCGCGGCGCTGATGGAGTGGGCGGACGAGGTCCGCACCATGAAGGTCCGCACCAACGCCGAGACGCCGCTCGACGCCCGCACCGCCCGCAAGTACGGCGCGGAAGGGATCGGCCTCTGCCGCACCGAGCACATGTTCTTCCAGGAGGAGCGCATCGTGGCGATGCGCGAGATGATCCTGGCGGACGACGCGGAAGGCCGGCGTGCCGCGCTCGCCAAGCTCCTGCCGTACCAGCGCCAGGACTTCGTCGAGCTGTTCACCATCATGTCGGGCCTGCCGGTCACCATCCGGCTCCTCGACCCGCCGCTGCACGAGTTCCTGCCGCACTCCGACAAGGAGATCGGCGAGGTCGCCGCCGCCACCGGCGTCCAGGAGGACAAGGTGCGGCGCCGGATGAACGAGCTGCACGAGTTCAACCCGATGCTCGGCTTCCGCGGCTGCCGTCTGGCGATCCTCTATCCGGAGATCGCCGAGATGCAGGCCCGGGCGATCTTCGAGGCGGCGGTGGAAGCCGCCAAGCAGACCGGCACGCCGATCATCGCCGAGGTGATGGTGCCGCTGGTCTTCACCCGCACCGAGTTCGACCTGGTGAAGGCCCGCATCGACGCCATGGCGGATGCCGTGGCGTCCGAGACCGGCCAGACCGTCGAGTACCAGGTCGGCACGATGATCGAGCTGCCGCGCGCCGCTCTGCGGGCCGGCGACATCGCCCAGACGGCGGAGTTCTTCTCCTTCGGCACCAACGACCTGACCCAGACCACGCTCGGCATCAGCCGCGACGATGCGGGCCGGTTCCTCGGGCCCTACACGCAGCGCGGCATCCTGGCATCCGACCCGTTCGTGTCGATCGACCAGGAGGGCGTGGGCGAACTGGTGCGGCTCGCCGCCGAGCGCGGCCGGGCGGTGCGGGACAAGCTGAAGCTCGGCATCTGCGGCGAGCATGGCGGCGACCCGGCCTCGATCGCCTTCTGCCAGGAGACCGGCCTCGACTACGTCTCGTGCTCGCCGTTCCGGGTTCCGATCGCCCGTCTGGCGGCGGCGCAGGCGGCGCTCAAGGTGAAGGGCCGCGGCGAGGCGTGATCGATGCGCGGCCCGAAGCGTCCCACTTCGGGCTGTGCGCATTCTCCTCTCCCCGCGGGCGGGGAGAGGGCTCCGGCGACTTCATGGTCGACGGAGCGAGGCGTCAGCCGAGGGTGAGGGGGAGGTGCCGAATGAGGCTCCTCCGGAAACACCCCCTCACCCTCGCCCTTCGGGCTCGCTGCATCCCCTGAACGGGGACGCAGCCCTCTCCCCGCCCGCGGGGAGAGGGGAAACCCGCGGCAGGAAAGAGTAAACCCCCATGCGCGACCCGCAGGCCGCCGTCGGCCCGGCCCCGGAGGCCGGCGCCCGCCTGTGGCGCGGCTCGCTCGCGCAGCGCCTGCGGCTGGTCTCGGGCCTGATCCTGTTCGCCTTCGCAGGCACCCATTTCGCCAACCACGCGCTGGGCCTCGTCGGCCTCGAGACGATGATGGAGGCGGCCCGCTGGCGGGTCGCGGTCACGCGCTCGCTGCCCGGCAGCCTGATCCTCGGGCTCGCGCTGCTCGCCCACGTCACCTTCTCCCTGGTGCGGCTCGCCGAGCGCCGCACGCTCAGGATGCCGCCCTGGGAGGCGTTGCAGACGCTGCTCGGTTTCGCGATCCCGTTCCTGCTGGTGCCGCACGTCCTCGGGACCCGGATCGCCAACCTGGTGGACGGTACGCGGACCAGCTACGCCTACGTGATCGCCCGCATCTGGCCCGACGGCATGGGCTTCCAGACCGCCCTGCTGCTCGTCGTCTGGCTGCATGGGTGCCTCGGCCTGCATGCCTGGCTGCGCCTGTCGCCGCTCTACCGGCGGATGGCGCCGCTCTTGGCCGTGCCGGCCTTCGGCCTGCCCGCGGCGGCGCTCGCCGGCATCGTCACGCAGGGGCGCCTGATGGAGCGGGACATGGTGCTGGCGCGCCGCTTCGATGCGCCGGACCTCGCCGCCCGCTGGCCGGTGCCGTCGGTCGATTCGGCGGTCGCCGCCTGGGCCGACACCGTCACCGGGGCGATCTACGCCGCCGTCGCCGTCGCTCTCGGGATGGTGCTGATCCGGGCCGCCGCGACCCTGCGGGCGCGGCGCTTCAGCGTCACCTATGTCGGCGGCCCGACCGTGAGGAGCCTGGAAGGACCGACGCTCCTCGAGATCAGCCGGGCGAACCGGGTGCCACATGTCTCGGTCTGCGGCGGGCGCGGGCGCTGCTCGACCTGCCGGGTGCTGGTGGTCGCCGGCGAGGAGAGCCTGTCGGCCCCCGGCCCCCAGGAGGCGGCGGCGCTCAGGGCGATCGGCGCGCCGGGCAACGTGCGCCTCGCCTGCCAGGCCCGGCCCGGCGGCGACGTGGCGCTCGTGCGCATCCTCGACCCGCGCCGCGATTCCGCGGGCGAGCACCTCACCAATACGGACGTTGCCGGGATCGAGCGCGAGGTGGCGATCCTGTTCATCGACATCCGCGGCTTCACGCCGCTCTCCGAGCGCAAGCTGCCCTTCGACGTGGTGTTCATCCTCAACCACTTCTTCGAGGCGGCCGGCCGCGAGATCGAGGCGGCGGGGGGCTGGATCGGCGGCTATGCCGGCGACGGGCTGCTCGCCCTGTTCACCCATCCGGACGGGATCGGCCCCGCCTGCCGGGCCGCCTTCACGGCCGCCGGCACGGTCGACCGGGCGGTGACGGACCTCAACCGGCGCCTCGCCGCCGAGCTGCCGGCGGCACTCCGGATGGCGATGGGCCTGCATGCCGGCCCCCTGGTGCTCGGCCGCCTCGGCTACGGCGAGAGCCGCGGCATGTCGGTGATCGGCCCGGCGGTGAATCTGGCGAGCCGGCTCGAATCCCTCGCCAAGGCCGCCGACGTGCAGCTCGTCGCCTCCGCGGAAGCCGCGCACCGCGCAGGCATCGCCCTCGACGGGTTGCGGGTCGAGACCGTGGCGGTCAGGGGCGTGCGGGCGGAGCTGCCCGTGGTCTATGCGGCGCGGGCCGCCGATCTCGCCGGACGGTTGCGTTCTCCGGCGTCGGCTTAACCAACGCTCAACCATACCCCGTAACACTCCGTGTCGAGGTGTCGGTCCCGCGCGGGCCGGTTTGCGGAGTGGGGACGGGGCTGTGGGCAGGCGGTACTTGCGCAGGCGTGACCTGCGCAGACGGCAGGTGCGACGGGCGAAGGGGATGCGCTGGCTCGCCGCGGCCGTCGCGCCCTGGGCCGTCGGCCTCGGCGTCCTGGTCTCGTTCACGGCGTCCGCCGGCTACGAAGCATCGCTAGGATCGAGCGCGGTGGCCCGCCTCGTGCCGCGCGGCATGCCGCCGTTGCCGGAACGCGGCCTGATCACGCCGGTCAGCCTCTCATCCCTGAGCCTCACCGGGCCGTTGCGCGTCGTCCTCGACACCGAGCCCCTGCGCCCGGACCTGAAGGTGGATGCCCGCACCCGGCCCCTGGCGGAGCGCGCGCGCAAGGGCGACGCCCTGGTGCCGGCCCGGGTGACCGGTGCCGCCCCATCGGCCTCCCTGGCGGCCGGCTGGCTCGGCAGCGACCGTCCGAGCGTCGCCTCGACCTTCACGCCGGGCTCCGCGACCTGGAACCCGGAACTGGAGCCGCAGGAAGGCTTCGTGCCCCTGCCCGAACCCGATGCCGGCGAGGCCGGCGCCAGTTCGCCTGCGGCCGGCGCCTCGGCGCCGACCCGCGGCGCCGCGGCCGGTGGGCAGACCGCTGCCGGCAAGGCCCGGGTTCCCAAAGCACGCGAGGCAGGCCAGGGCGGCAGCACCCCGGCGGTGCCCCGCGCCGTCGCCCTGTCCTCGACCACGCCGGCGCCTGCCGACGCGACGCCGGTCGAGATCGCGGCCGGCGGCCAGATCTCGCCGCGCCTGGACCGCGACGCGAAATCCGCCGTCACGACCGCCGCCCGCATCAATCCGGAGGTCCCGCCGAGCGACGATGACCGGCGCCGCTACGCCGACCTGATCACGCCGGAGAATGCCGAGAAGGAGCAGCGCTGCCTCGCCGAGGCCGTGTATTTCGAGGCCCGCGGCGAGCCCGAGCAGGGCCAGGCCGCCGTCGCCCAGGTGGTGCTCAACCGCGCCAAGAGCGGCCTGTATCCTGCCAATATCTGCGGTGTCGTGTACCAGAACCGCCACCGCTACATGGGCTGCCAGTTCTCCTTCGCCTGCGAGGGCAAGTCGCTGCGCATCACCGACGATTCCTCCTGGCAGACCGCGACCCGGATCGCCCACGCGGTGGTCGAGGGCCGCACCTACCTCGCCGATGTCGGTGGGGCGACGCATTACCATGCCGACTACGTGAAGCCGCGCTGGTCGCGCCGCCTACGAAAAATGGACGTGATCGGCCGCCACATCTTCTACCAGCTGCGGCCGGGCCAGACCTGACCGGTGGGCGTCGGCCCCCCCCCGCACGACAGATCGCCCGATCGACGAACCTGACGCCCTCCGGATCCTCCCGGAGGGTTTTTTCGTCGTCGACCGGCCGCATCGACCGGCTCCGTCGCACGACCACCCTGGCGCTCGGCTCGTCCCCAGTCGAATCCGGGGCCATGGTTTACGCCGACACTATCGGCCAAGGACAAGTCGAGGGTTCCCGAGTCCCGCTCGCCGATCGACTCCCAGGCTTGCGCGATTCCCTCCGTAATTCACCGAAATACGTAGTAAATCCCGAGGGCAATTTTACCCTCTTCCGGCTTTCGGCTTGCCTGAAGGGCATCGGAGCGGCTTCTCTCTCGGGCAAGCGTGGCGCTGGCGAGCACCGCGCGGACCTTTTCCCCGCTACCCTTCCGAGAAAGCCCGAACATGACCGCCCGGGTCACCCGTGCCATCGCCGCGACCGCCCTCGCGGCCGGCCTGCTCTCCGCCGCCCCGGCCTTCGCCGGCGGCTACGGCTGCACCACCGATTGCTACCGCCAGGTCTCGACCCCGCCGGTCTACGGCACGGTGTCCGAGCAGGTGATGGTGCGCCCGCCGCGCACGGTGAACCACGTCGTCCCGCCGGTCTACGACACCGTCTCCGAGCAGGTGCTGGTCGCGCCGGCCCGCCGGGTGTGGCAGACCTCGGTCGACGCCTACGGCCAGACCGTCGGCTGCTGGGTCACGATCCCGCCCCGCTACGCCACCCAGACCCGCCGGGTGCTGGTGCGCCCGGCCCAGGTGGTGCCGCAGGTGATCCCGCCGGCCTACGCCTCCTACCAGCGCCGCGTCCTGGTCGAGCCCGCCCGCTCCGGCTGGGTGCCGGCCAATGGCGGCGGCTACGCGGCCGGTCCGGCCTCGGGCGGAATCGTCGGGGCGGGCCTCGGCCTCGCGGGTGCCGGGATCGGCCTCGGTGCGGCGGCCGTCGGAGCCGGCACCGGGCTCGTCTTCGGCGGCGGCAGCATCTACGACGGCTACTGAGCCGGATCGCGGCCCGGGCCGTTCCCGGGCCGCCTCGCCGCAAGGTCCTTGCCGCAGAGGGGGCAGCGCCCCACAACCCCGTCGAGCGAACGCGGCCGGAACGCCGCGCGCGGGCGGGGAGGCGAAAGCGTGGGCACCTTCAAGGCGGTGGTGATCGAGAAGGGCGAGGGCGGGCAGCGCGTCGCCCTGAAGGATGTCGACGAGTCCGAACTGATGGACGGCGACGTCACCGTCCGGGTCACGCACTCCACCCTCAACTACAAGGACGGGCTGGCGCTCACCGGCAAGGCGCCGGTGGTGCGGCGCTGGCCGATGATTCCCGGCATCGATTTCTCCGGCGTGGTCGAGGCCTCCTCCCACCCGGACTGGAAGCCCGGCGACGCCGTGGTGCTCAACGGCTGGGGCACCGGCGAGACGCATCTCGGCGCCTATGCGGAGAAGTCGCGGGTCAAGGGCGACTGGCTGGTGGCCCTGCCGGCGAACTTCACCCCCGAGCAGGCGATGGCGATCGGCACCGCCGGCTATACCGCGATGCTGGCCCTGCTGGCGCTGGAGCGCCACGGCCTCACCCCGGAATCCGGCCCGGCCCTGGTGACGGGCGCGGCGGGCGGCGTCGGTTCGGTCGCGGTCTCGCTCCTGGCACGTGCCGGCTGGCACGTCATCGCCTCGACCGGGCGGGCGGACGAGGAGGCGGAGTACCTGCGCGGCCTAGGGGCCGCCGAGATCATCGACCGGGCCGAGCTGAGCGCCCCGGGCAAGCCCCTGGGCAAGGAGCGCTGGGCCGCCACGATCGATGCGGTCGGCTCCGCGACGCTCGCCAACGCGCTGGCGATGACCCGGTATGGCGGCGCGGTCGCGGCCTGCGGGCTGGCCGGCGGCATGGACCTGCCGACCTCGGTGGCGCCGTTCATCCTGCGCGGGGTGGCGCTCTACGGCATCGAGAGCGTGATGGCGCCGCTCCCCTTGCGCCGGGAGGCCTGGGGCCGGCTGGCCCGCGACCTCGACCCGGCCTCTCTCTCGGCGATGACCACCACCGTGCCGCTCGCCGAGGTGATCGCGCGGGGCCCCGAGATCCTGGCCGGGCGCACCCGCGGGCGGATCGTGGTGACGATCGCGTAGGCGCGAGCGATGCGCGGAACCTTGCGCGGAACCTTGGCGACGTTCCGCGCATTGCCCGTTTCATGAGCATCGCCTTCGTTCGCGAGAAGGAGGGCGGGGAGGCCTTCGAGGATCTCCCCGACCGTCCCGTCTCCCCGCACCCGAACTTCGTCACGCCGGAGGGCCTCGCCCTCATCGACGCGGAGCTGGACCGGCTGCACACCGAGCATGCCGGCCTGTCGCCCGACGACAAGGCCAACATGGCCCGGGTGAACCGCGACCTGCGCTACTGGACCGCCCGGCGCAACTCGGCCCAGGTGGTGGATCAGCCACCCGGCGACGGCGTGCATTTCGGCTCCACCGTCACCATCGCCCGCGAGGATGGAACGGAACAGACCTTCCGCATCGTCGGCGAGGACGAGGCCGACCCGGCCAAGGGAACGCTCTCCTACGTGGCGCCGCTCGCCCGCGCGCTCACCGGCAAGCAGGCGGGCGACGCCGTCACGGTGGCGGGTCACGAGGTCGAGATCGTCTCGGTCCGTTGAAGCGATCGGCGTCCCCGGCACGGCCTCCGGGTCGAGCGCGGCGGGCGGACGCTTCTCCAACCTCAACGTCCTTCGGCATATCTCTCGAAGAAGCGCACGTCCTCGATCAGGATGTCCCGTAGCGAGGCCATGAGGCGTGCATCCGCCTCGACCATCCGGCGCTGGGCGTCGGGCGGCGTCACGTTCACGCGGACATCCACGTCCAGCGGCCGGCCAATCGCCGAGCCGAGGCGCGTGAGCGCCGCCTTGCGATACCGGTTATCCGCGACGTGATCGAAGCGCTCCATCGGAAAGCCCCCGAAATAGAAATGCGAGTAGAGCGTCCGCATGATCGGGAGGCGCGCCATGTCGGTAATGCCCAAATCGTTGTCAAGAAAATAATTGTGGATCAAGCTCCCTTGCCGCTCTAATTTCTTCCAGAAAAATTAGATCGATATGATATTCTCGATGGGTTCTCGCAAGATGGTGAACAGGTAGTCATCACGTGTGATGGCGAAGCGGCCCGGATGGTAATGGCCATAGATGAATGTCGTGCCCGGCACCGGATGCAGCCGCCGCGCGATGAAGTGGGCAGGGTCGAGATTGCGCGGAGCTACCGAATTGGCCGGGTCGTCATCGTACTGGGCCTGGAACTCGTTTCCATATGCCTTCTGGAGACTTGTGCGGAGTAAACTGCCCCCCGCCTTGGCAACATGAATTGAGAAAAGACGCTGCGTCACACTCAAAGCCTTGTTTTGTATGGCAACATATGTTGGGAAAACGTGCTATTCGGCAATTCATCGTCATTCCAAGCTGATGGATCGTCCTCTTATCAAATGTTCGCCCTGTGCCTTGAAACTTTGGGTCATTGCTCAACCACTGGCGGCGTTGTGCGTCACGAAACAGAAATATCGAATACGACCATGCAGGACCGCGTGAGCGTCCGCAACTCCATAACAACCGAGTATAGCTGTTACCGTCCTCGCGGCGGGACGGACGCCCCGCCTTGCCGCCGGTCAAAGCGTGAGTGCCGCCTCGGTCCGATGCGGCGGGAACCGCCCCTCGATCAGGTCGCGCTCCTTGGCGATCGCGTCGCCGACGAAGTCGAGGAAGGCCCGCACCCGGGCGGCGCGGCGCAGATCCGGATGGGTGAGGAGCCAGAGGCCGGCGGCGAGATCGGGCTCCGGGCTCGAGAGCCGCACGAGGCCAGGCCGGCGGTCGCCGATGACGCAGGGCAGGGGGCCGATGCCGATCCCGGCCTCCACCGCATCCGCCAGTCCCTGCACGGTGTCGAGGCGCAGGACCACGCGCTCGGGCGCGGTCCGCTCCTGCACGTAGCGCGCCGCCGCCGCCGCCCCGAGCCGGGGCGCCGGCGAGACCCAGCGCTGCTCGCTCGCGGAGACGCCGCGGTCGAGATCGGCCCGGCCGTAGAGCGCCCAGGCGATGGTGGCGAGGCGCCGCCCCACCAGCGTGTCGGGCGGGTCGTTGGTGGCGCGGAGCGCCACGTCGGCGTCGCGCTTGGCGAGATTGAGCGCCTGCTCCGACACCACCACGTCGAGGCGGACCTCCGGGCAGCGGGCGCAGAACGCAGCGAGGATCGGGGTCAGGAGGCCGGTGAGCAGCGAGGCCGCGGTGGTGATGCGCAGTTCTCCGGCGGGGCTCAGGGTCCGGCCCTCGATCCGCCGGGTGAAGGCCAGCACGTCTTCCTCCATCCGGGCGGCGATGCGCGCCATCTCCTCGGCCGCCGGCGTCGGCACGTAGCCGGTGCGGTGGCGCTCGAAGAGCGGCGTGCGCAGGGTCGCCTCGATCTGGCCGAGGCGCCGGAAGGCGGTGGAGTGGTTGATGCCGAGCCGCTCGGCGGCCTGGGTCAGGCCGCGCTGGTCGGAGATGGCCTTCACCAGCCGGAAATCGTCCCAGGCGAGGGCGGCGGTCATGGTATCGAACTCCCGACCTTGCGCGCCTGCAAGCGCGGGCTTGCACCATAGGCCATTTCCCGGGCGCCTGCGATCCGCGATGGTTCCCGCCGAGCAATCCTCCAGGAGATCCAAGCGATGGCGAAGGTTTTGGTCCTCTACTACTCGACCTACGGCCATATCGAGCAGATGGCCTATGCGGTGGCCGAGGGCGTCCGCGAGGCGGGGGCCGAGGTCGTGGTCAAGCGGGTGCCCGAGCTGGTGCCGGAGGAGGTCGCCCGGCAGTCGCACTACAAGCTCGACCAGAAGGCGCCGGTCGCCACGGTCGACGAGCTGCCGTCCTACGACGCGATCATCTTCGGCACGCCGACCCGCTACGGCAACATGGCGGCGCAGATGAAGAACTTCATCGACCAGACCGGCGGCCTATGGGCGAAGGGCGCCCTCGTCGGCAAGGTCGGCGCGGTCTTCACCTCGACGGCCTCGCAGCATGGCGGCCAGGAATCGACGATCCTGAGCTTCCATACCGTGCTGCTGCATCAGGGCATGGTGGTGGTCGGCCTGCCCTACAGCTTCCAGGGCCAGCTCGGTACGGCCGAGGTGATGGGCAACTCGCCCTACGGCGCCTCGACCATCGCGGGCGGCGACGGCAGCCGCCAGCCGAGCGTGGTCGAGCTTGAAGGTGCCCGTTTCCAGGGCCGCCACGTCGCCGGCATCGCGGCGAAGCTCGCCGGCTGACGCTCCGCAAAAGAAAAAAGCCCGGATGCAAATCCGGGCCTCTGAGGCGGAAGGTCGATGGGGGCTTAGGTGACCTTCTAGGACCCGACAACGCGAGGCCCGCGGGATCGGTTCCGCGGTTTTCGCAAAAATTTTACGCCATCGCTCGGCGCGGTGCCGCCGCCCGCGCCAGCCGGTCGCGGATCGCCTCGCCGAGGCCGTCCTCCGGGATCGGCGCTACCGCGATCGTCGCCGCACCGCTCGCATCGAGCCGGCGCAGAAAGGCGAACAGGTGGGCCGCCGCCTCGGCGAGGTCGCCGGCCGGGCTGAGGTTCAGGGACGCTGCCGCCGCATCGAGACCATCGGGTGCTGCAGGGCCGAACAGCAGGGCCGCCTCGCCGGGCCGGATCTCCGTGACGTCGAGCCGCACCGCGGCGCGGGGCGCGTAATGCGAGGCGAGGAGCCCCGGCGAGACCGGCGCCGCTCCCTCGGGCACGCTCGGCAGTGCCAGCCTCCGGCCCAAGACCGCCTCGATCGCCTCGCGCGGCACGCCGCCCGGTCGCAGCAGTACCGGCGGCCCGTCGAGGCAGGCGACGATGGTCGATTCGACCCCGACCGGGCAGGGGCCGCCATCGAGAACCGCGGCGATCCGCCCGTCGAGGTCGCCGAGCACGTGATCGGCCTCCGTCGGGCTCACCCGCCCCGACCGGTTGGCCGAGGGCGCCGCCACCGGGCAGCCGGCCGCCGTCAGCACGGCGCGGGCGACCACGCTGTCCGGTACCCGCAGCGCCACGCTTCCGAGCCCCGCCCGGGCGAGGTCGCAGACCCGCCCGCCTTCCGCCACCGGCACCACCAGGGTGAGCGGGCCGGGCCAGAACGCCTCCGCCAGAAGCAGGGCGTCCGCGCCGAACACCCCCTCCCGCCGCGCCGCGTCGAGGTCGGGCAGGTGGGCGATCAGCGGGTTGAACCGCGGCCGCTCCTTGGCGGCGTAGATGCCCGCCACCGCCGCCGGGTCGCCCGCATCGGCGCCGAGGCCGTAGACGGTCTCGGTCGGGATCGCCACGAGCTTCCCTGCGCGCAACAGGGCGCCGGCTTCCCGGATGCCCGCGTCGTCGGCGGTCAGCCGCCGGGTCGGCATTGACCCGGGATCATCGTTCACGTCTAAACTATCCGTCACCATGCTGTCGGCCGTAGCGTCGGCGGCACTCGCACGTCAAATCCAAAGGGTGGCTCCAGGGGAGCCCGCACGGCGGGCTCCTCCGAGATGCCGCCCCGCTCTCCCGGGAGGAGCCCTCGATGACCTATCGCGCGCCCGTGGCCGAGATGGCCTTCACCCTCCGGCACGTCGCCGGGCTCGACCGCGCCATCGCGCAGGGCCTGCACGGCGAGCTCTCGGACGACCTCGTCGACACGATCCTGGAGGAGGCCGGGCGCTTCGCCAACGACGTGGTGGCGCCGCTCAACAAGGTGGGCGACCGCCACGGCACGCCGCTCAAGGACGGCGTGGTGACGATGCCGCCGGGCTACCGCGAGGCCTACCGCGCCTGGACCGAGGGCGGCTGGAACGCCCTGCCGGGCCCGGTCGAGTATGGCGGCCAGGGCCTGCCGATCCTGCTCAACGCCGCCTGCATCGAGATGTGGAACTCGGCCTCCATGGCCTTCGGCCTCGGGCCGCTGCTCACCGCCGGCGGCGTCGAGGCGCTGAGCCGCCACGGCAGCGAGGAACTGCGGGCCCGCTACCTCGAGAAGCTGGTCTCGGGCGAGTGGACCGCCACCATGAACCTCACCGAGCCGCAGGCCGGCTCGGACCTCTCGGTGATGCGCACCCGGGCCGAGCCCGTCGGGGACGGCAGCTTCCGGATCTCGGGCGAGAAGATCTACATCACCTGGGGCGAGCACGACCTGACCGACAACATCGTGCACCTGGTGCTGGCGCGGCTGCCCGACGCGCCTCCCGGCACCCGCGGCATCTCCCTGTTCCTGGTGCCGAAGGTGCTCCCGGACGGCTCGCGCAACGCGCTGAAATGCGCCGGCATCGAGCACAAGCTCGGCATCCACGGCTCGCCGACCTGCACCATGGTGTATGACGGCGCGGTCGGCTGGCTCGTCGGCGAGGCCAACCGGGGGCTGGCCTGCATGTTCACGATGATGAACAACGCCCGCCTCGGCGTCGGCCTTCAGGGCGTCGCCATCGCCGAGCGGGCCTACCAGCAGGCGCTGTCGTATGCCCGCGACCGTCGCCAGGGCCGGGCGAGCGCCGCCACGGACGGCGCGAGCGCGATCATCGATCATCCCGACGTGCAGCGGATGCTGCTCACCATGAAGGCGCTGACGGGGGCCTCCCGCGGCATCTGCTACCTCACCGCCGAGGCGATCGACCGCGCCCACCGGGCGCCGGACGAGGCGGCGCGTAAAATCGCGCAGGCCCAGGCCTCGCTTCTGACCCCGGTGGCGAAGGCCTTCTCGACCGATATCGGCATCGAGGTCGCGTCGCTCGGCATCCAGGTCCATGGCGGCATGGGCTTCGTCGAGGAGACCGGCGCCGCCCAGCACCTGCGCGACGCCCGCATCGCGGCGATCTACGAGGGCACCAACGGCATCCAGGCGATCGACCTCGTCACCCGCAAGCTGCCGCTGGAGAACGGCGCGGTGGTGCGCGGCCAGATCGGCGCGATGCGGCTGATCGCCGAGCGGGTGCTGAAGGAGGGCGGTCCCGCCTTCGGCCACACCGCCCCGCGCCTGCGCGAGACGATCGAGGCGCTGGACCGGGCGACGAGCTCCCTCCTGAAGGCCCTCGGCTCGAACCGGCCGGACGAGGCGCTGGCCGGCGCCACCCCTTACCTGCGCCTGTTCGGTCTCGCCCAGGGCGGCGCCTGCCTGGCGCAAGCCGCGCTCGCGGCGAACGCGGCGGCCAAGGCCGGCGACGGCGATCCGGCCCACCCGGCCCGCATCGCCCTGTCGCGCTTCTTTGCCGAGAACCTCGCCACGGCGAGCCGGGGGCTCGAGGAGACGGTGACCGGCGGCGGCGGCTTCCTGCAGGACGGAGTGCTGGCGCTGGCGGGGTGAGGCGCACACCGCAAGACGAACCCGGCTCTCCCACCCGCAACCTCATCCTGAGGTGTCAGTCCATCATTGATGGACTGACACCTCAGGATGAGGTCGTGGATGGGAAGAGCGGATGTTTCCTCGGCCGACGCTGGAAACCTTCCTCGATGATCCGCGCCTCATTTCCGGAGCTCCCATGACCGACCACGTCCGCATCACCGACCAGCCCGGCGGCGTCCGCCTCGTCCAGCTCACCCGCCCCGAGAAGAAGAACGCTCTGACGGGCGCCATGTACGACGCCATGCGGGAGGCCCTGGAGGGCGCGGACCGCGAGGGCTCGGGCGTCGGCGCGGTGGTCTTCGCCGGCACCGAGGGCGTGTTCACCGCCGGCAACGACATCGCCGACTTCGTCGCCCGGGCCGAACGATCCTTCGGCGAGGCGCCGTCGCTGCGCTTCATCCGCCAGCTTGCCGTGACCCGCACCCCGATGGTGGCGGCCGTGGACGGGCTCGCGGTCGGGGTCGGCACCACGCTGACCTATCATTGCGACCTCGTCTACGTGGCGCCCGCCGCGACCTTCCGGATGCCGTTCGTCGATCTCGGCCTCGTGCCGGAGGCGGCCTCCAGCTACCTGGTGCCGCGCCGGATCGGGCTGGTGAAGGCCACCGAACTGCTGCTCCTCGGCGAGGCCTACGGGGCCGACGAGGCGGTGCGGCTCGGGCTCGCCAACGCGGTCGTGCCGGCCGACGGGCTCCTCGAACACGCGCTCGCGCAGGGCGCGAAGCTCGCCGCCAAGCCGCGTCAGGCCCTCGCCGCCGCCCGCCGGCTGATCCGCGGCGACCACGAGGCCGTGTGCGCCGCCATGGATGCGGAAGCGCAAGCCTTCGATGCGGCGCTCCGCTCGCCCGAGGCGCAAGCCGCGTTCCAGCGCTTCCTGTCCCGCGGCAGCCGGTGAGGCCCCCGGGCATCCCGGACCTCTCCGGCAAGGTCTGCCTCGTCGCCGGTGCCTCGCGCGGGGTCGGCCGCGGCATCGCCCGGGCCTTGGGCGAGGCCGGCGCCACCGTGGTGGTCACCGCCCGCTCCAGCGAGACCGGCGCCCGCACCGACCAGCGGATGGAGGCCCTGGAGGACACCGCCCGGGAGGTCGATCTCGCCGGCGGACGCGGCCACCATTACCTCTGCGACCACACCCGTGAGCCCGAAGTCGACGCGATGGTGCGCTGGGTGCTGCGCCGCTTCGGTCGCATCGACGTCGCGGTGTCGAGCGTCTGGGGCGGCAACGAGGGCTATGACGGGGTGCGCTATCCCGACGGCGCCACCTGGGGCACCGCCTTCTGGCGCCGCGGCCTCGGCCCGTTGCGCCACAACCTCGAGACCGGCCCGCTCGCCGGGCTGATCCTCGCCCGGGCCGTCGCCCCCGCCATGGTCTCGGCCAAGGGCGGCCTTCTGGTTCTGGTCTCGTTCGGCACCGACGATTACCTCGGCGACCTGTTCTACGACCTCGCCAAGGCCGCGACCAACCGCCTGGCCTTCGCGATGGCCGCGGAACTCAAGCCCTACGGCGTCACGGCCTTGGCCCTGGCGCCCGGCCTGGTGCGGACCGAGCGGGTGCTGGAGGCCGGGATGGGCGGGGAGGCCGGGGAGAGCCCGCTCTATGCTGGGCGGGCGCTGGCGGCGCTGGCGGGCGATCCCGCGGTCGCGTCCCGGGCGGGACGGGTGCTGCACGCCGCCGACCTGGCGCAGGCCTACGGCTTCACCGACGAGGATGGCAGCCGGCCGGAGCGCTATCGGGCAGGTGATGGTGTGTGAGAATCTGAGTGGATCGACCGTATCTACACCCTCGTCGTCATTCCGGGGCCGCGCAGCGGAGCCCGGAATCCAGACACTCGGGTTGTGAAGGATAAAGCGGGACGCGAACCGCCATTGTCTGCACCATCAGCGGTTCTGGATTCCGGGCTCCGCTGCGCGGCCCCGGAATGACGCAGTAGATTTGATATTTAGAGAGAACAAACGAACAGTCTCTCCCAGGCGCCGACGTCATGCGCTGCGTCAGGCCACACCCGTGAATCGGAACCCCCCGCCAAGCGACGCATTGTCGGGCGTCACGCGGGGCCGCGCATCCTGGCCCCGCCCACAGGTGGAGCCCGTCCATGACGCTCATCTCCCGCCGCGACACGTTGGCCGCCGCGGCGGCCGGCCTCGTGGGCACCGCCGCCGGTGCGCAGGCGCAGACCCCAGCCCCGGGACCGCAGCCCGTGCGCGGCAAGGACGGGGCGGACATCCTCGGGCCCACCAACCCGGCGCGGCAGGCCGAGGAGCCGTTCACCACGCGCCCGCCGACGACCGACCACGGCACGATGCCGAACCTGAAATGGTCGTTCACCGACAGCCACATGCGGCTCGAGGAGGGCGGCTGGGCACGCCAGACGACGGTGCGCGAATTGCCGATCTCGACCGCCATGGCGGGCGTCAACATGCGCCTCAAGGCCGGCGTCGCCCGGGAGATGCACTGGCACAAGGAGGCAGAGTGGGCCTACATGCTCAAGGGCCGCGCCCGCATCACCGCCGTCGACCAGGCCGGCCGCACCTTCGTGGACGATGTGGCTGAGGGCGACCTCTGGTACTTCCCGTCCGGCATCCCGCATTCGATCCAGGGATTGCCGGGTGAGATCGACGGCTGCGAGTTCCTGCTGGTCTTCGACGACGGCCACTTTTCCGAAGATTCGACCTTCCTGATCACCGATTGGCTCGCCCATACCCCGCGCGACATCCTGGCGAAGAACTTCGGGGTGCCGGAATCGGCCCTCGCCCGGTTGCCGGACAAGGAGAAGTACATCTTCCCGGCGCCGATGCCGGGGCCGCTCGCCGGCGACCGGACCGGCGGCGCCGGGCCGGTGCCGGACAGCTTCAGCCACCGGATGCTGGCGCAGGAGCCGATCCGTACGAAGAGCGGCACCGTCCGCATCACCGATTCCAAGATCTTCCCGGCCTCGAAGACCATCGCGGCGGCCCTGGTCGAGCTGGAGCCGGGCGCACTTCGCGAGCTGCATTGGCACCCGAACGGCGACGAGTGGCAATACTACCTCTCGGGCCAGGGCCGGATGACGGTGTTCGGCTCCGAGTCGAAGGCCCGTACCTTCGACTATCAGGCCGGCGACGTCGGCTACGTGCCCTTCGCCATGGGGCATTACATCGAGAATACAGGCACGACGCCTTTGCGCTTCCTCGAACTGTTCCGCAGCCCGGTCTACGCCGACGTGTCGCTGAACCAGTGGATGGCGCTCACCCCGCACGCGCTGGTGCGGGCGCATCTCGCCATCGACGAGTCGGTGCTGGCCGGCCTGCCGACGGGGAAGACACCGGTCCTGCCGGGGTGAGGCGCTTCGCCGGGACCCGTCACGCGGGCATCGTCACAGGCTCTTGGACTTGAAGCTCAGCCGGTGGTGCCGGGTGAGGCCGAGGCTCGCCATCGCGGCCCGGTGCGCCGCGGTGCCGTAGCCGACATTGCGCTCCCAGGCATAGGCCGGGTGGCGCCGGGCCAGCGCCCGCATCAGCCGGTCGCGCGCCACCTTGGCGACGATCGAGCTCGCGGCGATCTGCGGCACCAGCCGGTCGCCGCCGATGAAGGCCCGGCAGGGCAGGGGCAGGCCGGGGGGCATGTCGCGCCCGTCCACCGCCACCTCCGCGGCGATGCCGAGGCGCGCCACCGCGCGGCGCATGGCGTCGAGGGTGGCGGCGCGCACGTTGATCCGGTCGATCAGGTCGCGGGAGGCCCCGGCGAGGGCCACGCGCCCTTCCGCCATGATCCGCGGCGCCAGGCGCTCGCGGGTGGCGGCGTCGAGCCGCTTGCTGTCGTCGAGGGCCTCCAGCAGGTCGCCCGACAGGGCGGCCGGATCGAAATGCACCGCCGCGACGATCACCGGGCCACACAGCGCGCCGCGGCCGACCTCGTCGCAGCCGATGAGGACGGGATAGCGGGCGGCGTGGCGGGCATCGAACGGGCGCATCGCGCAGATGTGCGCGCGTTCGGGTTTCGAAATCCCTGCTCATCCAACCGGTGGCGTTTCCTTCCGGCCAGCGCGGCGCGATGATCGGTGCCGTGACAGGCGCGCCGACGCGCCGGATCGGGGAGGGATGCGTACGAAGGCCCTGCGCGTCGATGACGCGCTCGCGCCCGGCCTGCGCCATCTGGCACGCGGTGTGCCGCTCCCGGCTTCCGGCGCCCCTCGGGGCCGGGTTCAGCCGCTGGAGGTATGCCGCCCATGAAGGTCGCCCTCGCCGTCGCCGCGCTCTCCCTCGTCCAGCCGGCGCATTCCTGGTACCCGTTCGAGTGCTGCTCGGATCAGGATTGCGAGCCGGTCTCCGACGCCGTCGAGGTGCCGGGCGGCTACCAGACGCACGGGGTCTTCGTGCCGATGGCGAAGGTGCGGCCGAGCCAGGACGGTCGGTACCACTGGTGCCACCGCGACGGCACCGTGTTCTGCTTCTTCGCGCCGCTCGCCGGGTAAAGCGCGGGGTAAAACTCTGTTGGCGGCAGGATGTCCTTGTCCGGCAATCGGCCCGCTGGCACCACGCGGCGCCGGGCGCGTTCGCGTAAGGACAGCACGCCCCGCGAAGAGGAGGAAGCATGACCACGCCGCCGCGGCAGAACCCCTACCTGGCGCTCGCCCTGCCCGTCGCGCTCCTGGCCGGAGCGCTGACGATCGGATTCTGGACGCTCGACCACATCCGGGTCGCCCGCGCCCGCGCCCTCGCCGCCCAGATGTGGATGCAGCCCTGAGCGGATTCCGCAGAAGCGGCTGCCGGGTTCGCGAAAAAATCTGCGACGGAACAAGGGTCTAAATAGAAACTGGCTCTACGGGTTTGATTTCGCACGCAAATCCAAGGCGCTCGATCTGCCGCACGAGCGCCTTGGCGCGGATGGTCGGGGCCGCCTTGCGGCCGTGATCAGGCCCGGGATCGACGTAAGCCGTGCCGGCCTTGAGCATGTGATAGATCGCGGTCAACATCGAAGCGGCGACCGCGCAGATCGCCTTCTTGGGGCCGCGCCGGCCGCGCAAGCGCTGGAACTGCGCCCTGATGTAGCTCGCCTTCTTGCGCACTCCGGCCCAGGCGGCCTGCACCAAGGCCGTCTTGAGCCAGGGCGCGCCCTTGCGCAGTCGCGTCGAGCGCCGCTTGCCCGCGCTCTCGTCGTTTCTCGGGCACAGCCCGGCCCAGGAGATCAGATGGCCGGCGGTCGGGAAGCGGCTCATGTCGGGGCCGATCTCGGAGAGGATCACCTGCGCGGTGAGGTCACTGATGCCCGGGATCGTCACCAGCAGCTTCACCGCTTCCCGGAAAGGGCCGAGGTCGCGCTCCACCTGCGCGTCGATCTCCGCGATCGCTCGCCCCAACCCGTCGTACTGGCGTAGATGCACACCGAGCAGGAAACGGTGGTGATCCCCGATCCGGCCCGTGAGCGCGGCCCGGATCGCCTCGGGCGCCGCCTTCACCCGCGGGCTGACCAGCGCCTGCAGCCCAGCCGGATCGCGCTCGCCCTTGACCAGCGCGTCGAGCACGGCGCGACCGGACTGGCCCATGATGTCGGTGAGCACCGAGGCGAGCTTGAGGTTGGCCTCCTCGAGGGTCTTCTGGATGCGCTGGACGTGGCTGGCCTGCTCGCGGACCAGTTGCTTGCGGGTGCGCAGCAGGTCGCGCATCGCCTGGGTCTGGGCCTCGGGCACGAAGCTGGCGCGGATCAGGCCGTGGGCGAGCAGGTCGGAGAGCCAGACCGCGTCGGCGACGTCGGTCTTGCGGCCGGGCACGTTCTTGACATGGGCGGCATTGGCCAGGATCAGGGTGCGGCTGTCGGCGTCGAGGACCTGCCAGACCGGGCGCCAGTAGATGCCGGTCGCCTCCATGGCGACATGGGTGCAGGCGTGCTCGTCGAGCCAGGCGGAGAGGTCGAGCAGAGCGGGCGTGGTGGTGGCAAACGTCCGCACCTCACGCTGAACCTCGCTGCTCTCGGCCCGGCGGATGGCTGCGACGACGGTGTCCTTGTGAACATCGAGGGCGGCGCAGCGGGGGTAGAGGACCTTCATCACGATCTCCTTGCCGTCAGGCCGCCGGCGCAGGCTCCCGTGAGATCAAATCTAAATGACGCGCTCCGGGGCTGGCCCGAGGACCGGCCCGTGACGCAAGCGAGGGGACTGAAGAGGAGCCCGGATCCAACTGATACGCGGGGTCTGGCACACCAAAGACGAACCGATCTCTCCGCCGACGGCAAGTCCACTCTGCCATATGTTTCATCCGCAAGGGACCGCGAAGCCGGTGACGAACTGATACGAAATCCGGAAGATCACTTCCGGATTTCGTATCACCAGCCCGCGCGGCGCGTGAGCGAAGCCGCTTTCCGCATCGCGAAGCGATCAATCGGAAAGCGTATGAGCGGACAGAGCGTTGGCCTGCCGACGCAAGCCCGCCGGGGCGTCCGCCCGAAGTCGGGGGCTGCCAAAAAAGGGACCGCGCTCCGAAGGAGGCGGCCCTGAAGTCGTTTGGGTCTCGAAACCTCGGAGGAGGCCCGGCCCGCCGGCATCGCGGGGGCTGGGGGGCTGGGTACCGGAGCGGCCGACGAGCCGGGCCATGAGGTCGGCTCATCCTTGCGCACGCATCAAGGCCAGCGCGCGGCGCGATTGTGGCGATTTGTGGGCGGCAGTGATCGTTTCCGTGCTATTTCCGTCTCGCATCGACGGGTTGACGGCTCGGTGTCTCTCCGATGCAACCCTTGCGGGGCCGTCGGTGCCATCCCATCATGGTCGCAGGCGGGTCGTTCGCCGGCTCGTCACCCCGCGTCCGGTCCCCCGGGCGCGAATCACCCCGACAGGCAGGAGAGACGATGAGCGAAGGAGAGACGGCCGAAAGCTGGAATGCCGGCGCCCAGGTCGTACCGTTTCCGGTCTCGTCCCCGCGCGTTGCCCCGCAGGTGTCCTTCCATCGCGACGAGCTGCGCATCATCCTGAACCTCTACGGCCGGATGGTCGCCGAGGGCGAGTGGCGGGACTACACGATGGACTTCACCCGCGAGAAGGCGGTGTTCTCCATCCATCGCCGCACCTCCGAGCGCCCGCTCTACCGCATCGAGAAGGACCCCCGCCTCGCCCGCCGCCAGGGCGCCTACGCGGTGATCGCCGAGACCGGACGCATCCTGAAGCGCGGACACGACCTGGCGCAGGTGCTGCGGGTGCTGGAGAAGCCGCTCAGGGTGGTGTGAGGTCTTCACCGCTTCGCCATTCCTTGCGGATGGAACGAGTAGGCGATTGTCTACGCAAGTTGAAGCAACCGAAGACGGATTTCGGTCTGGCGCGGGTTTCCCCTCCTCCTCTGCGGCAGGACTGTCCGGGGAAGCCGGAAAAGCGCGGGCGTCCTCCTCTCCCCGCGGGCGGGGAGAGGCCCGATCACCCCCCGTCGGGTGATCGGGGAGCCCGAAGGGCGAGGGTGAGGGGGTGTTGCCGGAGGAGCCTCACGCGTCGAGACCCCCTCACCCTCGCTCCGGCTGCGCCTCCGCTTGCTGCGTCCCCTGAACGGGGACGCAGCCCTCTCCCCGCCCGCGGGGAGAGGGGATCTCCAGCGCCATTTCTTTCCCCGGACAGCCCTGCCTCTGCGGGGGAGGAGGAATCCCGCGCTCAAAAGCGTGACCGTTCGTCAAGCGCTTGATTCGTTGTCTCGGTGGTCCGCCGCCACCTCAATAATAGCCATAGCCCCGGTGATGGTGCCGGCCGTGATGGTGGCCCCAGCCGTGATGGCGGCGGTGGTGCCCCCAGCCCCCATGGTGATGATGGTGACGGCCCCAGCCACCATGGTGGTGATGGCGGTGGCCCCAGCCGTGATGATGGCCGTACTGCACCTGCACCACCTCCGCGGCCGGGGCCGATGCGGCGCCGGGCGCGAAGGGGGCCGCCTGGGCGGCGCCGGCCGTGACGAGGCCGCCGGCGACCAGGGCGGCCGCCGCCAGGAGCCGCTTGCCGGCCATCATCGGGTTGCGCAACGTCAACATGGTCGCCTCCGGTTCCGTCTCGCCGCATCCTCGTGCGGCCATGGAGACGAGAGTGGCGCCGGGGGGCTGAACGCGGCCTGAGACGGCGGGTCGGCCTTCGTTCAGGCGGTGATCGGATTGTGCGCCCGCGCGGCGTCGCGCCCGCTTGCGCCGGGCGGCTGCGGCCATCACAGTAAGCGGTCGTATGGCTCCCGTAGGGTTGATGAACACGCGCGACCTCCCACCCCTGCCCGGCGGCTCCGGACAGGCCCGTGCCATCGCAGAGCTCAACGAGCGCTCGCGGGAAATCTTTCGCCAGATCGTCGAGAGCTACCTCGCCACCGGGGAGCCGGTCGGGTCGCGCAACCTCGCCCGCATCCTGCCGATGGCGCTCTCGCCGGCCTCGATCCGCAACGTGATGTCGGACCTCGAACAGGCCGGGCTGATCTACGCCCCCCATACCAGCGCCGGCCGGCTCCCGACCGAGCACGGCCTGCGCTTCTTCGTCGACGCGCTGCTCGAACTCGGCGATGTCGGCCAGGAGGAGAAGGGTCGGATCGAGGCGCAGATGCGCGCCGCCGCCTCGCGCCACACCTTCGACAGCGCGCTCACCGAGGCCTCGGTGCTGCTGTCGGGCATCTCGCGCGGCGCCGGCGTCGTCGTCACCGCCAAGCAGAACCCCCGCCTGCGCCACATCGAGTTCGTTCGCCTCGATCCCGGCCGCGCCCTGGTGGTGCTGGTCTCCGACGATGGGTCGGTGGAGAACCGCTTGCTCGACCTGCCGCACGGCCTGCCGGCCGGCGCACTCCAGGAAGCCTCGAACTTCCTCAACGCCCGCATCCGCGGCCGTACGCTCGGCGAGGTGCGAGGCGAGATCGAGACTGCCCGGGCGGCGATGAAGCAGGAGCTCGACGAGCTGACCGAGCGCCTGGTCGATGCCGGTCTCGCCCGCTCGGTCGGCCCGAGCGAGGAGCGCCAGCTCATCGTGCGCGGACAGGCGAACCTCCTCGACGACCTGCGCGCGGCCGAGGACCTGGAGCGCATCCGCCTGCTCTTCAACGACCTGGAGAGCCAGAAGGACGTGATCGACCTCCTGTCGCGCGCCGAGGGCGGCGAGGGCGTGCGGATCTTCATCGGCTCGGAGAACAAGCTTTTTTCGCTCTCCGGCTCGTCGATGATCGCCGCTCCCTTCCGGGACGGCAGCCAGACCATCGTCGGCGTCGTCGGCGTCATCGGGCCGACCCGGCTCAACTACGCCCGCATCGTCCCGATGGTCGATTTCACGGCGCGCGTCGTCTCGCGGCTGCTGGAACGCGGCCGAGGCTGATCTGCGCCCGCCGCGCAACCGTTTTCCGATGTGGGGAACGCAGAAATCCTGCTTGTCCCCCGGATTCACAAGGGGGCCGGGGTCCGGCATGGTCCGGGGATGGTCCGTGATTCCCTCCCGGCGTGAGTGCCCCGACCCGCCCCCTGCGCAGCCACCAGCGCAGCCTGTCCGAACTCGTGGCCTCGCTCGCCCGCGGCGAGGCCACGGGCATCACCGACATCCTGGCGGCGGTGACGCCAGGCGGCGGCAAGTCGCTGCTGCCGGTCATCGCCGCGTCGAGGCTGATCGCCGCCGGCCTCGTCGACCGGGTGGTCTGGGTCGTGCCGCGGGATTCCCTGCGCCTGCAGGCCGAGGAAGCCTTCGCCGATCCGGCCTGGCGCTCGGCTTTGGGCCACACGCTCTCGGTGCGGGCGGCCGACAATTCCCCCGATCCGAGCCGGGGGCTGGCGGGCTACGTCACCACCTACCAGGCGGTGGCGGCGGCGCCCGCCCTGCACCTCGCCGAGATGCGCCGCCACCGCACCCTGCTGGTCGTCGACGAGGTCCACCACCTGCCGGCCCTGTCCGACAGCGAATCGGGCAGCGAGGCGGCGAAGAACGAGGCAGCGGCCTGGAGCGGTGCCCTGCTGCCGCTGTTCCGCGAGGCGAGCTTGCGGCTCCTCCTGTCGGGCACCCTGGCCCGGGCGGATGGGCGGCGCATCCTGTGGCTGCCCTACCGGACGGAGAACGGCGCGCAGGTGCCGGACATCGAGGCCCCGGGCTGGGCGGTGATCGGCTATTCCCGTGCCGAGGCGCTCGCCGAGAAGGCGGTGCTGCCGGTCAATTTCGGGGCGCTGGACGGCGAGGCGAGCTGGCTGGAGGGCGGCCGCACCAGCGGCCAGGCCCGGGTCGGCCCGCACCGGCTCTCCGGCTCGGGACCGAGTGCGACGACCCGGCCGGCCCTGTTCACGGCGCTCCGCACCGGCTTTGCCCGCGACCTCCTGCGCGAGGCGTTCTACGCCACCCGCCGCCTGCGGGCCGAGCGCCGGCGCAAGCGCGGGCTGACCGCCACGGAGGCCGTCCGGGGTCTCGGCAAGCTCCTCGTCGTCGCGCCCGACCAGGCGAGCGCGCAGAGCTACCACGCGATGATCCAGGCCTGGATGCCCGAGGAGCAGGCGCGCCGCGACGTGCGCATCGCGACCTCGGCCGAGGCCGACGCGCACGCGGCGCTCGCCGCCTTCCGGCTCACGCCGGAGCCCGCCGTGCTGGTGACCGTGGCGATGGCCTATGAGGGACTGGATGCCCCCGAGGTCGCCGTGGTGGCGGCGCTGACGCATATCCGCTCGCGGCCCTGGCTCGAGCAGATGATCGCCCGGGCGACCCGGGTCGATCCCCATGCCGGCGACTATGCCGACCAGCACGCCCTGGTCTTCCATCCCGACGACCCGCTCTTCGCGCAGTTCCGCGCCCGGATCGAGACCGAGCAGGCGACCGCGACGCGACCGCGCAAGCGCCCGACCGGGGCCGCCTCGCCCGAGCCGCGGCCGCTGTCCCGGGAGGCCGACGAGGGCATCGTGCCGCTGGAGAGCAACGCGCTCGGTCTGCGCTACGCCATGCTGCGCCCCGGTCCCGCCGTGGCGATGGCCCGCCCCGAGGCGAACGAGGCGGCGCCCGTGCCGCCCTCGCGGGTCGAGCGGGCCTTGCGCGCGCGCGTGGCCGCCATGGTGACGGCGCAGGCGGTGGAGGACGAGGCCGAGTTGCGCGGACGGCCCGGCGCGCCCCTGCCGCACCGCTACAACGCGGTGCTCAAGCGCCTCTTCGGCAACAAGAGTCGCGCCGCGATGACGGCCGAGGAGCTGGAGGCGGCCCTCGCCTGGCTGGAGCGCAACCGGCTGCAGGACCACCTGCACCTGCTGGAGGGCGATTCGCGCTACGCCTGGAGCGCCCGGCGGCGCTGGGCCGGGATGGAGCGGCGGCCGGGGTGATGGGCGTTGGCTGAGGCATTCCGGTGGGTGCCGCGATTGCCCGGTCTTGCCGTTTCACCCACCGTCGACGAAGCCTATCCATTTGAAAGTCCGCCGCTTTTGCCTCTCCCTTGTGGCAGGGCTGGGCGGTGAAAAGGATGGCGCGGGTTCATCTCCTCTCCCCGCGGGCGGGGAGAGGGTCGCTTGCACCTTGTCGTGCAAGCGACGAGCGCAGGCGCAGCCGGAGCGAGGGTGAGGGGGTCTCGACGAGTGAGACTCCTCCGGAACCACCCCCTCACCCTCGCCCTGCGGGCTTGCTGCATCTCCTGAACGGAGACGCAGCCCTCTCCCCGCCCGCGGGGAGAGGGGAAACCCGCGCCACTCCTCTCCCCGGACAGCCCTGCTACAAGGGGAAGGGAACAACGCTCGAACCGAGACGTGTGAACACGACACGCCCCTTAGTTGAGCGCCGCGCTGTCCAGGGTCCGGACCGCCACGGCCTCGACGGTCGTCGTGTCGCCCCGGCGGGTGATCGTGACCGTGCGGGCCGCCGCGCCCTCCTGGCGCGGCGTCGAGACCGTGAGGCTCTGGCCGGAGGCGAGCACCGCCTCGACGCGGGAGGCCGGTGCCGCGGCCCGCGGCGCGAGCGTCACCACGACGTGGTGGCCGTCCGGCTCGGCGGTGTAATAGGCGACGCCGGCGAGCGGGCCGAGGTCGAGGCTGGCCGCCCGGGCGGGCCGGAGTTCGTCCGCCTGGACCGCGCCCGCGAGCAGCGTCGCGGCAGCCAGGGCGAGGGTGAGACGGGAGAGAGGGCGGAACGTCATGATGCGGGGTGTCCTGCTTGCGGCGCGACCGGCTCGGCCCGCCGTGTTGACCCCGATATGCGCTGCGGTGCAGCATGGATCAAACAGATCGTATCGATAATGACTATTGATCATATCGATCTGTCCCGGATCGACCTCAACCTTCTGGTCGCCCTCGACGCACTCCTCGCCGAGCGCAGCGTGACCCGGGCGGCCTCCCGCATCGGCATCGGCCAATCGGCGATGAGCTCTGCGCTCGCGCGGCTGCGGACCCTGTTCGGCGACGAACTCCTGACCCGCGCGCCCGAGGGGATGCGGCCGACCCCGCGGGCGCTCGCGCTCGCCGAGCCGCTGCGGACGGTCCTGCGCCAGGTCCAGACCCTGGTGCGCCGGGAGGAGGCCTTCGATCCCCGCACGGTGGTTCGCACCTTCACGATCAGCCTGCCGGACAGCACCGAGGTGCTGCTCGGCACACGGCTCCTCGCCCATCTGCGCCGGGAGGCGCCGGGGATCAGTCTGCTGCTGCGCTCGGTCGACCGGGCACATGTGCTCGAGGAACTCGACGCCGACCGGATCGACCTCGCCATCGACCTGTCGTTCCGCGGGCAGATGCACCACAAGCAGCGCCTGCTCTACCGCGACAGCTACGTCTGCCTGTTCAACGCCGCCCTGGTGGGGCTGACGCCGCCGATCTCGCTCGACGATTACCTGCGCTTCCCGCACGTGCTGACGAGCCTGCGCGGGACCGCCCACGGGGTGGTGGACGACGCACTGGCCAAGCTCGGCCTCGCCCGCACCCTCGCGGTCACCTCGCCGCGCTTCCTGGCGGTGCCGTTCCTGGTGCGCGCCGCGCCGGTCCTCACCACCATGCATGCCCGCCTGGCGCTCCTCTTCGCCGAAACCCTGGGGCTGACGGTGAGCCCCGTGCCCGTCCCTCTCGACGACGTGGCGGTCGGGATGCTCTGGCACGCCTCCTACGACGACGACCCGGCCCATCGCTGGCTGCGCGACCTGCTGCGGCACCTGGCGGGGGAGGAACTGGCGGGCGAGGAACTGGCGGGCGAGGCACCGGCCATTTCCTGAATCGTGGGCCCTGCCGGAGCCGCGCGCGAGCCGCTATGCTGACGGGATTCGTTCCCGACGTGAACCGACCCCGGACCTTATCGACGTGCGCCTGACCCAGATCACCCACCACGACCTCGACGGCTACGGCGCCGCGACCCTCGTCGCGTCCTATGCCGAGCCCGCCCGGATCGTGCACGTGCCGCGCTACGGCGATGTCGGTCCCGTGGTCGACGACGAATTGAAGCGCCTGACCAAGACCAAGGCGGCCGAGATGGTGCTGATCACCGATCTCGGCATCGAGGAGCCGACGATCGCGTTCCTGCGCCGCTTCGCCGCCATGAACCGCAAGCGCGAGCCGGAGGCCCAGCACCGGCTGATCGTCCTCGACCACCACACCTCCTCGATCGACCAGATGCGGCGCCAGAACCTGGAGCCGAAGCGTGACGCCGACAACCCGCGCCTGTCGCGGTTCGACCTCGGCGACCCGTCGGTCACCGTGCTGATCGACGAGAATTCCAGCGCGACCAGGATGGTCGACACCCATCGCGCCCTGTTCGCCACCAAGGAGCCCGATGCGGGCCAGGCCGAGAACCTGGCGCTGCTCGTCGCCTCCGTCGACGCCCTCGATCTCTGGCGCAAGGAGGATCCGCATTTCCCCGGCGGCTTCGCCCTCGACGAGATTTTTTGGGACAATGTCGGCACCCTGGTACCGGTCGGGCATCCGGCGCACGATCCCTTCCTGGCCCGCCTGCTGATCGAGGCGACCGCGAAGCTGCGTGCCGGCGCGACCCCGGCCGAGCTGGAGCGCGCCGTGCCGGCGATCCGCGGCGCGATCGTCGACGACCTGATGCGCGACGCCCCCGACGACGATGCCCGCCTGACCACCCGGCAGCGGATGGCCCGGGCCCTCGCCCGCTCCGACGCCTTGTTCCACGCGCTCCCGGACGGCACGCTCCTGTCCTTCGCCCTCGATGCCGGCACCTTCCAGCGGGTCTCCGACCTGGTGATGGCGAGCGGGCGCGCCAAGCGCCTGGTCAACGTGCAGCGCGCCGGCACCCTGTCCTTCCGCTCGATCGACGGCACCGCCCTCGACGGCGCCCGCCTGTTCCGCGGCGGCGGCCACCAGGATGCCGCTGGCGGCAAGCTGCCGAGCGGCACCGCCTTCTCGCTCAGCGATGCCGTGGCCCAGGTCGAGCCGGTGCTGAACCCGCCAAAGAGTGCCGCCGCCGACAGCCCGTTCGCGGCGCTGAAGAACTGGAAGGGGTGAAGGCCGCCCTCAGCGCAGGGCGGTGAGCAGGCGCCCCTTCACCGGCGACCAGGTGAAGGTGCCGCCCGTCGCGACCAGGTCCTCGGCGTGGACGAGCCCGACCCGGTCGTGTCGGCTGTCGAGGCTGTTGTCCCGATTGTCGCCGAGCACGAACACGGCGCCCGGCGGGATCGTCCGCGGCGGCAGGTCCCGCCCGCCCGCGGCCCCGTCGAGCCGGGCGATGCGGTAGCCGGCTTTGCCCGGCAGCCGCTCGACGAAGGCGTGCGCCGGCTGGTCGTCGCCGCCGACCGTGACGGTCCCGTCCGCCTCCTCCGGCACCGGCTGGCCGTTCAGGACCAGGGACCCGCCCGCCATGGCGACGGTGTCGCCGGGCAGGGCGACCACGCGCTTGACGTAGATCGTGTCGGACGACGCCTTCGGCCTGAACATCACGATGTCGCCCCGGGCCGGGAAGGGGCGGTCCCGGCGGACATCCGACAGGAAGACGTCGCCCACCACGAGGCCGGGATTCATCGAGGCGGAGGGGATGGAGAACGAGCGCCACCCGAACGGCAGTGCCGAATCCAGCCCGGCCTGAAGCGGCACCACGATCAGGGCCGCGGCCCAGGCCGAGCGCCACCAGGGCGGCCTGGGCCGCATCGCGGACGACCGGGCCCGCCGCATGGCGTCGAGGGCGGCACCGATCCAGAACAGGATGACGATGGCGAGGAGCGCCAGCCAGGCCGTCACCACCGGTGGCGTCGGCGACCACAGGGCAGTGATCCCGAACAGGACGATCGTCGCGAGGGTCCACACGGCCACGAGCGCCGCGCCGAGCGGCCAGGCCCGCGCGCGGATATGGCCGAGCCCGGGGCAGAGCAGCGAGAACAGGCCGGCCAGGATCAGGCCGCCCCGGCGGGGCAGGCGGCTCGAACGCCGGGCTGTCGGGTCGGTCATCGGTCTCTCCGGTGTCGGCGGGGCCGCGGGAGGGAAGGGCCGTACCGCCTCGCCGGACGGCCGTCATGTTCTTAAGCGAGGATGATGAACGGGCTCTGCGGCCTGAGGTCCCGCGCGCTCGCATGTCGGTCTTCGGCCGGTGGGACTGCCGTTCGGAATCGCGCCGGCCACGTGCCGGTTGCAGACCGGCAACAGATCTCCGATGGAGTACGCCTCGTGCGGCGCGTAGAACGGGCCGGTCCATGCCGTCGGCTCCGCGATGTTCCCTCCAGGTTGCCAGGTTCCGCCCGCGTCCCAGGCTCTGCCTGCCGTAGGGCAGGGCGGACGGCTCGCGGCGATCGACAGGTTGCGGGGCGCCCTCGTCGTCCTCGTCGTCCTGCATCATGCCGTTCTGGCCTACTGCACCTTCGGGCATGTCGATCGCGCCGACTACGCCCTGTCGACGGCGCCGATCGTCGATGCGCAACGCTGGCGCGCCTTCGACGCCCTGGTGCTGCTCGACGACGGCTTCTTCATGCCGCTGTTGTTTCTGCTGTCGGGGCTGTTCGTCCGGGGGGGCCTGGGCCGGAAGGGGCCCGGCGCCTATCTGCGCGGCCGGATGCGGCGCCTCGTCCTGCCCTTCGCCGTGGCGGTCCTCACGCTGATCCCGTTCGCCTACTACCCCTCGTCCCTCCAGGCCGGCGGCAGGGCGGGCTTTCCGGCGTTCTGGATCCGGACGGTGACCGTCGGGCCATGGCCGAGCGGGCCGCCCTGGTTCCTCGGCGTTCTCCTGGCGTTCGACGTGGCCGCGACCCTCGTCTTCGTCCTGATCGCGCGTGGCGCCCCGGGTGGAGTGGACCCATGCCGTTTCCCGGGCCTCGACAGGATCGACCGGAAAAAAGGCGAGGCGCGGATCCTCTCCTCTCCCCGCGGGCGGGGAGGGGCCGCCCCCCTTGCCGGGGGCGGAGGGAGCCCGCGTATCGATCCCGGCAGGGATCGACGCGAGGGTAAGGGGGTATTCCCGGAGGAGCCTCCTTCGGCACCGGCCCCTCACCCTCGCTCCGGCTGCGCCTCCGCTTGCTTTGCCCCCGGCAAGGGGAGCAAAGCCCTCTCCCCGCCCGCGGGGAGAGGTGAGAACCCGCGTCTCTTTCTTCCCCGGACAGTCCTGTCCGCGCCCGCCCGCGGCTTCTTCCTCCTCGTCGCACTCTCCGGCCTGCTCTACCTCCCGCTCCTCCTCGCCGTCGGTCCGGGGCACTGGGTCGGCCTCGGACCGTTCGCGATCCAGGCCAGCCGCGTCGGGCTCTACGCGGGCTATTTCGCGACCGGCGTCGCGTTGGGATGGGGCGGGAGGCCGTCCGTCCTGCATTTCGGTCAGGCCCTCGTCGTGCGCTGGCGGCTCTGGGCGCTCCTCGCCCTGCCGGCGGGGCTGATGCTCCTCGCCGCGGGGGCGATCGGGGCCGCGGGCCGGCTGCCCGCCGGGCCTGCGCTCGTGCTGGAGGGTATCGCGCGCACCGTCTTCTGCGCCGCCGCCGCCTTCGCGCTCCCGGCGCTTTTCCTGCGTTTCGGCGGGCGCCCCTCCCGCGCCTGGGACAGCCTGTCGGCGAACAGCTTCGCCATCTACCTGCTCCACTATCCCGTCGTGACCTGGCTGCAGTTCGGTCTGCTGGCCCGGCCGCTCGGTGCGCCCCTCAAGGGCGCGCTCGTCTCCGCCCTCGCCGTCGCGGCGAGCTGGGCCGGCGCCGCGGCTTTGCGCCGTGTTCCCCTCATCCGAAAGGGTCTCTAGCGATGCGCGGTCCGACCCCGCCCGGCCCGGGCGCGAGCCTGCCCTGGTCGTCCCTCCTCGACGGCTCGGCCGACCGGCGGGAGGGGGCCGTCGTCACGGTCGCCGGCTGGCCGGTGACCGCCGGGGAGGCGACCGAGGCGCGCTACTGCCTGCTCATCCCTGAGCCCGTCTGCTGCCGCGGCTGCCTGCCGGGCGATCCCACGGCCTGCATCGAGGTCGTCGCCGTCGCGCCGGTGCCCCTGGACGGCCGCGAGGTCACCCTGCGCGGCGTGCTCCGGCGCCTGCGCGACGATCCGTGCGGCTGGCGCTACCGGCTCGACGAGGCGGCGATGGTGTCCGCTCCGCTCCGTCTCGGCCTGTCTCGCCGCCGCCTCATGGCGGCGGCCTCGCTCCTGTGCCTGCCGGTCCCGGCGGCAGCCCAAACGCCGGCGGCAGGAGAGGCACCCGCAGGGCTGACGGCGGCGGCGTCCTTCCTCGCCGCGCGGCCGACGATCGACTGTCACAGCCATGCCGGCCGCATCCTGCGGGTGGATCAGGCCGACGGGCACGCTCCCTTCACGCCGCTCGCCGAGCCGATGCGCCGCGGGGGGCTCGCCGTCGCCTGCCTCGCCATCGTCTCCGACAGCCCGACCCACCGGGTCACCCCCGAGGGACGGATCAAGGCCTTTCGCGAGCCCGAGCCCGGGGAACTCGCGGCGTACGCCGAGCGCGGCTTCACCCGCCTCCACGCCCTCGTGCGCGAGCAGGGCCTTCGCCTCGTGCGCAAAGCCGCCGACCTCGCGGCCGCCCGGTCCGACGCCCCGGCGGTGCTCGTCTCGGCGGAAGGGGCGGATTTCCTGGAGGGCGATCTCGGTCCCCTGGAAACGGCCTTCCACCGCGCCGCCCTGCGCCACCTCCAGCTTACCCATTACCGGGTGAACGCGCTCGGCGACATCCAGACCGAGCCGCCGGTCCATGGCGGCCTGACCGATTTCGGCGCCGCGGTGATCCGGCGTTGCGAGGCGCTCGGGATCGTGGTGGACGTGGCGCACGGCACCGAGGATCTGGTGCGCCGCGCGGCGGAGGTGGCGACGAAGCCGCTCGTTCTCTCGCACACCTCCCTCACGACCCGGCCGCGGCCGCGCACCCGCCGCATCACCCCGGACCACGCCCGGATCGTAGCGGGGACCGGCGGCGTCATCGGCATCTGGCCGCCGGTCAGCCTGTTTCCCGATCTTCCGGCCCTGGCCGACGGCATCGCCCGGATGGCGGACGTCGTCGGTGCAAGGCATGTCGGGATCGGAACGGACATGATGGGCCTCGTCGGCCCGAGCGCCCTGCCGGCCTACACGGCCCTGCCCGATCTCACGGTGCTCCTCCTGGCGCGGTTCACGCCGGAGGAGGCGGCCGGCATCCTCGGCGGCAACTACCTGCGGGTGGCGCAGGCCTGCCTGCCGGCGTGAGGCGTCCTACCCGGCCGCGCTCTCGATGCCCGCCATCCCAGCCTGAGCGTAGCGGGCGCCCGCCGCCGCGCCGGGGGCGAACAGCGCGTCGAGGGCGGCGAGGTCGGCGGGCGTGAGGGCGAGGTCGGCGGCGGCCGCGTTCTCGGCCAGGCGCTCGGGCCGGCGGGTGCCGGGGATCGGGACGACGTTCGGATCGCGGGTCATCAGCCAGGCGAGCGCCACCTGGCCGGCGGTGACGCCCCGCTCGCGCGCGAAGTCGCCCAGGGCCTCCGCGAGGCGGCGGTTCTGCGCCAGCGCCTCGCCCTGGAAGCGCGGGTTGCCGCGGCGAAAGTCGTCGGGTGCCAGGGTCTCGACGTCGATCGCTCCGGTGAGGAAGCCGCGGCCGAGGGGCGAATAGGCGACGAGGGCGATTCCGAGGTCGCGGCAGGCGTCGAGCAGGCCCTGTTCGGGCTCCCGGCTCCACAGGGAATACTCGGTCTGCACCGCGGCGATCGGGTGGACCGCATGGGCGGCCCGCAGGGTCTCGGGAGAGACCTCCGACAGGCCGAGCGCCCGCACCTTGCCGGCCTCGACGAGGCGCGCCATGGCGCCGACCATCTCGTCCACCGGCACCGAAGGGTCGCGGCGGTGGCAGTAATAGAGGTCGATGGTCTCGACGCCGAGGCGGCGCAGGGAGGCCTCGCAGGCGGTGGTGAGATAGGCCGGGCTGTTGTCGATCCGCCGCGCGCCTCCCTCGCGCACGATGCCGAATTTCGTCGCCAGCACGACCCGGTCGCGGCGGCCCTTCAGCACGCGGCCGATCAGCTCCTCGTTGCGGCCGACGCCGTACATGTCGGCCGTGTCGAGGAAATCGTAGCCGAGCGAGAGCGCGGCCTTGAGGGCGGCGGGGGCCGCCGCCTCGTCGGTCGGGCCGTAGAACTCCGAGAATCCCATGCAGCCGAGGCCGGGGGCGGAGACGGTGAGGCCGGAGCGGCCGAGGGAACGTCGTTGCATCGTGAGCACTCCTGAACGGACCGCACCGATCTGGCGCTCCGGCCCTCCTCCGATAAGCTGCACCGCCCGGCATGAACCGATGAGCCAAACTCACCAATGGTCCGCGACGACCTCTCCGACCTCGCGGCCTTCGCGGCCGTGGCCCGGCACCGCAGCTTCCGGCGCGCCGCGGCCGAGCTCGGCCTGTCGCCCTCGGCGCTCAGCCATGCCGTGCGCGGGCTGGAGGAGCGGATGGGCCTGCGGCTCCTCAACCGCACCACCCGCAGCGTCGCCCCGACCGAGGCCGGCGCCGCCCTACTGGTGCGGCTCGGCCCCGCCCTCGACGACATCGCGCAGGCTGTGGCGGCGGCGCGCGCGTCCGCCTCGCGGCCCACCGGGACCTTGCGGCTCAACGCGCCGCGCAGCGCCTGCCGGCTGGTCCTGATGCCGCTGCTCTCCCGCTTCCTGACCCTCCATCCGGAGATCCGCGTCGAGGTGGTGAGCGACGACGCCCTTACCGACATCGTCGGCGAGGGCTTCGATGCCGGGATCCGCTTCGGCGAGCGACTCGCCCTCGACATGGTGGCGGTGCCGGTCTGCGGGCCGCAGCGTTTCGCCGTTGTCGCCGCGCCCGCCTACCTGGCGCGCCGGGGCGTTCCGGAGGTGCCGGCGGATCTGGCCGGCCATGCCTGCCTGCGCCAGCGCTTTCCCGGCGGCAGCCTGTTTCCGTGGGAACTGGAGTGCGATCGCGTCGCGGAAACCGTGGCGGTCGACGGCCCGCTGATCCTCGGCGACCAGGACCTGGTCCGGCTCGCCGCTCTCGACGGGCTCGGGATCGGCTTCGTCTTCGAGGGATACGTCGCCGACGACCTCGCGTCGGGCTCCCTGATGCGGCTGCTCTCGCCGTGGTGCCCGGCCTTCCCGGGCTTCCACCTCTATTATCCGGGCCGCCGGCAGGTGCCGGCGCCGCTCCGGGCCTTCCTCGACGTGGTGCGCGAGGCGGGCCGGTCCGCGCCCTCCGGCGCCGGGCCGGCTTCGCCTCCCTGCCCGTGACCGGGTGGAGCCCGGCGAGGCGTTGGCCTGCCATGCAAGTCCGCTTGGCGCGGGATCAGGCCTTCACGAAGGCGAGGAGATCGGCGTTCAAGGTTTCGGCATGGGTCGTCAGCATGCCGTGCGGCAGGCCCGGATAGGTCTTGAGCGTGCCGTTGCGCAGAAGCGTGACGGACTTCCGGCCGCTGGCGTCGATCGGGACGATCTGGTCGTCCTCGCCGTGCAGCACGAGGGTCGGCACCGAGATCGCCCGCAAGTCCTCGGTCTGGTCGGTCTCGGAGAAGGCCTTGATGCCGTCGTAATGGGCGAGGGCGGAGCCCATCATGCCCTGGCGCCACCAGTTGCGGATCACGCCCTCCTGGCCTTGCGCTCCCGGACGGTTGAAGCCGTAGAACGGCCCGGCCGCGACATCGAGGAAGAATTGCGCCCGGTTGCCGGCGAGCGCGGCGCGGAACCCGTCGAAGACCTCGATCGGCAGGCCGCCGGGATTGGCCTCGGTCCGGAGCATCAGGGGCGGCACGGCGCTGACGAGGACCGCCTTGGCGACCCGCCCCTGCGGCTCGCCGTGGCGCGCGACGTAGCGGGCGACCTCGCCGCCGCCGGTCGAATGCCCGATATGGATCGCCTTCGTCAGGCCGAGCCGGTGCACGACCGCCGCCGCATCCGCCGCGTAATGGTCCATGTCGTGCCCGCCGGGCGCCTGGGACGAGCGGCCGTGGCCGCGCCGGTCATGCGCGACGACCCGGTAGCCGTGCTGCAGGAAGAACAGCATCTGGGCGTCCCAGTCGTCGGAGGAGAGCGGCCAGCCGTGATGGAACACGATGGCCTGCGCCTCCCGCGGCCCCCAATCCTTGTAGAAGATCTCCACGCCGTCGCCGGTGGTCACGAAGCTCATGAGGCTCTCCTGCCGCGGGGGCCGGCGCGCATCGCAACCGGTTGGTCAGATCCCGCCCGCAAGGTCTAACATATCAGGGGGCCGGCGAGGGGCGGAAAGCCGTGCGGCGTGCTCAGTCCGTCTCCTCGGCGGGCTCCTCCGAGGACGGCTCGGCCGACGGTGCCTGCTCGTCCGGCTCCTCCGGCTGCGGCTGGTAGGCGGGCTTGGCGGGCTTGTTCCTGCGCGCCGCCGAGGGTGCGGCATGGTGGGCCGGCATCTCCGCCAGCCGCGCGATGCGCGCCTTGAACTCTTCGTTCGACGGGCTGCGGGCCGAGCCGGTGATGAACATCTTGGCCATGGCCGATCCTCTCGTGCGGAAGGCGGACCCGCCGGAGGCATCTCTGCCCGCGATCGGTGCCGCTGGACAGATTTCGCGATCACATCGGAAGGGAGAAGCCGGTTCCGAAAGCCCGAGCTTCCGGATTCCGGACAGTCAGCCGATGATCGTTCGTTCGACGATGAACGGTTTCATCGTCGCCTGCAAGCTGCATTCTTCTTGATCTGCGCAAGGCCGATCGGCGCCAGGGCACCGCCGGGCGGGCCGTCGCCTCGCGCCCGACCGAGCTGTTGGCCCTAGCGACGGCGCGGGTCGGCCGGCCTGAAGGCGCGTTCCACGGCGGCGGTAGCGCTGGCATAGGCCCGCTCCTCGCTGTCGTGCGGCCGGTCCGACCGCTCCAGCAGCTTGCCGTGCTTGCGGATCGCCCAGCCGAATTTTCCTTTCGGGCTGCTCAGCGGGGCCACCTCGATGGTGAAGGGATAGAATTCGTTGTCGCTCATCCGCGGAACTATGGCACGGAACCCCCGCGGAGGACAAACCTCCTGCCGGCCGAATCCCCCTGTTCCTGACGCCCTCGACGCGGCGGCCCGGCCCGTGCGATAGCCGGGGCCGTTCCGGTATCCCGTCGGCAGGGCGATGCGGCCGATGCCCGGCCGAAGCCGCCCCGCACGCGTTGCGTCCCGACAATCCCGTTCCGATCGCGAACAACGATGCCGCTTCCCCGGCAGCGGCGCGGTCCCGATGGAGTCCGATCCTTGATCCCCTGGGTTCACCTCGATACCAGCGCCATCCCCGGCGAGACCGCGTCCTTGCGCCTGATGCGCCGGGGCGACGAGTTCGCGATCGTGGTCGATTCCATCGAGCTGATGAACAGCCGCCGCAGCGGCTCGGAGCGCGCGCTCGCCAGCCTCGCCTGCGGGCGCCTGCGGGAGAACAAGGCGCCCCGGGTGCTGATCGGCGGGCTCGGCATGGGCTTCACCCTCCGGGCGGCCCTGTCCGAGCTGGGCCCCGAGGCGCAGGTCGTGGTCGCCGAGCTGATCCCGGCCGTCGCCGCCTGGGCCCGGGGGCCGCTCGCCCACATCTTCGCCGGCAGCCTCGACGACCCCCGGGTGGCGCTGCACGAGACCGACGTCCACGACCTCATCGCGGCGAGCCCGGGCGGCTTCGATGCCATCCTGCTCGACGTCGATAACGGCCCCGAGGGGCTGGTGCAGCGCACGAACGACCGGCTCTACGACGTCGCCGGCTTAGGCGCCGCACACCGGGCCTTGCGGCCGGGCGGGCTGCTCGGCGTGTGGTCGGAGAGGCCCGACCGCAAGTTCAAGTCCCGCCTGCAGCGCGGCGGCTTCCTGGTCGAGGAGCACAAGGTCCGCTCGGCCGGGAGCGGCGGGCGGCACGTGGTCTGGATGGGCGAGAAGGCGGACGGGGCGGCCGCCAGCGTAAGGCGGCGGTAGAGCGTTTTCCCGACGAAGTGGAGACCGATTCGTCGAAGAAAACTCGGTAGATCGAAGACACAGAGCGCTTCGCGATTGCCGCGCGATCGTGAAGCGCTCGAGCGGCGCGATCGATGGATTTGCGTCGGCGCGAACGGCATGCGAGCCTGGCGGTGAGGGGCGGCGGGCCGCACCGGATTCGAGCCTGACATGACCGTGCGTGGCCCCAACCTGTGCCTGGCCGGGTCGACCTTCGGGCCGCGGACGATCCCGGCCTGGCGCGAGGCCGTGGCGCCGTTCTGGGACGTCGAGATCCGCCGGGAGGACACCCCGGATTTCCGCGGCCGGTCGGACGTCTATCACCTCGGCAACGCGATCATCGGCCTGACCGCGGCCTCCGGCCTGCGCAACGAGCGGTCGCGCGGCCTCGTCGCCCGCATGGGCGTCGATCACGTCGCGGCGCAGATCCGGACCGAGGGGCGGGCCCTGCTCCGCGCCGCCGGGCGCGAGACGCCGATGAACCCCGGGGACATCGCGCTCCTCGACCTCGCGCAGCCCCTCTCCCTGGACTCGACCGATTACCGCGCCATCACCGTCATCATCCCGCGCGGCCTGTTCCCGGAGGGCGGGGCCCGGCTCGACGAGGCGCACGGGACGGTCCTGCGCGGCGCCGAGCCGTTCGGGCGGCTCGTCGGCGACCACCTGCGCTCGCTCGGGGAGACCATCCCGCACTTGAGCCCCGCGGAGGCGCGCGCCGCCGCGCAGGCCACGGCCGTGCTGTTGTCCGCCGCGGGCGCGGTCATCGGGGCCGGCCGACCCGGGCAGTCCTCGGAGCGCGCGCCGGTCTTCCTCGCCATCCGCAGCCACATCGACGCCGAGATCGGGTCCGCCGAACTGGGCGTCGATCAGATCTGCCACCGCTTCGGCGTCTCCCGCAGCGGGCTCTACCGCCTGTTCGCGCCGCTCGGCGGCGTGGTCGAGTATATCCGCCGCCGCCGGCTCGCCCGCGCCTACCGGGATCTCGGCGAGGCGGGAGGGCGGGCCGCCCGGATCTCCGAGATCGCCTACCGCTACGGCTACGGCAGCCCGGCGAGCTTCACCACCGCCTTTCGCCTCGAATTCGGCGTGAGCCCCGCCGAGGTGAGGGCCGGGGCGCGGGCCGAGGGCGCGCCGGCCGACCGGCCCGGGCCGTCGGAGCCGCCCGCCGGCGACTGGGACGAGTTCTACGACTGGGTCCTGATGCTCGACGCCTGATCCTGTGTTTCGCAAGATTCCTTCCGGGTACCGGTCTCGCGAGCCCGCGCGGTGACGCCGCAGGCTTCACACGCTTGAGCGGGCCTGAAATCCGCACGGAGGAAGCGATTGCGCGGCAATCGCCGAGCCATCAGTCGGACCTCGCATGGCACGGCGGAATGGGACGCTCGCGCAAGGAATTGGGACGGAGGCCGGTCGCCCCGGCACCGTCCGCACCCGACATGTCGTCCGGTTGTCGTCGGAGGGGAGTCGGGCGGTGGGGCGAGGGAGCGGGGGAGGCCGGATCGGAGGACGGTGGATCGGTGCCGGGCGCCGGCGCGCGTCACGGACGAGCGGTGACGAGGGCGGTGCGGGGGCCGAGATCGTCGTGCTGACCTGGGCGCAGACATTCGGCAGGGGCGCGCGATCCCCGAAGCCCGATGCTGGGCGGGAGACGGGCGACGACGGCTCCGGCAGGGTGGTCGTCCTCGGCGAGGGCAAGCCGCGTTCCTGACCGGGGCCGGCCTCCGGCGCCGCAGGCTCTTTTCCGAACGTCCAGGCCAGGTCCATAGATCGATCTGCATAGGCCATTCGGTGAAACGACCGCGTTGTTGGCGCGCGCAGAAGTCGGAGCGATCTTCGGAACCGGATGAGGAGAGCGCTATTTTGTGTCGAATATCTGATGTTATCTAGAATATAACCCGTTATTTGTCGATAATTTTACTCCTGTGTGAGAGGATTCGACACCAGTAATAATTGATAAACAACTTCGTCGCACTCTGGATATCAGCGTGATTGCCGTGACGGGATGCCATGTATCGTGCGTTCGTCTGCCTGACTGCCGAGCACACGGCCTGGGCCATTCCCTTGGCGGTCGTGGTCGCCTGGCTTTCCAGCCACACGGCGCTGCAGCTGCTCGCGCAGGCGCGCGTCGATCGGGGGGGGCGCTCGCTCGGCTGGCTGCTCGGTGCCGCCTTCTCGGCCGGCGCCGGCATCTGGAGCACGCATTTCATCGCCATGCTCGGCTACGATCCGGGCATCGGGGTCGGCTACGATCCGGCGGTGACCCTCGCCTCGCTCCTCGTCGCGGTGGCCGGTGCGCTCGCGGCGCTGACCCTGCTGCGGAGCGCCGACGGTACTCTCGGCTGCATCGCCGCGGGACTCCTCCTGACCCTCGGCATCGTCGCGATGCACGCCGCGGGCATGCAAGGCGTGCACATCCCCGGGACCTTCGTCTGGCATCCGGGCCTGGCCGCGGCGGCCCTGGTGCTCGGGTCCGCCCTGACCTGCGCCTCCCTGCTGATGCTCCGGCACCGGGACGGCCTGGTCCCCGCGGCGACCCTGCTGTCGGGGGGACTCGCCACGGTGCATTTCCTCGCCATGGCCGCCGCCGAGATCGTGCCCGATCCGCGCGCCGCGAGCGACGCCGCCAGCCTGCCGCGGGCCGCGATCGCCGCCGGCATCGCCGGGGTCACCCTCGTGGTGCTCGCCTGCTCGGCCCTGGCGCTGGTCGCCGACCGCCTGCGCCGGATGAACCGCGTGCTGAGCGAGCAGAGGGCGGCCCTGATTGCGAACGAAGAGCGCATGCGGGCGCTCACCGACGCGCTGCCGCAGATGATCTGGGTCTGCCGCGGCGACGGTCCGACCCTCTACTGCAACCAGAAATTTCAGACGTTCTTCGGCGAGAGGGCCGCCGACTACGCGAATCGCATCGAAGCCCAGCACCCGGACGACCGCGATGGAATCGCCGCCGCTTGGGAGCGGGCCCGGGCGGAGAAGCGGACCTTCGAGGAGGAGCTCCGCTGGCAGGATCCCTCCGGCGCGTATCGCTGGCACAAGATCGTCATCGCCCCGGTCATGCAGGAGGGCGCCGTCGTCGAGTGGATCGGCACGGCGCTCGACATCGACGACATGGTCCGCGCCCGCGAGGCGTTGCAGGAGAGCGAGGAGCGTCTGGCGCTGGCGCTCGATGCGGGCAGCGACGGCCTGTGGGATTGCGACCTCGCCACCGGCGCGGTCTGGACCGCCGATCGCTGGTGGCACATGCTCGGCTACGAGCCGGGCGAGATGCCGCCGCATTCCAGCACCTGGCAGGCGCTGATCCATCCCGACGACCGGCCCGGGACCCTCACCCACCTCAGGGCGCACATAGCGGGAGAAACGCCGGTCTTCGAGTGCGAGCACCGGATGCGGCGCAAGGACGGCGGCTGGAGGTGGGTTCTCACCCGCGCGAAGGTGGTCGGGCGCGATGCCGGTGGACAGGCGACCCGGATCGTTGGCACCGACGTCGATATCGGCGTGCGCAAGGAGGCCGAGAGCCGTATCGCCCACCTGGCGGCCCACGACGCCCTCACCGACCTGCCCAACCGCACCCTGTTTCGCGAGCGGCTGCGGCAGCGGCTCTCGGGAATCGGGCGCGGCGAGGGGCCTTGCGCGATCCTGTGCGTCGATCTCGACCGCTTCAAGGAGGTCAACGACGCCCTCGGGCATCTCGCGGGCGACGCGCTACTGCGCGAGGTCGCGCGGCGCCTGCAGGCCGGCCTGGCGGCGCAGGACACGGCGGCGCGGCTCGGCGGCGACGAGTTCGCCATCCTCCTCGCCTCGGTCGACGGGTCGGGCGACGCGATGGCGCGGGCGCAAGCCCTGATCCGGGAGATCGGCCGGCCGATCCGGATCGGCGACCACGCGATCGAGATCGGCGCCAGCATCGGCATCGCCGCCGCGCCGACGGACGGGACCGACGAGGAGGCGATCCTCCGGCGCGCCGACCTCGCCCTCTACAAGGCGAAGGCCGAGGGGCGGAACGCGGCCCGCGCCTTCGACCCCGCAATGGATCTGGCGCTGGCGGAGCGGCGCCAGCTCGAGGCCGACCTGCGCCGCGCCATCGCGCAGGACGAACTGGTGCTGCATTACCAGCCGCAGGTGCGGCCGGGCGGGGGGGCGCTTCCGGAGGACGATTCCCCGGAGGGACGGATCGTCGGGTTCGAGGCGCTGGTGCGCTGGCGGCACCCGTCGCGCGGGCTGGTCCCCCCGGGCGCCTTCATCCCCCTCGCCGAGGAGACCGGCCTCGTCGTCGCCCTCGGCGAGTGGGTGTTGCGCGCCGCCTGCCGCGAGGCGGCGGGCTGGGCGCGCCCGCTCACGGTCGCGGTCAACCTGTCGCCGCGGCAGTTCCAGCAGGTCGACCTGCCCGAGCGCGTCCTGGCGATCCTGAGCGAGACCGGCCTGTCGCCGGACCGGCTCGAGATCGAGGTCACCGAGACCGTCATCATCAACGACATGGCCCGCGCCATGACGATCCTGCGCCGCCTGAAATCGTTCGGCATCCGGATCGCCATGGACGATTTCGGCACCGGCTACTCGTCGCTGGCGACCCTGCAGGCCTTCCCCTTCGACGCGATCAAGATCGACCGCTCGTTCGTCAGCCAGCTGGAACGGCGCCCGGCGGCCGCCGTGATCGTGCGCGCCGTCCTGGGCCTGGGCCGCAGCCTCGGCATCCGGGTGGTGGCCGAGGGCGTCGAGACCGAGGGCCAGATGCGTTTCCTGATCGCCGAAGGCTGCGGGGAGATGCAGGGCTACCTGTTCGGCAAGCCGCAGCCGGTGGAGCAGATCGCCGGGATGATGGCGGGGGAGGCGGCACCCGCGCGGGAGCGGCCGGAGACGCCCCGGCGCCTGGTGAGTTTCTGACGCAGAGCCTCCTGTCGCCCCCGGCGCCGGCCGGTCACCGCGCCGCCCCCACCTCCAGCGTTCCGAACGCCGTGCGTCCGTAACGCTCGGGCCGGTACATGTCCTCGATCGTCGCCGCCGGGTGGACGTAGCGGCCCGGCGTCACCGCCCGCACCGTGTAGGCGACGCTGAAGAAGGCCGACTGGCTCGGGTCGCGGTCATAGGCCGCCACGAAGCGGTCGTCGCGGAACTCGGTATGGGTGGGCTTCACGTCGGACTTCGCCCAGGCGAGGCCGGCGGTCGCGTCCGTGTCGAGGAGCTTCGGGTTGTCGATCTCGAGGCCGGCCGGCAGGCGGTCGACGAGGAGCAGGCGGCCGGCGCTGGCCTTGGCCTCGGTCACCTTCAGGACGACCACGAGGCGGTCGTTCTGGCGCAACGCGGCGAGGTCGGCCGGGCTGCCGTCGAGGCGGTGGTAGCTGCGCTCGATCGTGTAGCCCTTCGCCGCGGCCGGTTCCGGCAAAGCAGGGTTGCCGGCGATGCCGAGCGCGAGTGGCACCGGGGCGGTACCGCCATTGGCCACCGTCACCGGCTTCGCCTCCAGGGCCGATCCCGAAAACGTGCGGTAGAGGGCGCCGGAGACCGGTGCGCCGTCGACGGCGAGGGACGGCGCATCCTTGGCCGCCTCCTTGGCGAGTTCGGCCGCCGCCAGCACCATCCAGGCCTGTTCCTGGGTGCTGGTCGGGCGCCCCGATTCCCGCTCCTCGCCCACCACATGGCCCAGCGGGCCGATCGCGTCCCGCGCCACCCCGGTCTCGGCGGCGAGCGCGATCAGCCCGGCGCCGTCGCGCAGGCGCGAGCCGTAATCGGCCCGGTAGGCGCCGCCGTCGCGCTCGGCCCGGAGTGCGGCCACGGCGGCCTCGAAGGCGGTGCGGGCGCGGGTCCGGTCGCCGAGCAGCGCGAGCGCCGCGGCGATCTGGCCGCGGGCGAGCGGCGTGGCGAAGGCGGCGAGCTTGGTATCGGCGAGGTAGCGCAGGTCGCCCATCACCGGCCGGCCGTTGCGGGCGAGCACATAGGCCGCGTAGGCGAGGTCGAGGCCGCCATCCGTGACCTCGTTGGCATTCGCCACGCTGTTGCGGAGCCGGTCGAGGGCGAGCGCCATCGCGGTCGGTGGCACGGCGAAGCCGCGCTCGCGCGCCCGGGTCAGGAAGTCGGTGGCGTAGGCCGTGAGCCACAGGTCCTCGGCCTGGCCCGCCGACCACAGCCCGAAGGCGCCGCTCGAATCCTGGCGCGACAGCACCCGGTCGATGGCCCCCTTCACCCGCTCGTCGGCGGTGCCGTCGAGGCCGAGCTGGGCCAGAGCCGCCAGGCGGTTGACCGAGAGGAGCGGCAGGGCCCGGCTCACCACCTGCTCGGTGCAGCCGTAAGGATAGCGGTCGAGGGCCTGGAGCAGGGCCGGCACGTCGATGCCACTGAGCGGCGAGGCGGCGAGCGTCACCGAGCCGGTACCGGGGATCACCTCGGTGAGGAGGTCGCTCGACAGGGTCAGGCTCGCGCCGGGTTCCAGCTTGCGCACCTCGCGGCGCAGGAGCGCCCCGGTGCCGGGCTGGATCCGTAACGAAAAACTCTGGCCGGCGGGTTCGGTCAGCCCCGGGCCGGTCAGCCGCAGGTCGATGCGGGCCAACCCCGGACCGGCAGCGGTGAGCGGGATCTCGACCGCGCCGCGCCCGCCCGGCTCCAGGCGTAACGTACGGCTCAGCGCGCCGGCCGGCACCACCACCGGCCCGGAGAGATCGACATCCACCGCGTAGTCGCCGGCCTGTCCCTCGACATTGTCGAGGGCGACGTGCAGGCGCGAGCGGTCGCCGATCGCGAGGAAGCGCGGCAGGGTGCCGCTCGCCACCACCGCGTCGCGGATCACCACGTCGGCCGACGCCGCGCCGACCCGGGCCGCGCTCCAGGCCGTCACCATCACCCGGGCGGTGCCGTTGAAGGCGGGAATCGGGAAAGCCACCTCGGCCCGGCCGTCCGGTCCGACCGTGACGACGCCCGAATAGCGCGCCAGCGGCTCCTGCGCCGGCGGGGAGCCCTCCAGCTCCGCCCCGCCGGTATCGCCGCCCGAGCGGATGGCGCCGAGCGTGCCCTGCATCCCGTCGATCAGATATCCGTAGAGGTCGCGGATCTCGGTCGAGAGCGCCTTCTGGCCGAAGAAGAACCCGAACGGATCCGGATTGGCGTAGCGGGTGAGATTGAGGATGCCGACATCGACCGCCGCCACGGTCACCCGCGCCTCCTCACCGGCTTTCAGCCCGGCCAGACGGATCGGCAGGCGCAGATCGCCCCGGGGCCGGATCTTGGCGGGGGCCTCCACGGTGACGCCGAGGGTACGGGCGTCGCGGTCGATCCCGAACCAGGCGAGCCCCATCGCCCGGCCGGGCAGGCGCTTGGCCGCCTGATCGAGGGGCCGGTAGGCGGTGGCGACGAGGTAGGCGCCCGCGCCCCAATCGGGCTTGACCGGGATCTCGACGGTGGCGCCGGAGGCCGGCAGGTCGAGGGTGCGGATTTCATGCACCTTGTCGCTCACCACCGCGATCGTCGCAGTCCCGGCGAAGCGCGGCCGCAGTTGCGCCTTCAGGGTGGTGCCCGAGGCATAGGCTTCGCGATCGAGGGTGAGGTCGAGGAGGTCGGGGGCGTCGGCGGTCTCGGATCCGCTCCAGCCGACGTTGAACGACAGGCTCGCCGCCTCGAGGCCGGGGCCGCGCACCTCCAGGCGGTACTGGCCGAGATCGACCGGCATCGCGACCTTCGCCGGCGCGCCGGGTTCGAGGGTCACGCGGCCGTTGGCGACCTTGGCGGTGGTCTTGACCGGCTCGTAGGACCAGCGCCCATCGGCCCGGTACCATTGGTAGCGCCGGTCGACCCGCAGCAGGGTCCAGGTCGCCTCACCCGAGAGCCGCGTGCCGTCGGGCCGGGCGGCGGCGACCTCGAACGTCGCGGTCGCCCCCTCGCGCAATTCGCCAAAGGTCTTTCGGATCCCGATCACCGGGCCGGCGGGCAGGATCGGCAGGGTCAGGCTGCGCTGCACCGCCCGGCCGCCGGGCTCGCCGACCTGGAGCGAGACCTTCGCCTCGAACGGCCGCGGCCCGCTCGATGCCGGCACCGGCGCCCGCACGGTGGCACGTCCCTGCCCGTCGGTGGTGACCGGGGCGTCCAGCTCCGCCGTCACCGGCTCGACGCGCTCGTCGTCGAGGCCGGTCGAGAACTCCTCGAAGTTCTTGATGCCGCTGCGGGCGGCCGGCTGCACCACGACCGAGCCGCCGACGCTCAGGCCGGCGCCCGGCGCGCCGTAGAGGTAGCGCGCCGAAACCGCGACCGTCGCGGGCTCCCCCGGCCTCAAGGCGGCCTCGGCCGGCGTCAGCGTCACCTCGATGCGCTCAGGCACGTAATCCTCGACAAGGAACGTCGCCTCGCCGACCGGCGGCGCCTTCGGGTCGGTATAGGCGGCGACCCGCCAAGTGCCGGCTTGCGCGCCCGGCAGCAGCGGCAGGGAGAAGGCCCGGCCGCCCAAGCCCGCATCCGCCACCTGCGCCCGGCGGTACTCGACGCCGTCCGGGCGCTTGGCCACCAGGGTCAGGGGCAGGGTCGGGATCGCCGCGCCCCTGGCGTCGCGCAGGAGCGCGGTCAACTGCACCGTCTCGCCGGAGCGGTAGACCCCGCGCTCGGGAAACAGGTAGGCCTCCGCAGCACCCGGCGCCGGCCGGCCCTTCACGCCGCGATCGGCGAGGTCGAAGGCGCTCAAGGATAGGTCGAGGAAGCCGTAATCGTCGCCGAGGCGGGCCACGACGAGGCTCGGAGCCGCCCCGCCCTCGCCGCGGGCGAGACCCGGATCGAAGGCGGCGTGGCCCTGGCCGTCGGTGTTCCTCGTCGCCAGCACCTCGTTGCTGCGGGCGACGAGGCGGACCTCCGCTCCCTTGAGCACGGCGGCCGAGGCGAGGGAGCGGGCGAGCACGTGGATCCCGTCCCGGCCCTTGAAGGCGGTGAGCCCGAGGTCGGAGACCACGAACCACTGCGTCGCCTCGCTCTCGTAGCCGCCTTCCTCGTCGGCCAGCGCGGCGGTGCCGTTCGGACGCGCCGTCATCACGTAGAGCCCGGGCTCGACCTTTCCGACCGCCTGGAGCACCGGGAAGGCGGTCACGGCCTCGCGGTTGGTCTCGGCCGGCGCCGTGTCGAGGGTGCCCTTCCAGACCTGCACGCCGCGCTCGCGGGCGATGGTGCGCAGGCCGCTGCCCGAGAGCTGCGACAGGAACTCGTCGGAGCGCAGGGCCGGCAGCAGCCCGCGATCGCCGATGCGCACCACCTCGACGTCGAGCTTGGGCGCATTCACCGAGACCAGCGGCACCCCGGCCTGGCCGGTGCGGGGCAGGACGTAGTTGCGCCCGGTGAAGCGCACCTGCGGGCTGCGGTCGCGGACGTAGACCTCGTAATCGGCGGCCTTGCGGAGGGACTCGCCCACGGTCGAGGGCAGGCCCTGGCGCAGGACCACGCCGTAGCGCTCGCCGTGGCGCAACCCGTCGACGCAGACCTGTTGGCCCTGCGCCGTCACGGCGGTGTCGGAGGCGCCCGAGACGGCGACGAAGGGCGCGACATCCGCCTTGGGGTCGATCGTCTCCGAGAGGGTGAAGCAGGCCCGCGGGGCGGCGGCGTCGGAATCGACCTTGTAGTCGAGCACCCGGAAGCCGTGCGCGTCGCGTAAACCTTCGTAGGTCTTGGCGGTCTCCGGGTCGCCCGCCAGCGCCAGGCTCGCCGCGTAGGCCTCCAATGCCGGGCGCCAGCTCTCCTGCTTGGCCAGGACCGCGCCGAGGAGCGCCAATGCCCGGGCCTCATCCGCCGGGGCAACCGCCCGCTGATAGGCCAGGTAGGCGCCGGCCCGGGCCTCGGCCTTCAGCTTCTGGTTGGTGTCGTAGTCGTCGTTCTCGGCGTCGCCCGCGGTTTCCGCCAGGGCGTACCAGTTGCGCCAATCCGTCGGCTCCGCGGTCGCCGCGCGGCGATAGGCGGCGAGCGCCCCGTCGGTCTCGTCCTTGGCCTTGAGGGTGTCGGCCTCCCGGCGCCACTGCGCGGCGGATTTTCCGCCCGCGCCGCCTTCCTCCCTCACCCGCGCCTCGAGCCGCACCGCCTCGCTGGCGAGGGTCTGCCGCACGAAGGTCTTGGGGTGGGGCGCCGGCTGCATCAGGGCGGCGCGGCGGGGGGCCGGGTTCGGGGACGGCTGGGCCTCGGCACCCGGAAGCCCTGTCAGGATTCCGGCCAGGATTCCGGCCGAGCCGATGGCGACGCGACCGACCGTTGAGATGAGCGACATGTCCGGCCTCGCAGCGATTCCCCGCGCGGGCGGAGCCTAAGCAGCGCCCGTTCGCGGTGCAATCCGATGTCGACCCGGAGCGATCGATTTCCCGCCGGTCCCGGCCGATCCGGGCTCCACTTCGTCACGGCAGCTTTTCGACCGACGTCACGGCCGTCAAGACGCGGAACGGGCCTGGAAGTCCGGCCTCGCCTCTGCCAAGGTCCGGCGCCCGTCTTCGGAGTGACCGATGCCGCGACCCGCCCGCCTGATCGCCGCCGGCCTGCTGCCGCTCCTCGCCTGCGGCGGCCTCGCATCGGCGGCCGTGGCGCAAAGCCCCGGCCCCGCTGCCCCTGCCGCGAAGGCGCCCGCGCCCCGTCCTGCCGGCCCGGCCACGCCCGATCCCGCCTTCGAGGCCGCCCGCGCCGCCTTCGAGGCCCGGCCCGAGGCGGAGCGCCGGGCGGTGCAGGACGCCCTGGTCTGGGCCGGCAGCTACAACAGCGTCGTCACCGGCGCCTTCGGCCGGCGCACCTACGAGGCGATCGGGGCCTGGCAGACGAAGTCCGGCACCCCCGCGACCGGCATCCTGGACGAGCCCGCCCGCGCCGCCCTGCTGGCCGCCGGCGAGGCGGCGCGCCGGGCGGCCCGGTTCACCGTGGCGGCGGATCCCGCCACCGGCCTCGTCATCGGGGTGCCGGAGCGGTGGCTGTCGAAGCGCGCCCGCGTGCCCGGCGGTACCCGCTGGCAGAGCCCCGACGGGCGGATCACCCTCGACACCAAGGCCGCCGCCGCCGGCGAGACCGACCTCGATGCCCTGTTCGCGCAGAGCACCCTGGTCACGCCCGAGCGCAAGGTGACCTATTCCCTCAAGCGGCCGGATTTCACGGTCGTCACCGGCGAGACCCCGGCGGGCAAGTTCTACATCCGCCACGCCGCCGGCCCCGCGGGAATCCGCGGCTTCACCCTCTCCTACGACAAGGCCTCGGCCCGGGAGATGGACCGGCTGGTGATCGCCATCGCCAACAGCTTCGTGCCCTTCCCGGGCGACACGCCGCCGGCGCCGCCGCGCCCGGCCGCAACGGCGGCAGGACCGACCGCACCGGCGACCGGTCCGACGACCGGTCCGACGACCGCACCGGCGACCGGACAAGCGGCCGCCACCGGCCTCGTCGTCGGCCCCCGCCGGATCGTCGCGGTGCTGCCCGGCTCCTGCCCGGGTCCCCGGATCGCCGAAGAGCCGGCCCGGCTGCTGCGGCGCGACGAGGCGAGCGGCCTCGCGCTCCTCGACGGCGCCGCCCCGGCCGGATCGTCCCCCGCTCTCACGCCCGCCCTTGCCCCCGCTCCTGCCGCCCCGGGCGAGGCTGCGATCGTGCTCGCCGCGGGCGCGGAGGGCGCGACCGTGACCACCGGCGAGGTCGCGGCCTCCGGCCTCCTCGCCCCGCTCCAGCCCGGCGCCGCCGGCGCCCCGGTGCTCGACCGCTCCGGCCGTCTCGTCGGCCTCGTCGCCCGCCTACCGGCCCAGCCCCGCCTCGTCGCCGGGGTGCTGCCGCCGCTCACCCACCCGCTCGTGGATCTCGCGGCACTCAGGACCGTCCTCGGCCCGGACGCTCCCAAGGCGTCCGGTCCCGCTACCCCGCCGCTCACCGCCGGCGCGATCGCCGGGCGCTTCGCCGGGGCGGTGGTGGCGGTGCGGTGCGGGGGTTGAGCGGGAACAGCGACATCCGTCGGCCGTGGACTGGGCGGGTTTCATACGATTTCCGACTGATCGCTTCGCGATGCGGAAATCGGCTTTGCTCACGCGCCGCGCGGGCTGGTGATACGAAATCCGGAAGTGATCTTCCGGATTTCGTATCAGTTCGTCACCGGCTTCGCGGTCCCTTGCGGATGAAACATATGGCAGAGTGGACTTGCCGTCGGCGGAGAGATCGGTTCGTCTTTGGTGTGCCAGACCCCGCGTATCAGTTGGATCCGGGCTCCTCTTCAGTCCCCTCGCTTGCGTCACGGGCCGGTCCTCGGGCCAGCCCCGGAGCGCGTCATTTAGATTTGATCTCACGGGAGCCTGCGCCGGCGGCCTGACGGCAAGGAGATCGTGATGAAGGTCCTCTACCCCCGCTGCGCCGCCCTCGATGTTCACAAGGACACCGTCGTCGCAGCCATCCGCCGGGCCGAGAGCAGCGAGGTTCAGCGTGAGGTGCGGACGTTTGCCACCACCACGCCCGCTCTGCTCGACCTCTCCGCCTGGCTCGACGAGCACGCCTGCACCCATGTCGCCATGGAGGCGACCGGCATCTACTGGCGCCCGGTCTGGCAGGTCCTCGACGCCGACAGCCGCACCCTGATCCTGGCCAATGCCGCCCATGTCAAGAACGTGCCCGGCCGCAAGACCGACGTCGCCGACGCGGTCTGGCTCTCCGACCTGCTCGCCCACGGCCTGATCCGCGCCAGCTTCGTGCCCGAGGCCCAGACCCAGGCGATGCGCGACCTGCTGCGCACCCGCAAGCAACTGGTCCGCGAGCAGGCCAGCCACGTCCAGCGCATCCAGAAGACCCTCGAGGAGGCCAACCTCAAGCTCGCCTCGGTGCTCACCGACATCATGGGCCAGTCCGGTCGCGCCGTGCTCGACGCGCTGGTCAAGGGCGAGCGCGATCCGGCTGGGCTGCAGGCGCTGGTCAGCCCGCGGGTGAAGGCGGCGCCCGAGGCGATCCGGGCCGCGCTCACGGGCCGGATCGGGGATCACCACCGTTTCCTGCTCGGTGTGCATCTACGCCAGTACGACGGGTTGGGGCGAGCGATCGCGGAGATCGACGCGCAGGTGGAGCGCGACCTCGGCCCTTTCCGGGAAGCGGTGAAGCTGCTGGTGACGATCCCGGGCATCAGTGACCTCACCGCGCAGGTGATCCTCTCCGAGATCGGCCCCGACATGAGCCGCTTCCCGACCGCCGGCCATCTGATCTCCTGGGCCGGGCTGTGCCCGAGAAACGACGAGAGCGCGGGCAAGCGGCGCTCGACGCGACTGCGCAAGGGCGCGCCCTGGCTCAAGACGGCCTTGGTGCAGGCCGCCTGGGCCGGAGTGCGCAAGAAGGCGAGCTACATCAGGGCGCAGTTCCAGCGCTTGCGCGGCCGGCGCGGCCCCAAGAAGGCGATCTGCGCGGTCGCCGCTTCGATGTTGACCGCGATCTATCACATGCTCAAGGCCGGCACGGCTTACGTCGATCCCGGGCCTGATCACGGCCGCAAGGCGGCCCCGACCATCCGCGCCAAGGCGCTCGTGCGGCAGATCGAGCGCCTTGGATTTGCGTGCGAAATCAAACCCGTAGAGCCAGTTTCTATTTAGTCGTATTCTAATCCGACGGAGTGCTCGAACGCCGTGCCGGTGGACTTCTTCCCTTTCGGGTCTGCCACCGAGATGTCGCGGAAGCCGCGCCCCATCAGCTCCCGGACCTTGTCGAGCGCCTGCAAATCGGTGCCGCAGGCGAATGTCAGCGCGCGGCCGGTCGGGTCGGTTGCTGTTACCTTGTACACGCTCGGTTCCCTGTTCGGCGTTCGACCTGCGGCAGAGGGTGTGCCCGCTCGTCCGGCGCGTGTCGCCTTCGTGCGTGGCCGGCCAACCCTCAGGTCCCCGGCGTCCAGTCGATCTTCGGCTTCTGCGACAGGATGCGCTCGAAATAGTCCGCCACCGCTTGCGCGCCACTCGCGTGCATCATGGCGACCGGATGAGCGAGGTAGGCTCGCGCCAGGTCGAGCGGGATCTCGCCGGCCTGCAGCGCGGCGAGGACCGCGTCGATGAAGGCGTCGTTGGCCTCGTTGAAGTCGGACGAGAGCTTCTTGCGGTCGTTGAGCGCCTTGATCGGCATCGGGCGGATCATCCTCTCGAAGGTCTACCCGGCCGCTGGGCCGAGGCGTTCGTTCTCGGACGCGAGGCAGGGAGACTCATCCAACCACACCGGAGCAGAGCGTGGCGCTCACCGCTTCCACAGCGATTCCGCGGCCCCGTTCGAACCAGAGCCACCAACCAGCGATGTCATCGAGAAGAGTGGCGCACCCGACACGATTCGAACGTGTGACCTTTGCCTTCGGAGGGCAACGCTCTATCCAGCTGAGCTACGGGTGCTGACCGCGAGGCCTCTGTAGCCCGGCTCAGGCCGGAGCGCAACAGGGAAAGGGACCGCCGGCCCGCGCGAAAAGGCTCCGGGCGAAAGGCTCCAGGCGGAGGGGCGGGGGCCGACGAGGCGTTCGCCGGGTGTCTCGGGGCGGAACGGTGACGCGGGCGCGGATCGCACTCCTCGACCTCGTCGTCGATCGTCTCATCGCTCCGGGCGTGAGGGAGCCGGGCCCGCTCTCCGTGGCCCCCGTCACGGGTGGAGCGCCCCGGGCCCCGGAGCAGGCCTGCGACGACACCCGGACCACCCGGCTCGTCGGAATCATCGAGGCGCCGACCCGGAATGCGGCGGCATGACCTGAAGCACGTCATCGACGAGCGAAGGAGAAAGTGGCTCGGCGAAACGATAGCGGTCGCGCAGATAGGCCGCCCATTCGCGCGGGGCGGCCTCGGGGCTGCGCAGGAGCGGGCCGAACACGGCGTCCGTCGTGCGGCTGACGAAGGCGCCGGGGTCGCTCAGCACCGCCCCGAACGCCGCGAAGGCACTCCCCCCATGCGCCCGCAAGGCCGGCGCGGTGACCGCCTGGAGGGCGTGGTTGCCGCGGGGGGCGATGTGCAGCACGCGCACGCGGGCGGCCTGCCCCTCTCCCGCCGCCTGCATGCGCGCGGCGAGCATCTGCTGGCGCAGCAGCTGATAGAACGGCTCGTGGAAGAAGTCGGCAACGGTGAGGCCGAGATCGGCGCGAACCGGCCCGGCGGGAGCGAAGGCGAGGTCGCGGTAGCGGCGGATCCGGGTGGGGTTGCCGGCCTCCGGCAGCGGGCCGCCATAGGCCTCGGTGTATTTCCATTCGATCAGCAGGGTTTCGACCTGGCCCGCGTGGCGAAAGCGCAGGACGGCGTCGGCGCTGGTGGCGTTCGCCCCGCGCGTTCGCCCGGGGCCCTCGTTCAGATAGTCGTCCGTCCCGATCCATTCGAAGCCGACGAACCAGGGGTGACCGTCCGGGCCGTCCTCGACGGTCAGCATCTCCGGCGGCGCGATGCCGAGCGCGGCCGAGACGAGGCGCGCCAGAGCGGCGGGCCGTTCGGCCAGCGGCATGAGCCAGTTCAGACAGCAGATCTGCGAGGAGAGGCCGTGGTTCCGATGGCGGTGCCAGGTGATGCCGTGGCGGCCGAAATAGGCCGGTGCCGCGTCGCGGATCGCCGGCGCGAGGTTGAGCTGCCACCGTTTCGGCTGCAGGCGATAGGCGGCGCCGGCGAAGCCGACGGCCTCCGCGGCCACCGCCGCGAGATGAGCCGCCTGCGCGGCACGCTCGGCGATCGCGAAGCGCGGTGTCCTCATGCGTCGATCTCCCGATGCGTCGAGGCACGGCCGCTCGTCGGTGCGAGATCGTCGACCGGCCGATCCGGGCCCGGCCCGTGTCCGGCAGCCTGTCGGCCGGACCGGCTCGCGCGTGCCGGCATGGATGGGTGTCGGGATCGCCCGGCATCGGGATGCGCCGGAATCCGTGCACGGCGATGCGCGGCCCGGAGAGCAGCGTCGCCAAGCGCTCCTCCCGCGGCGGCCCGACCGGCCCGGCACGGCCGCAGAACGGTGCCGGTGCGGCGGCTCAAGCGGCGCTCAGGGCAGCGAGCCACTCTTCGGTCGGCTGCGCTCCCGACACCGCCCATGTGCGGTCGACGATGAAGAACGGCACGCCCGCGACCTGCATCGCGGCGGCCTGCCGCTCGACGGCCTCGACCAGCTGCCTCAGCGGCTCGCTGCGGAGCGCATCGTCGACGAGGCCGGGATCGAGCCCGGCCGTCGCGCCGATGTCGCGCAGAACGTCGGGGGCGCCGATGTCCCGCCCCTCCTCGAAATAGGCGCGGAACAGGGCCTCCACGATCGGATCGGCCCGTCCGTGCTGCCCTGCTGCCGCGATCAGCATGTGGGCGCGCCGCGTGTTCGGCGTGCGCATCGTCGCTGCGAACGCGAAGCGGATGTCTTCCTGCCGCCCGAGTTCGATCATCTGCGCAGCGAGCTGCGCGCTGCGCTCGGGCCCGAACTTGCGGGCGCGGTAGAGGGCGCGCGCCATGCCGTCGGCCGGCATGTCGGGGTTGAGCTCGAACGGCAGCCACTCGATCGTGGTGCTCTCCCGCTGCCCGAGCCGGTCGAGGGCGCGTTCGAGCCGTCGCTTGCCGACGTAGCACCACGGGCAGATCACGTCGGAGAACACGGAGATGGTCAGCGGCATGGCGCGCTCCTGATCGTCCATGGCATGGCCGATCGCGATCTCGAACGCCATGGCCGATGCCGGAGTCGTGACCGGTCCGGCGGCGAGACCGGCCCGAGCGCGAGCGGCAGCGTGCGATGCGGTGTCGGCTCAGGTCAAGGGGAGCAGGCGGACGACCCGCCGCTCCGCGGGGCCGGCCCGCTCGGCGCCCGGCTCGACCAGCCCGAGAGCCTGCGCCGCAGCGAGGGCGGCCGAGACCTTCACGTGGCTGAGGCCGGTGAGCTGCGCCGCGGCGTCGAGGTCGAGGGCCGCGATGCCCGCCTCGTCCGCGCCCGCTCTCAGGAGCAGGCCGATCTTCAGAACCGCGAGATGCGGCGCCTTGCGGCAGGTGAGGGCGTGGAGCGCGGCGATGCGCCCGCCGTCCCGGGGCCCGTGCGGGAGCACGGCGAGGTCGGCCGGAGCGTGCGGGCCGCACAGGCGGTAGGCGATCGTCCGGCCCTGCCGCTCGCCGGAGGTGGTGACGAGCCCCTGGTCGAGGAGCGCCTTCTTGCCCGAGCAGATCAGCGGGTCGGACAGGCCCGACAGGGCGGCGATCCGCTCGTAGGACAGGACGATCGGGAGCCCGGGCGCCGATCGCTCCTCCTGGCTGACGACGAGGGTGAGGTAGAGCTTGAGCGCCGCGATGGAGCGGCCGACATAGCCGGCATCGGCCCTGAAGGCGCGCAAGCCCCCCTCGTGGATCCAGCGCGTGGGCAGAAGGGAGATTCCGCCCGATCCCCGTGCCGGCGCAATCGCCACCGGGCCCGGTCGGCGCATCGGCCGGGCGGGGGACGAGGGACGGTCCGGGTGGAGGAGTTCGGGATGCATCGCACGGTCCTTCGCGTCCCGGAGGCGGCGGGCATATTGGCGGTACGATGCCGATGGACCGGCTTCAATAGGACGTGAGTTGCCTATAGGGTCGCGTGGCGAGCCCGGCCGGAGCCGTCGATGTGCGCCGGCCGCGGCGGGAGGACCGATGGAGAACTCGCAAAGAGCTGGGATGAGCCCGAGATGACGAGGCCCGACGACGGCCCCTTTTCGGTCGAGCTCGAACTCGGCGGCCACCTGCGGATCGGCGGGGCGCGGCTTGCCGTCGCCGATACCCTGGCGCTGCTGCGGGCCGTCGCCCGGACACGCTCGGTGCAGGGGGCGGCGGCCGCGCTCGGCCTGTCCTACCGCGCCGCGTGGGAGCGCGTGCGCACCCTCGAGGCGGCGGCGGGCCGGCCGCTGGTTCGCAAGACCCGCGGGCACGGCACCACGCTGACCGAGACCGGGGCCGCCCTGCACGACGCCCTGTCGGGCGCGGCGGACGGCCTCGCCCTGCCGCTCGCCCGGGAGGCGCGGGTGATACGGGCGCGCCTCGCCGGGCCGCTCGCCGCGCCCCATCGCCTCGCCGTGGCCGTGAGCCACGATCCCCTGCTGATGGAGGTGCTGGCGGAGTGGGGCGGGGCCGAGGTCGCCGTGACCGGCAGCCGCGACGCGGTGATGCGCCTCATCGACGGGCGCGCCGACGCGGCGGGCTTCCATTGCGGGGCGATCGAGCCCGAGGCGGCCGGCCCGCCCTTCTCCGACCTCGTCGCCGATCCGGCCTTCCGCGTACGCCCGCTCTTCGCCCGCGAGCAGGGGCTGCTGGTCGCCGCCGGCAACCCGCTCGGACTCGGCACGCCGGCGGACCTGCGCGCCACGAAGGCGCGCTTCGTCAACCGCCAGAAGGGCTCCGGCACCCGGGCCTGGTTCGACCGGCTGCTCGCCGAGGCCGGAATTCGTCCCGATGAGATCGTCGGCTACGGACTGGAGGAATTCACCCACCAGGCGGTGGCGGCGGTGATCGCCTCCGGCGCCGCCGATGCGGCCCTGGGCGCCCGGGCCGCGGCGGAACGGTTCGGCCTCGGCTTCGTATCGGTCGGCTGGGAGGTCTACCGCCTCGCCGTCGGTGCGGCGCTGCCGGGGGAGGCGCTCGACCGGCTCGAGGCGATGCTGGCGGCGCGCCTCGGGTCCGCTCCCGGCTACCGGCCCCCGTCCGCAGCCTGAGCGGGGATCCGCCGAAGGAGGGAGGCGGCGCGTCCCGTTGCCGGTGCGACCGGTCGGGCCGCCCCGCCGATCGCGCGGCGGCAAAAACCGTCGCGGTCATACGATTTCCGACTGATCGCTTCGCGATGCGGAAATCGGCTTCGCTCACGCGCCGCGCGGGCTGGTGATACGAAATCCGGAAGTGATCTTCCGGATTTCGTATCAGTTCGTCACCGGCTTCGCGGTCCCTTGCGGATGAAACATATGGCAGAGTGGACTTGCCGTCGGCGGAGAGATCGGTTCGTCTTTGGTGTGCCAGACCCCGCGTATCAGTTGGATCCGGGCTCCTCTTCAGTCCCCTCGCTTGCGTCACGGGCCGGTCCTCGGGCCAGCCCCGGAGCGCGTCATTTAGATTTGATCTCACGGGAGCCTGCGCCGGCGGCCTGACGGCAAGGAGATCGTGATGAAGGTCCTCTACCCCCGCTGCGCCGCCCTCGATGTTCACAAGGACACCGTCGTCGCAGCCATCCGTCTGGCCGAGAGCAGCGAGGTTCAGCGTGAGGTGCGTACGTTTGCCACCACCACGCCCGCTCTGCTCGACCTCTCCGCCTGGCTCGACGAGCACGCCTGCACCCATGTCGCCATGGAGGCGACCGGCATCTACTGGCGCCCGGTCTGGCAGGTCCTCGACGCCGACAGCCGCACCCTGATCCTGGCCAATGCCGCCCATGTCAAGAACGTGCCCGGCCGCAAGACCGACGTCGCCGACGCGGTCTGGCTCTCCGACCTGCTCGCCCACGGCCTGATCCGCGCCAGCTTCGTGCCCGAGGCTCAGACCCAGGCGATGCGCGACCTGCTGCGCACCCGCAAGCAACTGGTCCGCGAGCAGGCCAGCCACGTCCAGCGCATCCAGAAGACCCTCGAGGAGGCCAACCTCAAGCTCGCCTCGGTGCTCACCGACATCATGGGCCAGTCCGGTCGCGCCGTGCTCGACGCGCTGGTCAAGGGCGAGCGCGATCCGGCTGGGCTGCAGGCGCTGGTCAGCCCGCGGGTGAAGGCGGCGCCCGAGGCGATCCGGGCCGCGCTCACGGGCCGGATCGGGGATCACCACCGTTTCCTGCTCGGTGTGCATCTACGCCAGTACGACGGGTTGGGGCGAGCGATCGCGGAGATCGACGCGCAGGTGGAGCGCGACCTCGGCCCTTTCCGGGAAGCGGTGAAGCTGCTGGTGACGATCCCGGGCATCAGTGACCTCACCGCGCAGGTGATCCTCTCCGAGATCGGCCCCGACATGAGCCGCTTCCCGACCGCCGGCCATCTGATCTCCTGGGCCGGGCTGTGCCCGAGGAACGACGAGAGCGCGGGCAAGCGGCGCTCGACGCGGCTGCGCAAGGGCGCGCCCTGGCTCAAGACGGCCTTGGTGCAGGCCGCCTGGGCCGGAGTGCGCAAGAAGGCGAGCTACATCAGGGCGCAGTTCCAGCGCTTGCGCGGCCGGCGCGGCCCCAAGAAGGCGATCTGCGCGGTCGCCGCTTCGATGTTGACCGCGATCTATCACATGCTCAAGGCCGGCACGGCTTACGTCGATCCCGGGCCTGATCACGGCCGCAAGGCGGCCCCGACCATCCGCGCCAAGGCGCTCGTGCGGCAGATCGAGCGCCTTGGATTTGCGTGCGAAATCAAACCCGTAGAGCCAGTTTCTATTTAGTCCGGCTTCCCGGATTGCTCGTCATGGTGCCGTACGAGGTCGCGCAGCGCCCGCGACGGGGGGCCATAGCTGACGACGGCCACGTCGAGGTCGTGGTGACGGGCCCGCTGCAATGCCGGCGTCATGGCTGGATCGATCCGGTCGTCGGCGTTGCCGAAGGCGCCCCCGCCGAGCCGCGTGAGCAGCACGCGGTTCGAGGCGCCGCGCGCCGCGTTCAGGAGTCCGGCCAGCAGCGTGCCCGCGTAGACGACCGGCGACGCCATCCTCCGGGGTGATGTGGGGCCCCACCATCTCCAGCATGTCGAACTGCGAGGCGACCTGGACCAGGGCGCCCCGGTTCTCAGGGAGACGGTGCATGGCCCGCACGTCGCCCTCGACGATGCTCAACCGCAGGCGGCCCGGTCGTCTGGCGCTCCTGGCCGCGATGCGCAATCCGGCGAGGGAGGGCAGGGTCAGCGTCCCGACCGCGAAGCGCTCGCCGGTCTCCCGGTTCACGAGGCGGCCGTCGACCACGCGCAGCCGCGCCTGCGTCTCTCCGTACCCTGCTTCCCGGAACCCGGTCAGCCGCTCGAACCGATCCATCGCGCGCGTCCCTCGGCTGGCCCGGCATCATCGCGAGACGGCTCCGGTTTGGCGAGGGTCCGAAGTCGGCGGTGGCGTGTGACCCAGGGCGCCTTGCCCTCTGCATGCAGCTGGAACTCTCGATCGACGACGCTCCGGACTTCCATCGTTCATGTTCCCGTGATCATTCGTAATGATAATTATAAAATGGTTGATGGCGGCGGCGGCACCTTTGAAAACATAATTCTAATTTGTGTTTTAAATCTTGATATGTCAAATTTTTGTTTCGATGCTGCGAGATTGGCGGCCCGAAAAATATTGCGTTGCGCGCGGCATTCATCGTCTTGAACGGGAGGCGAAAACCGGCGACACAGATCGCAAGGCTTGCGCAGGGTGTCACGATGGGCTGGGGTGGACGGCGCGGTGTTCTGTCGATTGCGGCTTTCATGGCTTCGATCGGTCCAATCGTCGCGCAGGTTACGCCCCTCGACATCTTCGGAGGTCTGCTCGGTGCGGCCCAGATCCAGTCGGCGCGCGAGACCTGGGCCCGGCTCTCGACCCTCGACCGGTTCTGCGTCGATCGCGCGCTCGCACGGCGAAACACCACCATCGAAGGCCTGATCCAGAGCGGCATCGGCCCCGACGACGGACGGCTCGGCAGCATCTTCGGAGAGTGCCGGCGCTTCACCGAACCGAATCTCCGGCGCAATGTCGGCTGCACGACGACGGACGAGCACGGTTGGTCCGTCGCGACCACCTGCAACCAATCCTTCGCCACGCGCGATGGCAACAATCAAGTCCATCCCGTCGAGCCCCGGGAGGCGATCGAACTCCACTTCTCGGGCACGCGGATCGTCGTCGCCGAGGTCGAGACCGGCCAGGCGCGCGAAACGCGGCAGGCCCGGGCGGAAGCGCAAGGGCGGGCCGAGCAACTTCAGGTGCTCAAGACCAACCTCGCCCCGTATCAGCGCGACGCATCCCCGGTCGTGCGTGCCGAGGCCGCGCGGATCCAGGGCCGGATCGAGCAGCAGCTCGCGGCCCGCACCGGGCCCTCCGCGCCCGACACGGAGACGATCGACCGCGAGGTCGGCGGGCTCGGCCCCTTGTCGCAGGCCGAGGCCGTGCGCTTGTCCGCCCTCGATCGGATGAGCAGCCTGCGAGCGCAGGCCGAGGCGCGCACCCGGAGCGATGCTCCCGAGGGGCTGAAGGGCGGCATCCCGCAGGATCTCCAGACTTTCCTGTCGGGGTTCGTCGCCGACGTGACCGGGATCGTGCCGGAGACCAGCGACGAGCGCCTGAAGGAACTCACTGACGCCTACGCGCGCAAGCGGGCCCGGATCGATGCGGCCGCGCGGCTCGCCCGGGCGGTGACGGGAAAGAGCCGGTTCCTGCTCGAGGGCGGTCGCGGCGACCTGATCATGCTCACCAACGACAGCGGCAAGGCCCCGTCCGTCGTGCGCAACCTGCGCGGCGAACTGGTCTTCGAGGACGGCCGGGCCGCCGCCTGCCTGTACCACGCACCGCTCTCGGACGTTTTCCTGAACCGGCAGATCCGCGACCGGAGCGCCGGGCTCGGGGCCAAGCTCGACCTGCCGCTTCGGCCTTGCGGGCCCAACGACCTGGCAAAACAGGACCTGATCTTCGCCGAGCGCGAGCGCCTGCTGCGCGAGCCCGTCGACCGGGTGATCACCCTGGTCGAGGCCGTCAACGGCAACCTGTTCGCCCGGCTCGCCGTCGTCGATGCGGCAGCCCTCGCCGCCGTGCGGCAGGCGGACGCTGCGAAGGCCAACGAGGTCGAAGCGCTGGTGCGCGACCGCAAGGGTGACGGCTTCGGCGTCGTCGTGGTGCCGAATCCGTCGAGCGTGCTGTGCCGGGTCGTGCCCGACAAGGCCGAGGCGCATGCGGCCATCCTCACCCGCCTGTCAGATCGGATCGGCGACGAGCTGCCGGGTCGTCCGGTCGTCGCAGCCACCTCGGCGGATGGAGCCTTCATCTCGGTCAAGCGGGCCGAGTGCGGCGCGGTCTATGCCGGGGCAGCCGATCTCGCCGCAATCACCGAGGCGATGACCCGGGACGGCCTGTCCCACCGCTTCCTGCCGCTCTGGATCGCGCCGTCCGAGGTCGCCCAGGCGCAGACCGAGATCGACGAGGGCAAGACGCGCAGCGCCGAGGAGCAGTTCAAGCGCCAGCGCGAGTTGGATGACCGGCGCAGGCTCGACCGCGAGAAGGAGAAGGACGAGAGCGCCCGCCGCGAGACCCGGGAGAGGGCGTTGCGCGCCCAGTACGGCGAACGGGCGCGGTTCTTCGAGCAGGCTCTCGGCGAGGAGGCGCGCGGTTTCGCGACCGGGACGCAGCCCGACGCCTTCCTCTCGCGCTATCAGCGGCTCGCGCGGCACTATCAGGCGCAAGCCGAGGATCGCTGGGAGTTCATGTCGAGCGAGACGACAGTCCTCGATTACGGCACCGCCCTCTACAAGGATCGCCCCCTGGAGACCGCGCTGGCGACCACGCGGATCAGGATGCGCAACCGCATCAAGGGCGAGTACCAGGACGTCTGCTACGTCACCGGCTACGTCAACGATGCCGAGTTCGGCGTCACGCGGGATCCGTTCGGTGAGCCCTGCGACGAGGTCGGACCCAAGCTTGCCCGCTACAAGCTCGGCGAGCGCTTCTCCAGCCGGTGGATCGCGCCGTGAGCATCGAGACGATCGAACCCGTCGCGGACATCGAGACCGAGGCCACCGTGCGGATCGGCTGCACCGCCACGGAGCACGTCAGCCTCGCCTATCACGAGAACGCCATCCCGGTGATCCGGGAGATCGTCGTCGCCAACCCCTCCGATCGGGACATCGTCGACCTGCTGATCCGGGTCGAGAGCCGACCGGCCTTCGTGCAGCCGCTGACCCTGCGCATCGACCGGATTCCGGCCGGCGCGAACCATCACATCGAGGCTCCCGATCTCCGTCTCAATGCCGCTTTGCTCGCCGGCTTCACCGAGGCGAGCCGCCTGGAGCTGACCACGATCCTCGAAGGGGCGGGGAGCGCGCTGGCCCGGGACGTGGCGGAGATCCGTCTCCTGCCGCCCTCTCATTGGGGTGGGGGCGTCAGCGCGCCGGAACTGCTCGCCGCCTTCGTGCGACCCAACGATCCGGCCGTCGACATCGTCCTGCGCGATGCCGCGACGAAGCTCGGCGAGGCGGGCCGCGAGACCGGGCTGAACGGCTACACCACGGGCAGGAAGGCCCGCGCCTGGGAGCTCGCCGCGGCGATCTGGGCGGCGCTCGCCGACCGGAGCATCGCCTATGTCCTGCCGCCGGCGAGCTTCGAGCGGGCCGGTCAGAAGGTGCGCGGTCCGAGCGAGGTGCTGGAGCGGCGGGTCGGCACCTGCCTCGACCTCTCGCTCCTCTTCGCCGCCTGCCTGGAACAGGCGGGGCTCAACCCGGTCCTGGTGCTGACGGAGGGCCACGCCTTCGTCGGCCTGTGGCTGCAGGACGAGGATTTCTCCTCGGCCGCCGTCGACGACAGGCAGCTCCTGCGCAAGCGCCGGGATCTACAGGACCTGATCCTCGTCGAGACGACGCTCCTGACCCACACCCCGCCGGCGGGATTTCAGGCGGCGACGGCCCGGGGCGGCGCACAGGTCGAGGATGATGCCCCGGCCGCGCTCGAGGTCGCGATCGATGTCCGCCGCTGCCGCCGGCGCGGCATCCGCCCGATGGATCTCGGGGAGGGGAGGCCGGGCGGCATCGCTCCCGTGCCGACGGCTCCGATCAACCAGCCGATCGCCCCGCCGCCGTCGCTCGGCGACGACGAGAAGCGGCCGCCCGTCGACGAGGCCCCCGAAACCCCGGTCGGTCGCCTGGAGCGCTGGAAGCGCAAGCTCCTCGACCTTACGCTGCGCAACAAGCTCCTCAACTTCAAGCCGGGGACGGGGTCGGTCGCCCTCGAATGCGTCTCCCCCGGAGCCCTGGAGGACGGGCTGGCGGCGGGGCACGAGTTCCGGTTGAAGCCCGTCTCCGACGTGCTCACCGGGTCCGACGAGCGCAGCGCCGACCTCTACGCGAGGCGGCATCAGGACGACGGCCGTCGCAGCTACCTCGAAGCGGCGCTCGCCCGGCGGGAGATCTACACCACCGCGACGGAGGCCGATCTCGATCGCCGCCTGCTCGATCTCTACCGGCTCGCCCGCAACGGCTTCGAGGAGGGCGGGGCCAACATCCTCTACCTGGCGATCGGCTTCCTGTCCTGGACCCGCAAGGAGGGCGAGGCCGCCTATCGCGCGCCCCTGCTGCTGGTCCCGGTCGCGCTGAAGCGCTCCAGCGTGCGCGCGGGCTTCCGCCTGGCGCTGCACGACGACGAGGTGCGGATCAACCCGACCCTGCTCGAGATGCTGCGCGAGGATTTCCGGTTGCGGATGCCGGAACTCGAGGGCGAACTGCCGCGGGACGCCTCCGGCATCGACGTCGACGGCATCATGCGGATCGTGCGCGGGCATGTCCGCGACCTGCGCGGCTGGGAGGTGGTGCCGGACGTCGTGCTGTCGGCCTTCTCCTTCACCAAGTACCTGATGTGGAAGGACCTGGTCGACCGGGCCGAGCTCCTGAAGCGCAACCCGGTCGTGCGTCACCTGATCGAGACGCCGAAGCACTCCTATGGCGACGGCTCGCCCTTCCCCGAGCCGGCCAGCCTCGACCGGGACCATCCGCCCGAGACCGTGTTCGCGCCGCTCTCGGCCGATTCCTCCCAGCTCTCCGCGGTGCTGGCGGCGGCGAAAGGAAAGGACTTCGTGCTGTTCGGGCCGCCCGGCACCGGCAAGAGCCAGACGATCGGCAACATGATCGCCCAGTGCCTCGCACAGGGGCGCACGGTGCTGTTCGTGTCGCAGAAGACGGCCGCGCTCGAAGTCGTGCAGCGCCGCCTGCAGGAGATCGGACTGGGCGATTACTGCCTGGAAGTGCACTCGACCAAGGCGCAGAAATCGGCGGTGCTCAACCAGCTGCGCAGGGCCTGGCACGAGCGGACGACGCCCTCGCAGGGGGCCTGGGACGAGGCCACGCGCGAGCTCGGAGCGCTGCGCGAGGAACTCAACGGCCTCGTGAGCGCGCTCCACCGGCGGCGCGAGAACGGTCTCTCGGCCTACGAGGCCTTCGGCCGCGTGATCGTGGCCGGCGGCGGCGATACCGGGCTCCGGCTCACCTGGCCGGACCATCGCGCCCATGACCCGCAGACGCTGGCGGCCTTGCGCGCGGGTTGCCGCGAGCTGCGTCCGGTCCTCGCCGCGGTGGGCTCGCTCGCCGACCATCCTCTTCAGGGCGTCGAGGCCACGCAATGGTCGCCGGTCTGGCGCGACGACATGAGCGCCGCGATCGAGGCCGTCGAGAGCACGCTCATGGCCTTACGCGCCAGCGGACAGGCCTTCGCCGGGGCGATCGGCCTGCAATCCCTGCTCGCGACCTACACCGGCACGCGCGGGCTCGCGGTTCTCGGCAACTTCCTGGTCCGGCCCGAAGCGCGATGCGGGGCGGCCTTCCTGGCCGACGGCACGGGCGATCTGCATCGGGCTCTCGCGGCGCGCGAGCACTTCCAGGGAACGCTGGACGCGCTGCTCGGCCGCCTTTCGGGCCGGTACCGTGCCGGCATTTTCGATCAGGATCTCGCCGGCCTCCAGGCGGAATGGGCGGCCGCGCAAGCCTCGAACTTCCTGGTGAAGGGAGGAAAGCTCAAGAAGGTCCGAACGCAGGTCCAGCCCTATGCCGAGGGGGCGCTGCCGGAGGATATCGGGCCGGATCTCGTCGGGCTCATCGAGGTCGCCCGGCACGTGAAGCTAGGCTGTCCCGGGGACGCGCTCCTCGCCCGGCTGGGGCCGCCCTGGAGCGATCCGAACACGCCGGCCTCCGAGTTTCAGGCCGCCGTCGCCTGGGCCGAGAAGGTCGAGCGTCTCCTCGACATCCTCGGTCCCCCCTCGCTCGGCATCGAGGGCTTACGCGATCACCTGGTCCAGCTCGTCGAACGCCAGGCCCGGTCCCTCGCCGAGGGCGGACGCATCGCGCAAGGATACGCGGCCTTCGAGCAGGATCGCGGGCGGGCGACCAAGGCCATGGGGGCGCTCGGCCGGCTCGCCGGGCGTGCCGATCCCGATGAGCCGCTGGCGACCGGGTCCGACTGGATCGACGCCAGCATCGCCCAGGCACGGCTTTGGGCGTCCGGGCTCGGCCGCGCGCAAGGGTGGTGCGCCTGGCAGGCGGCGGCGCAGAACGCCCGCGGCCGCGGCCTCGCTCCGCTGATCGAGGCGCTGGAAGAGGGCAGGGTCGCACCCGATCGAGCCGAGGCCGCGTTCGAGACGGCTTACGCGCGCTGGTGGATCGACCGCGTCGTCAGCCACGATCCGGTGCTGCGCCGCTTCCTGCCGGAACGCCACGAGGACACCATCGCGCGCTTCCGCGCGGCAGACGCCCGCGTCACCGAACTCTCCAAGCAGGTCGTGCGCGCGCGGCTCGGCGGCGGCATTCCCGGGCCCACGGCCTTCGGGGCCGATCCGGAATGGGGCACGCTCTCGCACGAGCTGACGAAGAAGGCGCAGCACTTGGCCCTGCGCAAGCTGTTCGGCAGGATGCCGACGGCGCTGACCAAGCTCACCCCCTGCGTGATGATGAGCCCGCTCTCGATCGCGCAGTATCTGCCGCCCGACAAGGAGCCGTTCGACGTCGTCATCTTCGACGAGGCCTCGCAGATCTCGCCCTGGGACGCCGTCGGGGCGATCGCCCGGGGCCGGCAGGTCGTCATCGTCGGCGATCCCGAGCAGCTGCCGCCGACCAATGTCGGCGATCGCGGCGTCGACGACATCGAGGACGGCAGCGACGTCACCGACCAGGAGTCCATCCTCGACGAGTGCCTGGCGGCCAACATCCCGCGGCGCAACCTCGACTGGCACTACCGCAGCCGCCACGAGAGCCTGATCGCCTTCTCGAATGCCCGCTACTATGGCGGGCGGCTCGTCACCTTCCCGTCGCCGGTGACCGACGACCGCGCGGTGCGGCTCTCCTTCGTGCCGGGCGGCGTCTACGAGCGCGGCGGGGCCCGCGTGAACCGGCCTGAAGCACAGTCAATCGTCGCCGAGATCGTGCGCCGCCTGCGCGATCCGGGCTTCGCGCAGGAGCGCCGCTCGCTCGGCATCGTCACCTTCAACGGCGAGCAGCAGCGCCTGATCGAGAACCTGCTCGACGCGCAGCGGCGGTCATACCCGGAACTCGAGCCGTTCTTCGACAAGGACCGCTGGCACGAGCCGGTCTTCGTGAAGAACCTGGAGAACGTGCAGGGCGACGAGCGCGACGCGATCCTGTTTTCCGTGGCCGTCGGACCGGACCAGGCGGGCCGGCCGGTCAGCACCGTCTCCTCCCTCAACAAGGACGGCGGGTACCGCCGCCTGAACGTCGCGATCACCCGCGCCCGCCGCGAACTCGTCGTCTTCGCCTCGCTGAAACCTGAGCAGATCGACCTCGGTCGGACCCGGGCGCGCGGCGTGCGCGACTTCAAGCACTTCCTCGAATTCGCCGATCGCGGGGCACGCGCCCTCGCCGAGGCCTTCGCGCCAACGGGAGGCGACGTCGAGTCCCCGTTCGAGGCTGCCGTTCTCGCCGGCCTCGAGGCGAAGGGCTGGCGCGTGCACACCCAGATCGGTGTGTCGGGGTTCCGGGTCGATCTCGGGGTCGTCCATCCCGACGCGCCCGGCCGCTATCTCGCCGGCGTCGAGTGCGATGGGGCGACCTATCACAGCTCCGCCACGGCGCGTGACCGCGACCGCCTGCGCGAGCACGTGCTGACCGGTCTCGGCTGGCGCATCCGCCGGGTCTGGAGCACCGAGTGGTGGATGAACGCAGATTCTGCGCTCGCCAAGCTCGACCAGCGCCTGCGCGAGGACCTGGAACAGGATCGCGCGCGCTCAGCCGCAGCTCCGGCTGAAGAAGCTCCTGAACCTGTCGACGTGGAGCTGGATGGACCCGAATCCGTGGACGACGTGTCAGCGGAAGTGGCCGCTGCAGACGTTGTGCCGGAGCCAGCCAACGATCCGCAGCCGGAACGAGATCCGGAGCTGCCACGCCTCTACGCGGACCAGGCCAGGCCCTCGACCGCCCCGACGATGGAAGCCGAGCCCCTTCATGACGAGCGGGTCTACCGGATCGCCGACTTCGCGGATCTCGGTTTGCCGGTCGAGCCGGAGCGGTTCTACGACGCCGCCTACCGCACGACCCTGGCTGCGATGGTCGCGCACGTCCTCGCGGTCGAAGCGCCCATCTACGAGGATGTCCTCGTCCGGCGCATCGCCCGCGCGCACGGGTTCAATCGTGTCGGCCCCCTGATCCGCGCAGCGGTGTCCGACCAGATCGACGCTTCGATTGCGCGAACCGACGATGATGGTCGGACGGTTCTGTGGCCATCGGGCGAGGAGCGACGGGCGAGCCATCCGCACCGGTCGGCTGACGCGACCGTGCGCGGCCACTTCGACACGCCGATGGCGGAACTCGTCGGGCTTGCGGGGACCCTCCGAGCCAGTGCTTCGGAAACAGAACGCATCAGATTGATGGGCCACGCACTCGGTCTATCCCGCATCGAGGCCTCGGCACGGGAGCGCTTTGAGCGGGCGAGCGCGTTGGCGCGCACGCAAGCTTGGGCTGGCAATTCTCACGAAGTTCCGTCCATTTAGGACGGAGGAAGAGACGGGGGACGCCGATCCAGAAACGGGGGCGTGGCTCATTCCGACTCATGGCCCATTAGCCGTTTCCTTATACCAACGGCCCAAGATGCTGACGCATCGATTCGATCTCGGGCAGGCCCGAGATCGACGGGGCCGTTGACCCTTCTCGAATTTTCGATCCCAAGCCGGAGACTTGGCGAAAATCCGAGAACGGAACCAAAGGTCGTTTTCAACGACCGTCGGTATAAGTTGTTCACCGGCTTCGCGGTCCCTAGCGAATGAAACTGTTTCGCTATCCAGGGCGGCAAATACTACCCTGTATAGCGAGTTTCTATTTAGTTCCACACCGTCTTTCGGCCGACTCGCCCTGGATGAAACTGGCGAGGTCATGCGGGTGTGATAGCATGGCACCGCCGTCGGCGAAGATGTCGGTTTTTCTATGGTGCAGAAGAGCCCGTTATTCAGTTGGACCCGGGGCGCCTCGAACCCCCCCCACTGGAGTCATACGATTTCCGACTGATCGCTTCGCGATGCGGAAATCGGCTTCGCTCAGGCGTGTGAAGCCTACGGCTTCACCGCGTGGGCTGGTGATACGGCTTCCGGAAGGAATCTTCCGGAAGCCGTATCATATGCCGTTGGTATCATGTGCGATCGCCCTGCCCGCAGAGGGAGGGTGAACCTATGCCACTTTCTTCCCGGACGGCCCTTCATCAACGGAGGAGGAAACTGCCCCCGAACAAAGCCTTACGCCGCCGGCGCCGCAATCGCCTCTCGCGCCTTCACCTCCCGCGGCTGTCCATCGAGGAACAGCCGGTAGGCCGCATTGTCGGTCTCGTCGACATGCTCGTAGCCGAGTTCCGCCAAAGCCGCGGCGAACTGCCCGCGCTCGGCTTCCGGCACCTGGATGCCGGCGAGAACCCGGCCGTAATCGGCACCGTGGTTGCGGTAGTGGAACAACGAGATGTTCCAGGCGACGCCGAGGCTGTCGAGGAACTTCAGCAGCGCACCCGGGCGCTCCGGGAACTCGAAGCGCAACAGCCGCTCGTCGGCGAGGCCCGGCACACGGCCGCCGACCATGTAGCGGACGTGGAGCTTCGCCACCTCGTTGTCGGTGAGGTCGACGAGGGGGTAGCCGAGGCCGCGCAGCTCCGCGATCAGGGCCTCCTTCTCGGGCCGCCCGCCGGCGAGCTGCACGCCGACGAAGATCTGCGCCTCGGCACCCGGCGCGTAGCGGTAGTTGAACTCGGTGATGGCGCGCCGGCCGATGGCCCGGATGAAGGCGCGGTAGCTGCCCGCCCGCTCGGGGATCGTGACGGCGAGCAGGGCCTCGCGGCGCTCGCCGATCTCGGCCCGCTCGGCGATGTGGCGCAGGCGGTCGAAGTTGAGGTTGGCGCCGCTGTTGATCGCCACCAGGGCGCCCGAGCCCATGCCGCCGCGGGCGGCGTATTCCTTCAGGCCCGCCACCGCCAGCGCGCCGGAGGGTTCGGACATGGCGCGGGTGTCGTCGAACACGTCCTTGACCGCGGCGCAGATCGCGTCGGTATCGACCGTGATCACCTCGTCGATGTACTGGCGGCAGAGCCGGAAGGTCTCGGCCCCGGCCTGGCGCACCGCGACGCCGTCGGCGAAGAGGCCGACCGTGTCGAGCACCACGCGGTCGTCCGCGGCGATCGCCGCCGCCATGCTGGCGGCATCCGCCGGCTCGACGCCGATCACCTTGGTCTCGGGCCGCATGAACTTGATGAAGGTGGCGACGCCTGCCGCCAGGCCGCCGCCGCCGATCGGCACGAACACCGCCTCGATCGGGTCGCCGTGCTGGCGCAGGATCTCGAGCCCGATCGTGCCCTGGCCGGCGATCACGTCCGGATCGTCGTAGGGATGGATGAAGGTCAGCCCCTGCTCGGCCTCGAGCCCCTTGGCATGGGCATAGGCCTCGTCGAAGGCGTCGCCATGCAGGACCACCTGGCCGCCGCGGGACTTCACGCCCTCGACCTTGATCGCCGGGGTGGTGCGCGGCATCACGATGACGGCGGTGACGCCGAGTTTTTTGGCGGCGAGGGCCACGCCCTGCGCGTGGTTGCCGGCCGAGGCGCAGATCACCCCGCGGGCCAGGGCCTCCGGCGCCAGGCTCGCCATCTTGTTGTAGGCGCCGCGAATCTTGAACGAGAAGACCGGCTGCAGATCCTCGCGCTTGAGCAGCACCTTGGCGCCGAGGCGCTGCGACAGGCGCGGCATCGGATCGAGCGGGCTCTCGATGGCGACGTCGTAGACGCGGGCCCCGAGGATCTTCTTGATGTAGTCGTGCACGGCTTTACGTCATGATCCGAGGGCGGGGGGCGCCCCGCCGGAGGCGCCGGAATAGCGGGTTTCGCTGCGGGATGCGAGCTTGACTGATGCCGGTCGGTCTCAGTGGGCCTCTCCGGCACTGCGAGAAATCCATTTCGCCACCATCGGGCCGGTGACGATGACCACGAGGAGACGCAGGGTCTGCACCGCCAGGACGAAGGACACGTCCGAATGGGTGCCGATCGCGATGATCGCCACCGAATCGAGCCCGCCCGGGCTCGTCGCCAGATAGGCAGTGAGGAGATCGATCGGCAGCAGGAAGGTGAGCCCGAAGGCCCAGAGCCCGCAGAGCCCGATCAGCCCGAAGGTCGCCACCAGCACCCCCGGCAGGGCGAACAAAGTCGCCCGCACGGTGGCGGGGGTGAAGCGCAGGCCCACCGTCCAGCCGATCCCCGCATAGGCGAGCGCGAGCAGCCAGGACGGCAGGGCCAGCTCGGCGAGGCCGGTCGAGTGGAGCGTGGCGCCCAGGACCAGCGGGCCGATCATCGCGCCGGCCGGGATGCGCAGGCGCAAACCCACCCAGGCGCCGATGCCCGCGACCGCGAGGGTGGCGAGGACCGAGAGCGGCGCCGGATCCATGCCGGAGCCGGGCGGCCCGGCGCTGCCCCCGGCGAGGAAGCGGGCGACCAGCGAGGCGGTGAGCGCCACGCAGGCGACGCGGACATATTGCATGAAGGCGACGAGGCGCGGATCGGCGCCGAATTCCTCCGCCATTGCCACCATGGCGGAGGCGCCGCCGGGGGAGGAGCCCCAGGCCGCGGTAGTGCCCGGCAGGAGGCGGATGCGGGTCAGCAGCCAGCCGGTCATCGACGCCGCCACGACGGTGACGCCGACCACCGCCAGGATCAGGAACCCGTCCTCGAGCAGCGTCGCGGCGATCGAGGCATTGACCGCATGCGCGACGAGGCAGCCGATCAGCGCCTGCGCGGCCTGGAAGCCGGGCTTCGGCACCCGGATCGACGCGCCGCGCACCCCGAACGCGATGCCGGCGAGCATCGGCCCGAGCAGCAGGGCGGCCGGGAAACCGGCGAGATGGAACAGCCCCGACAGCGCCCCGGAGACCGCGACAAGGCCGGCCCACAGGGCCACGGCGCGGGGCAGCGAGCTGCGCGAATCCGGCGGGGCGGGTGGCATGGCGTCCTGGTGTTTCGGGGAAGACTCGCCCGCTCGCTATACGGAAATCGCAAGACTGTCGCGGTCGATGCCCTTTGCCTCCGGCTGCCCGAGGGGCAGCGTTGCATCCGGCGCATGCTGGCGGAAGAACGCGGCGAGTTCGCGCAAGCCCCCGGTGCGCGGATCGCTGGCGCGCCAGGCGAGCGCGATGGTGCGCCGCGGGCCCTCTGGCCCGAAGGGGCGGCAGATCGTGAGCCCGGTCGGATCCGGCCCGGGCGGGGCGGCGAGCGCCGGCAGCAGGGTGTAGCCGGCGCCCGCCGCCACCATCGAGCGCAGGGTCTCGAGGCTGGTTGCGTGACGCCCGCTCGCCGGCCCGGCGCCGCAGGCCGCCAGCGCCTGATCGCGCAGGCAGTTGCCCTCGTCGAGGAGCAGGAGGTCGGGCCCGGCGAGATCGCCCGGGAGCGGCGCCGGTTCGCCTGCAAAGGCGTGCTCGGCCGGACACGCGAGCAGGAACGGCTCGTCGAACAGCGGCACCACCGTCAGCCCGGCCTCGGGGATCGGCAGGGAGATCAGCGCCGCGTCGGTCCGGCCCTCGCGCAAGGCATCGAGGATTTCCGCCGTGCGCCCCTCGCTCAAGCCGAAGGCGAGGTGGGGGAAGGCCTGGCGCAGGCCGCGCAGCACCCGGGGGAACAGGTAGGGGCCGAGCGTCTGGATCGCCGCCAGGACGAGGCGGCCGCGCAAGCCGTGCCCGCACCCTTCGCGCGCGAGGAGGAGCAGCGCTCTCGCCTCCGCCAGCACCGCGCGGGCCTGGCGCACCACCGCCTGGCCGTTCGGGGTGAGAAGCACCCGGCGGTTCGAGCGCTCGAACAGGACGAGGCCCAGGGCCTCCTCCAGCTTGCGCACCTGCACGCTCAAGGTGGGCTGGCTCACGGCGCAGCGCTCGGCGGCCCGGCCGAAATGGCCCTCATCGGCGACCGCCACGACATATTCGAGATCCCGGAGGGACAGGCCGGCGACGTTCATAGGCTGTGTCTATCGGAAGTTTCGCAACGATGCATTTGTTTTCGGGTCGCTCAGCCTTCATACGCTGAAGCCAGACCAGTTCCAGGGTGTTGGCCGGCTGGCCGGCACCCCATGTGAGCGGTCTCTCGCACGGTGTCCCCGTCCCGGCACGCCGTGCCTGCCTGCCAGAGGAGTTCCCATGAGCGACCAACGCCCGATCCTGACGACCCGCCAGGGCCACCCGGTCCGCGACAATCAGAGCATGCGCACGGTCGGCGAGCGTGGCCCGGCGACCCTCGAGAACTACCAGTTCATCGAGAAGATCACCCATTTCGACCGTGAGCGGATCCCCGAGCGCGTGGTTCATGCCCGCGGCGCCGGCGCCCACGGCTATTTCGAGGCCTACGGCACGATCGGCGGCGAGCCGGCTTCGAAGTACACCCGCGCCCGCGTCCTCAACGAGACCGGCGTGAAGACGCCGATGTTCGTGCGCTTCTCGACCGTGGCCGGCGCCAAGGAGAGCCCCGAGACCGCCCGCGACCCGCGCGGCTTCGCGGTGAAGTTCAAGACCGTCGACGGCAACTGGGACCTCGTCGGCAACAACCTGAAGGTCTTCTTCATCCGGGATGCGATCAAGTTCCCGGATATGATCCACGCCTTCAAGCCGGATCCGGTGACCAACCGCCAGGAGGCCTGGCGCTTCTTCGACTTCGTGGCGGCGCATCCCGAGTCGATCCACATGGTGACGCACCTGAAGTCGCCCTGGGGCATCCCGGCCAATTATCGTGAGATGGAAGGCTCGGGCGTCAACACCTACAAGCTGGTCAACGACCAGGGCGTGGCGCATCTCTGCAAGTTCCACTGGATCCCGAAGCAGGGCGTGCGCAACCTGACCTCGGCCCAGGCCGCCGAGATCCAGGGCCGCGACGTCGGCCACGCGACCAAGGACCTGTACGACAACATCGCCGCCGGCAACTTCCCCGAATGGGAATTCGCCGTCCAGATCATGCCGGACGGCCCGAACGACCACCTGTCGTTCGATCCGCTCGACGACACCAAGCTGTGGCCGGTGGACCAGTTCCCGCTGCTGCCCTGCGGCCGCATGGTCCTCGACCGGGTGCCGGACAACTTCTTCGCCGATGTCGAGCAATCGGCCTTCGGCACCGGCGTGCTGGTCGACGGGATCGACTTCTCGGACGACAAGATGCTCCAGGGGCGCACCCTGTCCTACTCGGACACCCAGCGCTATCGCGTCGGCCCGAACTACCTGCAGCTGCCGATCAACGCGCCGGCGCCGGGCGTGAAGACCGCCACCAACCAGCGCGACGGCCAGATGACGTTCTACGTCGACGGCGTCGGCGAGAACAAGCACATCAACTACGAGCCGAGCACCCTGGCCCAAGGCCTGCGCGAGGCCCCGAAGCCCGCAAAGGAGTACCACCAGCCGGTCGAGGGCAAGCTCGGCCGCTACCAGGCCAGCCGCACCGAGGACGACTACACCCAGGCCGGCGTGCGCTACCGCTCCTTCGAGGCGTGGGAGCGTGAGGACCTGATCGCCAACCTGGTCGCCGACATGAAGGAATGCCCCGAGGCGATCCAGCTCCGGATGGTCTGGCATTTCTGGCATGCCGACGAGGATTACGGCCGCCGCGTCGCCGAAGGCGCCGGCATCGACCTCGAGAAGGCCAAGGCCCTTCCGCCGCTGCCGGGCCGCGCCGCCCCGGGCCAGCGCCTGAAGGCCGAGACCTACACTGACGGCTCGCAGGCCCATAAGGTCGCGGCCGAGTAAGGCTTGAGGCTGCAAGGGTTTAAGCGATGATGAGCCCCGCCCGGAACGATCCGGGCGGGGTTTTTTGACGTAGGGTAATAGTGGCGGTGAAACGGTCGAGGTGCTATCTTCGATTGCGGCACGATCGCGTGCCCGGGTGCCCCGCATGACTGCCGTCGCCTTCGATACGCTGAAGCTCGCCCGCACCCTGCGGGACAAGGCGAAGCTGTCGCCGGATCAGGCGGAAGGTTTCGCCGAGGCGATTTCCGATGCGGTACAGGGCGATCTCGCGACGAATTCGGACCTCAAAGCGTCGGAGGCAGTTCTTCGCGCTGACATCAAGGCCGTTGAGACGGGTCTGCGCGCCGAGATCAAAGAAGTCGAAACGAGCCTGCGCACCGCGATCAAAGAGGTCGAGACGAGCCTGCGCGCCGAGATCAAAGGGGTCGAGACGAGCCTGCGTACCGAATTCGCTGCTCTCCGTGCCGACCACAAGGCGTTCGCCAGCGATCTGCAGGGAATGGAGAAAAATCTGCGCTCTGAGTTCAAGGCGCACCTCTCGGAGACTCGGGCCGAGCTTGCCAAGTGGATGATCGGTGCGGTCGGCTTGCAGACCGTCGCCATCATCGGAGCGATGGTCACCCTGGTCCGCATCCTCAAGCCCTGAATCGGCGTTGTCCCAGGCCTGACCTGACGAGGAGCTTGCCATGGACACACCCGAACCCGGCACCGGCGCCACGATCGGCGGGATGCAGGTGCGCTATCTCGCCCGCAGCGACGCCACCCATGACGCGCTCGGCATCTACGCCGTCACTCTGGCGGCTCGCTCGCCCGGGGCGGGTTTGCACCGCCATGCCCGGCTCACCGAGGCGTTCGAGGTGCATGAGGGCGCGCTCACCCTGCGGCTGAACGACCGCGACGTGACGGTGGGCCCGGGCGAGTTCGTGCTGGTGCGCCCCGGCGAGCCGCATGCCTTCGCCAATCGCGGCGACAAGCCGGTGCGCTTCACCCTGACCTTCACCCCGGCGCTCCACCGCGAGGGGTTCTTCGAGGGGCTGGCGGCTCTGGCGGCCGAGGATCGGCTGCGCGACGAGGATGCGATGCGGGCCCTGATGGCGGCCTACGACCAGGAACCGCTCGCCGGATTCGAGGGCTGGAGCGAGGTGGGCTGACGCGCCATGGTCTCGCCCTGACGAATCGGGAGGGCAGGGCATGCGGCGGCGGATCGACGGCGGGTCGAGCTTCGAGCGGGATTACGGCTATTCCCGCGCGGTGGTGCAGAACGGCTTCGTGTTCGTCGCCGGCACCACCGGCTACGATTACGCCACGATGACGATGCCCGAGGAGGCCGCCGCCCAAACCGATGCATGCTGGCGCACCATCGCGGGCGTGCTCGACGAGGCGGGCTCGTCGCTGGAGCACGTCGTGCGCGCCACCTACTATGTCACGGACCGCAATGACGCCGAGGCGGTGCTGACGGTCTGCGGCCGGGTCCTGCGCGAGATCCGCCCGGCCGCGACCCTGGTGGTGGTGGCGGGATTGCTGCGACCGGAGATGAAGGTCGAGATCGAGGTGACGGCGGTGATGGCCGGCCGGATCTCGACGATCTAGAGAGCTTCACGATCGCGTTGCAATCGCGAAGCTCTCCAAGTCCTTGTTATACCAACGGCCCAAGATGCTGACGCATCGGGCCGTTGAACCATCTCGAATTTTCGACCCCAAGCCAAAGGCTTGGCGAAAATTCGAGAACGGAACCAAAGGTCGTTTTCAACGACCGTTGGTATTATGCCGCATTTTCTGCGACGAACCGGTTTCCACTTCGTCGGAAAATGCTCTAACGGTCGCTCAGCCTCACTCCTTCGCTGCGCACCGCGCCGCGCCGGATTCTGCCGCGTCGCACCAGTCCTTGCCGGTCCACAGCCGCACCTGCACGGTGGCGACGCCGTTCTCCACGGTGATGCGGTTATAAGCGTTGGGCTCGTTGCCGCGCAGCCGGGTCGAGGTGGCGGAGCCGGCCTGGACCGCCAGCAGCCGCCGGCCGGTCGCCTTGGCCTCCGGCCGGTCGATCTCGGCCTTGGGGCCGTCCGGCGTCGGCTCGGCGAAGCGGGCATAGCCGCGGTGAAGATGGCCGGCGAGCGTCAGGCCGACGCCGCGGCGCTGGAAGGCGTCGAGCGCGTCGTCGGCGTGTCCGACCAGGCGCGCCTCCTCGTCCCAGGGCGGCGGCATGAACGGGTGGTGGCCGACGACGATGCGGAACAGCCCCGGGGGGAGGGCGTCGAGCTTCGCTTCCGTGCGCCGGATCTGCGCGTGGGTGATCTTGCCCTGCGACCAGTCGGTCTCCGGCGCCCAGGTCCTCACCGTGTTGAGGCAGACCACCGCGATCTCGTCGTCCTGGAAGACCGGCTCGGTCTCGGGCGCGACGTAGCGCTTGTAGCGCCGGAACGGATGGAAGAAGCGTTGCCAGAGCCGGAACGGCGAGATGTCGTGGTTGCCCGGCACGGCGATCCAGGGATGCGGCAGCCGGTCGAGGAAGGCCTTGGCCTCCAGGTATTCCCGGGTACGGGCGCGCATGGTGAAGTCGCCCGAGATGATGATGAGGTCCGGGCGGTCGCGGGTCAGCTCCGCCACCAGGCCTTCCACCACCGCCGGGTCGGTGCGGCCGAAATGCAGGTCCGAGATATGGGCGATCCGCCTCACCGGGGATCCTCCGCCGGCACGAGGACCCGGAGGGCGGAGGCGCGAAGGCGGTAGCGCAGGGGTGGGGCGATCAGCACGACCTCTCCGTCATTCATCACCCGGACGGCGCGGCCGCGGGCATCGAGGGTCAGGGCGTCGGTCTCGTGCCGCTCCAGCTCCGGCAGGCGGCGCCACTCGCCGATCGCGAAGCCGAGACCGAGGCGCACGAGCCGCGCCGCCGACAGGGTCTCGACGAGGTAGAGCGTGAGGTGCCCGCCGTCGACGCCCGCCCGCGACAGAACCTCGCCGAGGCCTTCCCGATAGTCGCCGCAGACGACAGCCAGCGTCCGGAAGCGGATCGGCCGGACCCCGGCGTCGAGGGTGAGCACGGCGCGCTCGCGCGGATAGCGGCCGAGATGGCGCAGCAGGCCGGCCGCAATGCGAGCCACGTCGAGAAGGCCCATCCGGCCGCGCTTCGCCTCGCGGTGGCGCGCCAGCCGGGCCGGCATTCCGATCACCGAATTGATCAGGAAGACGTGGCCGTTGACCTCGCCGGCATCGATCGCCCGGACGACACCGTTCGCCAGCACGGCGATGGCCGCGTCGAGGTCGAGGGGAAGCCTCAGATCCTTGGCGAGCAGGTTCATGGTGCCGAGCGGCAGGATGCCGAGGGGCACGTCCCGGCCGGTCAGGACCTGCGCGGCGCAGGCCAGGGTCCCGTCGCCGCCGGCCACCGCCACGGCGTCGATGCCGGGCAACCCCGCCGCAGCGTCCAGGCGCTCGGGCAGGGAAGCGTCCGGGCGCGGCTCGGCCACCACTTCCAGGCCGGCCGCCGCCAGGCGCTCGTGCAGGACCTCCGGCGTCAACCCGCCATCGACCAGGGAGCCCGCCGCGACATTCGCCACCAGTACGATCCGGCGGGTGGGTTCATCGTTCTGATTCGTCACGCGGTCGTCCCGGGCGGCGAAGGCGCCGTCCGGGCAGGATGCCGGTCCTGCATCTCAGGCAGATGGCAGAGTGGGATAATCTCGTTCCCCCTCCGATCTCATGCCCGAATCATCCCACCCACGACCTCATCCTGAGGTGCGAAGCGATCGAAGATCGCCGAGCCTCGAAGGAGGCCTCCAGATGTCTCGCGAGCACTGGAACCCTCCTTCGAGGTCAGTCCACCTTCGATGGAGCGCGATCTCCGATCGCCAACACCTCAGGATGAGGTCGTGAATGGGATGAATCGGGCAAGCAGGTCGACCCAGCTCTTACGCCGTCGCCGGTCACGCCGCCTTCTTGACCGCCTCGCCGTAGAACGTCCCACCCTTCTCCGCCATCGCCACCAGCGTCGCCGGCGGGGCGAAGCGGGCGCCGTGCTTGGCCTCCAGCGTGCGGCACAGCTCGACGAACCGGGCCGCCCCCATGAAGTCGATGTAGGACAGGGCGCCCCCGGTGAACGGCGCGAAGCCGAAGCCGAGGATCGAGCCGACATCGGCCTCGCGCGGATCGGTGACGACTCCCTCGCCGAATGTGCGGGCCGCTTCCAGCGCCTGGGTGACGAGAAGGCGCTGCTTCAGCTCCGAAAAATCCACCGCCTCCGGGTCGAGGCGGGTCTCCTGGAGGCCCGCTAAGCCCGGCCAGAGCTTCTTCGGACCCTGCTCCGGGTAGTCGTAGAAGCCCTTGCGGTTCTTGCGCCCGAGCCGGCCTTCGCCCTCGACCAGCGCCGTGAGCAGGCGCTCCTGGTGCGGATTGATGGCAGCCTCGCCGACCTGCGCCTTCGTCGCCTTGACGATCTTGAGGGCGAGGTCGACGCCGACCTCGTCGTTGAGCGACAGCGGGCCGACCGGCATGCCGGCCTGGCGCCCGGCATTCTCGATCATCGCCGCCGGCACGCCCTCGGCCAGCATCAGGTGGCCTTCGAGGATGTAGGCGCCGACGCAGCGGTTGGCGAAGAAGCCGCGGGCGTCGTTGACGACGATCGGGGTCTTCTTGATCGCCCGGACGTAGTCGAGGGCCACCGCCAGCGCCCGCTCACCCGTCGCTTGGCCCATGATGATCTCGACCAACATCATCTTCTCGACTGGCGAGAAGAAGTGGATGCCGATGAACTGCCCGGGCCGCGACGAGGCCTTGGCGAGGCCGCTGATCGGCAGGGTCGAGGTGTTGGAGGCGAAGATCGCGTCCGGCCCGATCACCGCCTCGACCTTGGCGATCACCTCGGCCTTGACCTTCGGGTCCTCGAACACCGCCTCGACCACGAGATCGCAGCCGGCGAGCGCCGAATAGTCGCCGGTCGCGGTGATGCGGGACAGCAGCGCGTCGCGGTCGGCGGTCTTGGCGCGGCCCTTCATGATCTGGTCGGAGACCAGCTTGTGGGCGTAAGATTTGCCCTTCTCGGCCGCTTCCGCCGACTGGTCGACCAGCACGACCTCGAGCCCGGCATTGGCCGAGACGTAGGCGATGCCCGCCCCCATGAAGCCGGCGCCGACGACGCCGACCTTCTTCAGCTGCACCGGGCCGACGCCCTTCGGCCGGCGGGCGCCCTTGTTGAGCTCGCCCATCGACAGGAACAGGGTGCGGATCATCGCCGCCGCTTCCGGCGAGCGCAGGATCTTGGCGAAGTACCGGCTCTCCACCTTGAGCGCCAGGTCCATCGGCAGTTGCAGGCCCTCGTAGACGGCGTGCAGGATCGCCTTGGCGGCGGGGTAGTTGTCGTGGGTCTCGCGGCGATAGATCGCGTTGGCCGGCGGCCAGGTCATCATGCCGGCGGGCGAATAGACCTTGCCCGACGGCGCCTTGAACTTCGGCTGGTCCCAGGGCGCGACGGCCGAGCCGCCGGCCTTGATCCACTCACGCGCCTTCTCGACGATCTCGGCGCGGGGCGCGACCGCGTGGACGAGGCCCATGTTGCGGGCCATCAGCGGGCGGATCTGCTCGCCCTTGAACAGCATCTGCAGAGCGTCGCCGGTCTGCATCAGGCGGGCGACGCGCTGGGTGCCGCCGGCGCCCGGGAACAGCCCGACCTTGATCTCCGGCAGGCCGACCCGGGTCTTGTCGTCGTCCGACAGCACCCGGTGATGGCAGGCCAGCGCCAGCTCGAAGGCGCCGCCGAGGCAGGTGCCATGGACGGCGGCCGCGAACGGCTTCCCGCAGGTCTCGAGCTTGCGGTAGAGCAGGGTGAGCCGGCGCGATTCCTCGAAGAAGAAGGTCATCGCCTCCTCCTCGCCGCGCTCGCGGGCCAGCCGCGCATATTCGGCGCCGATCCCCTGGAGCATGGTGAGGTCGGCGCCGCCCGAGAAGGTGTCCTTGCCCGACGTGATCACGCAGCCCTTGATGGCGGCGTCCTTCACCACGGCGTCGACGATCCGGTTCAACTCGTCCATCACCTCCCGGGTGACGACGTTCATCGAGCGGCCCGGCATGTCCCAGGTGGCGAGCGCCACGCCGTCGGCATCGGTCTCGAAACGGAAGTTCGTGAGGTTCATGGCGAAGGCCTTGTGAGATCGATTACGGCTTGGCAGGAGCGGGGGCGGGAGCCGGCGGGGGCGCGGGGGTCGGCATCGGAGCCGGCCCGCCCTGCGGCGTCTGGCCGTTGCCCTGCTGCGACAGGGCCGCCAGCGAGAGCAGGTTCATCATCTTGGTCACCGCATCCTTGGTGATCGTGGTCACCATCGAGGTCGGGTCGGCGTTGAGCGCCTGGAACTTCTGGTAGACCGGGTCGTCGTAGATCCCGGCCAGCCGCTTCAGCTCGGCGGCGTCGAACTTCTGGGCGTATTCCTTCGAGAGCTGGTCGACGAGGGTGTCGCGCTCCTCGGCGAAGGTCTTGTCGAGTTCCGGGCGCATCTTGCCGGCTTGCTCGGCGCTCAGCGAGGCGAGGGTTTTTTCCTCGGCCTGCTTGAACGCCTGGGTCAGGTTGCGGGCGACGGTCTTGGTGACGATGTCGCGGGCGAGCGTCAGGCGCTCGTCGTCGGCCCGGGCCGGGCCGGCGAGGACCAGCGCGAGGGCGAGGCCGGCGGCGAGGTGGGGCAGGGGACTGCGCATTGCTGTTACACCCGCTCGATGATGGTGGCGGTGCCCATGCCGGCGCCGATGCAGAGGGTGACGAGCGCCGTCTGTTTTCCGGTGCGCTCCAGCTCGTCGAGCACGGTGCCGAGGATCATCGCCCCCGTCGCGCCGAGGGGATGGCCGAGCGCGATGGCCCCGCCATTGACGTTGACCTTGGCGGCATCGACGTCGAAGGCCTGGAGGAAGCGGAGCACCACCGCCGCGAAGGCCTCGTTGACCTCGAACAGGTCGATGTCACTGACGCTCATCCCGGCGCGCTTGAGCACCTTGCGGGTCACGTCGACCGGGCCGGTCAGCATCAGGGCCGGGTCCGAGCCGATATTGGCGAAGGCCCGGATGCGGGCGCGGGGCTTGAGGCCCGCCTTGGCGCCGACCTCTTGCGAGCCGATCAGCACCGCGGCGGCACCGTCGACGATGCCGGAGGAATTGCCGGCATGGTGGACGTGCTCCACCGCCTCGACATCCGGATGCGCATCGACCGCCACCGCGTCGAACCCGCCCATCTGGCCCATCTGGACGAAGGAGGGCTTGAGGGCGGCGAGCGACTGCATGTCGGTGCTCGGGCGGCGATGCTCGTCGTGGTCGAGCAGCGTCAGGCCGTTGACGTCGCGCACCGGCACGACCGATTTCTTGAACCGGCCGTCCTCCCAGGAGCGGGCGGCGCGCTTCTGCGATTCGACCGCGTAGGCGTCGCATTCGTCGCGGGAGAAACCGTACTTGGTGGCGATCAGGTCGGCCGAGACGCCCTGCGGCATGAAGTACGACTTGATGGCGATGGCCGGATCGACCGGCCAGGCGCCGCCCGACGCCCCGATGCCGATGCGGCTCATCGATTCGACGCCGCCGCCGACCGCCATGTCGTGCTGGCCGCTCATAACCTGGGCGGCGGCGAAGTTCACCGCGTCGAGGCCCGAGGCGCAGAACCGGTTGATCTGCACGCCCGGCACGTGGTTGCCGTAATCGGCCACCAGCGCCGCCGCTCGCGCGATGTCGCCGCCGGCCTCGCCGACCGGGTCGACGCAGCCGAGGATCACGTCGTCGACGAGCGTGGTGTCGAGGGCGTTGCGGTCCTTGAGGGCGCGGAGCGCCGTTTCGGCGAGGCGGAGCGCCGTCACCTCGTGCAGCGAGCCGTCGGGCTTGCCGCGGCCGCGGGGCGTGCGGACATGGTCGTAGATGTAGGCGTCGGGCATGGGGCGTCTTCCCGGAATAATCGTGCGGCGGCCCCGAGACGGGGCGCCGGGGAGGAGGAGCGCGCCGGTCAGGCGCGCTCCGCTTCGATGCGGGCGATACGGCGCTCGTGGTCGTCGAGGCGATGGACGAGGGCCCCGAACCCGGCCACGACCGCGTGGGTCAGGCCGGTGACGCGGGTGTCGAGTTCGTCGATGCGGGCTTCGACATGGTCGAACCGGCTATCGACCTTGGCTTCCAGCCGTTCGACCTTGCGTTCGAGCTGCTCGATCGACCCGCGGATGGCGCGAAGATGTTCGAGGACCAGGTTCTCGGGTTCGGCCATCGCGGCAGGCTCCGTGGATACGGGCCGGAGCCTAGAACAGCTCCGCCGGCACCGCCATGACGGCGTCGGATCCGGCCGAGATGCGGGCGAGCCGGGTGCCGGTCTCCGGCAGCACGCGCTCGACGTAGAACCGGCCGGTGGCCAGCCGCGCATCCAGGCGCTCGGCGATGCCCTCGCCTGAGATCTTCTTCTCGGCCGTCGCCTTGGCGATCCGGCCCCACATGTAGCCCATGGCGACGAGACCCATCAGGTGCATGTAGTCGGTTGCCGCGGCACCCGCGTTGTCGGGCTTCGCCATGGCGTTCTGCATCAGCCACATCGTCGCCTGCTGCAGGTGGCCGAGGCTCTTCATCAGGGGCGCGCAGAACACCTTGAGGGTCTCGTCCCCGGCATTCTCCTTGCAGAAGCCTTCGACCTCGGCGAGGAAGCGCATCATCGCCCGGCCGCCGTCGCGCGGCAGTTTCCGGCCGACCAGGTCCATCGCCTGGATGCCGTTGGCGCCCTCGTAGATCTGGGCGATGCGGGCGTCGCGCACGAATTGCGACATCCCCCATTCCTCGATGTAGCCGTGGCCGCCGAACATCTGCTGGGCATCGACCGCGTTGGCGAATCCCCGGTCGGTCAGGACGCCCTTCACCACCGGGGTGAGGAGGCCCATGTGGTCCTCCGCCGCCTGGCGGGCGGCCGGGTCCTCGGAACGGTGGGCGATGTCGGCCTGGAGCGCGGTCCAGATCACGAGCGCCCGTGCGGCCTCGTTGAAGGCCCGGATGGTCATCAGGGTCCGGCGCACGTCCGGATGGACGATGATCGGGTCGGCGGGCTTCTCGGGCGCCGCGGCGCCGGTGAGCGCCCGGCCCTGGAGCCGGTCGCGGGCGTAAGCCACGGCGTTCTGGTAGGCGACCTCGGACTGGCCGAGGCCCTGGATGCCGACGGCGAGCCGCGCCTCGTTCATCATCACGAACATCGCGTTGAGGCCGCGATTGGCCTCGCCGACGAGCCAGCCGGTGGCGCCGTCGTAGTTCATCACGCAGGTGGCGTTGCCGTGGATGCCCATCTTGTGCTCGATGGCGCCGCACGACACCCCGTTGCGGGCACCCACGGTCCCGTCGGGCCCGACCAGGAACTTCGGCACCACGAAGAGCGAGATGCCCTTGGTGCCGGAAGGCGCGCCCTCGATCCGGGCGATCACCAGGTGGACGATGTTCTCGGAGAGGTCGTGTTCGCCCGCCGAGATGAAGATCTTGGTGCCGGTGAGCGCGTAGGAGCCGTCGCCGTTCGGGACCGCCTTGGTCTTGAGCAGGCCGAGATCCGTGCCGCAATGCGGCTCGGTCAGGTTCATCGTTCCGGTCCAGGTGCCCTCGATCATCTTGGGCAGGTAGGTCCGCTTCTGCTCCTCGGAGCCGTGGACCAGCAGGGCCGCCATGGCGCCTTGCGTCAGGCCCGGATACATGCCGAGCGCGGTGTTGGCGCCGGACACGAATTCCTGCATCACGCTGTTGAGGGTGTGGGGCAGGCCCTGGCCGCCATACTCGGCCGGCATCGACAGGCCCATCCAGCCGCCGCCCGCATAGGCGTCGTAACCGGCCTTGAAGCCCTTCGGCGTCGTCACGCGGCCGTCGGGGTGGCGGGTACAGCCCTCCGTGTCACCGGCGCGGTTGAGGGGCGCCAGTACCTCCTCGCAGAGCTTCGCGCCCTCGGCGATCACGGCCTCGACCACGTCGGGCGTCGCGTCGGCAAAGCCGGGCAGGTTGCTGTAGCGCGCGAATCCGAACACGTCGTTGAGGAGGAACAGCACGTCCTCCACCGGCGCCTTGTAGCTCGGCATGTTTCCCCCGCTCCCACGCTTGGTCCGCGGCGATTCCCGCGGCGAGATAGTTCATATGTAAACTATCTCGGTGTGGAACGGCAAGGGGTGGTCCGGCGCGTGGCCGGGTTTCACCGGTGACACGGTTGACGATTCGACATCGAGGGGTCGAACCTGGATGGCTCGATCCCGGCGGCGCCCGCCCCCGCAGAGCGCCGCCCGGTTGGTCCGCGCGCCGCTCAGGCGGTCGCGACGGTCTTGCCGTAGCCGCGCAGGGCCTCGAGCGCCCGCTCGATCTCCGCCTTCTGGTTCTCCAGATGGGCGATCTGCTCGGCGACCTGGGCCGGCGAGAGGGCGAGGGTCGCGCCGGGGCCGGCCTCGGCGAGCTCGTCGCCGTCGACCATCGCGGCGATCTCACGCAGGGTGAAGCCCAGCTCCTTGCCGCGCAGGATGGTGGCAAGGCGCGAACGGTCATCCTCGGTGTAGAGGCGGGTGGTGCCGCGGCGCTGCGGATGCAGCAGACCCTTCGCCTCGTAGAAGCGCAGAGCCCGCAGCGTCACGCCGAACTCCTCGGCGAGGTCGCCGATGGTGAGAGTCGCCGGAGCGGTCGAGCGTCCGGCCGGCCGGCCGGTGCGCGAAGCGGACCCGCCGGAGCGAGCGGGCGCCCCCCTGCTGCCCTCGGTCTGCCGATCATAAGCCATGCCGATTCCCCCGTTGAGACACGCGCACTGTCCGTACCAGCGACGCCCCACGGACGCCTCTGTGACACAAAGAAGGTCAAATGACCTACCTAAGGGAAAGGTAACGTCAACTTGAGCGTGTGTTACTTACGGTAAAATACCATATGTGCCAATCGCTTATGACATAAATCACATTACCGTTATGTAGGCAAAAATCGGCAGGCGCGGCCCGAAATGCCCGCCGCGAGCGCAGAAGTTCGCGCGGGAGTTGTGAGCATAAATCGACCATCATTGGGTTGCGCGCGCAACGATCGGGGGAGTCCCGACCTGCCCGAACGGAGGTTCGAGCGGACCACGGTGATCTCGTCGCGATCCTCGCGCGCGCGGAGGTCCCGCGGAGGTCCCGCGGAGGTCCGTCCTGCCCATGAGCGGACGCAAGGTCGTCGCTTAACTGCTTATTTACCCTGCCGCTCGAAAGTGCCGACAGGAACCTTTTCAGGCCGCTGCCACTGACCGGATCTTCAGGATCGAGCGGGGCGCGGGGTTCCTGCCGGTGACGAGCCGGCGCCTGTCCGCGAGATCCTTCGGCCCCTTGCGCAGAGCCCGCTATGAGACGGACCGCTCCTACACTCGACGCTTTCGACCCGGAGTTGCGCGATGCCGCCCGCGAGGCTGCACGCCGCGCCGGGTTGTCCGTCGACGAGTGGCTCGCCGAGGCGATCAGCGAGGGCTCGGCCCGTGCGGGCGTACGCCAGCAATCGCGTCGCACCGCCGGCTCTCGGCGCACGCGGCAGGACGTTTTCCAGGGGGCCGACATCGCCGAGCCCCGGCGGCCCGAGCGGAGTTGGCAGAACGACGCTCCGCGGGTGCAACGGCCGCGCCACGGGCGGGGCCATGCCCCGGAGCAGGCGGCCGAGCCGGCGCTGCTCCAGACCAATTCACTCCAGCCGGCGCCGGTCCAGACGACTCGGGTGCAGGCAGCCCCGCTTCAGGTTCCCTCGGCGCAGGCCGCCGCGCTCGCCGGCGCTCCGGCCGGCGACCCGCAGCTGATCGAGGCGGTGGCGGCGATCGGCCGGCGCCTCGACGCGATCGACCAGCGCATCGGCGCGAGCCGCGATGCCGCCGACGAGGCCGTCGCGAAGGCGGTGCAAGGCATCGAGGCCCATCTCGCCGAGAGCGCCCCGCTCGAGGCCGCACCGCGGCCGGCCGGCCGGCGCGGCCGGCCTGCGCCCAACAGCCTCGCCGCTGCGGTGGCGGAAATCCGCCAGCGCCAGCAGCAGCTCGACGACGGCGCCCCCGAGGAGGATCAGGAGATCCTGGTCGACGGCCTGCGGCGCGACCTCGCCCGGGTGATGGAAACGACCGAGGCCGCCGCCGACAAACTCTCCCCGGCGATCGCCGGGCTGCAGGCCGAGACCTCGCGCCTGCGCGATTCGATCGGCACGCTCGCCACCAGCGGCGACCTCGTGACCCTGGAGCACGCGGTCCGCACCCTGGCCGACGAGGTGCAGCGGGCCCGCGAGCCGGCCGACCTCGTCGCCATCGCCGGGCCGATCGACCTGATGCGGGTCCAGGTCGGCCGCCTCGCCGAGGACGTCGCCGCCAACGTCCATGCCCGCGTGGCCCAGGACGTCGAGCGCCTGGCCCAGCAGGTGGACGGGGCGATGGGCGGCGACCGCGCCGGTCTCGCCGATCGCGACGCGATCGCCAAGCTGTTCAGCGAACTCGACGAGATCCGCGGCCGGCTCGCGGTTCTCGCCGAGCCGGCCCGGGTGCAGAATCTCGCCCAGTCGGTCGACGAACTCACCGAGACCGTCACCCGGCTCGGGAACGGCATGCTCGACAGCCCGGCCCTGATGAACGAGCTGCGGCCGCTGCTGGAGGAGATCCGCGAGGGCGTGCGGGCGCCCGGCGCCGACGCGCCGGCCCTGGCGCAGGGCATCGCCGAGCTCGACCGCAAGCTCGACGACCTGCGGGCCGAGCGGCGCGAGCAGCCGAACGCCACCGGCGCCATCCTCGGCCGCATCGACGCCCTCTCGGCCAAGGTCGATCAGGTCGCGGCGGTGACCACCGTCGGCGACGTGATGGATCGGCTGGAGCAGATCGGCGACGCCCTGCGCCAGCCGGCGCTGCCGAGCAGCGACCTCGCGTCGATCCACGGCATGCTGCGCGGCCTCGCCGACAAGCTCGACCGGGTCGGGCAGGGGGCGGGCGGCGAGGCCCTGGACGGCCTCGAGCGGCAGGTGCTGGCGCTCGCAGGCCGCATCGACACCCGGGGCAGCGACCCGGCCCTGGCGGGCCTGGAGCGCACCATGGGCGACCTCCTGGCCCAGGTCGCGCTCCTGCGCGACGAGGCGCCGATCCAGGCCGCCGCGGAGCGCGCCGCCCGCAGCGTCGCCGACTCGATCGGCGCCGAGCGCAAGGACTCGTCCGTCTCCGATGGCCTCGGCGGGCTGCAGGCGGTCCTGGCCGACATGCGGGCGCAGCAGGCGGCTTCCGACAAGCGGCTCCAGGCCACCATGGAGGGCGTGCATTCCGCCCTCGAGCAGCTGGTCTCCCGGCTGACCCATCTCGACGGCGCGCCCCGGAGCGAGGCGGCCGCGCCGGTCGCCGACGCTGCCCCGGCCCGCACCGCCCGCAACCTGCGCGATTCGCTGCGCGAGACCACCGCGCCGGCGCCCGAGGCGCGCCCGGCCCGGCGGCCGGACGCGCCCCGCGCCGGCACGCCGAGCCCGGCCGACGAGATGATCGAGCCCGGCGCAATTCGTCCGCGCCAGCCGCAGGGCGAGGCCTCCCCGGCTCCGGAACTGCCGGCCGGCGACATCAAGGCGAGCTTCATCGCGGCCGCCCGCCGCGCCGCCCAGGCCGCCGCGGCCGAGGCCGCCGGGGCCGGCCAGACCCCGCCCGCCGTCGAGCGGACCGGCGAGGCCAAGGGCAGCCTGGTCGAGCGGCTGCGGGCCGCGATCGAGCGCCGTCGCCGGCCGCTGCTCCTCGGCATCGCGGCGATCGTGCTGGCGCTCGGGACGCTGCAGGCCCTCCAGAACTCGGGGTCGCGGGTCGCCGCGCCCAAGGTCTCCCAGGAGGCCGCCGCGCCGGTCGATCCGGCGACCACGCAGGCCGTCGGCGCGCTCGCCCTGCCCAAGGGCACGCCCCCGGTCGCGGCCACCGACGCGCCGGACGCCAAGGTCGCCGATACCAAGGTGCCCGACACCAGGGCGCCCGACACGAAGGCCGCGGATGCGAAGCCGGCGGCCGCCAAGCCCGAGGCAACCCCCCAGAAGGGCGCCGAGGCCGGCCCGGAGACCGCGAAGCCCGCCCTCGCGGCCAAGTCTGCGCCCGCAGCCAACCCGGCGCTGCCGCGGGTGACCGACATGGCGTCCCTGAGCCACGACCTCGCCGGTGTCCCGGCCGGGGCCGGCTCCCTGCGCCAGGCCGCCCTCGAAGGTGACGGTGCGGCGATCTACGAACTCGCCAGCCGCTCCGTCGACGGCCGTGGCCTGCCGCGCGACACCGCGCTCGCCGCCAAGCTGTTCGACCGCCTGGCCGGCGCCGGCTACGCCCCGGCCCAGTACCGCCTCGGCAGCCAGTACGAGAAGGGTCTCGGCCTGGTCCGCGACCAGGAGAAGGCGCGGCTCTGGTACGGCCGCGCGGCGATGCAGGGCCATGTCCGGGCGATGCACAACCTCGCGGTGATGCTGGCCGAATCCGGCGGCGCCGGCGGCAAGCCCGACTACACCTCTGCGGCGACCTGGTTCCGCAAGGCCGCCGAATACGGGGTGCGCGACAGCCAGTACAACCTCGCGGTGCTGCTCGCCCGCGGCCTCGGCGTCACCCAGGACCTGCCCCAGGCCTATGGCTGGTTCGCGGCGGCGGCAGGGCAGGGCGACGACGATGCCGGCCGCAAGCGCGACGAGGTGGCGGGCAAGCTGGCGCCGAAGGAGTTGGCGGCCGCCCGCAACGCCGCCGAAGCCTGGAAGGCGAAGACGCCCGACGCAGCCGTGAACGATCCGCCGGCCGCCCGCGTCGAGACCGCGGCGAATCCGGGTGCCATCTCGCTGATCGGCGCGCCGCCGCCCCTCAGCGTCGGCAAGGGGACCGGGACGGGCACCGGCAAGGTGTAGTCGCGGAGGCAGGATCCGCCGACGGGCGCGGACCGGGTACGGTCCGCGCCCGTCGGCGCCGCGGGTTCCTCGGTGCGCCGACATGGTCTAGATCGGGGATCCCGCCGCCCCGGACCCTCCCGTCGTTGCAGATTTATCTTCCGATCGCCGAGATGCCGGTCAGCGTCCTGGTCCTGCTCGGGCTCGGCGCGGCGGTCGGCTTCGTGTCGGGGCTGTTCGGCATCGGCGGCGGTTTCCTGATGACGCCGATCCTGATCGTGATGGGGATCCCGCCGGCGATCGCCGTCGCGACCCAGACCGCGCCCATCGTCGCCTCCTCGACCACCAGCGTCCTGGCGGCGTTGCGGCGCAACGCCCTCGACCTCCGGCTCGGCCTCGTCCTCGTCCTCGGCGGCTTCGTCGGGACGAGCCTGGGCGTGTGGTTCTTCGCCGCCATGCGGCGGGCCGGCCAGCTCGATCTCGTCATCACGGTCGCCTACGTCACCCTGTTCACGGTGGTGGGCGGCTTGATGCTGGCGGAATCGCTGCGCAGCGCCTGGGCGCGGCATCGCGGCCGCCCCCGCCCGGCGCGGCTCGGCGGCGACCACGCCGCCTATATGGCCTGGCCGCTGCGGATGCGGTTTCCGCGCTCGCGGCTCTATGCCAGCGTGATCCCGATCCTCGGCCTCGCCCTGTTCGTGGGCTTTGCCGGCGCGGTTCTGGGCATCGGCGGCGGCTTCATCCTGGTCCCGGCGCTCCTCTACCTGATGCGGGTGCCGACGGGCGTGGTGGTCGGCACCTCGCAGTTCCAGATCCTGTGCACGAGCTTCGTCGCCCTGGTGCTGCACGCGGTGCAGAATCAGGCGGTCGACATCGTGCTGGCGGTGATCCTGATCGCCGGAGGGGTGTTCGGGGCGCAGTTCGGGGCGCGAGCCGGGCGCAACCTGCGCTCGGACTACTTCCGGTTCCTCCTCGCCATCCTGGTCCTGGCGGTCGGCCTGCGCTTCGCGGTCGAACTGGTCCTGCGCCCCGCGGAGCCGTTCTCGATCGTGGTCCAGGAGGCGCGCTGATGCGCGCCGTTCTCGCCAGGAATGGCGGCGCGCTGATGCGCGCCGTTCTCGCCAGGAATGGCGGCGCGCTGATGCGCGCCGTTCTCGCCAGGAATGGAGGCGCGCTGATGCGCGCCGTTCCTGCCAAGGATGGAGGCGCGCTGATGCGCGCCGTTCCTGCCAAGGATGGAGGCGCGCTGATGCGCGCCGTGCCCATCGTTATCCTGGCCCTGCTCGCCATCGGCCCGGCACGGGCGGAATCCCTGGTGGTCAGCCTGTCGTTCACCCGGCTCGCCGTCACCTCGTCGTATACCGGTGCCTCGGTGGCGGTGTTCGGCGCCGTCGAGCGTGACGGGCAGTCAGGGGCGCGCTCCGGCGGCTACGACGTGGCGGTGACGATCCGCGGGCCCCGCCAAGCGCTGACGGTGCGCGAGAAGGAGGCGCTGGGGCCGGTCTGGGTCAATCGGGCGCAGCAGAAATTCGCCGAGGTGCCGAGCTTCCTGGCGGTCCTCTCCTCCCGCCCTTTGCCCGAGATCGCCGACGAGGCGACGCGTCGGCGCCTACGGCTCGGCCTCGCGGCGATCGTCGCCGCCCCCGACCTGACCCTGGCGGCGCCGGCGCCGGACGATCCCTTCCGGGAAGCCCTGCTGCGCCTGCGTCGGCGCGAGCGTCTGTTCACCGAGAGCGAGGCGGGGGTACGGTTCCTGGCGCCGTCGGTCTTCCGCGCCACCGCGCCGCTGCCCGCTACCGCGCCGGTCGGCGCCTACGACGTCGAGGTGGTGCTGCTCGCCGGCGGCGTGCCGCTCGCCCGGCACGAGGCGCGGTTCGACCTCGTCAAGTCGGGCATCGAGCAGGGCCTCGCGACATTCGCCCGCGATTGGTCGCCGGCCTACGGGCTTGCCGTCGGCGCTCTCGCGCTCATCTCCGGCTGGCTCGCCAGCGTGATCTTCCGGAGAGACTGATGCCATTTCGCGCACCCTCTGCCGCACCCCCCGCCGCCCTGATCCTCGGGGGTGCGGGCCTGATCCCGTTCGTCGGCCTGGGCGCCCTCGTGATCCTCGGCCAGTCGCTGTTCGGAGTCGCGCCGCGCCCGCTGCTCGCATCTTATGGCGCCGTGATCGCCTCGTTCCTCGGCGGCCTGCGCTGGGGGGCGGCGGCCGCCTCGCCGGAAGGGAAGGGTGCCGACTACGCCGTGTCGGTCCTGCCCTCGCTCCTCGCCTGGGCGGCCCTGCTCGCCCCGGCGCCGTGGGACTTGAGGGTGCTCGGCGCCCTCGTCCTCGCCTGGGGCCTCGTCGACCAGGATCTGCCGCGGCGCGGGCTGGTGCCGGCGTGGCTCGGGCGGTTGCGGCTGGTTCTGTCGGGGGTGGCGGGGGTTGCGTTGCTGGCGGCGGGGATTTGGGGGGCGGCGTGACGGCCCGTGCGCCTCGTCACGATCGAACCATCTTGTCCCGAACCCACCCGCAACCTCATCCTGAGGTGCCGGAGCAAAGCGGAGGCCTCGAAGGAGGGCTCCAGAGATCGCGGTGGTTTTTGAGCCCTCCTTCGAGGCTCATACCAATGGCCCAAGATGCTGACGCATCGGGCCATTGACCCATCTCGAATTTTCGATTTCAAGCCAGAGGCTTGGCGAAAATTCGAGAGCGGAACCAAAGGTCGTTTCCAACGACCGTTGGTATCACTCCGTTCGTACCTCAGGATGAGGTCGAGGGAGGGACAGTGGAATAACCGCACCAAGCCAAACCGGCTGCCCCCCGCCGCCGCCTGTTACTCCCGCGTCAGCATCGTCCGGCCGATCGCGAAGACCCGCCCATCCCCGATCAGGTGCGCGGTGAACCCGCCGGGAAACAGCGTGTCGAAGGTATCGGATCGCACGTTGAGCCCGCCGGTGAGCGAGCCGAAGGCCGGCATCACCAGGCGGGTCGCATCGAGGACGAAGCAGCGCCGGCGCACGGCGCGGCCGCGCATCGCCACCTTGCCGACCGGATGGAAGTGGCCGGCGACCTCGCCCGTCTCAGGGTGTGCCGCGGGCTCGTGCCGCAGCGTGAGGGCGCCGACGGTCAGGGTGTCGGCGAAGCGGCCGCCGATGCCGTCCTGCACCGCCCGGTCGTGGTTGCCGGAGATCCAGACCCAGTCGCGCCCCTCCTGCAGGGCGGCGATGAGCGCGCGGTCGGCGACGTCGAGGCGCGACGGCCCCTGCGCGTCGTGGAAGGAATCGCCCAGGCACACCACGCAGGCCGGGTCGAGGCGGGCCACAGCCTCGTGCAAGGCCGCCAGGGTCTCGCGGGTATCGTAGGGCGGCAGGAACTGGCCCGAGCGGGCGGCAAAGGCCGAGCCCTTCTCGAGGTGCAGGTCGGAGACCACCAGGGTGCGGTGCTCCGGCAGCCACAACCCGCCGCTGAGATCGAGGGCGAGGGTCTCTCCGGCCAGCATGCTGCCTGGGGTCTTGTGGGTCTTCTCGAGCTTCAGCGGCAGCGCCACGATCGTCGTCTTTCCTCTCGGAGCGGGGCGCCCTCCGGTGTGTCACGTCAGGCCAGCGCCTCGGTGAGCAACGCCGCCTCGGCCTCGGCCAGGATTTCGTCCGCACCCTCGCCGTAGACCCGCTCGCGCCCGATCTCGAGCATCACGTTCACGGCGAGCGGCGAGACCCGGTCGAGGGCCTTGTGGATGATTCGCCCCTGGATGCGCGCAAGCATCATACCGAGGCGGGCCACGTCGAGGAGTCCGGTTGCCGCATCCTGCCGCGCCGCCCGCAGCAGCAGGTGGCCGGGCTGGTGCTTGCGCAGCACGTCGTAGATCAGGTCGGTCGAGATCGTCACCTGCCGGCCGGTCTTGCGCTGTCCCGGATGACGGCGCTCGATCAGCCCGGCGATCACCGCGCATTGCCGGAAGGTGCGCTTCATCATCGCCGATTCGTCGAGCCATTCCTCGAGGTCGTCGCCGAGCATGTCCTGGGCGAACAGCCCATCGAGGAAGCCGGGCTCGCGGCCGATGCGCTCCGACAGGTCGCGGGTGCCGAACACCGCGAGGCCGTAATCGTTGGCGGCAAAGCCCAGCGGGCGCATCCCGGCCCGCTCCAGGCGCCGGGTCAAGAGCATGCCGAGCGTCTGGTGGGCGAGCCGCCCCTCGAACGGGAAGCAGGCGAGATAGTAGCGGTTGGCGCGCGGAAAGGTCTCGACCAGCAGGTCGCGCGGGCCCGGCAGCACGGAGCGGCGGCGCTGCTGCACCAGGTAATCCGCCACCTGGGCCGGCAGCCGGTCCCACTCGAACGGGTCGGCGATCAGCGCCCGCACCCGGGCGGCGAGGAAGGTCGAGAGCGGGAATTTCGAGCCGGCATAGCTCGGGATCGCCGGATCGGTGCCGGGGGGCCCACGGGTCACCAGCGCCTCGTCCTCGTGCAGGCCCTCGAAGCGCAGGATCTCGCCCGCGAACAGGAAGGTGTCGCCGACCGTCAGCGTCTCGGCAAAATCCTCCTCGATCTCGCCGAGCACGCGGCCCCCACTGGGGAGCACGGCGCCGGGCTTGGTCCGGTTGCGCCGGGCGAGCCGCACCTTGACCTTCGTCGATTCGATGATCGTGCCGACATTCATCCGGTACTGCTGCGCGGTCCGGGCATCGCGCACCCGCCACAGCCCGTCCGGTCCGCGCAGGATCTTGGCGAACCGTTCATAGGCCCGGAGCGCGTAGCCGCCGGTGGCGACATAGTCGAGGACGAGCCCGAAATCCTCGCGGGTGAGGTCGGCGTAAGGGGAGGCGGCCCGGACCTCGTCGTAGAGGTCGTCCTCGGAGAACGGCCCGGCGCAGGCCATGCCCAGCACGTGCTGGGCCAGCACGTCGAGGGCGCCGATGCGCGGATCGGGCGTGTCCTGCGCCGCCTCCTCGACGGCGTCGAGGGCGGCGCGGCATTCCAGCATCTCGAAGCGGTTGGCCGGCACCAGATAGGCCTTCGACGGCTCGTCCATCCGGTGGTTGGCCCGGCCGATCCGCTGCATGATCCGGCTCGCCCCCTTCGGCGCCCCGATATTGATCACGAGATCGACGTCGCCCCAGTCGATGCCGAGATCGAGGGTCGCGGTGCAGACCACGGCCCGGAGCACGCCCGCGGCCATCGCCGCCTCGACCTTCCGGCGCTGCGTCGCGTCGAGGGAGCCGTGATGGAGCGCGATCGGCAGCCCGTCGTCGTTCAGATTCCAGAGTTCCTGGAAGGTGTACTCTGCCTGGAGCCGGGTGTTGACGAAGACCAGGACCAGCTTGTGCCGCCGGATCAGGTCGTAGACCGCCGGCATCGATTGCCACGCCGTGTGCCCGGCGAGTGGCAGGGTGCGGCCGGTCTCCAGCATGTGCAGGTCGGCGCGCGCGCCACCCTGGACGGTGATGAGGTCGGCCATCGCCGATTCGGGCACTTGCCCGAATCCTTGCGGTACCAGGTAGCGCCGTAACGCATCGGGCTCGCGCACGGTCGCCGACAGGCCGGTCGTGGCGAGGCCCGGCGCCAGCCGGTGCAGCCGGGCGAGGCCGAGGCTGAGGAGGTCGCCGCGCTTCGAGGTGACCAGCGCGTGCAGCTCGTCGAGCACCACCCGCTTGAGATTCCGAAACAGTTCCGCCGCCTCGCGATGGGCGACCAGCAGCGCCAGCTGCTCGGGCGTGGTGAGCAGGATGTGCGGCGGGCGCGCGACCTGGCGGATCCGCTTGTGCGACGGGGTGTCGCCGGTGCGGGTCTCGATCCGGATCTTTTGCTCCAGCCCGATCCCGGCCACCGGCGCTTCGAGGTTGCGGGCGATGTCGACCGCCAGCGCCTTGAGCGGCGAGATATAGAGGGTGTGCAAGCCGCCCTTGTCGTTCCCCTTGTCGTCCCCCTCCGCCAGGTCGACCAGGGTGGGGAGGAAGCCCGCCAGCGTCTTGCCGGCCCCGGTCGGCGCCACCAGCAGGGCCGAGCGCCCGGCTTGCGCCGCCGCCAGCAGGGCGAGCTGGTGCGGCCGGGGCGCCCATCCGCGCGCGGCGAACCACCCGGCGAAGGCGGCGGGGAGCGCGGGGGACGGTTCGGGGGGGCGTTTGGGGAGAGAATTCTTGGGCACGCCCTCCGATGTAGCGCGCGCATTCGTTTCGTGGGATGGCGGCGGCCTTGGTGTCTCTCACAAAACTCTCTGTCGCCGTCGTCGGCCGCGATGGCAGCGTCGGTGCAGCGGGAGTTTCGTGAGGTGCACCTGAAACCGTTCTCGGGAGCGCCGTCGTGGGTCTCGAATGCACGCCCTGGATCACCCTCGACGAGTCCGAGCTCGAGGAGAGCTTCGTGCGCGCCTCCGGCCCGGGCGGCCAGAACGTCAACAAGGTCTCGTCCGCGGTACAGCTGCGCTTCGACGTGCGGCGCTCGCCCGCGCTCCCGAACGCCGTCGCGATCCGCCTGATGAAGCTCGCCGGGCGGCGGCTCACGTCGGATGGGGTGCTGGTCATCACGGCGCAGAACCACCGCACCCAGGAGCGCAACAGGGCCGAGGCTCGCGAGCGCCTGGCCGACCTCGTCCGCGAGGCCGCCGTGCCCCCGACCCCGCGCCGCCCGACCCGGCCGACGCTGGCCTCCAAGAAGAGGCGGCTGGAGGAAAAGGGCCGGCGGGGCGACGTGAAGAAGCTGAGAGGCGGCAAGCCGGGCCTCGACTGAGCCACCCGGGCCATCGAGCCGACCGCCGATGCGCATCGCCGTGTCGTCGATTGACGTGGCGTAAAAAAATGAAATCCGGCATTGTCGTCTCTTGCTGCGCTGGAGCCGACATCAGTTCCCCGTTCCTGTCTTAGGGGAAGGTTCACCGATATCCGGGCAAGGTCCGCCTCATCAAGATCCCGATCGGCGGTGCGCGTCATGACGAACCCGGCTAACCCCTCCCTTGCCCGACCGTCGATCACCAGGATTTCGGTCTCCTGGATGCTCTGCATCGTTCTCGGCCTCATGGGCGTGCTGGTGATCGCTCAGGCCGCCGGCGCGCTCGTCGGCGCCGCCCGCGAGCAGGCGCAGGCGGGCAAGGTCGTCACCCTGTCCGTCGGCAGCCGCGCCCTTCTCGGGACGCTGCTGGCGAACCGCATCGAGCGCGGCACCGCCCTCACGGCGCTCGGCGTCGAGGCGCCGGCGGATCCCGACATGCGGGCTTCCCTGGCCAAGGGGCGCGCCACCGCCGACAAGGGCTTCTCCGAGGTGATCGCCGCCCTGGACGGGACCGACCTGCGGAGCGTCGCCGGCACGATCGGCCGCTTGCGCGAGGCGCAAGGCGCGCTGGCCGCCCTGCGCCCGCGCATCGACGCTGCCCTGGATCGGCCCCGGACCGCCCGGGAGCCGTCGATCCTCGCCGACGCGACGGCCGCCTACGGGGCCCTGCTCGACGGCCTGACCGCGACGACGGACACGGTCGATACCGCCATCGCCTCCGCCGATCCGGCTCTGCGCGCCGCCAGGCTGATCAAGCGGGCCGCCTGGGCGACCCGCGTGGCGGCCGGCGGGGCGGCGCTGAGACTGCAGACCGGCGTGGCGAACCCGGCCTCGTGGTCGCCCGCCGCCACCCTGACGGCGGCCGAGGAGCGTGGGCGCCTCGACCAGACCTGGGCCGGCGCCATCGACGCCATCGGCCGGGTGTCGGACGGACCGATCCGGGTCGCCTTCGAGACCGCGCAGGCGCGCAACTTCTCGGCCACCGCCAAGGAGGAGCGCCGCGCCCTGGCCGAGGCCCTGGGCGCGGGCCGGCCGGTCGGCATCTCGATCCAGGACCTGCGCCGTCGCGACACCGACAACCAGGGCACCATCGTCGATCTCGCCAACGTCGCGCTCGACGTGATGGTCGAGCGGGCGCGGGAACTCGAGGACGAGGCCGGCCGGATGGTGATCCGCAACGGCGCGATCCTCGCCGCCGCCCTGGCCCTGTCGATCTTCGGCCTCGTCTGCGTGGTCCGCGGCGTGCTGCAGCCGATCCGGGCGATGACCCGCGGCATGGGCGAGCTGGCCGCCGGCCGGCTCGACGTCGCGGTGCCCGGGCTCGGGCGTCGCGACGAGATCGGCGAGATGGCCGAGGCCATGCGGGTGTTCAAGGACGCGATGAGTCAGGCCCGCCGCCTCGAGGCCGAGACCGCGCAGGCGCGCCTCTCGGCGGAGACGCAGAGGCTCGCCGGGATGCGCGAGATGGCCGACAGCTTCGAGGCGACGATCGGCGGCGTGGTCGACACGGTGTCGTCCTCGGCGGTCCAGCTGCAGGCGACCGCCCGGTCGATGAATGCGGCGGCGACCCGCACGACGAACGAGTCCGGCGCCGCCTCGGGCGGTGCCCGGGAGGTGTCCGGGCATGTCGGCGGTGTCGCCGACGCCGCCGGCCGGCTCGGCGAATCCGTCGCCGAGATCGGGCGCCGGGCCTCCGCCTCGGCGGACCTCGCCCGGACCGCGACCGACGAGGCCGGCCGCACGGCCGAGCTGGTGCAGGAACTGAACGGTGCGGTGGGCAAGATCGGCGATGTCGTCGGCATCATCGCCACCATCGCCAGCCAGACCAACCTGCTGGCGCTCAACGCCACGATCGAGGCGGCCCGGGCCGGGGAGGCGGGGCGGGGCTTCTCGGTCGTCGCCGCAGAGGTGAAGGAACTCGCCAACCAGACCGCCAAGGCCACCGACGAAATCTCCTCGCAGATCGCCCGGATCCAGGGCTCGACCGCGCAGGCGGTGTCGGCGATCGGCGGCTTCGACGCGCGGATCCGCGAGATCAGCACCGTGACGCGTTCGATCGCCGCCGCGGTCGAGGCGCAGGGCGTCGCCACGCGCGACATCGTGCACAACGCCTCGCACGCGGCGACGGGAGCCCGCAGGGTGACCGAGACGATCGACGGCGTCGCCGGTACGGCGGGCGAGACCGGCGCCGCCGCCGACCAGGTGCTCGCCGCGGCCTCGGCCCTGTCGCACCAGTCCGAGGACCTGCGCCGGGGCGTCTCCCGCTTCCTGGAGCGCGTGCGGGCCGCCTGAGCCGGCAGAACGACCGCGAGGCCGTCACCGAACCGTCAAGGAGGCGTGATTGCCTCGGCACAGATCAACGCGCAGCCCCTATCCGCCCCGGCGGGTGGGGCTGCCGGGAGGACGAGGGCCGCGATGACGGATCACACCACCCTGACCCGGCGTACCACCCTGGCCGGGGCGACGGCCCTGGCGCTCGCTCCCCTCGCGGCCTTGGCACAGGGCGCTCCGGGTGCGGGGCCGGGACACGCGCAAGGCGAGGGACGAGCGCCCGCACAGGTCGCCGGCATCGTCTACGAGGATCGCGGGGCCAAGGGCCGGCGCGGGCCCGACGATCCGGGGCTGCCCGACGTGCTGGTCTCGAACGGCCGCGAGGTGGCCCGCACCGACGCGCAGGGACGCTACACCCTGCCGGTCGGCGACGAGGTGGTGATCTTCGTCGTCAAGCCGACCGGTTTCGCCCTGCCGCCGGGGCCCGACGGGCTGCCGCATTTCTCGTACCTGCACCAGCCGGCCGGCACCCCGGCGGATCTCTCGCTCCGCTATCCCGGCATCGCGCCGACCGGACCGCTGCCGTCATCCGTCGATTTCGGCCTGGTGCGCCGCCCGGAAAGCGGCGACTTCGACGTCGTGCTGTTCACCGATCCCCAGCCGGAAAGCCACGCCGAGCTGACCTTCGTGCGCGACACCGCCATCGCCCGGGTGCTCGGCCTGCGGGGCGAGTTCGGCAAGGTGGCGTTCGGAATGACGACGGGCGACGTGTTGTTCGACGATCTCTCGCTCTATCCGCGCCAGAACCGGCTCATCGCGCAGGTGGGCGTGCCGTGGTTCCACATCGGCGGCAACCATGACCTCAACTTCGAGGCGCCGGACGCCCGCCATTCGCGCGAGACCTTCAAGCGCAGCTTCGGCGCGCCGTACTACGCGCTGGAACACGGCGGCGTGCTGTTCCTGATGCTCGACAACGTCCATTATCTCGGGGCCGCCACCGCGACGGCGGGCCGGGGCGGGCGCTACGAGGGCCGGATCGGCGAGCGTCAGCTCGCCTTCGTGGAGAACCTGCTGGCGCAGGTGCCGAAGGACCGCCTGGTGGTGGTGGCGATGCACATCCCGCTCGCCAGCGATCTCGGGCCGGACGATCCCGGCATCGGCACCGCCGACCGGGCGCAGCTGCTGCGGCTGCTGGCCGGGCGGCCGTCCTTCAGCGTCTCGGGCCACACCCACACCACCGAGCACCACTACCTCGGGTCGGACGGCCGGCCCGGCGCCCCGGGCGACGACGCCCACCATCACCATGTGCTCACCGCCGTCTCGGGCTCGTGGTGGAGCGGTCCGCCGGACCGGCGCGGCATCGCCACCGCCGACAGCCGCGACGGCACGCCGCACGGATTCCACGTGCTCGGCATCACCGGCGGCCGGCACTACACCACCCGCTACGTCCCGGCGAGCGACGATGCCGGCCGCCAGATGCGGATCGTGCTGGAGAGCCAGTTCCACGCCGACGACCTCGCCCGCCTGCCCGATACGCGGCTCTACGAATTGCTCGGCGCGACGATTCCGGCCGAGAGCGCCGGTGCGACGAACGTGGTGGTCAACCTGTTCGACGGCGGGCCGCGCAGTCGGGTGACATTCCGCATCGGCGATCGTCCGCTCGTGCCGATGACGCGGGTGCGCCGGCCGGACCCGTTCGTCGCCGCCCTCTATGCCCGCAACGCGGCGACCAGGAAGTCCTGGGTGAAGGCCGAGCCGTGCTCGCATCTCTGGGTGGCGCGGCTGCCGCGGGACCTCGCGGCCGGCACCCACCGCCTCACCGTCGAGGCGACCGACGAGTACGGCCGCGCGCATCGCGACGCGCTGGTGCTCGAAGTGCTGGACGGGGCGGCGAGGGCTGGCTAGCGCATCGTTCGACGAAGCGGAGGACCGGTTCGTCGATAAGGAAATGCCGCAAGATCAGGGATCTGAGGCACTGCCCGGATGGCAGCGCGACCGGGCAGTGCTCCAGCGGCGGATTCTACAGCCGGCTGGGCAGGGAGATCACCGCGTCGACCGTCTCCCTGATCGCGCGGCCCGCCGGGGCGAGGTCGGGCATCGGCACGCCGAGGAAGCGGGTCGGCTCCTCCGCCGTCGGCGCGGGTGCCGCGCCGGGTTGGGCGGCGGCGCTGCGCTGATGCGCCTCGGGCTTCTCGCGCCTGGCGACCGGCTTCTCGGCGGCATGCTTTTCCGCCACCCGTTTCTCGGCGACCGGCTTCTCGATGACGGGCTTCTCGGCCGCGTGCCTGACCGGGGCTGGCTTCGCGTCAGACCTGGCTTCGGCCTTGGCCTCCCGGGCCGGTGCGAGCCGCGGCGTGGCCTTCGGCTCCGCGACCTTTTCGCGCGCCGGGACGGTGGGCTTGGGGTCGACCGCCCGGGCCGGCGGCAGCGGCGCGGGCTCGCGCGTCACCGCGACGGTGCGGGGCGCGACCGCCTCGCGGGGCGCGACGACCGGGCGCGGTGTTTCCTGGGCCTTCGGGGCGGCGGGAGCGGGTTGGAACGGGGCAGCGGTGCCGGTCGCGGCGACGTCGGCAGCCGGCGACCAGGAACCCTGCACCGGATTGCCCTGAGCCGAGAACCCCCGCGCCGGAGCACCTTGCGTCAGTGCACCCGGCTTCGGGTCGAGCAGGGCGGCAGGAGCGATCGGCGGCGCCAGGGGCGGTGCCGACTCGGACGTCGCCGCAGCCTGCATGCCCGGCGTCTGGTTCCCCGGCGCTTGGCTCCCGGGGGCTTGGCTCCCCGGGGCCTGGGGCAGCGGAACCTGGCGCACCGTCGGGGCCGGCGTGGTCCGAAGGGCCGGGATTCCGTCCTTGATCTCCGGCATGTCGGCGACGCGGCCGAAATGCACCTCCGGGGGCCGCGGCCGCAGCATGTCGCTGATCGCCGGATAGGCCGCCGCGGCGAGCCCGGCGCAGCCGCCGATTCCGACCAGGCCCAGGGCCGCCAGCATCGCCGGACGGCCGAGGCGCGTAACCACGCTCCCGTGCGGGTCCTCGCGCGGCCGGCGCACCTCGGACGGATCGATCTCCACTGGCTTCATGGCGCGGGCTCTCCGACTTACCTGCCCTCAACCATGATCAGAACCACCGAATCAGGCGTGAAGATGTCGGGGGAAAACTGTCGGCCTGTGGATAACCCGGGCTTGTCACCGTCGCTGTGGGCGAGGCCGACGATTGACTCGCGGCGGGCGGCGGAGCTTGGTCCGGCCCGGGGGCGTCGGGACCGGACGCGAGGGCGCGTGCAGACGAGAACGAAGATCGGAATCGGCCTGGTCGCGGCCCTGCTGGCGGCCGGCCTCGCCGCTGTCCTGGTTGTCCGGCACAAGTCCGGGGCAGGGCAGGGGGTGGCGGCGTTCCGCGAGGCCCGGGCCTTCGCGGTCTCCGGCGTGCTCAAGCAGGTTGAGGGCCCCTACAGCCTGCTCCTCGGCGACTCGCAGATGGAGCGCCTGTACCTGCCGGCCCTGTGCGGCCATCCCGCCATCGACGCCGCCATCGCGGGCACGCGGATCTCCGGCCTGCGCGCCGTCGCGGGATGGATCGACCTGCCGCGGCCGCCGGAGGCGATCGTGGTGACCATCGGCACCAACGACCTCACCCGGCGCCAGCGCTCCGGCGATCCCGACGCGGCCACGGCGCAGTTCCGCACGGAGGCCCGGGGCCTGTTCTCCGAACTCGTGCCCCGGGCCCGGCGCGTCGTCGTCACCGCGGTGCCGCCCTTCGATGCCGGCCGTCCCGGCGTGGCGAAGTTCTACGACGTCGAGGCCGCGCCGGCCTATACGGCGATCCTGTCGGAGGAATGCGCCCGGGCCGGCTGCCGCTTCGTCGACGCCTATGCCGACCTGCGCGACCCGGCCTCCTCGAGCCGGTCGCCGGACGGCGTCCATCTCGGCCTCGACCCGGCGGCGCGGGACCGCATCGCCGCGCGCCTCGAGGCGGCGGCTTGCCCCGATCTCCCGGGACGCGCGCGCTGACCTGGCGCCTCGGGAGGTCGATCCACCGACGATTGTACGGTTTACTTGATTTAAAGGTGCCTTCCTCCGCGGTGGCACTACCTAGGACTGTGCAGACGCGCCTCCACTCTGCGCGCCACCCTATTCGGCGTCCCGTGGAGCCAAGTGCCAAGATGATTTGCGTGACGCTCTGGCAGATCATGGGTCGTTGGCGATTTTGCCCAGGAAAGCTTTCGAAGTCGGTGTCTGGCTCTTGGACAAAACGCGTCCTTAGGTTAGCAGAAGCAGGACTCGGGATTTACCCGATTCGGCTGGGTGCGGGTGGCGGCTGAGGCGTGACAGGGGTCGCGCCGGCCTGCCGCGCGGGCGCCGGCCATCCCACGCTCGGCGCGATCGCCAGGAGAGCTGATGACGGCGCGGACCGCGCATCCGATCGCGGGTATCCCGGTGGACAGACCGGACGATGCCCTCGGCCGTGCGCTGCCGGAGAGCGAGCCGGGGATGAGCGGGCTGCCGTCGCGCCTGATCCTCGACGCGTTGCCGCAGAAGATCTGGATGCTCGACCGCGACGGGGTGGTGCGCTTCGCTAACCGGGCGGCGCGGGAGATCGGCACCAGCCTCGGCGAGCCCGACGGCTGGGACAGCGTGATCCACCCCAAGGACCGCGCCCGGGCGGCGGTGGCGCGCAGCTCCGCCATCCGGTCGGGCCAGCCCTACGACCTGACGATCCGCCTGCGCGACACCAGCGGGCGCTGGCACTGGCACCAGACCGACGTGGTGCCGATCCGCGAGGGCGCGGGCATCACCGGCTGGATGATGACGGCCGCCGACGTCGACGACGTCGTGGCCGACAACCAGGCGCTCGAGGCCACCACCAACCTGCTGCTCCTGACCCACAAGGCCGCCGGCGTCGGCCTGTGGGACTGGAACATGCGCACCGGCGCGCTCTCGCTCTCGGCGGAGGGCGCGCGCCTGCACGGCCTCTCGGCGCAGGCCTGCATCATCACCTCCTCGGCCTGGACCGGGCTCGTCCATGCCGACGACCGCGCCATGCTGTGGGACGCGGTCACCAAGGCCGTCACCACCCGCACCCCGTTCTCGGTCGATGTCCGGGTGACCGCCGAGCACGGCGCCGTCCGGTGGATTCAGAGCCTAGGACGCGTCCTCGATGACGCGCACGGCCTGAGCGGGCGCATCGTCGGCCTCACCCTCGACATCACCGCCCGCAAGCGGGCCGAGCAGGCGCTCTCCCACGCCAAGGACGGGGCCGAGCAGGCCAACCGCGCCAAGTCGGATTTCCTGGCGATGATGAGCCACGAGATCCGCAATCCCCTCAACGCGGTCCTCGGCTATACCGAGCACATGCTCAGCCGCTCGCGCGAGCCAGAAACCCTGCGCCACCTCGCCGCCGTCCAGGAGGCCGGCGAGATCCTGATGCGGGTCGTCGACGACGTGCTCGACGTGGCGCAGATCGAGGCGGGCCAGGTCGCCCTCGATCCGGAGCCCTTCCTGCTCGCCGACCTCCTGGCCGGCACCGCCGAGGTCGCCCGGGGTGCGGCCTCCCGCAAGGGCGTGGCGGTGGAGGTCCTGCGCGATCCCGCCACCCCCACCCTGGTGCTGGGCGATGTCGGGCGCCTGCGCCAGGTCCTGCTCAACCTCCTCACCAACGCGGTGAAGTTCACGCCGGCCGGCCGGGTCGCCCTGGCGGTGGGGCCGGATACCGGTCGCGGCGGCGCGGGCCGGCTGCTGTTCACGGTGAGCGACACCGGCATCGGCATGTCGGCGGCGCAGCAGGAACGGCTGTTCGTGCCCTTCGGCCAGGGCGACGAATCGATTCGGCGCCGCTTCGGCGGCAGCGGGCTGGGCCTCGTCATCTGCCGCCACCTCGTCGAGCTGATGGGCGGGCAGATCGGCGTGTCGAGCGAACCGGGGCGCGGCACGCGGATCTGGTTTTCCGTGACGTTGCCGCCGGCTTAGAGCGCCGGTAGCGGCGGGGCGAATCGGCTCGCCTCGACGCCTCGAAGGTCCGCTGGGCTTGCAAAGCTGTCATTCAGCTATGCCATGCAAAAACTGGCGCAAACAAGGGCAACATTCAGATGACCGCGACAGGCATGTCGGCGCTACCGGCCGCCGTGATCTTCGACATGGACGGGCTCCTGTTCGACAGCGAGTTACTCGCTCACAACGCCATGATGGCTGCGTCGGAGGAACTCGGGCACGGGTTCACGACAGAGGACTTCCTCACTTTGGTCGGACGACCCTCGTCTGCGAACCGCGCGTTACTCCAAGAACGTATCGGCTCACACGATGGCGTGGAGATGTTCGATGCCGTGTGGGAACGCCATTTTCTCGGCATGAGAAGCGCGCTCGCCTTGAAGCCAGGGGTATTGGATTTGCTGGCTCGGCTCGACGCCCTAGGCTTGCCTCGCGCCATTTGCACGTCTTCAAGTCGACGCGATGTGAAATACAATCTGGCGCTGCATAGCTTGGACGGTCGATTCGAGGCGATCGTCGCCTCTGGCGATTACGTGCATGGTAAGCCGGCTCCTGACCCCTTCCTGCGAGCCGCTGAGGTGTTGGGCGTTAAGCCTGAAGAGTGCTTGGCTTTAGAAGATTCTCACAACGGAGTGCGATCAGCTGCGGCGGCGGGCATGTGCACCGTGATGGTTCCTGACCTTCTTCCTGCCACTGACGAGATGCGGCGTCTCTGCCATCGTGTCGTGCTCGACCTGCACGAAGTTCGACGAATGCTCGAATAAGGACATCAGAACCCTCAAGGTCGACGTTGCGCCTGGCGGGTGCGAGCCGATCGGGTTCGATCTCGAAACCCGGTTCAGTTCCGGCGCCCGACCGGCTATTGACACGTCATGCAATGGACGGATGACGGGCTGGTTCTCGGGGCGCGGCGGCACGGCGAGACCGGCGTCGTCCTCGAACTGATGACGGCCGAGCACGGCCGCCATCTCGGCCTCGTGCATGGCGGGCGCTCGCGGCGGATGCAGCCGGTGCTCCAGCCCGGCAACCTGGTGCGGGCGGTGTGGCGGGCCCGGCTCGACGAGGGATTGGGCGCCTACGCGGTCGAGCCGATTGAGAGCGCCAGCGCGCGGCTGATCGGCTCGCGCCTCGCCCTCTACGGCATCGGCTACGCCGCGGGGCTGCTGCGGCTTCTCCCTGAGCGTGATCCCCATCCGGCCCTGTTCGCAGTCGCCAAGGTGCTGATCGCGCATCTGCACGAGCCCGAGATCGCCCCCGCCCTGATGGTGCGGTTCGAGCTGGCGATGCTCGCCGAGCTCGGCTTCGGCCTCGACCTCTCGGCCTGCGCCGCCACCGGCACCAACGAATACCTCGCCTACGTCTCGCCGAAGAGCGGGCGGGCGGTGAGCGCGGCGGCCGGCGAGCCCTGGCGCGACCGGCTGCTGGCGCTGCCCGACTTCCTGGTCGATCGGGCCGACCGCCGCGGTCTCAACGTGCCGACCGCCCGGGAGGTCAAGCAAGGCTTTACCTTAACGGGATATTTCCTCGACCAGCACATCTGGGGTCCGCGCGACGTGGCCGAGCCGGAGGAGCGGGTGCGGTTCGTCGGCTTGAGTACCGCCGGGTCGGGTTGAGCCGTGTTCGATTGCGCGGAGAGGTTGTATCGCCCTCCTGGCCATCGCTGCATGTTCGTGTTATGTTCTCATCTTGAGAACGCCGAAATCGTGAGTTGACGTCCGCCCATGGGAAAGCCCTTCGAGCCACCCTCCGACCGCGACGGGATCGAGAACGTCGACCTGAAGGCGGCGCTGGAGGAGCGCTACCTCGCCTACGCGCTCTCGACCATCATGCACCGGGCACTGCCCGATGCCCGCGACGGCCTCAAGCCCGTGCACCGGCGCATCCTGCACGCGATGCGGCTTTTGCGCCTCGATCCCGGCAGCGCCTACAAGAAATGCGCCCGCGTCGTCGGCGACGTGATCGGTAAGTACCATCCCCACGGCGACGTCGCGGTCTACGATGCGCTCGTGCGCCTCGCCCAGGACTTCGCCCAGCGCTATCCGCTGGTCGACGGCCAGGGCAATTTCGGCAATATCGACGGCGACAACCCGGCGGCCCAGCGGTACACCGAGTGCCGGATGACCGAGGTCGCCCGTCTCCTTCTCGAGGGGATGGACGAGGACGCGGTCGATTTCCGCCCGAACTACGACGGGCAGGAAGAGGAGCCGGTCGTCCTGCCGGCGGCCTTCCCGAACCTCCTGGCCAACGGCTCGCAGGGCATCGCCGTCGGCATGGCGACCTCGATCCCGCCGCACAACGTGGCCGAACTCTGCGAGGCCGCGCTCTACCTCATCACCCACCCCTCGGCGACCTCCGAGCAACTGACCACCTTCGTCAAGGGCCCGGACTTCCCGACCGGCGGCATCATCACCGATTCCGCGGCCTCGATCGCCGAGGCCTACCGCACCGGGCGCGGCGGCTTCCGGGTCCGGGCGCGCTGGCAGAAGGAGGATCTCGGCCGCGGCACCTGGGCGGTGGTCGTCACCGAGATCCCCTACGGCGTGCCGAAGGCCCGGCTGATTGAGAAGATGGCCGAGCTGCTGCAGGAGAAGAAGCTGCCGCTGCTCGCCGACGTGCGCGATGAATCGGCCGAGGACGTGCGGGTGGTGCTGGAGCCGCGCTCGCGGACCGTCGATCCCGTGGTGATGATGGAATCCTTGTTCCGGCTCACGGAGCTGGAAAGCCGCATCTCGCTGAACATGAACGTGCTGGTCGGCGGCACGGTCCCGCGGGTGATCGGCCTCGCCGAAGCCCTGCGCGAATGGCTCGACCATCGCCGGGTCGTGCTGCAGCGCCGCTCGCGCCACCGCCTCGCCCAGATCGAGCGCCGGCTCGAAATCCTCGGCGGCCTGCTCATCGTCTATCTCGACCTCGACCGGGTGATCCAGATCATCCGCGAGGAGGACGAGCCGAAGGCCGAGCTGATGCGGGTCTTCGAGCTGACCGAATTGCAGGCCAACGCCATCCTCGACACGCGGTTGCGCAGCTTGCGCAAGCTGGAGGAGATGGAGCTGAAGCGCGAGCACGACGCGCTGACGAAGGAGAAGGCCGATCTCGACGGCCTGATGGCCTCCGACGACAAGCAGTGGAAGTCGATCGCGACCCAGATCCGGACGGTGCGCAAGACCTACGGCCCCGAGACCCCGCTCGGCCGTCGCCGCACCACGCTGGAGAACCCGCCCGACACCTCCGGCATCGATTTCTCGGAGGCGATGGTCGAGCGCGAGCCGATCACCGTGATCGTCTCGCAGAAAGGCTGGATCCGGGCGCTCAAGGGCCATGTCGCCGACCTCTCGGCCGTGCAGTTCAAGGGCGACGACACCCTGAAAGTGAGCTTCCCGACCGAGACGACGGCCAAGATCCTGGTGCTGGCCTCGAACGGCAAGGTCTTCACGTTGGAGGCCGCCAAGCTCCCGGGCGGGCGCGGCTTCGGCGATCCGATCCGCCTGATGGTGGACATGGACGAGGGCTCGGAGATCGTCACCGTCTGGGCGCACAAGCCCGGGGTGAAGCTCCTGCTCGCCACCACCGACGGGCGCGGCTTCGTCACCCCGGCGGACGGGCTCGTCGCCAATACCCGCAAGGGCAAGCAGGTGATCGGCCTCGACGACCCGGCGACGGCGAGCCTCGTCGTCGAGGTCGGGGAGGGCGACCACGTCGCGGTCTGCGGCACCAACCGCCTGCTCACGGTCTTCCCCCTCGCGGAGATCCCCGAGATGGTCCGCGGCAAGGGCGTGCGGTTGCAGAAATACCGCGACGCCACCCTCGACTCGGTCGTGATCTTCAGCCTCGCCGATGGCCTGACCTGGCCCGACAGTGCCGGGCGCACCCGCAGCGAGGCCGGCGACGACCTGGCGAAGTGGGTCGGCCATCGCGGCGGCACCGGGGCGATGGCGCCGCGGGGCTACCCCAAATCCGGCCGCCCGTGACCGGGGCCCGGATCGCGCATGGCGAGCGGGCCGCAATCCGTCGGAGAGGGTGAGGACAAGGGCGACGAGGAGCGCGAGCGGGTCCTGCTCGCCCGCGACATCCTCGTCCATAACGAGCAGGTGAAGCTCACCGCCAACCTGATGAATATCGGCGCGGCGGGCTTTGCCATCACGGGGATCGTCGCACCCCTCACCGCCGCCATGGCGACGGGCCGCGTCACTGCGCCCGCCCTCGCCCTGATGGCCGTTTGGTTCGTGCTCGGCGTTGGTCTACACTTCGGTGCGAGGCTGACGTTGACGAATCTGCGATGATGAGCCTGACGACCTACGCCCTGGTCCTGGTGCCGTGCCTCGTCGGAGGCGCGGCTGTTCTCGGCGTGATGACGTTGCGCCGCTCCGCCGCCCGGCTCGACCGGCGGACGGCCCGGGCCGAGGCCGCGCCACCCCGGGGCCGGCAGGCGCATCCTGGAGCGGTGAGGCGGGTGGCTCGGTGCTGACCATCGGAATGCGGATGGCCGGTCGCGCCTCCATCGTTCTGGCGGTCATCTTCACGGTCGGCCCGGCATTCGCTGAAGTGTCGGACAAGGTCGACGAGACACACGCAGAGTACTGGATCGTCACCTGCGTCCTGCTGCTTCTGACCGCCCTCGCGGCGGCGAGCGGAGGTCGCCGGTGGTTGCTGGTGTGGACGGTCACCCTGATCTGGGGTCAGATCGGGTTCTGGACGGTCTGGGAATGGTTCGACGAGATTCGGCGGGAAGGATCGCTGTCCCTGCTGTGGGAGAGCGGAGCGGCGGCCGTGGCTCTGCTCCTCGCTCCACCGCTCTTTGCCGGACTGGCGCGACGATGGCATCGGGCCGGGATATCCGCTGCCTTGTAGAGAGCACCATTCCGATCCCTCTGGTAGTGCAGGGCGGCCGGTCGCTCGGCAGGGGTGTCTGACTGACCGCGGGCCGATTCTACACCCACTGCCCCGCAGCCCCCTCCGCCGCCCGGCGGATCGCCGCGATATTGGGTGCATAGGCCTCGCGCCCACCCTTGAAGGTGGCCGAACCCGCGACGAGGGCGTTGGCTCCTGCCTTCACCACCGCCGGCGCGGTCTCCGCCGTCACGCCGCCGTCGACCTCGATGTCGATGTCGCGGCCGGCGGTCATGGCGCGCACCCGGGACACCGTCTCGCAGACCGAGCCGATGAAGCTCTGGCCGCCGAAGCCCGGATTGACGGTCATGCACAGCACGAGATCGACCATGTCGAGCACCGGCTCGACGAGGCTCGCCGGGGAGCCCGGGTTGATCGCCACGCCCGCCTTCTTGCCGAGCGCCCGGATGGTCTGGAGCGAGCGGTGCAGGTGGGGACCCGCCTCGGCGTGGACCGTGATGATGTCGGCCCCGGCCTCCGCGAAGGCCTCCAGATACGGGTCGGCCGGCGCGATCATCAGGTGGACGTCGAAGACCGCACTCGTGTGCGGGCGCAGCGCCTTCACCACGACGGGGCCGAAGGTGATGTTGGGCACGAAATGCCCGTCCATCACGTCGATATGGACCCAGTCGGCCCCGGCCGCGACCACGTCGCGGACCTCCTCGCCGAGCCGGGCGAAGTCGGCCGACAGGATCGAGGGGGCAATCACCAGGGGACGGGTCATGGCAGGCCTCTTGAAACGCGCAAAAGGCCAGGGTTCTCACCCCAGCCCCGCGCAGACACAGGTCTATGGACGGACGATCAGCGCCGGCGGAACTGGCTGCCGCCGCGGAACGGCGGACGCGGGCCCGAAGAGCGCTCGTCCTTGTGGCGGAACACCAGACGGCCCTTCTCCAGGTCGTAGGGCGACATCTCGACGGTGACGCGGTCGCCGGCCAGAGTCTTGATGCGGTTCTTCTTCATCTTGCCGGCCGTGTAGGCCACGATCTCGTGGCCCTGGTCGAGCTGCACGCGGTAACGCGCGTCCGGCAGGATCTCGAGCACGAGACCGTCGAACTGCATCAACTCTTCTTTCGCCATTCACACTCTCCACCCGGGTCGCCGTCGCGGTCGGCGCCACCGGGAGCACATTGTCAAAATCTGATCGCGACGCGCCCGGCCGTACGGGTGCTCGGCCGAGATGCCGGGCGCGCTGATGGCCTTGTAACGCTCGCTGTGCATGTAAGGTGAGGCGATGGGACGCGCAAGCCGAGCCCGTGACGAACACACGGCTTCGTCATCGGGACAGGCGCGATCCTTGCACTTCGCGCAGCCCTGTCCCCCGCCAGGCCAGGCCAGGCCAAGCCGCGCAAGGCGTCGAGCGCACGGGGGAGGGCCTGCGCTCCGCCCGGGACAGCCGGATTACGCCGGATGTCGCCGCATGGATAAGCTGCCCGTTCGATCGGCATCCGTTGCCGGCGGCGCATCTTTGAGCGCCGGCCCGTGGCCGTTTCCTGGCCTTTCTGCTGCGAAGCGAGGCGCCTTGCTGTAGTTTCGTGCAGGGAGGCCCGCACCAGACGGGCTCCCGGAGGACGCTGCACGAGGAGACGACCATGCACGACGTCGCACGGACGCAGGGCGCGCCGCTGCCGCGCGCCGAGAGCACCGCCTGGTGGGCCGCGATGCCCCTCGACCTCTGGGGGGTGGTACTGGCGGTGATCGCCGCGGGCGGGCTGAAGCTCGCCGGGATCCTGCCGTAACGCGATCTCACCCCGACGAAATCCTGCCTCACGCTGCCCACGCCGCCGTCGCACTCTCGCCAAAGCTCCGGACCAGGCTGTCCGGCAAGAGTTTCGCAACGAACGGCCGGCACGATCCCTGCCTGGCTCGACCGCGAGGCGATACGCGCGCAGGAGGACGGTTCCATGCTGATGGCTTTCGTCGGACGCCTCACCCAGCGTTGGCGGGACCTCGTCGCGGAGATCATGGATCCCTACCGTCCCGAGCTGCACTACATGCGCGGCCCCGGCCCGCGCTGGCGCGAACGTCATCCGGAGGGATGAGGGCGCGGCCCCTTTCCGCTCCCTTGCGCCCCGGCGCCGATCGCGCCCAACTCACAGGCCCGTTCCACGACCGGAGCCCGCCCGTGACCATCGCGCACGCCGTCACCGGACACTTCGACGCCTCCCGCGCCGGGGACTACGAACAGCAGAGCCGCATCGCGCTTGCCGGCTACGAGGCCTGCCACGAACTCGCCGCCTGCATGCTGGCCGCCGCCCTCGGATCGGGCCGCACGGCGCGGGTGCTGGTGGTCGGCGCGGGTGGCGGGGCGAAGGAAATCGTCACCGCGGCGGGGCTGGAGCCGCTCTGGCGCTTCACCGCCGTCGATCCATCAGAGCCGATGCTGGCCCTCACCCGCACCCGCCTGGAGGAGACCGGCTTCGGCGCCCGCACCGAGACCGTGCTCGGGACCCTCGCCGACCTGCCGGATGAGGCGGCCTTCGACGCCGCGACCCTGATCGGGGTGCTCCATCATCTGGCGGGGGACAGGGCGAAGCGGGCGATCCTGGCGGCGATCGCCCGGCGCCTGCGCCCGGGCGCGCCGTTGATCCTCGCCTGCAACCACTGCCCCTATGCGAGCCAGCCGCTGCTGCTCGCCGCCTGGGGCGAGCGCTGGCGCCAGCACGGGGCGGGGCCGGCGGAGATCGTCGCCAGGCGGGCGAGGATCCTGGAGGCGGACCCGCCGCCATCGGAGCAGGCAGTGGCCGACCTGCTCCGCGAGACCGGCTTTGCGCCGCCGTTGCGCTTCTTCTCCAGCCTGTTCTGGGGTGCCTGGCTCACCCGGCTCGCCCCGGGCCCGGCCTGACGGCCGTGGCCCGATCCCGGCTGCCCTTGGCCCGGCCTGACGGCCGTGGCCCGATCCCGGCTGCCCTTGGCCCGGCCTGATCCTCCGCTTAGCCGGAAGCCGGCACCGCCTCGGTCAGCGTTGCCGGCCGGTCGGAGAGACGGCTCGCCACCGCGAGGCCGATCAGCGCGGAGGCGGCGATGATCAGGCCCGGTGCCGCATTCCAGCCGGTGGCGCCGATCAGCGCGTTGGCGGCGAGCGGCCCGAGGCCGCTGAGCAGCGTGAAGCCGAGATTGAGCGACAGCGCGACGCCGCTGAACCGCACCCGGGTGGGAAACAGCCCGGCGAGCAGGAAGGCGAAGCTGCCATTGGCCCCGGCCACCGCCATGGTGAGGAGCGGCAGGACCAGGAACAGGTTCGCGTCGCCCCGCGCCAGAACCTGGTAGGCCGGGATCACCCCGATCAGGATGACGAGCGCGGAGACCTGCATCAGCCGGCGCGGCGGGACGCGGTCGGCGAAGAACGAGGCGAAGAGCAGCGAGGCCGACATGGCGAACAGCGCGACGTTCATCGCCATCGCCACGGTCTTGGGCGGATACTTGAGCACCTGGATCAGGTAGGCCGGCATGTGGGCGAACAGGATGCCGTTGAAGCCCGCCGTCAGCGCGACGATGCCGATGCCGAGAAGCACCGGGCGGCGATGGTCGCGCAGCACCTCGCCGATCGGCCGGCGCGAGGCGCGGTGCTGGAGGCGAAGGAATTCGGGCGTTTCTTCCAAGCTGCGCCGCAGCACGAAGCTGACGAGCCCGACCACGCCGCCGAACAGGAAGGCGATGCGCCAGCCGTATTCCGCCATCATGGCGGGCGGCAGCCAGGATTGCAGGGCGAGGTTGACGAGGGCTGCGAGCAGCACGCCGCCATTGACGAGGCAGAAGACGATGCCGCAAGCGAGTCCCGGCCGGCGCGAGGCGGTCTCGACCACGAAGGTGATGGCGCCGGGCAATTCGCCGCCGATGCACAGCCCCTGCACGAAGCGCAATAGCACGAGGAGCAGGGTCGCCCACACGCCCCAGGCGGCGTAAGCCGGCACCAGACCCATGCCGAGCGTGCAGGCCGACATGGTGAAGACGGTGACCACGAACACGGTCTTGCGGCCGTAGCGGTCGCCGAAATGGCTCAGGACCAGCCCGCCGAGCGGCCGGGCGAGGTAGCCGACCGCGAACACCGCCAGCGACAGGGTGAGCGCCGCAACCGGATCGCTCGCCGGGAAGAAGGCGGCGGCGATGTCCTTGGCGAAGATCCCGTAGACGATGAAGTCGTAGTACTCGAGCCCGCCGCCCAGGCTCGCGAGCAGCGTCATCTTCCATTGGCGGCGGGTGAGATCGCTCCCGCTGCTCACATCCGGTGTCATCGTGGTGTCCTCCGGGGCGTTCTTGTCCTTGTGCCCCGGAGCGCCCCTTAGAACGGTTCGGCCGCCGCCGCCATATCGCGCCGGCTACATCACCGCACCGATCTGCCAGGGCACGAACTCGGCATCGCCGTAGCCGAAGCCCTCGGACTTGGTGCGCTCGCCCGAGGCGACCCGCAGGACGGTCTCGAAGATCTGGCGGCCCTTCTCCTCGATCGAGACGCCGTCGAGCACGTCGCCGCAATCGATGTCCATGTCGTCCTGCATCCGCCGGTACATCTCGCTGTTGGTGGCGAGCTTGATCGACGGGGTCGGCTTGCAGCCATAGGCCGAGCCGCGGCCGGTGGTGAAGCACAGCACGTTGGCGCCGCCCGCGACCTGGCCGGTGGCGGCCACCGGATCGAAGCCGGGCGTGTCCATGTAGACGAAGCCCTTGGCGGTCACCGGCTCGGCGTAGCGGTAGACGCCGGTCAGCGTCGTCGAGCCGCCCTTGGCGGTGGCGCCGAGCGACTTTTCCAGGATGGTGGTGAGCCCGCCGGCCTTGTTGCCGGGGGAAGGGTTGTTGTTCATCTCGCCGCCGTTGCGGGCGGTGTAGGCCTCCCACCAGTGGATCATCTCGACGAGCTTGTGGCCGATCTCCGGCGTGGCGGCCCGCGCCGTCAGCAGGTGCTCGGCGCCGTAGATCTCCGGCGTCTCGGACAGGATCGCAGTGCCGCCCTCGGCCACCAGCCGGTCGACCGCGGCGCCGAGGGCCGGATTGGCGGTGATGCCCGAATAGCCGTCCGAGCCGCCGCATTGCAGCGCCAGCATCAGCTCGGAGGCCGGCACGGTCTCGCGCTTGGCCTTCGCGACGGCGGGCAGCATCTCGCGGAGCGCCGCGATGCCGGCCTCGATGGTGCGCCGCGTGCCGCCGCTGTCCTGGATGGTGAAGCTGCGGAAGGTCTCGCTCTCCTCGATGCCGTAGGCGCGCTTCCAGCGGTCGATCTGCAGGCCCTCGCAGCCCAGGCCCACCATGATCACCCCGCCCATGTTCGGGTTGGCGGCGTAGCCCCAGAGCGTCCGCTTGAGGATGTCGGCGCCCTCGCCCTGGATGTCGTAGCCGCAGCCGGTGCCGTGGGTGAGCGGGATGATGCCGTCTATCCCTGGGAACTCGTCGAGGAGGCCGGAGCGGCGGGCCTCTTCCGCGATGAAGCGGGCCACGGTGGCCGAGCAGTTCACCGAGGTGAGCACGCCGACATAGTTGCGGGTCCCGACCTTGCCGTCGGCCCGGCGGTACCCCTCGAAGGTGGCGCGTTGCGCCTCCGGCGCCATCGCGACGGGACGTGCCTCCTCGCAGAAGCGGTAGTCACGCGCGAAGTCGCCCTTGTCCTCGCCGAGGCCCACATTGTGCTCGTGGACCCATTCGCCCGGCGCGATGGCACGGCTGGCGAAACCGATGATCTGGCCGAACTTGCGGATCGGCGCGCCCTCGGCGATCGGCACCACCGCGAATTTGTGGCCCCGCGGCACGCGGGCCGAGGCGGTCACGCCCTCGACGACGGCGCCGGGCACGATCGGGTCCACCGCCACCACGACGTTGTCCTCGTGGGCAAGGCGCACGATGCGGGGGTTGGTGGGGTGGAGCGGGGTGGGGGCGGACATGGGTGGGACCTTTTGGGGAAACGTCTTTGAATGATACGGCCGCTTGGAGCGGTCTGGAATGGTGTCGAGCACGGTACAGCAGGATGCTCGGGTGCGTGAGCGGCGGTTGAGAGCATGAGCCCTCCCCCCTCTGCGGGGGAGGGTGGTCCCTGCGTCAGCAGGGGTCGGGAGAGGGGCAGCGCGACGATTCTGGGTTGGCGCTCGTCACCATGGTCGCGACCGCGCCGGAAGCGGCGTCCCCTCTCCCTGCCTGCTCCGCAGGCCACCCTCCCCCGCGGAGGGGGGAGGGTTGGGTGCGCACGGCCGTCGCTACCGCACCTGCGACCTCGTCCTCAATGCGCCAGCGCCTCCGCCTTGGCCCGCCCGCCGAGATACGCCGCCCGGATGTCGTCGTTGGCCCACAGGTCCTGCGGCGCACCGCTGAGCACCAGCTGCCCGGTCTCCAGCACGTAGCCGCGATCGGCGACCGAGAGGCCCATGCGGGCATTCTGCTCGACGAGGAGCACGGTGGTGCCGCGCCGGCGCACCTCGGCGATGATGGAAAACACCGCCTGCACGATCACCGGGGCGAGGCCCAGCGAGGGCTCGTCGAGGAGCAGGATGCGGGGCTTGGCCATCAGCCCGCGGGCCAAAGCCACCATCTGGAGCTGGCCGCCCGAGAGCGTCCAGCCAAGCGCGTCGCCGAAGCGGCGGATGTCGGGGAAGAGCTCGAACATGCCCTCCGCCTCGTCCTTGATCTGGCGGGTCGAGAGCCCCTTCCGGTTCGAGGCGCCGAGCATGATGTTTTCGCGCACCGTGAGGCCCGGGAACACCCGGCGACCCTCCGGCACATGCGCCACGCCGCGGCGCACGATCTCCTCGGGGTTCAAGCCCAGCAGCGATTGTCCCTCGAACAAAACCTCGCCGCCGGCGGGCTTCACCAGCCCCGAGATGGTCTTGAGCGTGGTCGACTTGCCGGCCCCGTTGGAGCCCAGCAGCGTCACGACCTCGCCGGCCTCGACCGAGAACGAGATGCCGCGCACGGCCTCGATCTCGCCGTAGCGCACGGTCAGGTCGCGGATTTCCAGGAGTGCCATCCGTGTCTCCTGCGTCTCAGGCCGTCGCGAGGTCGGTCTTGAGGCCGATAGTCGGCCCGTCGGTCGATTCCTGGCCGAGATAGGCCTCGATCACCGCCGGCTCGCGCAACACCGTGGCCGTCACCCCGTCGGCGATGCGCCGACCGAAATTCAGCACCGTGATGTGGCTCGCCACGTCGCTCACCAGGGTCATGTCGTGGTCGATGATCAGGATGGTCAGGCCCTTGGCGGCCATCCGGCGCAGAAGCACGGTCAGCGCGTTCTTCTCGCTGGAATTCAGGCCCGCCGCCGGCTCGTCGAGGAGGAGCAGCACCGGGTTGCCGGCGAGCGCCCGGGCGATCTCGACGAGGCGCTGGTGCCCGTAGGAGAAGGACGAGATCGGCTCGTCGGCCCGCCCCTCCAGCCCGACGAAGGCGAGAGCGGCGCGCGCCCGCGCCTCCAGCGCGGCGCGGTCCTGGGCGACGATGCCGTTGCCCGGCCGCTCGGCGCCGATCACCACGTTCTCCAGCGCGCTCATCGAGCGGAACAGGCGGATGTTCTGGAACGTCCGCCCGAGGCCAGACGCCGCGCGGCGGTGCGGGGCGAAGCGGGTGATGTCCTGCCCGTCGAGCCGCACCCGTCCGCCGGTCGGGGTGTAGAGGCCCGACAGGACGTTGAGCGTCGTGGTCTTGCCCGACCCGTTCGGGCCGATCAGCGCGTGGATGCCGCCGCGAGCCACCGTGAAGCTCACCTCGTCGACCGCCTTCAGGCCGCCGAAATGCTTCGACAGCCCCTCGACCTGGAGCACCGGGGCGGCGGAGGCCGCCTCTTGCGTCAGCGTCAGATCCTGGGCCCGCGGCGGAGCGGCTTTCTGCGGCCGCAGGCGCTTCACCTGGTCGCCGAGGAAGCCCCAGATGCCCTCCGGCATGAACACCACGATCAGGATCACGGCGAGCCCGTAGATCGCGAGATAGAGGCCCGGGATCTCCTTGAGGAAGCGCAGCCATTCCGGGATCAGGATCAGCAGCCCGGTGCCGATCACCGCGCCGACCGGCGAGCCGACACCACCCAAGAGCGCCATGGTGAGGAACACCACCGACTCGGCGAAGGAGAACTGGTCCGGGCTGATATAGGTGAAGCTGCCGGCAAACAGCCCGCCGCCGAGGCCCGCGAGCAGGGCCCCGATGGCGAAGGCCATCACCTTGGTGCGGTAGATGTCGATCCCGGTGACGCCCGCCGCGAGTTCGTTGTCGCGCACCGCCCGCATGGCGCGGCCGAGCCGGGTCTTGGGCATCCGCCAGACCGCGTAGGCGACCGCCGCCAGCACGACGATGCAGAGTGCGAGGTAGCTCTGGCCGTCGGCGAACAGACCGGGGCGCTTGATGTTCGGCACGCCGTCCGGCCCGTGGGTGACCGGGATCCAGTTGATCATGATCAGCGTCACGATCTGCTGGAACGAGATCGTCACCATGGCGAGGTAGTGGCCGCCGAGGCGCAGCGTCGAGGCCCCGAGCACCGCGCCGAGGACCAGCGCCAGGACGAGGCCGATCGGCAGGCAGAGCCAGAAGCTGATCCCGAGATCGACGGTGCCGAGGCCGACCGCGTAGGCGCCGATGCCGAAGAAGGCGGCCTGGGCGAGGTTGATCTGCCCGCACAGACCCAGCACGACCGTGAGCCCGATCACCGCGATGGCGTAGGTCGCGGCCTGCATCAGGATGTTGAGCACGTAGCCGCTGAACGGCGTCGTGACGGCGAGGAACACCGCGACCGCCACCAGGGCGACATAGGCGAGGGTGCCGACGGGGAAGCGGCGGGCGGGAGCGGCGGACACCGGGTCCGCCGCGACGGGGCGAGGGGAGCCGGTCATGCTTTCTCCGCGATGCGTTCGCCGAAGATGCCCTGCGGGCGCAGGGCCAGGAAGGCGACGAGGACGATGAACGCGAAGGCGTCCTTGTAGGGCACCGAGATGTAGGCGGCGCCGAAGGTCTCGATGATGCCGAGCGCGAGCCCGCCGATGATCGCCCCGGTGACGTCGCCGAAGCCGCCGATGATGGTGGCGGCAAAGGCTTTCAGCGCGATGGTGCCGCCCATCTGGATCGACACGAACAGAACCGGCGCGACCAGGATGCCGGCGATGCCGCCCAGGACCGCACTGTAGACGAAGGTCAGCATGATCATCCCGGCGACCGGGATGCCGAGCAACGCCGCCATCTCCTTGTCCTGGGAGGTGGCCTGCAGCTTCTTGCCGAGGAGCGTGTGCTCGAAGAACCAGTACTGGAACGCCACCAGCACCGCGGTCACGGCGATGATCAGCAGGTACTGGGTGTCGAGGTAGACCGGGCCGACTAGGAAGCCTTGCGTCTCGAAGACCGGCGGCAGCACCTGCGGCTGCGGCCCGTAGAGGGCGAGCGTGGTGTTGGCGAGGAAGATCGAGGCGCCGATGGTCGAGATGATCACCGGCAGGTAGGTGCGGTGGCGCAGGGGGTAATAGACGCCGAGGTTGAACAGCGCGCCGAGCAAGGCCATGCCGCCGATGGCGAGCAGGAAGGACAGCCAGTACGGCCATTGCAGGTCGACGGCGAAGACCACCATCAGGAAGGCGGCGACCATCGAGAACTCGCCTTGCGCGAAGTTCACCACGTTGGTGGCGCGGAAGATCAGCACGAAGCCGAGCGCCACGAGGGCGTAGACGGCGCCGATGCCGATTCCCGTGAACAGAAGCTGGAGGATGAGGTCCATGCGGGCCCGTCCCGATCGGATGAAGAGGAGCGTGCCGCCGCGCGGGGCGCAGCGACTGAGACGGCGTCGGGACGGCGCAAGGCCGTCCCGGTCAGGTCGTCCGACAGGTCAGCCCTTGTAGAAGTCGATGCGCTTGTCGAAGACGATGTTGCCCTTGTCGTTGCGCACCACGTTGTAGCCGTGCAGGCCGTCGCCGTTCTGGTCGAAGTTGTAGGTCCCTTCCGCCCCCTCGTGGCCGCGGATGGCGAGCAGGGCCTCGCGGATCGCCTTCGGGTCGGTCTTGCCGGCGGCGTTGATGGCTTTGGCCAGCACCGTCACGGCATCGAAGGTCCAGGAGGACTGGTTGTCCGGCGGGATCTTCATCACCGCCCGGTAGGCCTTGCCGAAGTTGCGCGCCGCGTCGCTCGATTCTTCCGCGTAATCCGCCACCCCGTAGGTGTTGTAGAGCGAGGGACCGGCGAGCTTGAGCGCCGTGACGTTGACGATCGAGGCCGAGCCGACCCAGGGCGCCTGGACGCCGAGCTGGCGCAATTGCCGGGCGAAGATGCCGAGGTCGTTCTCGAAGGTGAAGTAGGAGCCGATCACGTCGGCGCCCGACTGGCGGATCGCCAGCACCACCGGCGTGAAGTCCTGGCTCTGGTTGGAATAGCCCTGGTCGAGCGCCACCGTGGCGCCGGACTTTCCGAGGGCCTCCGTCAGCGCCTTGGCGCCGCTGGTGCCGAAGGCGTCGGTCGAGTGGATGATCGCCCACTTCTTCTTGGCGAGCGTGGTCACGCCGTACTCGGCGATGACGCGGGCCGAGAAGCTGTCGTTCGGGCGGAAGCGGAACAGCCAGGGGTTGCCGAGCTGGGTCAGCACCGGATCGGTGCCGCCGAAGGCCACGGGCTTTCCGGTCTTGAGGATGTCCGGCGCCATGGCGTGGTTCTGGGTCGAGCGGATCGAGCCGAGGAACGCCACGAGGTCGGGTTGCGAGGCGAGCTTGGAGAAGGCCAGCACCGCGCCCGGATTGGTGGTCTGGTCGTCCTCGGTGACGATCTCCATCGGCTTGCCGAGCACGCCGCCGGCCTTGTTGACGGCCTCGAGCGCGATCTTGGCGCCGTTCAGCGCGAACCGGCCGGCATCGGCGCCTGGCCCGGTGACCGGCAGCACCATGCCGATGCGAAGGGTGCCGCCCTGGGCGCTCGCCGGCCGGATGATCGACGGCGCGACGACGCCGGCAGCCGCGACCGTGGCCGCACTCTTCAGGAAAACGCGGCGCGTCGTCCTCATCGGCATGTTCCTCCCATGGACATGACCGGTGCTTCGAGGCCCGGCCTTGGCCCGGATGAGACACCGGCAGCGCTGCCATGTCCATCCCCCTGTCCGCACCCCGGATTAAAAATGCCGGGCCTGATCTGCGCCGGATGCCCTCGACCTCCGGCCGCGGCACGGCCATTCTCCGGCGCGCCACAATCAAGAAACCGGGAGGATTTCTCATGCAGATCGCCGCTGCCGGCCTGACCGCCTACGTCCGGGACATCTTTTCACGCGCGGGCTGCTCGGAGGCGGAGGCCGAGCGGATCGGCCGCTACCTCGTCGCCGCCAACCTGACCGGGCACGACAGCCACGGGGTGATCCGGGTGCCGCGCTACGTCTCCTGGCTGAAGGAGGGCGAGGTCGAGGCCGACCGGACGCCCGAGGTGGTGACCGACGGCCCGGCCTTCGCGTTGGTCGACGCTCATTACGGCTTCGGCCAGACCGCCGGCCCGTTCGCCACCGAACTCGGCATCCGCAAGGCGCGCGAGAACGGCGTCGCCATCGTGGCGTTGCGCCATGCCGGCCATCTCGGCCGCATCGGCGAGTGGGCCGAGCAGGCGGCCGCCGCCGGCCTCGTCTCGGTGCATTTCGTCAACGTGGCGGGGAGCCTCTTGGTCGCGCCGTTCGGCTCGGTCGACCGACGCTTCTCGACCGCGCCCTTCGCGGCGGGCTTTCCGGTGGCGGGCGCCGAGCCTGTGATCCTCGATTTCGCCACCTCGGCGGTGGCCGAAGGCAAGGTGCTGGTCGCCTCGCAGGGCGGCAAGGCGCTGCCCGATGGCGTCCTGATCGAACCGGATGGCCGTCTCTCGGCCGACCCTGCGACGCTCTACGGCCCCCTCGACGGCCCGGAGCGCGACAACCTCAAGGGCGCCGGCGCGATCCGGGCCTTCGGCGAGCACAAGGGTTCGGGGCTCGCCCTGCTATGCGAATTGCTCGCCGGTGCGCTCACCGGATCGGGGACCGCGGGCCCTGGCGCGCGACGGTTCTGCAACGGGATGCTGTCGCTCTACATGACGCCCGAGGCCTTCGGCTCCGAGGACGCGATGGTGCGCGAGACCCGCGCCTATCTCGACTTCTTCAAGGGCGCGCGGCCGGTGCCCGGCGGCGAGGTGCTGCTGCCGGGCGAGCCGGAGCGGCGGACCAGGGCGCAGCGCCTGGCCGAGGGCGTGCCGCTGCCCGATCCGGTCTGGGAGACGCTGCTGGCGGCGGGACGGCCGTTCGGGCTGGATGGGGAGGCGTATCGGGGGTGAGCTGAAGTTGCGCTTTCAGGGAAGCCGCTCCTCACCATCCCCTTGTGGGCACCTTGCGGCGAGTGCGCTGTAAGCTTACCTTGCTGCATGGATTTCGACTGGCATGACGAGAAGAACGAGAAGGTGCGCGCGGAGCGCGGCTTCGGCTTCGAGGATGCGGTCGGGATCTTCCTCGGCCAGATTGTCGAGTGGCAGGACCTGCGCCAAGCCTACGGCGAACCTCGCATGATTGCGGTCGGTGAGGTCGGAGGCAGGTTCTACACCGTCGTCTACACGGATCGAGGGCCTGGTCCGCTGGATCATCACCGCCTGGCCCTCGAACAGGAAGGAGCGTACCCGATGGCGAAATTCAGTCTGAGCCAAGCGCTTCTGCACCGCCCCCAGGTCGACGAAGCCAAACTGGATTCGACGACGGAAGAGGATATCCGTGCCTATCAGAAGGAAGACGGGTTTGACCCCGAGTTCGAGCCGAAAGCGGTGCGGGTCGTGCCGGGTCCGCGCGACGTGCGGGTTCGACTTGGCCTGACGCAGAAAGAGTTCGCGGAGGCGCTGCACATCCCTCTGGCGACGGTGCGCAACTGGGAGCAGGGCCGTACCGTGCCGGACGCCCCGGCCCGCGCCCTGCTGACCGTCGTGGCGCGAGAGCCGGAGGCTGCCTTCGCGGCGCTCGGCACCGGCGTCGTGCCGGATGATGTCGACGAGGCAGCCAAGTCACCGCTATCGCGGTAAGTTTTACAGATCGTCTCGCTCTTGCGGGAGGCCGTCATGAAGATCGCACAGCATGTCGTCTGGTATGCTGTCGATCACGCTGAGGATGGCAGAGAGATTGTCAGGGCGCTCGGAAGGGATGTTCTGGCCGACCTGCTGGCAGTTTCTGGGTTCGATCTTGTCATGATGAGGCGCCGGCCGCGAGCAGACAGGCTGGTCCTCGCTCATTTTAGTCACGGTGCGAGCCATTGCGCCGCCTCCCAACTCGCGACCTTACCGAGCGCTCCCCGCCACGGCACCATCGCCTCATCGACCAGAAAACCACGAGACATAGGCCTCGGCTTCCGTACAATCCCCCCGTCCGGCGCGAAGACCGGACGGGAGGAGACGAGTGATGAACCGACGTGACGTCCTCGCGGGCGCCGCTGCGCTCACCGCGACCACGGTCGCAGCCAGGGCCGACCGGCTGCCCCTCGGCGACCTGCCGGGCACCCGCTATCCCGACCCGCGGGTCGAGGCCCTGGACAAGCGCTTCCGCTACAAGGTCGGCAACGCCGCCATCGAGCGCATCGCCACCGGATTCCGCTGGGCCGAAGGCCCGGTCTATTTCCGTGACGGCGGCTACCTCCTGTGGAGCGACATTCCCAACAACCGGATCATGCGCTGGCTCGAGAACGGCCATGTCAGCGTCTACCGGGCGAATTCCAACTACTCGAACGGCAACACCCGCGACCGCCAGGGCCGGCTCATCACCTGCGAGCACGACACCCGCCGGGTCACCCGCACCGAGCCCGACGGCACGATCACGGTGCTGATCGACAAATTCGACGGCAAGCCGCTCAACGCCCCCAACGACGCGGTGGTGGCCTCCGACAACGCGGTCTGGTTCACCGATCCGGGCTACGGCATCGACGGGTTCTACGAGGGCCACAAGGCCAAGGCGGAACTGCCGACCCGGGTCTACCGCCTCGATCCCGCGACCGGCCAGGCCAAGGTCGCGGCCGAGGGCATCGACCGGCCGAACGGGCTCGCCTTCTCGCCCGACGAAAAGATCCTCTACGTCGTCGATTCCGGCGCCACCCATGGCGGGCGGGCCAACATCCGCGCCTTCAACGTGGACGGCGACAAGCTCACCGGCGACCGGGTCTTCGCGGAAGGGTTTGCGCCGGGCTTCACCGACGGGGTGCGCACCGACGTCGACGGCAACGTCTGGTGCTCGATGGGCTGGGCCGACCCGAAGGAGGACGGGGTGCGCTGCTACGCGCCGTCCGGCGACCTGATCGGCAAGATCCACCTGCCGGAGACCTGCGCCAATTTGTGCTTCGGCGGGCCGAAGAAGAATCGACTGTTCATGGCCGCGAGCACGTCGATCTACGCGGTGTATGTCGAGACGCAAGGGGCGATGGTGCCGTAAGACTACGCCTTCTGCACAGGCAAGACGGCCGCCGCGCATGAACCCTCCCCCCTCTGCGGGGGAGGGTGGCCCCCGGAGGGGGCCGGGAGAGGGGACGCCGTTTCCGGATCGAACTGAACCGTTCTGACGGGCGCCATACCCAGTCCCGTCGCGCCGCCCCTCTCCCGCCCCACTCCGTGGGGCACCCTCCCCCGCAGAGGGGGGAGGGTTGGGCGTCGGCGCTGCCGGAGTCCATCCTCGATCGGTAGCTAGAAATTCACCCGATCCCCGCCCTTCAGCGCAAGAATCTCGCGCGCGTCGTCCGGCGTCGCCACGTCGAGCCCAAGGCCCTCGATGATCTGGCGCGCCTTCAGGACCTGCTGGGCGTTCGACTCGGCCATCTTACCCGCTCCGATCCACAGCGAATCCTCCAGGCCCACCCGGACGTTGCCGCCGAGCGCGATCGCCTGGGCGGCGATGGTCATCTGGTTGCGGCCCGCCCCGAGCACCGACCAGCGGTAATCGTCGCCGAACAGCCGGTCGGCGGTGCGCTTCATGTGTTGCACGTCCTCCGGATGCTGGCCAATGCCGCCGAGGATGCCGAACACGCTCTGCACGAAGAAGGGCGGCTTGATCACCCCGCGATCGGCGAAATGGGAGAGTGTGTAGAGATGGCCGATATCGTAGCACTCGACCTCGAACCGGGTGCCGTTCTCGGCGCAGGTGGTCAGGATGTGCTCGATGTCGGCAAACGTATTCTTGAAGATCCGGTCGCGCGAGCCCTCCAGATAGGGCTGCTCCCAGTCGTGCTGGAAGGTCTTGAACCGCGACAGCATCGGATAGAGGCCGAAATTCATCGACCCCATGTTGAGCGAGGCGACCTCCGGCTTGAAATGGGCTGCCGGTCCGAGGCGCTCGTCGATGCCCATGGTCGGGGCGCCGCCGGTGGTGAGGTTCACCACGCAGTTCGAGCGCTGCTTGATCACCTTCAGGAACGGCTCGAAGGCCTCCGGCGACTGGTCGGGCTTGCCTGTCTTCGGATCGCGGGCATGCAGGTGGACGATCGCGGCGCCGGCCTCCGCCGCGCCGATCGCGGCCTTGGCGATCTCGTCGGGGGTCACCGGCAGGTGCGGCGACATCGAGGGAGTGTGGATCGCCCCGGTGACGGCGCAGGTGATGACGACTTTTCTCTTGGCCATGGGAATGTCCTCCTGGATTATCTAGGATTGGGCGCGCTTGTGCGCCATCAGCGCCGCGAGGCGCGCGTCGCGCCGGCGGCTGCGCTCGGGCGGCGGGGCGGGATCGGGGCCGCCATCCCAGGCGGCGACGATGCGGGCGGTGCTCTCGGGCGACCAGACCGAGGCGGGGGCCGGATCGGCGGCGAGGCGGCTGTAGAAGCCGCCGTAGCGGGCGGCGTAATCGGCCACGCCCCCCGGCGCGTTGAGGTCGATGGTGGCGAAGGGCCCGAGGAACGACCAGCGGAGCCCCAAGCCCTCGGCCACCGTCTTGTCGAGATCGGCCGGGCTCACCACGCCCTCGGCGACGAGGCGGAAGGCTTCCGACAGCAGGGCGCCTTGCAGGCGGTTGAGCACGAAGCCCTCGACCTCGCGATTCACGATCACCGGTGCCTGGCCGGCCGCCTCGTAGAGGGCGCGTGCCCGCTCCACCACCACCGGATCGGTCCAGGGCGCGCCACACAATTCCACCACCGGCACGAGGTGGGGCGGGTTGACCGGGTGGCCGACGAGGCAGCGGGCCCGCCCCGCGAGCCCTTCGGTGAACAGCGAGGCGACGATGGCCGAGGTCGAGGAGGCGAGGATCGTGTCCGGCCCGCACAAGGCGTCGAGCTCGGAGAACAGCGCGCGCTTGGCCTCCACCGTCTCGGGGCCGTTCTCCTGCACCAGATCGGCGCCGGCCACCGCCTCGGCGAGGGTCGGGCAGGTCCGGATCCGGGCGAGGATCGCCGGGATATCCGTCACGAGGCCGTGGGTCTCGAGCTGGCGCAGGGCCTCCGCGATGTGGCCGGGGGCGGCATCGAGCGCCTCGTTGTGGATGTCGGTCAGGCGGACGGCGAACCCGGACCGGGCGAAGACCACGGCCCAGGACCGGCCGATCAGCCCGGCCCCGACGATTGCGACGGTCGGCATCTTTGGCGAATCTCCCCCGGAATGGATCATATCGAAGAACTCACAGCCACAGCACCTGCCGGCGCAAGGCCAGGTCGTCGCGCAGCGCCTTCGACGGGCCGGCATGCATCACCCGGCCGCGCTCCAGGGCCACGGTGCGGTCGGACAGGGCGAGCGCAAGGTCGAGGTTGTGGTCGACGATGACGATCGAGACCTCGCGGCGAAGGGCGTCGAAGGTCTCGAACAGGCTCTCGACCACCGCCGGGGCCAGACCCTCGAACGGCTCGTCGAGGAGCAGCACCCGCACGTCGCCCGACAGCGCGCGGGCCACCGCCACCATCTGCTGCTCGCCGCCCGACAGGTAGTCGGCGGGCGTCTTCCAGCGCTCGCGCAGGCGCGGGAAGTAGGACAGCACCCGCTCCTCGTCCCAGTGCACGCCGTTGCCGGTGCGGCGCTTGAGCCGGCCGAGTTCCAGGTTCTCGGCGACGCTCATCCCGGCGAAGAGCCCGCGCCCCTGCGGCACGTAGCCGATGCCGGCCCGCGCGATCGCCGCCGCCGAGCGGCCGTCGAGGAGGTCGGCCCCGAGCTTGATATGTCCGGCGGCGTGGGGGGCGAGCCCCGTGATGGTCTTGAGGCAGGTCGACTTGCCGGCGCCGTTGCGGCCGAGGAGCGCCACGATCTCGTGGGTCTGCACGTCGAAGGTGACGCCCGACAGGATGTGGCTCTTGCCATAGAAAGTATCGACGTTCTCGAGCGCGAGCAGGACCTGCGGTTCGGCGGCACTCGGGCGGGGGCGGGCCGCCATCGCGGCGGTGCCCGAGCCGATATAGACCTCCTGCACCTTGGGGCTGGTGCGGGCATCCTCGACCGTGCCGTCGACCAGCACCGTGCCCTCGTTCATCACGGTCACGGCGTCGGCGATCTGGAACACCCGGTCGATGTCGTGCTCGACCATCAGGACCGGCACCTCGGTCGAGACCCGCTTGATGATGTCGCCGATGCGGGTGCGCTCGGCGGCCGCCAGGCCCGCCAGCGGCTCGTCGAGGAGCAGCATCCGGGGCTTGGTCGCCAGCGCCACCCCCATGTCGAGGAGGCGCTGGCCGCCATAGGACAGCGAGCCGGCCTCCGCCCGCTCCAGCCCGGCGAGGCCGAGCCAGCGCAGGATCTCGGCGGTCTCGGCGGCCGCTTCCCGGTCGGCACGGGCGTCGCGCCACGGGTTGAACCGGCCGGGGCGCCGCCCCTGCACGGCGAGCCGGATGTTGTCCGCGACGGTGAGGGCCGGAAAGAGGTTGGTGATCTGGAACGAGCGGCCGATGCCGGCCTCGCAGATCCGCTCCGGGGCGAAGCCGGCGATCGACCGGTCGGCGAGGGTGACCGTGCCGGTCTCGGGCTTGTACATCCCGGAGATCAGGTTGAAGGCGGTGGTCTTGCCCGCACCATTGGGGCCGATCAGGGCGTGCAGCGTCCGGTCTCGCACCGCGATGGTGACGCCGTCCACCGCCTTCAGCCCGCCGAAGCGCTTGGCGATGCCGCGGGCCGCCAGGATCACCCCGTCGATCGCGCCGTCCGGCCGCAGGAAGGCGGGCAGGTTCTCAGGAAGCCCGGCCTTGCGGCCCGCCATGGCGGCGTCCTCGGTCGCGGGCGGGCGCACCATCCGGTACACGCGCCGGCCGATGCCGACGAGCCCGTCGGGCGAGAACAGGATGAAGCCGACGAACAGGAGGCCGAACCAGAACAGCCAGTCGGCGGTCCAGATCGACAGCATCTCTCGAAACAGGATGAAGAACAGGGCCCCGATCGCGGGCCCGGCAAAGCCCCGCATCCCGCCGATCACCACCATGGCGAGCAATTCGCCCGAGAAGGCGGTGCCCAGCGGCTCGGCCGAGGCGAAGCGGTGGGTGAAGACGCTGAGCACACCGGCCAGACCCGTCACGGTGGCCGAGACCGTGAAGGCGAGGAGCTTGTAGCGTTGGGTCGGGTAGCCGAGGAAGCGGGCGCGCTGCTCGTTCTCGCGGATCGCCTCCAGCACCGTGCCCACCGGCGAGCGGCGGAACCGCGCCAGCCCGAACGCGACCGCGAAGGCGGCGACGGCCACCAACCCGTACCAGGTCCAGGCCGCGTCGAGATCGAGACCGAGGAAGCGCGTGCGCTCGACGCCGCCATAGCCGCTCTCGCCGCCGGTGAGCGCCGTCCAGCGGAAGGCCACGGTGAAGGAGAGCGCCGAGAGGGCCAGCGTCAGGAGCGAGAAGTAGACGCCGCGCCGGCGCAGGATCAGCAGGCCGAGGAGCAGGGCCGCCACGGCCACGAAGGCGAGGGCGAACAGGATCGGCGGCAGCAGGGTGCCGGGAAAGAACGTCCGCTGGCCGATCGCCGCCGCGTAGGCGCCGAGCCCGAAGAAGGCGCCGTGGCCGAAGGAGACGAGGCCCGTCTGCCCGACCAGGATGTTGAGCCCCATGCAGGCCACCGCGAACACCACCACGTCGGTGGCCGAGGTGAGGGTGAGGCCCAGCGCCGACAGGCCGAACGGCAGGGCCACGAGGGCCACCGCGATGAGCGGCAGGGTGAATCTCTCGCTGCGGTCGGTCATGGTCGTCACTCGAACCGCAGGATGCGCTCGCCGAGCAGGCCGCGGGGCCGCACGAGCAGGATGACCGCCATCAGGGCGTAGATCGCCGCCTCGGCAAAGCCGGGATAGACCAGCACCATCAGGCCGCGGACGATGCCGACGATGAGGGCGGCGAGCACCACGCCCCAGAACGAGCCGAGCCCGCCGATCACCACCACCACGAAGGCGCCGGTGAGCACTTCGGCGCCCATCGCCGGGTGGACGCCGGAGATCGGCGCCAGCATCACGCCCGCGAGCGCCGCGAGGCCGACGCTCAAGCCCACCACGGTCGCCATGTAGGGTTTGAGCGAGATGCCGAGGGCCGCGACCATGTCGGGATTCTGGACCCCGGCCCGGACCACCCGCCCGAAGGTGGTGCGCTGGAGCAGGAACCAGACGCCCGCCACCGCCACGACCACCGCCGCCAGGATGGTGAGCCGGTAGCGCGACAGCACGAAATCGCCGACGAAGATCTGCCCGCGCAGGGCTTGCGGGATCGAATAGGGCAGGGGCGGCGCGCCGAAGATCATCCGCAGGGCCTGCTCGGCCACCATGGCGAGGCCGAAGGTGAGGAGCAGCGAGAGGATCGGGTCGGCGCGGTAGAAGCGGCGAAACAGGAACCGCTCGACCAGGAGGCCGATTGCCGCGACGAGGACCGGCGCGGCGACGAGGGAGCCGCCGAAGCCGAGAGCGGGCGAGAGCTGGATCGTCAGGTAGGCACCGATCGCGTAGAACGCGCCGTGGGCCAGGTTGACGATGCCGCCCAGGCTGAAGATCAGCGAGAGACCGAGCGCGATCAGGAGATAGATCGCGCCCAGGAACAGGCCGTTGACGACCTGCTCGACGGCGAGGGTGAGGAAGAGCACGGGGTTAGTTCCTGTCGAACATCTTTGCGTTCATGGGCGTACGCCACATGATTTCAGGATGAGGCGCGGGTTTCCCCTCTCCCCGCGGGCGGGGAGAGGGCCGTGTCGACGTTCAGGAGACGCGGCAAGCGGAGGCGAAGCCGAAGCGGGGGTGAGGGGGAGTTTCCGGAGGAGTCTCGTTCGTCGCGACCCCCTCACCCTCGGCTGACGCCTCGCTGCGCCCCCTGAACGGGGACACAGCCCTCTCCCCGCCCGCGGGGAGAGGGGAGATGCTCACCAGTCGCCGCTGTCATCGTGGAGAGAGGAGCGACTTCACGCAGGAAGCCGGATCCCTACCCCTCCATCCGGCACGCCGCCTCCTCCGCCGTCGGCGCCAGCACTTCCATGTCCTCGTTCGGGCTGGGAATCGCCGGGGTGGAGGTGAAGAGGTCCCACTTGTCCTTGACCTTGTCGGCCGGCAGCGCCGTGATCGCGTACATCTCGCTGATGAACTGGTGGTCGCGGGCGCGGAAATAGCCGGGGCGGGGCTTCTGCACGTCGAACTTCGCGCCGCCCTCCAGGTACGAGACCAGCTTCGGCCCCTCGGTCGAGCCCGTATCGGCCATCGCCTTGGCGACGATCTTGACTGCGTTGTAGTCGCCCCAGGCCTGGTTCTCCGGCGGCTTGCCGTATTTCTTGGTGAAGGCGGCGACGAAGGCCTTGGCCGAGGGCGTATCGACCTTGTGGTGCCACAGGCACGGCCAGGTACCGGCGAAGTTGCCGGGGCCGGCACCCCAGGCCAGCGCGGTGTCGAAGCCGAAGCCGGCGACCGGAAAGGGCAGGCCGTATTCGGCGTATTGCTTGAGGAAGTTGGTGATCTGGTTGCCGGCGAGGTTCGAGATCACGAGATCGGGCTTGGCTTGCCGGATCTTGATCAGGTAGGCCGAGAAATCGGTGGCGTCGGTCGGCACCAGCTCGTCGGCCGCGAAGGTGCCGCCCTGGCCCTGCATGAACCCCTTGGCGACCCGCAGGAGGTCGTGGCCGAAGGCGTAATCGGCGGTCAGCGAGTACCAGCGCTTGCCCTTGACCAAGCCCTGCTCGGTCAGGGAGCGGCCGACCGCCTTGACGTACATCGAGTTCGCGCCCTCGACGTGGAACATGTAGCGCTTGCAATCCTGCCCGCGCAACGCGTCCGAATTGGCGCCGGTATTGAGGAAGATCGTCTTGCCGCGCTGCGCCACCTGCCCGATGGCGAGTGCCGAGGCGGACGAAATCTCGCCGACGATCGCCGCGACCTTGTCGCGCTCGACGTAGCGCTCGGCCTTGCTCGACGCGGTCTGCGGGTTGACCGAGTCTTCCGTCAGGAGCTCGACCTTGCGGCCGCCGATGCCGCCGGCGGCGTTGATCTCCTCCGCGGCGAGCTGAGCCGCCATCACGGCGTATTCGCCGAGCGGCCCGAGGAAGCCGGTGCGCGGCGTGAGGTGGCCGATGCGGATGGCTTGCGCGCCCTGCGCCCGCACGAGGCCCGGCATCGCCAGCGCGGCGCCGGCCGCGAGGCCGCCCTGCACGAGGAAACGGCGAGAGAGGGGGTGGCGCTTGGGTGTGGAGCCCTGCGTCATGGTGCGTGTCCTGCCCGAGATCGCATCACGGTCGTTCGGGTTGCCGTGATCTGTGATCACACTTAGGCTGGCATCAAACGGCGCGCCTGTCGAGACGGTCCGACCGTCCGCCGCGCCGAACGGGGAAACGTGAGGGGGAGGTCCGTCGCTTGGAGAGGCGGGACTTGCATGCGCCTGGGCGCGGGCCGCCGGCAGGCAACCGGCAGGGGCCTGCGGGCGACCGGCCGGAGCCGGCGGGCGCGCTCGCGCGGATCACCCTCGGCACCCAGGTCTACGATGCCCTGCGCGATCTGCTGATCGCCGGCGGGCTGGCGCCCGGCGAGCGGCTGTCCCTGCGCACGGTCGCGGAGCGGCTCGGCACCTCGATGATGCCGGCGCGGGAGGCGGTGTCGCGCCTCGTCGCCGACGAGGCCCTGGAGGTGCTGCCCAACCGCGCGGTCCGGGTGCCGGTGATCACGCTGGACAAATTCCGCGAGCTGACCCGGGTGCGCATCGCCGTCGAGGGATTTGCGGCCGCCGAGGCCGCGCGGGCGGTGCGGCCCGGCGCCCTCGCGGAGATCCGGGAGCACGATGCGGTCTTCCGCCACGAGGTGCGGGCGCCCGAGCCCGACCTGGAGCGGGCGATGCGGGCCAACCGCGACCTGCATTTCGCGGTCTACGAGGCCGCCGGACTGCCCTCGCTGGTCGCGATCATCGAGGGCCTGTGGCTGCGCATCGGCCCGGTGCTCAACCTCGACATGCGCTCCTCGCCCCGCCGCCTCGCCGAGGGCGGGGCGCAGGCGCATCACGCCGCCCTGGTGGCGGCGCTGGCGGCCGGCGATGCCGAGGGCGCCCGCGCGGCGCTCGGCGCCGACATCGCCGGCAGCGCCGCCTTCATCGAGACGACGGGGCGGCTCGCCCCCTGAGAACCGGAGACAGATCATGGAGATGGGACTGAACGGCCTGAAGGTGCTGGTCACCGCGGGCGCCGGCGGCATCGGGCTCGAAGTGGCCGAGGCCTTCATCGAGGAGGGGGCGCGGGTCCATGTCTGCGACGTCGATCGTGACGCGCTGGCGGCCCTGCCGGCCGGGATCACCGGCACCTACGCCGACGTCGCCTCCCGCGACGACGTCGCCCGGCTGTTCGCGGAGGCGGACACGGCCCTCGGCGGGCTCGACTGCCTGGTCAACAATGCCGGCATCGCCGGGCCGACGGGGCGCGTCGAGGAGATCAACCCGGAGGACTGGGACCGCACCCTCGACATCTGCATCACCGGGCAGTTCAACTGCGTGCGCCTGGCGGTGCCGGCGTTGCGCAGGAGCGCCAACCCGTCGATCGTCAACCTGTCCTCGGCGGCGGGCCGCTTCGGCTTCCCGCTGCGCACGCCCTACGCGGCGGCGAAATGGGCGGTGATCGGCTTCACGAAGTCCTTGTCGCGGGAACTCGGGCCGGACGGCATCCGTGTGAACGCGGTGCTCCCCGGCATCGTCGCGGGCGACCGGCAGCGCCGGGTGCTGGAGGCCAAGGCGCAGCAGCGCGGCATCGGCTTCTCGGAGATGGAGCAGGCGGCTTTTTCGGCGGCCTCGATCAAGGACTACGTCACCGCCCGGCAACTGGCGGACCAGATTCTGTTCCTCGCCTCCGCGCGGGGCAAGACCATCTCCGGCCAGGCGCTGGCGGTGGACGGTGACCTGCAGATGCTCACGTGAGTGCGATCCCTCGAGATTCAAGACGGATCTGACACACTCCTCGTCATTCCGGGGCCGCGAAAGCGGAGCCCGGAATCCAGAACCGCGGATGGTTCGGAAGAAGGCGGATCGCGTTCCGTTTTATCTTTTACCAACTGAGTGTCTGGATTCCGGGCTCCGCTACGCGGCCCCGGAATGACGCGGTGGAGCACACCCGTCAGTGTCAGACTGGGCAATGTCGGCTCACGGCCACCACCGCGCCAGAAATCCCCCCACCGCCACGGCGAACACCGCCCACGGACCGACCACCAGCCAGATCGGGTGCGGCCCGTCCGTGTCCCTCGTCTTCACGTCGTCCAGGATCATCGCGGCCCCCGCCGATTCGTCGCGTGAGGCCAGAGAGCCCGGCGATTATGGTTGGACGGGGGAAGCTTGACCGGTGGGGCTTGCGTCAGGCTGGCTTGTCCTCGGGCGCCGGTGCGACCGCGCGGCGCGGGCGCGCGGCATCGACGGCGTAGAGCGCCAGCCCCGCCCAGATCAGCCCGAAGACGAGAGCCCGGGAGGGCGGCAGCTTTTCGCCGTAGACGAGCACGCTCAGGCCCAGCAGGCAGGACGGGGCGATGTATTGCATCAGGCCGATCGTCGAGAGCTTGAGCCGGGAAGCGGCGGCCGCGAACCACATCAGCGGCACCGCGGTGGTGACGCCGGTGAGCATCAGGAGCAGCCATTGCCCGGCGCCCTGGCCCGGCGGCGTCGGCGCGATCGCCAAGTAGGCCAGTGCCGCCGGCACGAGGGCGAAGGTCTCGGCGCCCAAGCCCAGGATGGGGTCGATCGGCACCAGCTTGCGGATCAGGCCGTAGATCGCGAAGCTGACGGCGAGCGTGAGCGCGATCCACGGCAGGGTCCCGGCCGCCACGACCGCCGCGACGACCCCGATGGCGGCGAGCGCCACAGCCGTGAGCTGGAGCGGGCGCAGGCGTTCGCGCAGGACCAGGGCGCCGAGCGCGACGTTGACCAGCGGGTTGATGAAATAGCCGAGGCTCGCATCCAGCATCCGCCCGTTCTGCACCGCCCACAGGTAGAGCGACCAGTTGGCCGCGATGACGAGGGCCGAGAGCAGCAGGAAGGCGTGCCGGCGCTGGAACGAGACGATCGGTCCCCGGCGCATCAGGCGCAAGGTCACGAGCAGCAGCGCGATGAACAGGCCCGACCAGACGATGCGATGGGCGAGGATGCCCCAGGCCGGCACCCCGTCGAGCAGGCGGAAATGGACCGGGACGACGAGGCCCCAGCTCAGGAAGGCGCCGAGCGCGTAGATCAGACCCACGGATGTTTCCCCCGGGCGACGCGCGCCCGCCCGGGTTGTGCCGCAGGGGCGGCACGCCCGCTACGGTCCGGGGCGGGGAGCGGTCACCCGCTCCGCGCGGGTCTCCCGCGAGGTTGGGCAACCGGAATTCAGGGGGCCAGGAACCGCTCCAGCACGGTCAACGTCGCCTGCGGGTTCTCCTCGGCGACGAAATGGCCGGAGGGCACGATCTCGAAGGTGGTGTCCTCCGGCGCGAAGGTGCCGGTCCAGGCCTGGCGCACCGGGTCGAGCCCGTCGCGGCCGACGAAGCGGTCTGCGACCAGCACCAGCACCGGCCCGGCGAGGCGGCGCCCCTCCGCGAGGTCGGCCTCGTCGGCGGCCCGGTCCGGGCCGGCCCCGGCGCGGTAATCCTCGCAACTCGCGTGGATGCGCTCGGGCACGTTCCAGCTCTGGCGGTAGAGGTCGAGGGCGCCGGGGGAGAAGGCGTCGAGGGTGCCGGAGCCGGTCCAGATCCGCAGCAGGTCCTCGTAATAGGGAATCGGCGCCTGGCCGATCTCCTGCTCGGGGATCGGCGCCGGCTGCGCCAGGAAGCGCCAATGCGGGTAGGCCTCGGGCTCCCGGTCCATCTTCTGCCACTGGGAGATCGTCGGCAGGATGTCGAGGAGGGCGAGGCGCTCGATCCGGCCCGGCTCGTCGAGGGCGAGGCGGTAGCCGACCCGGGCGCCGCGGTCGTGGCCGACCAGCCCGAAGCGGACATGGCCCAGCCGCTCCATCACGGCGACCACCTCCCGGCCCATCTGCCGCTTCGAATAGGCCTCGTGCGCCGCATCGCCCTTGGGCGCCGCCGACCAGCCGTAGCCCTTGAGGTCGAGGCAGATCACCCGGTGGTTGCGGGCGAGCGAAGGCGCGATCCGGTGCCAGCAGGCATGGGTCTGGGGAAAGCCGTGCAGCAGCACCAGGGGTGGTGCGTCCGCAGGCCCGCCGGCCCGGGCGAAGAAGCGCCCGCCGGGTGTCTCGATCCAGTGCGACGTGAAGCCGGGAAACAGGTCGGCGGGCATCGGGCGCTCCCCAAGGGTCTCTCACCCCAAGAGTCTCTCAGTTGGACCCCCAGGGTAACGCACGAAGTAAGGCTCAGGTCTCCCGCGCCACCGCGCGCCAGCCGATGTCGCGGCGGCAGAAGCCTTCAGGCCAGTCGATCCGGTCGAGGGCGGCATAGGCACGTCCTTGTGCCTCGCGCACGTCGCGGCCGAGCGCCGTCACCGCCAGCACCCGGCCGCCGTCGGCCACCAGCCGCTCGCCGTCGCGCCTGGTGCCGGCCTGGAACACCAGGGCGCCGGCGGCTTCCGCCTCGGCGAGCCCGCGGATTTCCGAGCCCTTGGCGACGGTCCCGGGATAGCCGGGCGCGGCCATGATGACGGTCAGCGCGACCTCTGTCCGCCACTCGGGCTCGATGCCCGACAGGTCGCCCGAGGCGGCGGCGGTGAGCAGCGGCACCAGGTCCGAGGCGAGGCGCGGCATCAGCACCTCGCATTCGGGATCGCCGAAGCGGGTGTTGTACTCGATCAGCATCGGGCCGTCGGCCGTCAGCATCAGCCCGGCATAGAGGATGCCCGAGAACGGCGTGCCCCGCGCCCGCATGCCGTCGAGGGTCGGGCGGATGATCCGCTCCATCACCTCCGCCTCAAGATCCGGCGTGAGGACGGGAGCGGGGGAATAGGCGCCCATGCCGCCGGTATTCGGGCCCTGGTCGCCGTCATGGACGCGCTTGTGGTCCTGGGCGGTGCCGAGCAGCACGGCGCGGGTGCCGTCGCAGAGGGCGAACAGGCTCGCCTCCTCGCCGACCATGCACTCCTCGATCACCACCTCGGCCCCGGCGGCCCCCATCCCACCGCCCAGCATGGTCTCCACGGCGGCTTCGGCCTCGCTCAGGGTCTCGGCCACCACCACGCCCTTGCCGGCGGCGAGACCGTCGGCCTTGACGACGACCGGGATGCGGCCGGCGCGCAGGTGGGCGAGCGCCGGCTCGACCGCACGGAAGCGCGCGAAGCTGGCGGTCGGGATCGAGAACTCCCGGCAGAGTTCCTTGGTGAAGGCCTTCGAGCCTTCGAGCTGGGCCGCCGCGGCGTTCGGCCCGAAGGCCCTGATGCCGGCCTCCGAGAGCGCGTCGACCAGCCCCGCCACGAGCGGCGCCTCGGGGCCGACCACCACGAAATCGACGCCCTCCTGCCGGCAGGCGGCGATCACCGCGTCATGGTCGGTGACGTCGAGGGCGAGGTTGGTGCCATGCGCCGCGGTGCCGGGATTGCCCGGCGCGATCAGCAGGCGCCGGCAGAGCGGGCTCTGGGCCAGCTTCCAGGCCAGCGCATGCTCGCGCCCGCCGGAGCCGATCAGCAGGAGGGTGAGGGGGTGCTGGTCGCGCATCGCCGGTTCCGACAAGAATCCTGACATCTCGCGCGACGTTTAGGGAAGGCGGCTCCTGCCGGCAACCGGACTGATGCGCGGGGGTCACGCGCCCGCTCAAGCGGCCGCGCGGCCTTCCGCGGCTGTCCTGAAGGCGGTAGCTTCGCGCCCGATGTCCGCTTCCGCCTTCTCCGCCCCGATCGCCAACGTGCCCGAATGGTCGGTCACCGAACTGGCGACCGCCCTCAAGCGCACCCTCGAGGATGCGTTCGGGCATGTGCGCCTCAAGGGCGAGATCTCGGGCTATCGCGGCCCGCACGGCTCCGGCCACGCCTATTTCAGCCTCAAGGATGGCGGCGCCAAGATCGACGCCGTGATCTGGAAGGGCACGATGCTGCGGCTGCGCCACAAGCCCAAGGAGGGGCTGGAGGTCGTGGTCACCGGGCGGATCACGACCTATCCGGGCAAGTCCGCCTACCAGATCGTGGTCGATTCGCTCGAACCCGCCGGGGCCGGCGCCTGGATGGCGCTCCTGGAGGAGCGCCGCCGGCTGCTGGCCGCCGAAGGCCTGTTCGACGCCGCGCGCAAGCGGCCGGTGCCCTACCTGCCCACGGTCGTCGGCGTCGTCACCTCGCCGACCGGCGCGGTGATCCGCGACATCCTGCATCGGCTCGCCGACCGGTTCCCGCGCCCCGTCCTGGTCTGGCCGGTGCGGGTCCAGGGGGAGGGCGCGGCGGAAGAGATCGCGGCGGCGATCCACGGCTTCAACGCGCTGGAGCCCGGCGGCGCGATCCCGCGGCCGGACGTGCTGATCGTCGCCCGCGGCGGCGGCTCGATCGAGGATCTGTGGTGCTTCAACGAGGAGATCGTGGTGCGGGCCGCCGCCGCCAGCACGATCCCGCTGATCTCCGCCGTCGGGCACGAGACCGACGTCACGCTGATCGACCACGCCGCCGACCGGCGCGCCCCGACCCCGACCGGCGCCGCCGAGATGGCGGTGCCGGTGCTCCACGACTTGCTGGCCGACCTCGACTCCCTGAGCCGGCGCCATGCCGGCGCGCTGATCCGTCTCGTCGACCAGCGCCGGGGCGAGTTGCGCGGGCTCGCCCGCGCGCTGCCGGGCCCGGAGGCGCTGCTGGCCCAGAAGCGCCAGCGCCTGGACCTCGCGGAAGCCCGCCTGGCGCCGGCGCTCGCCGCCAATGCGCGGGACGCGCAAGGCCGCCTCAACCGGGCGCTCCAGGGCCTTGCCCGCAATCCACCGTCCTTGCGCCTCGCCCGGGCTCGCGAGCGCCTGGCGGCGATCGACCATCGCCCGCGCCACGCCCTGGAGCGGGTGCTGGCGGTGCAGGGCGAGCGGCTGAACGGGGTGGCGCGTCGGCTGGACCGGGCGCCGGCCCAGGGCCTCGAACGCCTCGCGGGCCGCCTGTCGCGGGCGACCGCCCTGTTCTCCAGCCTCAACTACCGCTCGGTGCTGGCCCGCGGCTACGCGCTGGTGCTCGACGGCTCCGGCCGGCCGGTCGGCGCGGCGGAGGCGGCGCGGGCGGCCGGGCAGGTGACAGTGGAGTTCGCCGACGGGCGCGTCGCCGCCACGATCGACGGCGCGGCTCCGCCCGAGACCCCGCCGTCTCCGGCGCGACCGGCCCCGCGCCGGGCGGCCCGGCGCAAGGAGAGCGGGACCGACGCGAAAAAGGCGCCCGAGGCGGGCGCCTTGCAGGGATCGCTGTTCGAGAGGTGAGGCGGCGGGCCGTAGGGCTGTCCGGCGACAGGAAATGCCGCGGGCTTCCCCTCTCCCCGCGGGCGGGGAGAGGGCTGCTGACCCCTTGTCGGGTCAGCAGCGAGCCCGAAGGGCGAGGGTGAGGGGGTATTTCCGGACGAGTCTCATCCGGAAACACCCCCTCACCCTCGCTCCGGCTGCGCCTCCGCTTGCCGACTACACGACAAGGTGTAGTCGGCCCTCTCCCCGCCCGCGGGGAGAGGCGAAGCCCGCGCCATTTCCTGTCGCCGGACAGCTCTGCGCCGCCCGGGCATGGTGGCGGCCCATTGTCAGGGGTATTCGCCACGATGGCGGCGAACACCCCTATCGCATCACCCCAGGAAGCCGATCGAGATCCACGGCACCAGGATCACCACCACGAGGCCGACCAGCAGGGCGGTCATGTAGCCGATGATCGGCTTGATGCCGGCATCGGGGTGGATCCGGCTGATCGCGCAGGCCGCGTAGTACCCGACCCCGAACGGCGGCGCGAACAGGCCGACGCCCATCGCCAGGATCACCACCATCGCGTAGTGCACCTCGTGCACGCCGACCTGGCGGGCGATCGGGAATAGCAGCGGGCCGAACAGCACGATCGCCGGGATGCCCTCCAGCACCGAGCCGAGGATCACGAAGGCCACCGCCGACACGACCAGGAAGCCGAGCGCGCCGCCGGGCAGGCTCTTCATCATCACGGCGAGGCTCTGCGAGAAGCCCGATTGGGTCAGCGCCCAGGCCATGCCGGTCGCCGCCCCGATGATCAGCAGGATTGCCCCCGACAGGGAGGCGGTCGAGACCAGCATCGGGTAGACCCGGCGCCAGTCGAACTGGCGGTAGATCAGGAGGCCGGCGAGGATCGCGTAGACGATGCCGATGGTCGAGACTTCCGTGGCGGTCGCCACACCCTCCACCACCGCGGCGCGGATGACGAAGGGGAGCGCGATGGCCGGGAAGGCGATGACCAAGGACTTCAGGACCTCGCCCTTGGTGGCGCGCCGGACGTGGCTGAGATCCTCGCCCCGGTAGCGCCACCAGACCAGTGTGCACAGCGTGATGCCGAGCACCACGCCGGGCAGCAGGCCGCCGGTGAAGAGCGCGGTGATCGACACGCCGGTCACCGACCCGATGGTGATGAGCACCAGCGAGGGCGGGATGGTCTCGGTCTGTGCGCCGGTGGCGGCGAGCAGCGCCACGAGGTCGCCCTCCTTGGCGCCGCGCTTCTTCATCTCGGGAAACAGCACGGGGGCCACCGCCGCCATGTCGGCGGCCTTGGAGCCCGAAATCCCCGAGACGAGGTACATCGCGCCGACCAGCACGTAATGCAGGCCGCCGCGGACGTGGCCGAGCATGCTGGCGAGAAAACCCACCATGGCCTTGGCCATGCCGGTCATCTCGATCAGCAGGCCGAGGAACACGAAGAGCGGCACGGCCAGCAGGATGAGGTGGCTCATCCCCTCGTCCATGCGCCCGACCACCACCATGGCGGGGGCCCGGGTGGTGAGCATCAGGTAGCCGAAGGTGGCGAGCCCGAACGCGAAGGCGATCGGCACGCCGGTGAAGACGAGGGCGCCGACGCCGAGCACGAAGAAGATCAGCAGGTTCCAGTTGCCCAAGCCGCGCAGCAGCGGCTCGGCGAGCCAGAGCGCCGCGATGACGAGGGCCGTGACGGCCACCGCGCCGACCGCGTGGCGCCAGTCGGCGCATTCGATCAGGCGCAGGGCCGCGACCACCAGCATCAGGCCGAAGCCGACCGGCAGGGCGGCGGCGCGCCAGGCATTGGTGATCTCGAGCGCCGGCGTCTGGACGAAGACCTCCTCCGCCGCGAACTCGTAGGCCGGATGCAGCAGCATCAGCACGAAGGCGAGGCCGGCGGCGAGCGCCACCGCCTCCAGGAAGGCCTGGGTCTTCACCGAGGCCATGCTGACCAAAGCCGTCATCCGCATGTGCTCGGCGCGGCGGTAGGCCACCACCGAGCCGAGCATCGCCAGCCACAGGAACAGGATCGAGGCCAGTTCGTCCGACCACACGATCGGCGAGTGGAAGATGTAGCGGCTGACGACGCCGGCCAGCAGCACCACCACCTCGGCCACCACCAGGAGGGCGGCCGGGATCTCGATCAGCGGGCCGAGGGCGGTGTCGAGCGTGCGCGCCCAGGCGCGATTGGCGGAGGCCGCCGGCAAGGCCGGCGTCTCCGTCGCGATGTCGACATGCATCTCTCAGCCTCCCTCAGGCCAGTTTGCCGGAGACCGCCTCGAGGTGCTCCCAGGCCGCGTCGCCGTACTTGCTCTTCCAATCCTTGTAGAAGGTCGTGCGGCCGAGCGCATCGCGAAATTTCTGGCGGTCGACGTCGATGAAGGTGATTCCCTTCGATCCGAGGTCCTTCACCAGGGAGTCGTTGAGTTTGACGATGTCGGCGCGCTCGTCGTCGCCCGAGCGGTCGAGCTCACGGGTGACGAGGGCGCGCAGGTCCTCGGGCAGGCGCTGGACGGCCTTCTTGTTGCCGAGGATCCAGTAGCCGTCCCAGACGTGGCCGGTCAGGCTGCACGTCTTCTGCACCTCGTAGAGCCGGGTCGTGGCGATGATCGCCAGCGGGTTCTCCTGGCCCTCGAAGATCTTGGTCTGCAATGCCGAGTACAGCTCGTTGAAGTTGAGCGGCGCGGCGCCGGCGTCGAACGCCTTGAACAGCGAGGTCAGCATCGGCGACGGGGGTACGCGGATCTTGAAGCCCTTCAGGTCTTCCGGCGCCTTGATCTCGCGGGTCGAGGAGGTGATCTGGCGGAAGCCGTTGTCCCACACCTTGGACACGGTCTGGATCGGGGTCTTGGCGATCTGCTCGCGGATATACGTCCCGAGACCGCCGTCCATCGCCTTCCAGACGTCGTTGTAATCCTTGAATGCGAAGCCGGTATTCGGCAGAGCCGCGGCGGGCACGAAGGTCGAGAGGATCGAGGTCGAGAGGTTGAAGAACTCGACGCTGCCGTTGCGCACCTGCGACAGCAGGTCGGTGTCGGAGCCGAGCTGGTTGGCCGGGAACAGCTTGATGTCGAGCCGGCCGTTCGAGGCCTCGCGGATGCGGTTCAGCGCTTCCTGCGCGCGGATGTTGACCGGGTGGGTCGGGTCCTGGCCGGTGGCGAGCTTGTACTCGAACTCGGCGGCGCGGACCGGCCGGGTGAAGACCGTGGCCAGCGGGAAGGCGGCGGCACCGGCTAGCAGGGTACGGCGGGAGACGGTGTGGCTCATGGGGGTTTCCTCGGGGATAGGGGGGAACTGGGCCGGTTGGGCCGGCCTCTGGATGTGATGGTTGCGTCTACAGCTGTCGCTACAGGATTCCGAGTGAAGCGCGGGTGTTACCCTCTCCCCGCGGGCGGGGAGAGGCTTTCGCCCCCCTTGTCGGGGGCGAAAGAAGCGGAGGCATCGCCGGAGCGAGGGTGAGGGGGTGTTTCCGGAAGAGTCTCGTCCGGAGGCACCCCCTCACCGTCGGCTGCCGCCTCGCTTCGATGACGGCAAGGTCATCGAAGCCCTCTCCCCGCCCGCGGGGAGAGGGAATGCGCGCGACGCGCTGCGAAAAACATTGCAGCGCTCAGATCGTGTGCTTGAACTACTGCATTCCGTTGAGCGCCCGGTACGACCCGATCACCTGGCTGTCGTCCTCGGCCCCCGCCCCACGGCCCGATGCCGCGAGGAAGAGCTGATGCGCGAGGGCGGCCAGCGGCAGGGCCGCCTTCTCGCTGCGCCCGGCCTCCAGCACGATGCCGAGATCCTTGACGAAGATGTCGACCGCGCTGGTGACCCGCGGGGTCTCCTCCAGCATCCGGGGCCCGCGGTCGCGCAGCATCCAGCTCGACGCGGACGAGCCCGAGACGATCTCCAGCGCCGTCGCGCCGTCGATGCCGACCTTGGCCGCCAGCGACAGGGCTTCCGCCGCCGCCGCGAGGTTGACCCCGCAGAGGAGCTGGTTGACCGCCTTCATGGTGGCGCCCTGGCCGGGCTCTGGCCCGACATGGAACACCTTGTCGCCCATCGCCTCGAGCAGCGGCCGCACCTGCGCGATCACGGCGGCGGGGGCCGCCGCCATGATGGTCAGCGTCCCGGCCTCGGCGCCGACGACCCCTCCGGAGACGGGAGCGTCGACGAAGGCCCGGCCGGTCGCGGTCACGCGCTTGGCGAGAGCCGCCACCGAAGCCGGCGGGCAGGTCGCCATCAGCACCACGGCAGCGTCGGCGGAGAGACGCTCCAGGGCGCCCTCGCCGAACAGCACCGCCTCCGCCTGGTCGGCATTGACCACCATCAGCACCAGCGTCCCGGCGCCGTCGGCCATCTCGGCGATCGTCGCGGCGGGAGTCCCGCCGGACTGCGCGAAGGCGCTCCGCCCCTCGGCCCGCACGTCGAAGCCGCGCACGGGAAAGCCGTGCCGCACGAGGTTGCGGGCCATCGGCAGGCCCATCGAGCCCAAGCCCACGAAGGCGACGGGATGCGCGGTGCCTACAGCCATTCGCGGATGCTCCGCACCATGGCGCTGGTCGAGATGCCGTAACGGTCGTGGAGGGTCGGCAGGGCGCCGGCATCCAGGAACTCGTCCGGCAGGCCGACCTGGCGGAAGGCCTTCGGCACCGTGCCGGAGCGCATCAGCAGCCCCGCCACCGCCTCGCCCAGGCCGCCGACGACCGTGTGGTTCTCGGCCACCACCACCAGGCGTCCGCCCTTGCCGGCCTCGCGCAGGATGGTCTGCGTGTCGAGCGGCTTGATCGTGGGCACGTGCAGCACCGAGACGTCGATCCTGTCGTCTTTCAGCGCATCCGCGGCCTCGAGCGCCCGCATGGTCATCAGGCCTGTCGAAATGATCAGGACGTCGTTGCCGTCGCGGATCGTCTTGGCCTTGCCGAGCTCGAATTTGTAGCCGTACTCGTCGAGCACCAGGGGCACGTTGCCGCGCAGGAGCCGCATGTAGACCGGCCCCTTGTGATCGGCGATGGCCGGCACGGCCTGCGCGATCTCGTGCGCGTCGCAGGGGTCGAGGATCGTCATGTTGGGCAGGCCGCGGAAGATCGCGATGTCTTCCGTCGCCTGGTGGCTCGGGCCGTAGCCGGTGGTCAGGCCCGGCAGCGCGCAGACGATCTTGACGTCGAGGTTCTCCTCCGCGATCGCCATGCAGATGAAGTCGTAGGCGCGCCGCGCCGCGAACACCGCGTAGGTGGTGGCGAAGGGCTGGAAGCCCTCGCGGGCCATGCCGGCGGCGGCGCTGATCAGCAGCTGCTCGGCCATGCCCATCTGGTAGAAGCGCTCGGGGTGCTTCTGGGCGAAGATGTGCAGGTCGGTGTACTTGCCGAGATCGGCGGTGAGCCCGACGATCTCCGGCCGCTCCTCGGCGAGCTTGGCGAGCGCATGGCCGAACGGGGCCGGGGCGGTGCGCTGGTCGGGTCCGGCGAGCGAGGCGATCATCGCCGAGGTGGTCAGGCGCTCGCCCGTATTGGCCTCGGAGAGCCAGGCCGGGCGCGTGTACTTCGAGCGTTTCATGCGGGCCTCCCGGCATCCAGGATCTTGATCGCGTCCTGCCATTCCTGCGGCTCCACCCGCAGGAAGTGGTTGCGCTCGCGCGCCTCCAGGAACGGGATGCCCTTCGCCATCTTGGTGTCGCAGATGATGATGCGGGGCTTCTGTTCGGCGCAGGCCTTGGCCGCGTCGAAGGCCTGGACCAGGGCGTCGATGTCGTTGCCGTCGACCCGCTGGACGTGCCAGCCGAAGGATTCGAAGCGCGACGCCGCCGGCTCGAAGCCGGTGACCTGCGAGGCCGGGCCGTCGGCCTGCTGGTTGTTGACGTCGACGATGGCGATCAGGTTGTCGAGCTTCCAGTGGCTCGCCGACCAGGCGCCTTCCCAGATCGAGCCCTCGCCGAGCTCGCCGTCGGAGATCAGGCAGTAGACGAACGAATCCGACTTCTTGCGCTTCAAGCCCAGGCAGAAGCCGACCGCGAGCGCCAGGCCCTGGCCGAGGGAGCCGCCGGTGATCTCCATGCCGGGGGTGTAGGCGGCCATGCCGGACATCGGCAGGCGGCTGTCGTCGGCGCCGTAGCTCGTCAGCTCGTCCTCGGGCAGGATCCCGGCCTCGAGGAGCGCGGCATAGAGCGCGATGGCGTAGTGGCCGATCGAGAGCAGGAAGCGGTCGCGCCCCTCCCATTCCGGATCGTCCGGCCGGTAGCGCATGGCGTGGAAGTACGACACCGCCAGCACGTCGGCGATGCCCAGCGCCTGGGCGATGTAGCCCTGGCCCTGCACTTCGCCCATCAGCAGGGCGTTGCGGCGGATGCGGTAGGCGCGCTCGGCCAGCGACGGGCCGTTCCGCCCGGGTTCTGTGGCAGGCATGATGGTCGTCCTCAGTGGATCAGCATGCCGCCGTTCACGTCGATGACGGCGCCGGTGATGTAGGAGGAGAGGTCGGAGGCCAGGAACAGGCAGGCATTGGCGACGTCGTCGGCGACGCCGAGGCGGCCGAGCGGGATGCCCTTGGCGATCTCGACCTTCAGCTCGTCGGTGAGCTTGCCGCCGGTGATGTCGGTCTGGATCAGGCCGGGGGTGATGCTGTTGACCCGCACCGTGTCCGGGCCGAGCTCGCGGGCCATCGCCTTGCCGAGGCCCAGCACGCCGCCCTTGGCGGCGCTGTAATGCGGGCCGCCGAAGATGCCGCCGCCGCGCTGCGCCGAGACCGACGACATGCAGACGATCGAGCCGGATTGCTGCTTGCGCATCTGCGGCACCACCGCCTGGCTCATGTAGAGCGTGCCGCGCAGGTTGACGTCGAGCACCGCGTCGTAATTGCCGGGCTCGATCTCCATGAACTTCAGCGGCTGGGTGATGCCGGCATTGTTGATCAGCACGTCGATGCGCCCGAAGCGCGACACCACCTCGTCGGCGGCGGCCTGGCAGGCGGCCTTGTCGGTGACGTTGCAGGCAAGACCCAGGTGGCCCTCGCCGAGCGAGCGGGCGGCCTCTTCGGCCTGGCCGGCATCGAGATCGAGGATCACCACCTTGGCGCCGTGGCTGGCGAAGAGCTGCGCGGTGGCGCGGCCGATGCCCCGCAGCGAAGCGGCGCCGGTGATCAGGCACACCTTGTCGGTCAGCAGCATGTCGTCCTCCCAGGCTCGTTCGTGCACGAGGGAGTGACATCGGCGGCGAGGGTCTCACCCCCGCTTCGCCGCCCGTCCTCGACGGTGCCTCCCTCGTCTCGTTGCCGGCAGAGTGCCCGGCGAGAGGAGGTGGGGCAAACGCGGAAATTGCAGGTGGAGGTGAATGAGATTCACCTGAAGGGGCAGCGCGGCGGCGTACCCGTCTTTCTCCCATCCGCAACCTCATCCTGAGGTGTCAGTCCATCGGAGATGGACTGACACCTCAGGATGAGGGCTCCAGAGGTCGCGGCGGTACCTGGAGCCCTCCTTCGAGGTTAGTCGATCTTCGATCGACTAACACCTCAGGATGAGGTGGGGATTTGGATTTCTCATCCTCCAATTTATTATTCAAAATATCAATCTGCTCAGACGGTTTTTTTAAGATAAATCTGCGGATGAGATAGTAATTTCCTTCAATTCACGTCAGATCCTCCGGCAGCACGATATTCATCTCCTGCGCCAGCCAGCGGGCGAAGACCCGCAACGGCGCGCGCCGTCGCGTGGTCGCCGGATAGACGAGGTGGTGGCCGACATACGTGATGTCCTGTGCGATGCCCCGCAACGGCGCGACGAGGCGCCCGCTGGCGATCTCGCGCTCGGCGAGCAGGGTCGATTCGAGCGCCACGCCGAGCCCGTCGGCGGCGGCCGCGATGGCGAGGAAGCTGCGGTCGAAGCGCACGCCGAGCGGGCGGGGCGCCGGCAACCCGTTGCGGGCGAACCAGAGCGGCCAGCGCACCTGCTTGTTGTCGCTCTGGATCAGAACCTGGTCCAGGAGGTCGTCCGGCGTGCGGATGCGGGCGGCCCGATCGGGGTCGCAGAGCGGCATCACCGTCTCGGTGCAGAGCGGCACCGTCACCAGCCCCTCGCCCCGGGGCGGGCCGTAGACGAGGTCGGCGTCGAACTCGTCGCCGACGAAACGGGCATAGTCCATGCCGGCGGCGAGCCGCACCTCGAAACCGGGATTGGCGGCGAGGAAGCGGGCGAGGCGCGGCGTCAGCCATTGCGCCGCGAGGCTCGGCGCACAGTGCAGGCGCAGGAGCTGAGGGCCTCGCGCCGCCACGAGGTCGAGCCCGCGATGCAATTCGTCGAAGGCGCGGCCGACATGCTCCAGCAGTGCCTCGCCGGCGGCGGTCGGCACCACGCCCTGGCCCTGGCGCTCGAACAGGGTGACACCGAGCGACGCCTCCATCTTGCGGATGGCGTGGCTGACGGCGCTCGCGGTCAGGTTCAGCTCCGCCGCCGCATCCTTGAAGGAGCGGCGGCGCGCCGCGGCCTCGAAGGAGCGGACGGCGGAGAGGGGGACGCGCAGGGACATGGCGCTACGATGCGGCGTCGACCCGCGCATTGGCAACCGTCGCGCTCACTCCTCCCGGTCGGGCAGGGTGATCCGGAACCGCGCGCCGGTGTGGGTCTCGTCGAGGCTCAGGCTTCCCCCGTTGAGCCGCACCAGCTCGGCCGCGATCGCAAGTCCCAGCCCCGTGCCGCCGGAGCGGCTGGCGCCCTGGAACGCCTCGAACAGATGGGCCCGGGCCCGCTCCGGCAGGCCGGGGCCGTTGTCGGTGACGAGGATCGTGACGGCGGTGCCCCGGCGCTCGGCCTCGATCGTCACGCGCGGTACCCCCTCGCTGGCCCCCGCGAGGCCGATCGCCTGGACGGCGTTGCGAACGAGGTTCACCAGCACCCGCGACAGTTGGTCGGGATCGGCATCGACGCTCAGATCGTCGGGCGTGCGGTCCTCGATGGTGACGGCGGCGCCCGGTGCCATCCCGGCGAGGTCGAGGGCGTCGCGAAGAATCGGCCGCAGCGGCATCGTCCGGCGCTCGGGCGGCCGCTCGGCGGCGCGACCGTAGGCGAGCGTCGCTTCGCAGTAGCGGATCGCCCGGCCGAGCGTCCCGACGAGGCGGGGCGCGACGCGCTGCACCCCCGGATCGGCGACGTGCTCCAGCCGGTCGACGAGAAGCTGCGCGGTGGTGAGGAGATTTCTCAGCTCGTGGTTGATCTTGCTCACCGAGAGGCCGAGATCGGCCAGGCGCCGCTTCTGGCGCAGCTCGTCCGACAGGATGGTCTCCATCCGGGCGAGCGCCGTCTCGGCGGCGCCGATCTCGTCGCTGCGCCAGGACGGAGCGATCCGCCGCGACAGATCCTCGGGATCCTCCGCGAAGGTCGCGATGTTGCGAGCCAGCCGCCGCACCGGCCGGACGATCGAGAGCTGCAGCACCAGGAAGACGAGGCCGGCGGTGATGCCGGAGATCGCCAGCGAAGCCAGCAGGATCCGCCCCGAGAACGCGATCATCGCCCGGCGCAACGGGGCGGGATCGAGGACCAGCTCGACGAAATCGACCCCCTCCATGCCGTGGCCGACCACCCGCAGCGGCAGGGGGTTCGCCTGGGTCAGGGTGCGCCAGGCGCCGCCGATGCTGTCGATCCAGCCGGAATCGCGCAGGTCGACGGTCTCGCCGACCTCGGGCGGCATCGGGGTGAGGTTGAGGAGGCGGCGCGCCCCGCCGGCCTTGAGGGCGATGGCTCGGGCGCCGACGCCCATCAGGAGGCGCTTGGCAAGGTCGTCCGAGACCCGTTGCTGGGGCGCGGCGTCGAGCACCAGGGCGGCGACCTGCGCGGCGGCGACCCGGTCGGAGAGCCAGGAGCGCCGGTAGCTCGCGACGCTGGGGACGTAGATCAGCACCTCGGCGATGAGGACGAAGACCACCGTGAGCAGCAGCAGGCGACCGGACAGCCCGACCCGGCCGGCGAGACGCCGGAGGCCACCCTGGCTCGCCGCGTCATCGGCCCAATGCACGGTCTCGACGTCCTCGCTCGTCCGATGGGTCCCGATACCCCGGCCAACGGGACACTAACACGCCCGCGCCGACCTCGGCCCCCCCTCACGCATGGGGAGCGACAGGAAGCTATCCCCGGATCGAAAAAAATCCAGACGCCAGCCAAAGGATTGCGCGTGATCGTGTCGGGGGTGAGGTTCAGCCGGGATTGCCGCGCCAGCGTCGCCAGGCGACCGGCAGCAGCGCCAGGGCGCCGAGGCCGAGCAGGGTGGCGACGAGCTGCGGCGTGACGATGGCCCGCAGCGACAGGGCGGCGTCGCAGGCGATGCCGCCGGCAACGAGGCAGGCCTCCTTCGCCGCCTGGTGGGCCGCCACGACGTTCTCCACTCCGGCACCGGCCGAGGCGTAGATGAAGGCGCCGGGGCTGATGCCGATGAGGGTGGCGAGCGCGAAGGTCCGCAGGCGCACGCCGAAGATCGCGGGCGCCAGGTTGGTCATCCAGAACGGGAAGACCGGCAGGAGCCGCAACACCATCACGTACGAGAAGGCGTCGCGGCGAAAGCCCTCCGCGAGGCGCCCCAGCCGCGAGCCGGCGCGACGCAGCAGCACCTCGCCCGCCGCGGTGCGGCCGATGGAGAACACCACGACGGCGCCGGTGGTGGCGGCCGAGATCGACACCAACGCGCCGGCGACCGGCCCGAACAGGAAGCCGCACAGGGTCGTCATCACCACCGAAACCGGCAGCGACACGATCACGGTGGCGACATAGGCGAGATACGCGCAGGCATAGGCGCGCCAGAATCCCTCCGCGACCCAGGCCTTGGCATAGGCCCGGGAGGCGAGGAGCTGGTCGAGGCTGAACCAGCGGGTGATGCCTCCGACCAGCAGGCCCAGCGACAGGGCCACCAGGGCGACGAGCGGCAGCACCCGCAGCCATCCGCGCCAGGCCGGGGCCGCCACGGCTTCCGGGCCTGCCTCCGAGGGGAGGGCGTCCTCGCCGGACGGGGGCTCGTCAGGCCGGATCGGCGCGCTCACCCGGGCTTCTGCATGCGCAGGATCTTGAAGAACCCGCCCGGGAAGGTCGGGCGCACGCCGAGGAAGGTCACGCCGCGGCTCTTGGCCCAGGCCTCGATCCGGGCGGCCTTGAAGGCCGAGCTCCAGCCGATCTTCTCGCAGAGCGGCGCGACGATTTCCTCGACCTTGGCGACGGTGCCGCGGTCCTGGCCGAAATGGTTGGCGAGCACGATCATGCCGCCGGGCTTCGTCACCCGCAGGAACTCGTCCAGCGCCCCTTCCGGGTCGGGCACCAGGGTGATGAGGAACTGCGCCACCACCGCGTCGAAGCTCGCGTCAGTATAGCCGAGGCGGCAGACATCCATGACCTGGAGGCCCTTGACGTGGGAAAGCCCGCGCCGCGCCACCTTGCGGTTGGCTCGGCGGAGCATGTCCTCGGACAGGTCGACGCCGTAGACCTCGGCATCCTTCGGGTAGTAGCCGAGCGACAGGCCGGTGCCGACGCCGGCCTCCAGGATCCGCCGCCCGCCGACCAATGCCGCCTCGACCGCGTCCCGCGCCGCCGGCTCGGTGAGCTTGTCGTAGACCACGTCGTAGACCGGCGCCCAGCGCGCATAGGCCTTGCGCATCAAGGCGGTGGTGGGCCCCGCCTCCCGCGGCTCGCTCAGCATGTCCGTCATCTCTCCGAGTTCGATCGCCGCGCGAGCGTCGATGCGCGCGTGTGTGGTACGGTTTCCGCGGGAAATCTTCGAAAAAATCGCATCGGCAGGGGCGAGGGCCGGGGTCGGATCAGGCCGCCGCCAGGCTGTCCGCCGCGACCCGCCGGATGGTGCCGCCGCCGAGAACCCGTGCCCGGGGCCCGTCATCGGCATAGATGACGCAGGCCTGGCCCGGCGACACCCCGTCCTCGGGGGTCGCCAGCGTGATCTCGGCCGATGCCGTGTCCGGGTTCCAGGCGAGGAGGGCGGGGCGGGGCTCGCGGGTCGAGCGCACCCGCACCGCCACGGGCAGGTCGCGGGAGGCCGCGAGCGGAGCGTCGCCGAGCCAGTTCGGATCCGCGAGCCGGATGACCGAGGTGGCGAGCGCCTCGCGGGGGCCGACCACGACCCGGGCCTCGCCGGGCTCCAGGCGCACGACGTAGAGCGGTTCGCCCGCCGCCACGTTGAGGCCGCGGCGCTGGCCGACCGTGAAGCCGATGATGCCGTCGTGACGGCCGAGCCGCCGCCCGTCGAGATGGACGATCTCGCCCGGGCGCACCGCGTCGGGCCGCAGCCGCGCGATCACGTCCTGGTAGCGCCCCTGCGGCACGAAGCAGATGTCCTGGCTGTCGGGCTTGTCGGCGACCGAGAGGCCGAATTCCTTGGCCAGCGCCCGGGTCTCGTCCTTCGGCCGCTCGCCGAGGGGGAAGCGCAGGAGGTCGAGCTGCTCGGCGGTCGTCGCGTACAGGAAGTAGCTCTGGTCCCGGGCCGGATCGAGGGCACGGTGGAGGGCGCGGCCGCCATGCGCCAGCGCCCGGCTCGCGACGTAGTGGCCGGTCGCCAGCACGTCGGCGCCGAGGTCCTGGGCGGTGGTGAGCAGGTCGCGGAACTTGATCGAGCGGTTGCACTCGACGCAGGGAATCGGCGTCTCGCCCTGGAGATAGCTGTCGGCGAAGCGGTCGATCACCGCTTCGCGAAAGCGGTCCTCGTAGTCGAGGACGTAATGCGGGATGCCGATGGTCTCGGCGGCGCGGCGGGCATCGTGGATGTCCTGGCCGGCGCAGCAGGCGCCGCGGCGATGCGTGGCCGCGCCGTGGTCGTAGAGCTGCAGCGTGATTCCGACCACGTCGTAGCCCTCGCGCTTCAGGAGCGCGGCGACGACCGAGGAATCGACGCCCCCGGACATCGCCACCACGACGCGGGTGTCTTCCGGGGCCTTGTGCAGATCGAGCGAGTTCATGACCGTGCGAGGGGGTGTCTCGGGGCGGCTCCGGCAAGCGGATCCCGGTGCCGCTGGCGGAGTCTATAGCGATCCGACCGCCGTTCTGCCAGGGCGGGAGGGAGTGCGGCCTACAGGGAAGTTCTTGCCGGGCTCCCGGCAGATTCCGACCGGGCGGCCATCGAGGGCGGAGGGGTCGGAGATTTTTATCGCTTTTCATCAATAGCTTACGTTGTCCGTTGGACTGGCAGGCGGCTTGCTCTGCCGGGACCCAGGAGGTCGGCGATGCAGATCAGCGGAGCGGGTGAGGGGGGACGGATGGCGGGGCGCGAGCCGACCCGGCCGGCGAAGGCCGTCGCGTACGAGCCCTTCCGTCCGGATGATCGGGAGACCGCCCGGATCGCCCGCACGCCTGCGCGGCAGGCCGATACGTCGGCACGACCCAGCTCGGACACGACGCGGTCCGGCCCGAAGCCCACCGAGACCAGATCGGCCGAAGCGAGAGGCGAGACGAGGCGGGCCGACGCTGCCTCGGAGGCTCGGTCCCGCCAGGAACGGGCCGAGGATGCGATCGACCGGGACCGGGCCGCCAAGGACAAGATCACGAAGGACAAGGCCACGCGGGAGGTGACGGACGACCGCGTGAGGAAGGACGTCGCCGCGAAATCCTCGGCCGCGACCGGCGCGAAGCCCTCCGCCGCGGCGCCCGATGCGGCGCAGGCCGAGGCGGTTCGCGCGGCTGCCGGCGACGATGACGAGACCGCGGAGGCGTCTCCGGCCGACGGGACGGAGGAGGATTCCGCCGACGCTCCCGGCGCCGGTCCCACGCCGAGCCCGGCGGCCTCGGCCGCACCCGTTCCCGCGGCCACGGCACCTGCGACCGGCACCGCCTCGGCGACCGGAACGGCATCGGCCGATCCGGGTGCCGCCATCGAGGCGGCGACGCCCGCCGATCCGCGGATCGCCGCGCTTCTCTCCGAGGCCGCGAAGGTGGACGGTAAGGACCGGCCGAAGCAGGGTGGTCCCCTGCCGGTGCCCGACGGCCTCGCGGCGCCCGACCCGTCGGCGCCTGCGTCGCAGGCGAAGGGCGCCGACGCCGCGGCGCCGGCCGCCGCCGAGACCCGCCCGGCGGTCTCGGTCCAGGCTCCCTTGAGCGCCGTGCCGATCACCATCGGGATGCGGGCGCTCGCAGGCAGCAACCGCTTCGAGATCCGGCTCGATCCCTACGAGCTCGGCCGGATCGACGTCAGCCTCGACATCGCCCGCGAGCACGGGACCGTGAAGGCGCATCTCACGGTGGAGCGGCCCGAGACCCTGGCGCTGCTCCAGCGCGATGCCGGCAGCCTGCAGCAGGCGCTCACGCAAGCGGGGCTCGATCCCGGCACGGCGGGCCTCACCTTCTCCTTGCGCGACGGCGGCGGCCAGAACCCGCAGCGCGACCAGGCCGGCCGGCCGCAAGGCCCCGACCGCGCGGCGGCTCCGGCGGAGGAGGCGCAGGCCGCGGCGCCGTTGCGCAACCTCGGCCAGCGCCTCGGCCTCGACCTCAGAATCTAGCGGCGACGCCAGAAGCGACCGACGACCCATGACGACCACACTCGCGAGGTCCCGATGACCGCCGGCATCAGCAGCTTGACCAGTCTCTCCAACCCGACCGGTGCCAAGGCCTCGAGCGACGCCAGCACGATCGCCGGGAACTTCAACCAGTTCCTGACCCTGCTGACGACGCAGCTCCAGAACCAGAACCCGCTCGACCCTCTCGACACCAACCAGTTCACCCAGCAGCTGGTGCAGTTCGCCTCGGTCGAGCAGCAGCTCAAGACCAACGACCAGCTCGGTAGCCTGATCACCGCCAGCAAGGCCTCGGCGGCGGCGACCGCCTCCGGGCTGATCGGCAAGACCGTGACGGCGGACGGCGCCACCTCGTCGCTCGCGGACGGGTCCGCGACCTGGACGCTCACCCCGGCGCGCGCCGCCGCCAAGGCGGTGATGACCATCACGGACCCCAAGGGCAACGTGGTCGCCACCCAGACCAAGGCGCTGCCCGCCGGCAGCCAGAGCTTCACCTGGGACGGGCGCGCCTCCACCGGGCAGCTCGCCGCGGACGGGAAGTACACCCTGAAGGTGCAGGCCCTCGACGCCACCGGCTCGAGCGTCACCGTCGACACCAAGATCACCGGGGCGATCACCAGCGTGGACGTCTCCGGTGCCGAACCGGTCCTGACCATCGGCGACCGCACCGTGGCCCTCAGCAGCGTCGAGGCGATCGGTGGAACCGGCGGCAACTGATTCGGTGGATTGCTGTGGATTACGAATCACATGCGAGGGAAATGATTCAACCAATCTTAAGCGCGGGTGCCTAGCTTCGGTCTCGACAGGTCAGTCGAGTGTAGAGCGTATCATGACCGAACCGCATCGCCCGAGGGTGAAGTACGTCATCGGGCCAGACGGAAGTCCGCTGACGATCGCGGATCTTCCCCCGACCGATACCCGCCGATGGGTGATCCGGCGCAAGGCCGAGGTGGTGGCCGCCGTCCGTGGCGGGCTGCTGAGCCTCGAAGAGGCGTGCCAGCGTTACACGCTGACCACCGAGGAATTCCTGAGCTGGCAGTATTCGATCGAGCAGCACGGGCTCGCAGGCCTGCGCACGACCCGGATCCAGCATTACCGTCAGTGAGGGTGCTGTCCGTGCCCCGGGACGGGCACGGCGGGATCATCCGAGGACGGCAGGATCGCCTCGCGTCTGCTTGTCCCGCCGGTTGGCGGAGGAGAGAAGCCGTGGCGATCCCGTCCTCGGACACTCGCCCGGGCTGACCCGCGATGCCGAGAGCCGGGCCTCCGCCTCCCCCCGGAGCGGCGGCGTCCCGGCTCCGTGCGCATTCAATTGTGCGCCGTTAACCAAGTCATAACCACGACTCGGCAAATTTTGCCCTGGGGCCGCGGTGGCTCCGGTTGGCGGGTGCATGGTCGTGAAGCCGGTCCTCGATCTGGTGGCGAAGCTGGGGCCCGCGCGGCTCGCCGCGATGGGGGCGGTGACCCTCGCGCTCATCGGTTTCTTCGCTTTCGTCATCCTGCGGGTCTCGCGGCCCGAGATGGGTGTGCTCTATACCGACCTGTCGGTGCAGGATGCCGGCGCGGTCCTGCGCGACCTCGACGCCAAGGGCATCCGCTACGAGACCAAGGGCGATGCCGGCCAGACCGTGCTGGCGCCCCGCGGCGAACTCGCCCGCCTGCGGATGGACCTCGCCGCCAAGGGCCTGCCGAGCGCCGGCGGCGTCGGCTACGAGATCTTCGACAAGGGCGATGCCTTCTCGTCGACGAGCTTCGTCCAGAACGTCAACCACCTGCGCGCCCTCGAAGGCGAGCTCGCCCGCTCGATCCGGGCGATCGGCCAGGTGCAGGCGGCCCGCGTCCACCTGGTCCTGCCCGAGAAGCGGCTGTTTTCCCGCGACCGCGAGACGCCGAGCGCCGCGATCGTGGTGAAGCTGTCCGGCGACCTCGATCCGGGCCAGGTCCGGGCGGTGCGCCACCTCGTCGCCTCGGCGGTGGAGGGCCTGAAGCCCGACCGCATCTCGATCGTCGACGAGCGCGGGCGGCTGCTCGCCGACGGCGCCCGCGGGGCGGAGGCGCAGAACGGACTCGGCCTCGACGAGCGCCAGACCACCATGGAACGGCGGCTGCGCTCCCAGGTCGAGGAGATCGTCGCCGGCATCGTCGGGGCGGGCCGGGCCCGGGTCCAGGTCACCGCCGAACTCGATCCCAACCGGGTCGAGAGCCGGTCGGAGACCTTCGATCCCGAGAGCCGGGTGGTGCGCTCGACCCAGACCCGCAGCGAGAATTCGCAGTCGCAGAGCAGCGAGAACGGCGTCACCGTCGGCAACGAGTTGCCCGGCGCAACCCAAGCCCAGCAGAACCAGGGCCCGCGCGAGGCCTCGAACAAGAACGAGGAGACCACCAATTACGAGATCTCCCGGGTCACCCGCACCGAGGTGAACGAGGGCGGCCGGATCCGGCGCCTGTCGGTTGCGGTGCTGATCGACGGCACCTACGCCGCCGGCCCGGACGGCAAGCCGGCCTATGCGCCGCGGCCGGCGCCGGAACTGGAGCGCATCACCGCCCTGGTGCGTACCGCGGTGGGCTACGACAAGGCCCGCGGCGACCAGGTCGAGGTGGTGAACCTGCGCTTCGCCGACACCCCGGCGGTGCCTGAGTTCCAGGAGCAGGGCCTGCTGGCCTCGCTCCTCCAGCCGACCAAGGAGGACGTGCTGCGCATCGCCGAGATGTCGGTGCTCTTCCTCCTCGGCCTCGTGGTGCTGATGACGGTGGTCCGGCCGCTGGTGCAGAAGGTCGTCGCCTCCGACGATCCGGCGCAGGCCCCGATCTCGATCCTCGCCGCCGATCATCCCGGCCTGGTGATGGCGGTGGAGGGCGCGCTGGCAGGCGCGGCCCCGGCCGAACTGGCGCTGCCCGAGAGCCAGGCCCGCCGCGTCGTCGAGTTCGCCAAGATCAACGGCAAGATCCAGGCCGAGACGATCGAGCGGGTCGTCGACATCGTGAAGTCGAACCCGACCGAGACCGTCGAGGTGCTGCGCACCTGGATCAACGACCGCTGACGCTGTTGGATCAACGACCGCTGACGCTGTTGGATCGACGACCGCCGACGCTGCCGGATCGACGACCCCCGCCGCCGCGGCCCCCGCGCGACCCCGTGAACACCCGTCCCGCCTGAGAGACGCCGACGCCATGGCCATGACTTCGATGCCGGTCTCCCGCTCCACCTCCGGGGGACTGACCTTCGCCGAGATGCCCGGAACCCAGCGGGCCGCCGCCCTGCTGCTCCTGCTCGGCGAGGAGGAGGGCGCCCCGATCTGGCGCATGCTGGAGGAGGACGAGATCAAGAAGGTCTCGCACGCCATGGTCCAGCTCGGCTCGCTCGAGGCGGAGGCGGTCGAGGCCCTGATCATCGACTTCGTGTCGCGGCTCTCGGCCAGCGGCGGCATCACCTCGAGCTTCGAGCGCACCGAGTCGCTGCTGCTCAAGATCTTCCCGCCCGAGCAGGTCGCGGTGATCATGGCGGAGGTGAAGGGCGCCTCGACCCGCCGGGTCTGGGCCAGCCTGACCCAGATCGATCCCGAGATCCTGGCCTCCTTCCTGCGCAACGAATACCCGCAGACCGTCGCGGTGATCCTGTCGCGGGTGCGCTCGGACTACGCCGCCAAGGTCCTGACCATCCTGCCGGAGGACTTCGCCATCGACGTCCTCAACCGGATGCTCCGGATGGAGACGGTGCAGAAGGAGGCGCTGCGCCACATCGAGGAGATCCTGCGGGTCGAGTTCGTCTCGACCATCGCCCAGACCACCCGGCGCGACGCCCACGAATTGCTCGCCGACGTGTTCAACGCCTTCGACCGGCAGACCGAGATCCGGTTCCTCACCGCCCTCGACCAGTCGAACCGCGGCTCGGCGAAGAAGATCCGCCAGCTGATGTTCACCTTCGACGACCTGATGAAGCTCGATGCCGGCAGCGTCCAGACCCTGATGCGCAGCGTCGACCGCGACGTGCTGGCCCGCGCGCTCAAGGGCGCGTCGGACCCGGTCCGGAACTTCTTCTTCGCCAACATGTCGAGCCGTTCGTCGAAGAACATGCAGAACGACATCGAGTCGCTCGGTCCGATCCGCCTCAAGGAGGTCGACGAGGCCCAGTCGAAGATGACCGACCTCGCCAAGGAACTGGCCGAGAAGGGCGAGATCATGATCGCCAAGAACAGCGCCGAGGAAGAGCTGGTCTACTGATGCCTGCCCGCACGACGACCGAGCCAGCCCCGAGGGACAAAGCCTGATGGCGCAGATCCGGCGCTTCCTGTTCGATACCGATTTCCGCGGGCCCCCCGCCAAGCCCCCTCGGGACGAGGCTCCGGATGCCGAGGCGCTGGCGGAGGCGCGGCTCCGGGCCGAGGAAGCGGCGCGGGAGGCCGCCCGGGAAGCGGCCGAGGCCGAGGCCTATGCCCGCGGCCTGCAGGAGGGACGCGCCCAGGCCGAGGCGCAGGTGCAGGCGCGCCTCGCCGACGCCCTCAACCGGGTCGCCGCTTCGGCCGCCGGCATGATCGCGGCGGCGGACGACCGCGACGCCGCGCTCGAGGCCCAGGCCCTCGACTTCGCCGTGGCGCTCGGGCGCAAGATCGCCGGGGCCGCCCTCGACAGCCATCCGGTGGCGGCGATCGCGGAAGCGGCGGGCCGCGCGCTCCAGCACCTGCGCGGCGTGCCGCATCTGGCGATCCGGGTGCATGACGCCCTCGTCGACGAGACCGAACGGCAGGTGGCCCGGCTCGCTCGCGAGCGCGGCTACGAGGGCCGCCTGATCGTCATGGGCGATCCCGGCATGGCGCCGGGCGACGCCCGCATCGAATGGGCCGATGGCGGCGTGGTGCGCGAGCGCGCGGCCATCGAGGCCGCCCTGATCGCCGCCCTGCCCAAAGCCTGACGCCCCGTTCCCACTCCATTTTCTCCCACGAGGTACGCCAATGTCCTCCGACAACGATCTCGGCCTGCCGCAGCTCAGCGAAGCGGATCTCGCCTTCGACGCCGCGGCGTCCGGCGCGATGCGCGACGCCCCGATGGCCGCCAAGTCGGCCGCCGACCTCGAACAGGTCTTCGACGTGCCGGTGATGGTCTCGGCGGTGCTCGGCTCGTCGCGGATGCCGATCGGCGACCTCCTGCGGCTGGGCCCCGGCACGGTGCTCGAGCTCGACCGCAAGGTCGGCGAGGCGATCGACATCTTCGTCAACAACCGCCTCGTCGCCCGCGGCGAGGTGGTGCTGGTCGAGGAGCGACTCGGCGTGACGATGACCGAGATCGTCAAGGCCGACGGCTGACATCCGAATCCGCCACCCCGACCCGCCCAACGGAGTGCCCGCCATGCGGCTCTTGATCATCGGACGCCTCAGCGGCGAACTCGTCACCGCCTCCCGGATCGCCATGAGCCGCGGCGCGGCCGTGACCCAGGCCGACGGCATCGAGCAGGGGCTCAACGCGCTCAGGGCCAAGGGCGCCGACCTCGTGATGGTCGACGTGGCGCTGGCGATCCGGACCCTGGTGACGGCGCTCTCCGACGAGCGCATCCGCACCCCGGTGGTGGCCTGCGGCACCGGGACCGACGCCAAGGCGGCGGTGGCGGCGATCCAGGCGGGAGCCAAGGAATACATCCCGCTGCCGCCCGATCCGGAACTGATCGCCGCGGTGCTGGAGGCGGTGACGGCGGATGCCCGCTCGTTCGTGTGGCGCGATCCGGCGATGGAGCGGGTGGTCAAGCTCGCCGAGCAGGTGGCGCGCTCCGACGCCTCGGTGCTGATCACCGGCGAGAGCGGCACCGGCAAGGAGGTGCTGGCGCGCTACCTCCACACCCGCTCCAACCGGGTGCAGAAGCCCTTCGTCAGCGTGAACTGCGCGGCGATCCCCGACGCGCTGCTCGAATCCGAGCTGTTCGGCCACGAGAAGGGCGCCTTCACCGGCGCGGTGGCCCGGCGCATCGGCCGGTTCGAGGAGGCCCATGGCGGCACGCTGCTCCTCGACGAAATTTCCGAGATGGATGTCCGGCTCCAGGCCAAGCTTCTGCGGGCGCTCCAGGAGCGGGTGATCGACCGGGTCGGCGGCACGCAGCCGGTGAAGGTCGACATCCGGGTGCTCGCCACCTCGAACCGCAACCTCGCCGAGGAGGCGCGAAAAGGTACGTTCCGCGAGGACCTGCTCTACCGCCTCAACGTGGTGAACCTGCGCCTGCCGCCGCTCCGCGACCGCCCGTCGGACATCCTCGAACTCGCCGGCCACTTCGCCCGCAAATACGCCGAGGCCAACGGCGTCCCGACCCGGCCGCTCTCGGCCGAGGCGCGCCGCCTCGTGATGCAGAGCCCCTGGCCCGGCAACGTCCGCGAACTGGAGAACACCCTGCACCGGGCGGTGCTGCTGGCGAGTGGCCCTGAGATCGACGCCGACGCGATCCGCTCGCCGGAGGGCGACGCGCTCGCGGTCGCCGGCCCCGCCGCCCGCGCGGTCCAGGCCGCCGAGGCGGCGACGCGGGGCTTCGTCGGCCGCTCGCTGGCCGAGGTCGAGCGCGACCTGATCCTCGACACCCTCGACCACTGCCTCGGCAACCGCACCCACGCTGCCAAGATTCTCGGAATTTCGATCCGCACCCTGCGCAACAAGCTCAACGAATACACCGATGCCGGGATTCCGGTGGCCGAGCCCGGCCACACCCGGGCGCTGGCGGCCTATGGCTGAAGACTTGGCGCGATGCGGACGGTTCGGCGTGACGAGACAGGTTTGCCGTGAGGAGTTGGTGTAACGTCAAGCTCCTCCGAGGCGGTTGCCGGTCAGGCGGCGGCGACGTGTGACGGGGAAGCCCCGATTCGACGCAAACCGCCCTGTCGATGCGTCGTCCTTGTCCATCGCGCGAGAGCCGTCCACCTGACTGTCGTTCCATGGTCCGATCGCTCGGCCGTCCAATAATCTTTCGGTCCGAAAGGCGAAAAAGCGTTCATTTTAAGTGTGCCTTAGCGGAGTGCATCCAACCTTGCCGGCAGAGCGGGCCTCGAGCGGGACGGCGGGTGCGATGCGGATGTCGGTCAAGGGCGGGCGCCTGGCGCGGCTGTCGATCAAGGCGCGGATCTTCGCGGGCTTCGGCGTGGTGCTGGCCACCACCGTCGGCGTCGCGGTGTCCGGCTACCTGCTGGTGACGCAGGTGAGCTCGGACTTCGCCGATTACCAGCAGAACCGCGCCAAGGCCGAGCATGTCCGCTCCGTCGACATGGCGATGTTGCAGGCGCGCTTCGAGCTCAGCCGCTGGCTCCAGCGCTTCGACCCGGCGGTTCTCAAGGCCGCCCGCGACCTCCTCGACAAATCCGTCGGCCTGATCGAACGCGGTCCTGCGGTCGGGCTGTCGGGCGACGAGCTTGCGACGAGCGCCGTGATCGCCAAGGCCCTGCGGACCTACGGCGACGAATACGCCATCCTGGCCCGGATCAAGGGCGAGGAGACCGCCCTCCTGAGCCAGGAGATCGACCAGGCCGGCGAGCAGATCGCCGCGGTCCTGTCGCAGAAACGCACCCGCGCCTTCGAGTCCGGCGATATCGACCAGGCCCGCATGCTGAACGGTGCCGTCGAGGCGTTCCAGTCCGCCCGCGACCAGACGGTGCAGCTGAAGGTGACGGGGGACCCCAAATTCATCGCGGCGGCAGGCCAGTCCGCGGCGGCGAGCCAGGCCAAGGTGCAGGCGAATTCCGACCTCGCGGCGAAGCTGACCGCCTGGCGCGGGGCGCTCGATCGCGCCTCGGCTCTCTCGGCCGAGTGGGGACGGCATCTGAAGCTGTCCCGGGCGGCCCGCGACGAATCGATGAAGGCCTCCGAATCCTTGCTGGCGGTAGTGGCCCGCGACGGGCTGGACGCCGAGCGGGACTTCGCCCGCGGCGTCAAGGAGGGGACGACCGCCTTTCTCGCCAAGGCGGCCGGCATCGTGCTCCTCGGGATCGTGATCTCGCTGCTGCTCGCCCGCTCGATCACCGCGCCGCTCCAGCGCCTTTCGGGCGCCATGGCGGCCCTCGGCGGCGGCGCCCGGTCGATCGACGTGCCGGATACCGGCCGGGCCGACGAGATCGGCGCGATGGCCCGCACCGTGGCCTTGTTCCGCGACGGCCTGGTCGATTCCGAGCACCGCGACGCGATCCAGCGCCGGGATACCGACGCCAAGATGGCGCGGGCGCGCCACCTGGAGGCCCTGACCCGGGGCTTCGAGGGCAAGGTCTCGGCGCTGATCGCGACCCTGACCGCGGCGGCGGGCCAGATGGAGGGGGCGGCGCACAACCTCTCGACCTCGGCCGCCGAATCCTCGAGCCTGTCGGCGGGGGTCGCGGAGGCGGCGAGCCAGACCTCGGCCAATGTCGGCGGCGTCGCGAGCGCCACGGACGAGCTCTCCGCCAGCATCGAGGAGATCGTGCGCCAGGTCGCCCATTCCTCGGTCATCGCCGGCCGGGCCGATGCGGAGGCCGCCCGCACCGAGGCGACGATCCGGGCGCTCGCCGCCGGCGCGCAGCAGATCGGCGACGTGGTCCAGCTCATCACCAGCATCGCCGGGCGCACCAACCTGCTCGCGCTCAACGCCACGATCGAGGCGGCGCGGGCCGGCGAGGCGGGACGGGGCTTCGCGGTGGTGGCCGCCGAGGTCAAGGATCTCGCCACCCGCACGGCGCGGGCGACCGACGAGATCGCCGGCCAGATCGGCGGCATCCAGGCCCAGACCGTCGAGGCGGTGCGGGCGATCGAGGCGATCGGCGGCACGATCCGCGACATGAACGCCATCGCCACCGGCGTCGCGACGGCGATGGAGCGCCAGAGCGCCGCCACCGGCGAGATCGCCCGCAACGTCCAGCACGCCGCCCACAGCACGCAAGTCGTTTCCGGCCACATCGACGCGGTGCAGCAGGGCGCCGACCGCACCGGCGGCACCGCGGATCAGGTGCTGCACGCCGCCCGGGACCTGGCGCGTCAGGCCGCGATCCTGGAGCGCGAGATCGGCGGGTTCGTGACGGAGATCAAGGCGGCGTGATGCTGGCGCCGGTGTCGTTTGTGCTGGCGTCTCACGGTCGAGTGCATTCCCCTCCCCACAAGGGGGAGGGGAGGCGCGCTACCTTTAAAGGGGACATCATTCAGGCCGAGATGTGTGTAAATGCGATAGCCCGTGTTGGGAGAGGGAATCCCGCGCTCGATTGGATGAGGGTTCTTCAATCGGACACTTTTCGGCGGAGAGACAGGCGCCGCCGATCCTCGAACGACCCTACGCCTGCAACCTCGGAATCGCATCCGCGAACCGGGCGATCGGCAGGAAGAGGCTGAAGCGGCGCTCCTTGTCCTCGACGTGGATGATCGCCTCCTTCCACTCGGGCTCGCGGCAAGCGCGGCGTTTCAGCAGCACCGCGATATGAGCCGAACAGGTGATGATCTCGTGCGGCTCCTCAAGCTCGACGCCGCGCGTGTCCCGGATGAGACGGCTGCCGACCTGGAAGTGAAAGTAGTAGCAGGACATGCCGCTCTCTCCTGGGGTGGCTGTCCTGCCCGATTACGACTCCTCCTCTCCGGCCGCCTTAACCCGAGTCAAGGGTTTTGGGCGTTTTCCGATTTCCTCGTCTCCGGCCGCGCTTGAGGTGATCGTCGATGATCGGTGCCTACAGGTAGCCGCTGCCGGCCTCCGCCGCGAAGCGGTCGGGCGGGCCCTCCCAGACGATGCGGGCATGCTCCAGCACGTAGACCCGGTCGGCATGGGGCAGCGCGAAGGTGACGTTCTGCTCGCCGAGCAGCACGGTGATCGGCGTGGTCTGGCGCAGGCGCTCCAACGCCTTGGAGAGCTGTTCCAGGATCACCGGCGCGAGGCCCAGCGTCGGCTCGTCGAGGATCAGGAGGCGCGGCTTCATCATCAGGGCACGGGCGATGGTGAGCATCTGCTGCTCGCCCCCTGACAGCGTGCGGGCCATCTGGCCGCCGCGGCTCTTGAGGATCGGGAACAGTTCGAACAGCCAGTCGAGCTGGCGCGCGCTCTCCGCCTTGGGCAGGTGCTGGCCGCCGAGATCGAGGTTTTCGCGCACGCTCATCTCGCCGAACAGCTCGCGGGTCTCCGGCACCTGCACGATGCCGCCCCGCGCAATGCTCGCCGGCGTGCGCTTCGCCAGCGGCTCGCCGGCGAAGCCGATCTGCCCGGAATAGGGAACGAGGCCCGAGATGGCGTTGAACAGGGTGGTCTTGCCGGCGCCGTTGAGGCCGACCACCGAGACGAACTCGCCCTCGTGGACGTGGAGGCCGACGCCGCGCAGGGCCTGAGCCTTGCCGTAGAGCACGTCGAGCCCCTCGACCTTCAGCAGAGGTGCGCCGGAGAAATTGGCTTCGGGCCGCGCCGCGGTCTCGATGCTGCCGCCGAGATAGACCCGGCGCACGGTCTCGTTGCGCATCACCTCGGCGGCACTTCCCTCGGCGACGCGCTCGCCGAGATACATCGCGAAGACCCGGTCGACGAGGGCCGATACGCTCTTCACGTTGTGGTCGACGAGGAGCACCGCCTTGCCCTCGTCGCGAAAACCGCGGATCAGGGCGGAGAAATCCGCCACCTCGCCGGAGGTGAGACCGGCGAAGGGTTCGTCGACCAGCACCACCTTGGGATCGCGGGCGATCGCCTTGGCGAGTTCCATCCGGCGCAGGTCGGCGAAGGGCAGGGTGCCGGGGCGGCGGTCCATCACGCTGCCCAGACCCACCCGCTCGGCGATGGCCCGGGCGCGTGTCTCGACGCTCGCATCGGCGAAGAGCCGGATCAGGCTGTCGGGCAGGAGCGCGAGCTTGATGTTCTCCAGCACCGTCTGCCGGTGCAGCGGCCGCGAATGCTGGAAGACGAGGCCGATGCCGGCCCGCGCCACCCGGTGCGAGGGCCAGCCGGCGATCTCGGTGCCGTCGAGCCTGATGCTGCCGGCATTCGGGCGTTCCAGCCCCATGATGAGCTTCATCACCGTGGACTTGCCCGAGCCGTTCGGCCCGATCAGCCCGACGATCTCGCCGGCCCGCACGGAAAAGCCGATCGATTTCGCCGCGACGAGGCCGCCATAGCGCTTGGTCAGCCCTTCGACCGCGAGCAGCGGCGGGGCACCGTCGGCCGCGGAACGCGGGGCGGAGGGCAGGGGGGAAGGCAAGGTGGAGGCAGTGAGGCCGGCCGCACTCATGGACGCAAACCTTGTCGGACACCAGAGGAGGGGCGGGGCATCAGGCGCGCTGGCCTTGCCGGGTGAGGATCCCGAGGAGGCCCGACGGCACGAACAGGATCACCGCGAGCGCCGCGGCCGAGACCACGAAGGTCGAGAGCGAGCCGAGAGGCCGCAGCAATTCGCCGGCGGCGATCAGGAACACCGCGCCGAGCACGCCGCCGACGATGGTACGCCGCCCGCCGAGCACCGCCCCGATGATGACCTGGACGCCGACCGAGACGTCGACCAGCGTGCCGACCGACGCGGTGCCCATGTAGAAGACGAACAACGCACCGGCGAGGCCGGAGAACACTGCGCTGACGCAGAACGCCGCGAGCTTGTGCTTGGCGACGTTGAAGCCGAGCGCGCCGGCCTCGATCGGGTCCTGCCCGCTCGCCTGGAGGATCAGCCCGACCGGCGAGACCGCGATGGCGTAGAGGATGAGCCCGCTCACCCCCATGAAGCCGAGCGCGATCCAGTAATTGGTGGCGGCGTCGATGCTGATGACGTCCGGTACCGTCAGGCCGATCTCGCCGCCGGTGGTGTCGGCGAAGACGACGATCAGGTTCTGCAGGATCAGCACCGCCACGACGGTGGTGAGGCCGAAATACGGTCCCCGCACCCGGAGCGCCGGCAGCGCCAGGACGAGACCGCCGATCACCGCCGCGACGGTGCCGGCGAGCAGGCAGAGCGGGATGCCGACGCCGTGGCCGTTGAGGATGCCGGCGGTGTAGGCCCCTAAGCCGATCAGGAAGGTCGGGCCGAAATTGACCTCGCCGGCAAAGCCGAACAGCAGGTCCCAGGCCATCGAGAACACGCCGAAATAGTACGCGACGGTGAGGAGCCCGAGGATGTAGCCCGAGACCCAGAGCGGCAGCACGCTGGCGAGCGCGAGGCCGATCAGGCAGAGCCAGAACAAGGGATTGCGAACGGTCTTGGCGAGCATGGGGCCTCTATTCGATAAGAGTGCAGCCAGGCGTCAGCGGCGCCCGAGCAGGCCCTGCGGGCGGACATACATCACGGCGACGAGCAGCAGGAGCGCGGGAATCGTCCGGTAGGCCGGGGAGACGAGATAGGCGGTCAGCGTCTCGAGATAGCCGACGACGTAGGCCGCGATCAGCGAGCCCGAGACGCTGCCCAATCCCCCCAGCACCACGATCGAGAAGGCGCTGGCGGTGAGCGGGCCGACGCTGTAGCTCGACACGCCGAGGAACTGGCCGAGCAGCACACCGGCGATGCCGGCGAGCACGCCGTAGATGAGCCAGATCGCCACGTAGATCTTCGACAGCTCGAAGCCGAGAAGCGTCACGCCGCGGGGATTCATCGAGGCCGCGAGCAGCACCTTGCCGGTGCGGGTGCGATTGACCAGCAGCCACAAGAGCCCGATCGTCGCCCAGCACACCACCGCCGTGAAGACCTGGTTCCACGGCGTGCGCACGCCCGCGATGGTCACCACGCCCTCGACGATCGGCATCACCGTCTTGGCGTTGCTGGTGAACAGGTAGGCGATGAATTCCTGGATCATGATGCCCCAGAGCAGCGTGCCGGTGAGGATGAAGATCTCCTTTTCCTCCGGCGGGATCGCCCGGGACTTGTCGATCGGGCGCACCACGACGCCGTAGGTGGCGAGCGTGAGCCCGGTGCAGACGACGATGCCGGTCGCCGCCCCCGCATAGGCGCCGAGGCCGAATTCGCTGGAGGCCGCCCAGGCCACCACCGCGGCGGTGACCATCAGCGCCCCGTGCGAGAGGTTCAGCACGCCCGAGACGCCGAAGATGAGGGTGAAGCCGGTGGCGCCGAGCGCGTAGAGCGCCGAGATGGCGAAGCCGTCGATGAGGATCTGGATCGCGGTCATGGGGCTCGCGGGAAAGATGAGGGGGCGCGGCGCGCCACTCCCGAGCGGGCTGACGCATCCACACATCGCCGGATGAAGCGCAGGTCTTCTCCTCTCCCCGCGGGCGGGGAGAGGGCTGCGTCACCGTTCAGGTGATGCAGCAAGCGGAGGCGCAGCCGCAGCGAGGGTGAGGGGGTCTCGACGAGTGAGACTCTTTCGGAAAAACCCCCTCACCCTCGGCTGCCGCCTCGCTGTGCTCCCTGAACGGGAGCACAGCCCTCTCCCCGCCTGCGGGGAGAGGGGAGATGCGCACGACCCGGTGCGGGAAACGAAAAGCTCAGGCGGAGAGGGTATCCGGCACTCGGCAGGTCTCTCAGTTCGCGGCGGTGCCCGCCTTCACGAAGCTCGGGAACGTAATCTTCCCGTTGGCGACATTCTGCGGCCAGATCGCCAGTTGCTTGCCGTCCTGCCACTGCATCATCATGCCCGACACGAGGCCGGGGCCGTACTTGATCGAGTGGGTGAACTCGTCGTCCTTGCCGTAGAACTGGATGCGCCCGAGAGTGCCTTCCCAGTCGGTCTTCTCGAGCGCGTCGACGAGCTTGTCGGGATCGGTCGAGCCTGCCCGCTTCACCGCATCGGCGATGTAGTAGACCTCGTCATAGGCCGTGTAGCCGGCGTATCCCGGGTAGCTGCCGTACTTCGCCTTGAAGGCTTCCGCGAAGGGCGCGGTCTTCGGGGTCACGTTGGTGCCGGGGGCGGCGAACATCTCGAACAGCACGCCTTCCGTGGCGCCGTTCGTCTCCTTCCAGAAGGTGGCGTTCGTCGCCTGCGAGGCGATGCCGATCATCGGGATCGGCACCTGCTGGCTGCGCCACTGTACCGTCGGCTGCACGCCGACATGCGAGATGCCGGTGACGATCACGTCGGGCTTGGCGCCCTCGATGCGGCTGAAGATCGGGTTGAAGTCGGTGGTGCTCGGCGAGAACCGGATGTGGTCGAGCACCTTCAGCCCGACCTTCGGCAGGCATTCCTTGTAGCCTTCGTCCAGCGGCTTGGTCCACGCCGCGTCCTCGCTCATGATGACGGCGGTCTTCATCTGCCGCCCCTCGACCAGGATCGCCTTGGCAGCGTCGCAGACGGCTTGGGACTGCGCCTTCGAGGTCAGGTAGCCGTGGAAGGAATACTTGTTGCGGGCGTAGTCCTTGTGGACGTTGAGCGGGATCTCGTTCGAGGCCGCGCCTGGCGTGATGAACGGCAGCTTCAGCCGGGCCGACCAGGGCTGGAGCGCCAGCACCACCTCGCTGATGTAGCTGGCGATGACCGCGTGGGCCTTGTCCTCGCTCGCCGCGCGCTGGAAGGCGCGGACCGAATCGGCGGCCGAACTCTTGTTGTCGTATGCGATGATCTCGATCTTGCGCCCGTCCATCCCGCCCTTGGCGTTGATCTCGTCGGCGGCGAGCTGGGCAGCCTGCGGGATCGAGGCCCCGGCGATGGCCTGCGCCTCGGCAATCACCGCGATGCGGATCGGGTCCGCGGCCTGAACCGTCGAGAGCGAGGCATTGGCGGCCAACAGGATCGTTGAACCAAGCAACGCGCGGACGAGCCGCCGCCTGGCGACGGATGCGCATTCCAGCATGACGTTCCCTCTTCCGGCCGCTGTTCGATCGATGGCGTCGCGGCTCTGAGGGGGAGTGTAACGGCGATGGAATCGATCACAAGATGCTGATCGCGATCCGGGCCGGTGGGTCGGCGAGCCATCGCGTGAGCGCATGGCTGCCGACCTCGCGGTCACCCGAGGGCAGATGGCACCCGCCACGGCACCTCCGCCGCCGCCCTGGCTTCGTAGGCCGCGATGGCCTCGGCGTGTTCGAGGGTCAGCGCGACGTCGTCCAGGCCCTCGACGAGGCAGCGTTTCTTGAACGGGTCGATCTCGAACGGGATCGCGCTGCCGTCCGGATCGGTCACGGTCTGGGCCGGGAGGTCGACCGTCACGACGGCGCCGGGCGACGCCTTGAGCCGCGCGCGCAGGGTCGCCACCGTGTCCTCGGACAGCGTCACGGTGAGAAGCCCGTTCTTGGCCGCGTTCGACGCGAAGATGTCGCCGAAGCTCGGGGCGATCACGCAGCGCAGGCCTGCATCGACCAGGGCGTAGACCGCACCCTCGCGCGACGAGCCGCAGCCGAAATTGCGGTCGGCGACCAGGATGCCGGCGCCCGCGTAGGGAGGGGCGTCGAGGGCGGCGGCCTCGCCGCGGCGGCGCTCGTCGTGGAACAGGAAATTCCCGTAGCCGGCGCTCCTCGGCTTCTTCAGGAAGCGGGCGGGCAGGATCTGGTCGGTGTCGATGTTCGCCACGTCGAGCGGCACCGCGACGGCCTCGAGGGTGGTGAAGGGCTGCATGTCAGCGGCTCCCGAGGCGGCGGATGTCGGTGAGCCGGCCGGTGACGGCGGCGGCGGCGGCCATGGCCGGGCTCATCAGGTGGGTGCGGGCATTCGGGCCCTGGCGGCCCGGGAAGTTGCGGTTGGTGGTCGAGGCGCAGCGCTCGCCCGCCGGTACGAGGTCGCCGTTGATGCCGACGCACATCGAGCAGCCCGGTTCGCCCCATTCGAGGCCCGCCGCGCGAAACACCTGGTCGAGCCCTTCGGCTTCCGCCTGGCGCCGCACCGGGCCGGAGCCCGGCACGACGAGACCCGGGACGAGCGCCGTCCGGCCGCGCAGCACGGTCGCGGCGGCGCGCAGGTCCTCGATCCGCGAGTTGGTGCAGGAGCCGATGAACACCCGGTCGATCGCGACCTCTTCCAGCGGCATGCCGGGGGTGAGGCCCATATAGTCGAGCATCGCCCGCATCTGCCCGGCCTTGGTGACATCCGGCTCCCGGCCCGGATCCGGCACCGCGGCGGTGACGGGAAGCGCGGTCTCGGGGCTGGTGCCCCAGGTCACGGTCGGGGCGATCGTGCTCGCGTCGAGCGTCACCTCGCGGTCGAACCGGGCGCCCTCGTCGCTCGGCAATTGCCGCCAGGCCGCCACCGCCTCGTCGAACAGCGCGCCCTTCGGGGCGTAGGGTCGGCCTTCGAGGAAGGCGAAGGTGGTGTCGTCCGGCGCGATCATGCCGGCTCGGGCGCCTGCCTCGATCGACATGTTGCAGATGGTGAGCCGCCCCTCCATCGACAGGCCGCGGATCGCGCTGCCGGCATATTCGAGCACGTGCCCGACCGCGCCGCCGGCCCCGATCACCGCGATAATCGCCAGGATCACGTCCTTGGCGGTGACGTGGGGGCCGAGCATCCCGTCAATATTGACGCGCAGGGTCTTGGGCCGGCGCTGCCACAGGGCTTGTGTCGCCAGCACATGCGCCACCTCCGTCGCCCCGATGCCGAAGCCGAGCGCCCCGAAGGCGCCGTGGGTCGAGGTGTGGGAATCGCCGCAGACGATCGTGAGGCCGGGCAGCGTCAGGCCCTGCTCGGGGGCGAGCACGTGGACGATCCCTTGCGCCCGGTCGTCGAGGCCGAAATGCCGGATGCGGTGGCGCCCGGCATTGTCGGCCAGCGTCGAGACCATGTTGGCGATCTCGGGGTCGGGGATCGGCCCCTGGCGGTCGCGGGAGGGGACGTAGTGGTCGGCGACCGCGAAGGTCAGGTCCGGCCGGCGGATCCGGCGGCCGGCATGGTCGAGCATGCCGAAGGCGTGGAACGAGCCCTCGTGCAGCAGGTGCCGGTCGATGGCGAGGAGCGCCTGGCCGTCGAGGCGGGTCGCCATGACGTGGGCGTCCCAGACCTTGTCGAGGAGGGTGCGGGGTTGCGGGGTCATCGGGCGTCCTCCGCCGTGTTCATGGAGTGGGGGATGAGAGTCGAGGCTTGGGTGGGGTTCGGGGCTGGCGGTCGAGCGAGATGGGGAGGAAAGAATGCGGGTCTCGAAGAGAACCTCTGCTTCCGGATGAACAACGTCTCCCTCCCCCCTCTGCGGGGGAGGGTGCCCGGCGGAGCCGGGCGGGAGAGGGGGCTACGCTTCCGGAAATGACGGCACCGTTCTGATGGGCGCCACATCCTTCACCGTCGCGCCGCCCCTCTCCCGGCTCGCTCCGCTCGCCACCCTCCCCCGCAGAGGGGGGAGGGTTAACCCGCGCTATACTGTTGGGGATGGTTCGATTGCTGCGTGGACCATCGCCCCCGCCGCCTGGCCCGCGATGCGCCCGAGCGCCACCGCCGCCAGCAGCCCGTTGCCCGAGAGATACCCGCCCGGCCCCGTTCCCGAGACGCCGCAGGCCGCTCCGCCCGCCGCGAACAGGTTCGGGATCGCGGCGCCGGTCTCCGTGAGAACCCGTGCGTAGTCGTCGACCACGAGGCCGCCCTGCGTGTGGAACAGCGCCCCCGTCACCCGCACCGCCCGGTAGGGCGCCCCGAGCGCCGGCACACCCGCGAAGGCGCGCCCGAACGCGTCCTGCCCACCCTCGCGCTTCAGCGCCTCGACTTCGGCCAGGGTCGCTGCCAGGGCGTCTTCCGGCAGGTGCAGCCGCGCCGCCAGCTCGGCGATGGTCTCAGCCTCGACGATCGCCCCGGCGCTCTCGGCCTTCCGGAAATCCTCGAACTGGCGGGCGATGCCGGCGATGCGGGCGTCGAACACCGTGACGACGCTCCCGCCGGGCTGGCGCAGCACTTCCGCCGCCTGCTCGGAATAGCCCTTGCTCTCGTTCGAGAACCGGCGCCCCTCCGCGTTCACCTGGAACCCGCCCTCGGTGATCGTGGCCCAGGTGATCAGGATGCCGTGCGGATGCGCCACCGAGCCGTGGCCCTGGTGGCCCGAGAGGTGGCGGGTGGCCGCCCCCAGGGCCTCGCCCCAGAGCAGCGCGTCGCCCTGATTGCCCTCGTGGCCGAAATAGAGTGCGCCCGCCAGCTCCGGCACATGCTGCGCCACCAGGGCCTTGTTGCCGCCATAGCCGTTGCAGGCGAGCACCAGCGCCCGGCAGGCGACGCGCTCGCGTGAACCGTCGGGGCGCACGAGGCCGAAGCCGCGGATCGCGTCACCGTCCCGGTAGAGCGTGTCGACCGTGGCCTCGCACAGGATCGGGATGCCGGCCGCCTCGACGGCCCGCGCGAGGCGATCGACCAGTTCCTCGCCGGACCGGCTCGGCAGGCCGTGCATGCGGTTCGCCGAGTGGCCCGGATAGCGGAAATCGGTGATGACCGAGAAGGGCAGGCCGTGCCGGTCGCTGAGCCATTCGAGGGCGGGGCCGACGGAGCCGGCAAGGCGCGCGACGAGGGCCGGGTCGGGCTCGTTCTTCGCCTTGGCCATGATGTCGGCGCAGAACAGATCCGGGTTGTCCTCGATCCCGGCCTCGCGCTGCCAGCGCGTGCCGGGGGCCGGGACCAGACCGGCCGAGAGGGCGGTCGAGCCGCGGGGCACGGGATCGCGCTCGATCACCAGCACCTCGGCCCCCGCCTCATCGGCGGCGAGCGCCGCCACCAGCCCGGCGGCGCCGGCACCGATCACCGCGACCGGAACGTCGATGTCGAAGGTGGTCCCTTCCGCGGATTCGACCCTCATGTCGACAGCTCCGTCACGATCTCCGCGACCGTCGCGACCCGGCAGACCGGCTTGAGGGCGTCGATCGCGGTCTGGTGCACGGAGGGCGAGAAGGCCGCGCAGGCATCCGACAGGACCGTGACCGAGAAGTCGCGGACATGGGCGTCGCGCACCGTCGAGGCGACGCCGCCATTGGTGACGATGCCCGACACGATCAGCCGCTCGATCCCCGCCTTGCGCAGGACCCATTCGAGCCGGGTCATGTAGAAGGCCGAATAGGCGACCTTCTCGACCGTGAGGTCGGCGGGCTGGAGTTCGTCCACCAGCGCGTGGCCCCAGGCGCCGGGCAGGAAGTCGCCCTTCCTGAGGAACGGCCGCAACTCGCGCAGATGGGGCGAGATCATCGGCTCGCCGCCCTTGCCCGGCACCAGGGTGAAATGGGTCGAGACGATGAACCCGCCCCGTGCCCGGATCAGCTCGGCCAGCGGCCGCACCGTCGCCGGCACCGCGGCGATCTCGGGCGCCGCCTGACCGGCCCGGCCATAGGCGCCGTCCGGGTGCAGGAAGTCGTTCTGCAAGTCGCAGATCAGGAGCGCGGTGCGCTTCATCGGGATCGGGTCATGGCTCATGCGGGCGCTCCCGTGCGGGTGACCACGACGTTGCCGAGCCGGTCGACCCGGGCCGTCAGGTCGGGATCGACCACGGTGGTGGCGTCGGGCTGCTCCAGGATCGCCGGGCCGGGGATCTCGGCACCGACCGGGAGCGACAGGCGGGCATAGACGGCCGAATCGTGCCAGGCGCCCGCGAACCAGACCGGCCGGCTGCCGGTGCGGGCGGATTCCAGCGAGGCATCGGCCCCCGGCGCGAGCGCGGCGAGGTCGAATTGCGGCCGCCGACCGATCGCGGCGGTGCGCAGGTTGACGATCCGGGTGCCGAGACCCGGCAGTAGGCGGCTGAACGAGGTGCGATAGGCGGCCTCGAACGCCTCCTGGATGATCGCGGGGGTGATGCCGGTGGTGCCGTTCGCGACCGTCACGGGGAGCGCCACCGCCACGGTGTGGGTCTGGCCGACATAATGCATGTCGAGTTCGAACACCGTGTCGATCCGCGAGACGGTGAGGCCGGCGGCCTCGACGACCTCCCGCGCGGCTCGCGCTTCCGCCACCATCCGCCGGTCGAGGGCGGCGGCGTCGAGGCCGGCCAGCGACAGGTTCAGGGTCTGGACCTGGTCGTGGCGGATGTCGGCGATGACGCAGCCGAGCGCCGAGGTCACGCCCGGATAGCGCGGCACGAGAGCACCGCGCAGGCCCACATCCTTGATCAGCGCGCCGACATGCAGAGCCCCACCGCCGCCGAACGGCACCGCCGCGAACTTCTGCGGATCGTGGCCGCGCTCGATCGAGACGAGACGGATCGCGCCCGCCATCTTGCCGTCGGCCACCCGCACGATCGCTTCGGCCGCCGCCATCACGTCGAGGCCGAGCGGCGCTGCGACATGTTCGTGGATCGCCGCCTTCGCCGCCTCGACATCGAGGCGCTTCAAGGCGCCGCCGATCGGCCGCTCGGCGTTGATGCGGCCGAGCACCACGTTGGCGTCGGTGAGCGTCGGGCGGGTATTGCCCTGGCCGTAGCAGACCGGGCCCGGCCGCGAGCCGGCGCTTTCCGGCCCGACCTGGAGCAGGCCGCCGGCATCGACATGGGCGATCGAGCCGCCGCCGGCCCCGATCGTGCTGATCTCGATCATCGGCGTGCGGATCACGAGGCCGAAATCGATCGTGGTCTGGGCGGCGAGCGCGGTCTCGCCCTCGACCACCAGCGACACGTCGAAGGAGGTGCCGCCGAGATCGCCCGTGATCACGTTCGGGAAGCCGGCCTCCTTGGCGATGGCGGCCGCCGCGATCACGCCGGCCGCAGGTCCCGACAGGGCGGTGCGGACGGGAAGGCGCCGGGCGGTGGCGGTCGACATCACGCCGCCGTTGGACTGGACGATGTGGAAGCGGCCCTCGAACCCTTCCGACTCCAAAGCTCGGTCGAGCTTGCCGAGATAGCTGCCGACCACCGGCTGGAGATACGCGTTAAGCACCGTGGTCGAGGTGCGCTCGAACTCGCGGATCTCCGGCAGGATGCCGGAGGAGCGCTCCACGTTGGCGTTCGGCCAGACGGCGCTGGCCGCCTCCAGGGCGATCCGCTCGTTCTCCGGGTTGGCGTAGGCATTGACGAAGCAGATCGCCAGGGCCTCGGCACCGTTGGCGAGAAGGGCGCGGGCGGCCTCCGCCACCTGGTCCGGGTTCACGCCCAAGCGGATCGTGCCGTCGGCCAGTGTCCGCTCGTCGACCTCCAGCCGCAGGTCGCGATCGACGACCGGGACGAAATCGCCCCACAGGCCCCAGGTGTGGCGCCGGTCGCGGCGGCGCATCTCCAGCACGTCGCGAAACCCGCGGGTGGTGATGAGGCCGATCCGGGCCCCTTTGCGCTCCAGGAGCGCGTTGGTGCCGACGGTCGTGCCGTGGACGATCGAGGCGAGGCCTGCGACCGGGCCGAAGCCTTTCAGGCCGGCGAGGAAGCCGACCGCCTCGTCGCCGCGATTCGACGGGACCTTGCCGGTCTGGAAGCGACCGGCGGCCTCGTCGTAGTAGAAGAGATCGGTGAAGGTGCCGCCGACATCGACGCCGACGATGGCACGGGGGGTCATTGCTCGTCTCCGGTCGTCAGGTCGTAGTCGCGGGCGGCGGCCTCTCGGGTCACGTAGCCGAGGCGCAGGTCGCGTTGCAGGGACTGGCGGTTCCGCTCGGCCGGGTGGCCGAAGCCGCCGCCGCCGGGGGTCTCGAGCCGCACCCGCTCGCCGGCCCTGATGCGCACGTCGGTGACCTTCGAGACCATCGGCGGGCTCGCCCAGCCGTCGGGCGTCTGCCAGGCGAAGCGGTTGAGCGCCGCGGAATGCCCGCCCTTGACGCCGAACGGCGCGACCTTGCCGCGCTCGCCGAGCAGGAACACGTCGGCATCGGTCAGGGTCTCGATCTCGTAGACCGCGCCCAAGCCGCCGCGATGGGCGCCGGCCCCGGCGCTGTCGGGGCGCAGGGACCACTGGGTGAAGACCACCGGATAGGCGGCTTCCAGGATCTCGACCGGCGGGATCGTCGCGGTCGAGATCGGGTTGTTGGCATGGCTCAGGCCGTCGGTCTCGGGGTTGCCCCCCAAGCCACCGCCGAAGAACGAGAACATCACCCAGCGCGAGCCGTCCTCCCGGTGGCCGGCGAGCGACAGCGCATTGATGGTGCCGAAGGGCGCGGCGGTCGCCCGCTCCGGGTCGGCCTCGGCGAGCGCGCCCAGCACCACGCCGATCAGCCGCAGGATCGTCTCGGTGTAGCCGGCCATGGGCTTCGGCGCGCCCGCACCCAGCAGGGTCGTCTCCGGCACCGTGAAGGCGATCGGCCGCAGGCAGCCGGCATTGGCCGGCACTTCCGTGAAGACGTGCTTCAGGGCGACGTAGCAGGCCGCCACGGTCGTCGCGTACGAGATGTTGATCGGCCCCTGCGCCGGGGCCGAGGAGCGCGAGAAGTCCAGCGCCATCCGGTCGCCGTCGATGGTCAGGTCGAGGGCGATGGTCAGCGGCTCGTCGGTGATGCCGTCGTTGTCGAGCACGTCCGAAAAGCTGTAGCGGCCGTCCGGCAGCGCCCGGATCGCGGCGCGCATCAGGGCCTCGGCCCGGTCGGAGAAGGCCACGAAGGCGGCATCGACCGTGGCGTCGCCGTACTCGTCGAGGAGCGTGGTGAAGCGGCGCTCGCCGAGATCGAGGGCGTTGAGCTGGCCGTTGAGGTCGCCCCAGTTCGAGGTCGGCACGCGGGTGTTGGCGGCCAGGATGTCGACGATGTCCTGGTTGAGGCGCCCGGCGGAAAACAGCTTCACCGGTGGGAAGCGCACGCCCTCCTGGAAACTCTCGGTCGCCTTCGGGTTGTAGCCGCCCGGCACGTTGCCGCCGATATCGAGCCAGTGGCCGACCGAGGCGAGCCAGCAGAACAGCTTGCCGTCCCGAAAGACCGGGCGGACGAGGCGGAAATCGTTGAGGTGGGTGCCGCCGCTATAGGGATCGTTGAACAGGAACGTGTCGCCGGGCACCAACCCGCCCTCGCGCTCGACCTTGGCGATGACCGCCTTCACCGCGAAGGCCATGGCGCCGACGAAGATCGGCAGGCCCTTGGTGCCCTGGACCAGGGTGTCGCCGGTGGTGGCGTGGTAGAGGCCGTGGCAGGCGTCGCGGGCCTCGGCGATGATCGGGTTGAAGGCCGAGCGATAGAGCGTCGCGTCCATCTCGTCGGCGATCTGCTCGAGGCGGCCCTTCAGCACCGCCAGGGTGACGGGATCGATCGGGGTCATTGGGCAGAGCCTTCCATAGCGCCCGCAGGAGCGCGTTCTGCCCCTTCATAGGCGCGGCCGCGGGCCAGCATCTCGGGCGTGCCGATGAGCGCGTTCAGTTCGCCGAAATCGAACATCCGGTCGGCGAACGGCGTGTTGGTCCCGGCCTTGGCGAGCGAGCCGTAATAGGCCTGGGCGGTGCGGGCGAGCGCCCGGACGATGCCGCCGGGGAAGATCACCAGGCGAAAGCCGAGCGCCCCGAGATCGGCGGCCGAGGCCAGCGGCGTGTCGCCGCCCTCGACCATGTTGGCCAGAAGCGGCCGGGTGTGGCCGAGCGCCTTCGTGACCTCTGCCAGTTGATTGGCCGAGCGCGGCGCCTCGACGAACAGCACATCGGCGCCGGCTTCCGCATAGGCGCTCGCCCGCTCGATGGCGCGCTCGAAGCCCTCGACCGCCACCGCATCGGTGCGGGCGACGATCAGGGTCTCGGCGCTGCGGCGGGCGTCGAGCGCCGCCTTGATCTTGCCGACCATGTCGCCCTGGCCGATCAGCGTCTTGTCCTGGAGATGGCCGCAGCGCTTGGGGTAGCTCTGGTCCTCGAGCTGGATCGCGCTGGCGCCGGCCCGCTCGAACAGCCGTACCGTGCGCTCGACGTTGAGCGCGTTGCCGTAGCCGTTATCGGCATCGACCACGAGGGGCGTCGCCACCCGGTCGCGCACCAGGGTGATGGTCTCGGCGACCTCGGTCATCGAGACGAGGCCGATATCGGGCCGGCCCAGCCGCGTATAGGCGATGGCCGCACCCGAGAGGTACAGGGCCTCGAAGCCCGCATCCGTGGCGAGCGAGGCCGTGAGGGCGTCGTAGACGCCCGGAGCGACGAGGACGCGGTCCTCGGCGAGGCGGGACTTCAGGGACATGAGGTTAAGTCTTCCCGGTACTGTCTTGTTGCCAGCAGGCTCTCTCTTGTTGTCGAGGCGCCCGATCGATGAATGATCTCCGCGTCATCCCGGGGCCGCGCAGCGGAGCCCGGGATCCAGAACCGCGGATCTTGCAGAATGAAGCGGAGACGATCCGCTTTCCTCGCGACTACCTGTGGTTCTGGATTCCGGGCTCCGCTGCGCGGCCCCGGACTGACGTGGTGGGTGTGATGTCGGTGGTGACTGTCGGGAGGTGAGGCGGGAGGCTCACGCCACCAGCGCCAGCAACGCCCCGACCCCCTCCGCCGTCTCGATCCCCGCCACCGCGCGGATCACCTCTTCGCTCCGCTCCGCCCCCCAGACCGGCCCGGCGAGCGCCCGGAACTTCTCCCGGACGTCGTCGGCCGAGTACGGGTCCTCGGTATCGCCGCGGTTGGTCAGCGCCTTGGCCGAGAGCTTGCGGCCGTCGGCCAGCGTCAGCGTGACCTTGGCCGGACGCAGGGACGGCAGCTGCGCCGTCATGGTCGGATCCTCCTGCACCATCACCCGGCGGGCGAGCGACAGGATGCGGCGGTCGGCCCGCGCCTCGTCCCGGAAGGCGTCGGTGTCGGCCTGCCCCCGCACCAGGGCCGTCGCGAGGGCGAAGGGCAGGGAGAACTTCGCCGCCAGCATCGTCTCGGGCGCCGGATGGTCGAGCTGCGCCGCCCAGACGTAAGTGGCGACCTCGACCGAGCGCACCGCATCCGGGTCGATCGGGCCGGATTCGGCGCGGATCTGCGCCAGGGCGTCGAGGGCGCCGTGGGTGTAGCGGCAGGCGGCGTGGCGCTTGAAGTAGTTGCGGGCGATCTCCCAGCGGGTCCCCAGATCCACCACCATCGCGTCGGCGGAGAAATCCTCGGCGAGGATGCCGCCATAGACCGTGCCGATGCCGTCGCGCTCGGGCAGAAAACCGCTCTCGGCGAGGTCCCAGGCGGTGAGCCCGAGCTGGTTGGAGAGGCCGGCATAGGTGTTGCGCACCGTCGCCCCCTCCAGCATCGTGCGCCGGCTGGTGCTCAGGCCCAGCGACGAGGCGAGGCCGATCGCCCGGCCGATCATCGCGGCATCGGCACGATGGAGCTTTGCCGCGGCGAGCGCCGCCCCGACCGTGCCCCAGGTGCCGTGCGGGTGCATCGTCACCCGCAAGCGCGAGGCGATGCCGATCCGCGCGCCGATCTCGTAGCCGAGGACCAGCGCGGCGATCAGGTCGGCACCCGAGGATCGCGTCTCCTGCGCGGCGGCGAGGGCCGCGGGCACGACGTGGATGCCGGGATGGCCGCGGGCGTACTGGTTGCCCTCGTCCAGTTCCAGCGTCGTGCCGGCAGCACCGTTGACCAGAGCCGCGTCGCGCGGATCGAGGGACAGGCCGCTGCCGATCGCCGGCGCCGGGCCGGGGCGGCGGTCGGCAAGGCGCTCGGCGAGCGCCCGGCATTCCGGTTCGCGCATCCCGGCGGCGATGACGCCGAGCGAGTCGAGGAGGACCAGGCGGGCACGGTCGAGCGCCGGCTCCGGAATGTCGGCGGGGACGAGACCGGCCGCAAAGGCGGTCCATTGCCCGAGCCAGGCGGGGACGGGCTCGGCCAGCAGCGTGGTCGCCGGGACGATGCCGGGGGTGACGATGCCCATCTTACAGCCCCAGATAGGTGCGGCGCAGGGCCGGGTCGGCGGCCAAAGTCGCCGCATCGCCTTCGAGCGCGACGGTACCGTTCTCCAGGATGTAGGCGCGGGTCGCGAGATCGAGCGACTGCACCACGTTCTGCTCCACCAGCATGATCGGCAGTCCTTGCCTGTTGAGGGTGCGGACGAGCGTGAACATCTCCTCGACGAGGAGCGGCGAGAGCCCGAGCGAGGGCTCGTCGAGGATGAGGAGGCGCGGCTCGGCCATCAGGCCGCGGCCAATGGCGAGCATCTGCTGCTCGCCGCCCGAGAGGGTGCCGGCGGCCTGGGCCGCCCGCTCGCGCAGGCGCGGGAAGGTGGCAAACACCCGCTCGATGTTCTGGGCCCGCCGCGCCCGGCCGCGGCGGTAGCTGCCGAGCACCAGGTTCTCGCGCACGCTCAGGTTCGGGAAGATCTTGCGGCCTTCCGGCACGTGGATCAGCCCGGCCTCGACGATGGCGGAGGCCGAGGCCGTGGTGATGGGCTTCCCGTCGAAGCGGATCTCGCCGGCCCGCGCCGAGACCACCCCGGACAGGACCTTGTTCAGCGTCGTCTTGCCGACGCCGTTGGCGCCGAGCACCGCGACGATCTCGCCCGTGCGCACCGTGAGATCGAGGCCGCGCAGGACCTCGGTGGCGCCGTAGCCGGCGCGAAGGCCTGCGATCTCAAGCATCGACCGCCTCGCCATTGACGGAGTCTTCGGCCTTCATCCGGGCGGCCGCGCCCTTGCCGAGATAGGCCTCGATCACCTGCGGGTCGGCGCAGACCTGCCGCGGCGGGCCCGACGCGATCATCCTGCCTTGCGCGAGCACGTAGACTTCCTCGCACAGGGTCATCACCGCCTGCATGATATGCTCGATCATCAGGATGGTGACGCCGCCGTCGCGGATGGCGCGCACGACGGGAAGGATGTCGCGGATCTCCGAGGGGTTCAGGCCCGCCAGCACCTCGTCGAGGAGGAGGAGCCGCGGCTCGGTGGCGAGCGCCCGAGCCACCTCCAGGCGCTTGCGCCCGGCCACCGTCAGGTCGGCGGCGGGCTTGTCGAGCTGGTCGCCGAGCCCCACACGGGTCCCGACCTCCCGGGCCTTCGCCACCGCGTCCGCCCGGCGCGGATGGCGCAGATAGGCGCCGACGGCGATATTCTCGGCGACGGTGAGCCCGGCGAAGGGCTGGACGATCTGGAAGGTGCGGGCGATGCCGCGGCGCGCCCGCAGGTGCGGCGCCTCCTCCGTCACGTCCTCGCCCTCGAACAGCACCCGGCCCTCGCTGGGGGCGAGGAAGCCGGAAATCATCCCGAACAGGGTGGTCTTGCCGGCGCCGTTGGGACCGATGAGCCCGGTGATCGAGCCCGCCGGCACGGTGAGCGACGCGTGGTCGACCGCGACGAGGCCCTGGAAGCGCTTGGTGAGGGAATCGACGGCGAGCATCGGATCAGGCTCCCACCGGGACGGCGCGCGCCTTGCGCTTGCGGCGGCGCAGGCCGAGCAGCCCTTGCGGCGCGAAGGCGATGACGGCGATCAGGCAGGCGCCGAACACCACCAGATCGACCCCCGGAATGCCGCCGGCGAGGTGCTTGGTGAGTTCGCCGAGTCCCTGCAGCGCGAGAGCGCCCACGAGCGGCCCGAAGGCGGTGCCGATGCCGCCGACGATCGGCGCCAGCAGCGCCTCGACGGAGATCCAGGTGCCGTAGGCCACCCCGGCATCGAGGTAGAGGAAGTATTGCACGTAGAGCCCGCCGGCCGAAGCGGTGATCGCCGCCGAGAGCGCGATGGCGCGCAGCTTCACCGAGAGGGCATCGACGCCGAGCGCGCGCGCCGCCTCCTCGTTCTCGCGCACGGCGATCAGGTGGGCGCCGAAGCGCGAGCGCTCCAGCCAGCGCGAGGCGAGCAGCGCCAGGCCGACGACGGCGACGACAAGGAGGACGAAGAAGCGCCGATCGGTGAATTGCAGGGTCGCGAGGCCCGGCCGCAGGGGCAGGAGCAGCCCGGCCGCACCCCCGGTGAAGTCGGCGGCATTGGCCAGGATGCGGAACACCTCCGCGAAGGCAAGCGTCACGAGGGCGAAGTAGGAGCCGCGCAGGCCCGCCCGGAAGCTCAAATAGCCGATGGCGAGGCCGGTGAGCGCCCCGAGGCCGATGCCCGCCCCGAGCGCGGCCCAGGCGTTCCAGCCGAGCTTCATCTGGAGGATCGCGGTGGCGTAGGCACCGGTGCCGAAGAAGGCGGCGTGGCCGAAGGAATATTGCCCGCCGAAGCCGCCGAGCACGTTCCAGCCCAATCCCGCGAGCGCGATGATGAGCGTGGTGACGAGGAAGTTGAGCAGGCTGCCCGACAGCCCGAGGAAGGGCAGGGCGGCGAGCACCACGAGGACGAGGAGGACGGGCAGGAGGTCGCGGGCGCTCATGCGCGGGCTCCGAACAGGCCGGTCGGGCGCACCAGCAGCACCAGGATGAAGATCAGGAAGATGCCGATCTGACCCAAGCTGTCGCCGAGCAGCAGGCCGGAAAAGCTCTCGACCACCCCGATGATCAGGCCGCCGACGAGCGCTCCGGCGATCGACCCCATGCCGCCGAGCACCACGATGGTGAAGGCGACCAGCACGAAGGCGGCACCCGAGCGCGGGTTGACGTAATAGGTCGGCATCAACAGGCAGGCGGCGACGGCGAGGCACGCGCAGCCGAGGCCGAAGGTGACGGCGTAGACGTGGTCGACCTCGATGCCGACGAGGCGGGCGCCGAGCTTCTCCCGCGCCACCGCCCGGATCGCCCGTCCGGTGTCGGTGCGGTTCAACAGCAGCCAGAGCAGGCCGGTGACCGCGAGCGAGGCGGCGAGTCCGATCACCCGCGGCGTCGAGAGGAGGAGCGGGCCGATCTCGATCACCTGGAGGGCGGCGTCGGAGTCGAGCGCGCGCGTGTCGGAGCGGAACAGGGCGAGCAGCCCGTTCTCCAGCACGATCGACAGGCCGAGCGTGACGAGGAGCACGTTGTTGTCGTTGCCGTGGCTCGCCGGGCCGATGACGAAACGCTGCAGGCCGTAGCCGAGGCCGAACATCAGCGGCACGATCGCGATCATCGCGACGTAGGGATCGACGTGGACCAGCGCGAAGGCGCCCCAGACCGCGAACATCGCGACGGTGAGGAGCGCCCCGTGCGCGAAGTTGATGATGTGCAGGACCCCGTAGACCAGGGTCAGCCCGAGGGCGATGAGGGCGTAGACCGCCCCCGTCATCAGGCCGTTGAGGGCTGCCTCGATCAGGATCTGGGGCGCGTACATCGTCACGCCTTGAAGGGGAAGTTCGCCTTCGCCTCGGCGAAGTCCGGCGGCGCGATGACCTTGACGTCGCCGCCCTGCACCTGCGTGTTGAGCGGGAGCGCCGAGGTGTTCTGGCCGCCCGCGAACTTCGACTGGCCGTAGGGCATCACGCCGCTGGAAAAGCTCTGCGTGGAAAGCGCCTCGATGATCTTGAGCCGGTCGGGCGCGCCGGCCTTCTCGATCGCCTCGGCCATCAGCCGCACGGCGGAATAGTTCATCGGGATGTTGTAGGCGAAGGCGCGGCCCGCGGCTTCCGTGCGCTTGCGCAACTCAGGCGTCAGCGGGTTCTTCGGATCGGGCCAGTGGTTGCAATCCATCACGCCCTCGGCCGCCTGCGGGAACTCCTTGACGAAGCGCAGGGACGAGGCACCGCCGCCGAGGATCGCGTAGATGCCCTTCGGCCGGACCCGCTGCTGGAGCATCGTGCGGGCGAGCAGCACGAACTCCCCATAGTAGTTCGACGGGATGACGAGATCGGGCTGGAGCGAGCGGATGCGCAGGACCACGTTGGCCATGTCGCGCGCCGGTGTCGGGTGCGACACGGTCTCCAGGATCTCGAAGCCGAGCTTCGGCAGCTCCGCCTGGAGGAGCTTGGCGAGGCCGGAGCCGAACAGCCCGTCCTCGTGCACGATCACGACGGTGCGGGCCGGCTTGCCGGCGGCGTCGTTGAGGGCGACGAGGCGTTCCAGGGCGCTCTTCGTCACCATGCCGAAGCTCGGCGAGAACCGGAATGTGTTCTTGAGGCCGCGCTGGGTCAGCTGGTCGGCGACGCCGACATCGATCAGGTAGGGCAGGTCGTAGCGCGAGGCGGCCTGGCTCGCCGTGGCGCAGAGGCCACTGCCGAAGCCGCCGACGATCGCCGCGACGCCCTCGCCGTTCAGGCGCTCGGTCTCCTGCGCCGCCACTTCGGGGCTCGACCGGCTGTCGGCGAAGACGATCTCGAGCTTGGCTCCGCCGAGCGCTTTCAATCCGCCGGCGGCGTTGATGTCCTGCACCGCGAATTCGGCGCCGAGCTTGCCGAGGTCGCCGTCATTGGCGAGCGCGCCGGTCACCGGCTGGATGATGCCGAGCTTCACGGACGCGCCTTGCGCCCGCAGGATCGCCGGCATCGCCACGAGCGAGGTCGCAGCGAGGCCGGTGCGCAGGACGGCGCGGCGGGACGGAACGAGGATCGAGGTCACGGGGCGGGCCTCCTGGGGTAGGAACGACGGGTCTCGGGCTTGACCGGGCGGGTCGCGGCGGGCGTCCAGCGCCGCTCGCCGGCGTCACCCGTGCGCTGCAGGTCCATCTGGAAGGCGTAGCGGTCGGGCCGGTAGAGCGCGTGCAGGTGCTCGACGCCGCGGCCGGCCGGATCGAACACCACCCGGGTGAGGTCGATGAGTGCCGAACCGACTTCGAGGTCGAGGGCGGCCGCGACTTCGGGGCCGGCGAGCGTCGCGCCGATCGCCTGCGTCGCCCGGTCGGCGGTGACCCCGGAGCGCTCCATCAGTTCGAGGAGCGGCGTCGCGGCGAGATCCGCCTCCGAATAGGACAGGCCGACCCGCTCGGGGACGTGGGTGGTGAGGAAGGAGAAGGGCTGACCGTCGATCAGGCGGACGCGCACCGAGCGCTGCACCCGCTCTGCCGGCTCCAGCAGCAAAGCCTCGGCGATGGCGGCGGGCGCCGCGACGTACTCGAAGGACAGGAGCCGCACGCCGGTGGCCCGCCCCATGGCGATCAGGCCCGAGAGCAGGTTCGGCAGGTCGCCGACCACCGGCCGGGGACCTGCCGGCCCCTGCACGAAGGTGCCGGAGCCGGGCCTGCGCCGCACCAGCCCCTCGCCGGCGAGCAGGTCGAGGGCGCGCCGCACGGTGACCCGCGCCAGGCCGTGCTCGGCGGCGAGCGCCGGCTCGCCCGGCAGCCGCGCGCCGGGAGGCAGCCGGCCGCTGGTGATCTGGTCGCGCAGCAGCAGGTAGAGCCGGCGCGCCTTGTGCGGTTCGATCGCGGAGGTCACGGGGCCATCCCTGGCTCGCGGCTTGCACCATCGCTGCCTGGAGCCGCCCGCGGTCATCCGCCGACGCTCACCTGTCCGATTATGCAGACAGGTAGCTGTCCGTCAATTGGGACAGGTTGATTGCGCTAACAAGAATTTTTGGCCGCCCGAGAGGAGGAGAGGCACTGGGTTCTCCCTTCCCCCCTCTGCGGCGGAGGGTGCCCGGCTGCGAGTGCGAAGCATTCGTGCGCCGGGCGGGAGAGGGACAGCGCGACGCCGCTCCAGGGAGCGCCCTTCATCAAGGCCGCGACCTCTCCGGAGCCGGCGTCCGCTCTCCCGGCTCGCTTGCGCTCGCCACCCTCCCCCGCAGAGAGCAGGACTGTCCGGGGAAAGACGAGGCGCTGGAAATCCCCTCTCCCCGTGGGCGGGGAGAGGAGAGAACCAGTGCAATTCTTTTCCCCGGACATCCCTGCGCACAGGGGAAGGGGGAAACCCCCGTCTTTCCCTTCGCCGAGCAGATTTGCAAGAAAAAACAGACGATAATAATTGCGAATCGATTGATATTCATATATATTATATTATTTTAATAACGAATAATTGCGGTTTCGAAGAAATACAAGCCAATTTTTGCGTCAGTAAAAATCTTCATTGAAACACGATTTTCCGACGAAAATGCTTTACCGCGACGGCACCCATTGCCGCGACAGCGCGTAGAGCCGGTGCCCGAATCCCCACGTCCGCAGGAAACGCTTGGCGTAGCGCACCGGATCGTCGGCGAGGCGGCAATGCCGTCGCAGGATGTCGCGCGCGGCCTCGGCATCGCCGGCATCGAGCAGCTGGCGGGCGTATTCCAGCATCAGGAAGTTGCGGTAGCGGCCGGCGGAGCGGACGAGGTGGGCCGGCACCGCGCCGTGGCGCAGGAGGGCGGTGAGCGTCCGGTCGAAGGGCGGCGGCAGCGGGCGACGGCGCAACTGGTGCGCGAGCACGCTGGTCGGGTGACCGTCGCGGTAGACGGCAGTCGGCTCGGCCACGTAGCGGAACGGTCCCTCGAAGGCGAGGCGGCACCAGGTGTCGGTGTCCTCGCCCATCACGGCGCCGACGGGGAAGAGGCCGGCACGGATCAGGGCGGAGCGCGCCACCAGCACGCTGCTGGAATGCACCGCGTAGGGATAGGTCGCGAGCAGGAAGGCGAACGGGTCGTCGACCCGCTGGTCGGGGAGGTCGGCCTTCATCACGGGTGCCGAGCGGCTGGCCAGCAGGTGGTTGGCGAAGACCGCGACCGCATCCCCCTTCGAGGCCGCCGCCAGGAGGTTCTCGAGGTGCCGGCCGGCCCAGAGGTCGTCGGCGTCGAGGAAGGCGATCCAGTCGGTCCGCGCCGCGGCGATGCCCCGGTTGCGCGCTGCCGCGCTGCCTGCATTGGCCTGGCGGATCAGGCGGATGCGGGGATCCGTGAAGGCCGCGACGACGTCGCCGCCGCCATCTTTCGAGCCGTCGTCGACGACGATCAGCTCGAACGATTCGAAGGTCTGCCGGAGGACAGCCTCGACGGTCTGCCCGATCACGTCCGCCTTCTGGTAGAGCGGGACGACGATGGAGACGGCGGGGTCACGGGCGAGGAGAGAGGCCATGGCGGGGATCCCGGGCTTCGAGGGCGCCGCTTCGAGACCGCGCCGCGTCCGGTTTCCTGAGTAGCAGGCGCCCTGCCGACGGAGAGCCGCGCCTTCCGGCGACAGGCCACCGGCCGGATGGCGCAAGGGGTACGACGAAGGGTGGTGGTGGGGCGCGCGGCGCGCCCGACCGCGTCACCGTACCGCGTCACCGTTCGGGGGCGGCCCGTCGAGATCGGGCCGCCACGCCGGACTTCAAGGCCGGCGCCGCCGCGTTGGGATTCCGGGACAAGAGATTGGGACGCAGCGGCGTTTCCCGGGTGCTGCTTCCATGTTTGAACTAACGCCGTCGCCCACCTGCACCGGCATATGGACCATGTCGACGAGACGCTTCTCCCCGATCCCCGCCTGGCTGCGCCGCCGCGGCTTTTCCCCGCGCGTGAAGCTGGCGATCGCCGCCGCCGTCGAGCGCTCGGCCCTCCGCCGCGACGCCCCGGAGCCGGAGAGCCGCTGCCAGATCATTCCGTTTCCCGCCCGCCCGCTGCCGGTCCGCGCGGACGCTCTCGGCAACGCCCGGATCCTCCAGGCCGGCGCCTGAGAGACCAGGCGGCTAGGCTTCGGCACGCGTCAGCGCGCGTCCTGCACCGCGTCCGGGCGCTCGATCGGGGCGACGAAACGGCCGAGCGACAGGCCGAGACCTTTCGTGACGACCGGGCGCACGGCCTGCCAGGCGCGCGGGCCCATCGCCAGCTTGGCGCGCTGGAGCCACCACAGGCGCGTGCGGCGGACCTCCGGGCTGATGCCGGCGGCATGCGCCATCATCGCCCGCGCACCGGCGGAGTCGCCGCGGTCGAAGGGCTGGCTGGCATGGCGCACCGCCGCCATGGCGAGCCCCAGCCGCATCGGCCTCTCCAGGTCGGCGACCGCCGCCGCCTCGGGATAACCGAACACGGTGTCGAACATCAGCTTGCGCTGGTCGATGTCGCGCAGCATCTGCTCGTAATAATACGACGACATGTTGCTGCCGTGCTGGCGCCAGACGCCCTGCGGGCGGTCGATCCGGGCGACGGCGCCGTGCAGGGCCAGCCGCAGCCACATCTCCTGATCACCCGAATGGGTCAGCTCCGCCCGGTAGCCGCCGACCTTGTGCTGAATCGCGGTGCGCACCACCGCGGTCGAGGTGTGGACCGGATTGATGAAACGGTTGAGCGCGAAGAACCGGCTTGTGTCGTAGATCGTGTGCGCGGCGTCGAGGTCGGCCGACGGCATCTCCGGACGGGGCCTTCCCTCCTCGACGCTGAGATAGGGGCCGTAGACAAGGCTCAGCTCCGGCCGCGCCTGCATCAGGTACGCGGCCCGCGCCAGGGCGCCTGGCGTGACGAAATCGTCGGCGGAGAGCAGCAGCAGGCAGTCCGCCCGCGCCCAGGCCAGGCCCTCGTTGTAGGTGGCGATGTGGCCGCGGTTGGTCGCGTGCCGGACGTATTCGACGCGGGAATCGGCCCGGCGCAGGGCCTCGGCCACCTCGGGCGTGTGGTCGGGCGAGGCGTCGTCGAGGATCAGGACGCGGACGTCGCACCCCTCGGTCGCCAGGACGCTGCCGACGCTCTCGGCGAGGAAATCCGCGTAGCGATAGCAGGGAATGATGACGTCGACGCTCGGCATGTCCGCCCCTTTGGCCTGTCCGACCCGGCTGGCGGGCCCCGGTTGCACGTCCCGGCGGCCCGCCATCGCGAAAAGCCAGCCGGCGCGACGCCGGAACCGCGTCTCGCGGCCCTGCACGCAGGACGCGATCAGACCATGGGTCGGGGGCGGAGCAACCTTGTCGAGTCGACGGTGCCGGGCAGTCTTTCGGCGACGACGGCCTACGCCGATCGGCGCGGTCGCCGGAGGACGGGCGGGGCGCAACGGCCCCGCCCCGCGTCCTCAGCGGCCCGGATGCACGAACAGATCGTCGAACTCGCCCGGCTCGTAATGCCGGCCGGTGATGTCGGTGATGACGATCCACTCGTGACCGTCGGCTGCGAGTTCGTCGGCCTTCTCCAGGGCTGCCTCCGGCGAGGTGCGCTGGTACGAGAGGTGCCCGTCCGGGGTGTGGGCCGTCACGACGAGATGCATGGCTCTCCTTGCTTGCTCAGGGAGCCATTCTACCGGAACATACCTCGCGGGGCGAGTCGGGCAGCAGCGCGCTTTTGGGATCGTTGGCACCGCCGTGGAGGCGGGACGGCCGAGCTTTCTGACCCGTCGTCACGGAGCGGCCTCACTCCGGCGCTAGGACGGCTTTCGTCGCCGCTGCCCTAGGAGGCCCGAAGATGCCCGTCCTGTTCGCCGCAGCCTCGTGCCTCGCCCTCGGGATCGCCCTGGTCGTGTTCCTCGGGATGAGCGCCTAGAGCACGTCACGATCGCGTTGCAATCGCGAAGCTCTCCAGATCCTGATTTTACCGCGTTTTCTACGACGAACCGGCAACCGCTTCGTCGGAACACGCTCTGGAGCGACGTTCGATCGTGATGCGACCGGATGCTGTTTGCAGCGAACTTGCGTCGACGGGCCTACGCTCCGTCGACGCAGCCCGTCGAACAGGCGTCAGTTCTTCGCCTTGTTCGCCTCGCGGAAAAGCTGCCACTCCTCGACCACGCGCCCGTCCGGCAGGTGGCAATAGCCGGCGTCGCCCTTGGCCTCCTTGCGGACCTCCAGGCGCCCGCCGACGGAGGTGCAGTATGCCGAGGCCGGGTTGCCGAGGGCCCAGGCCTGGGGGATGCCGACGCCCATGACCAGCGCGGCGGCGGCGAGCAGCGATGTCACGACTCTTCTCCGATCCGGCTTCCGGATGCGAGAATAGAAGTGCTCGATGAACCGGCGGTGACGCAAGGGCGCCCCGCCGATCCGATTTCGTCAATGCCCGCCGCCCAGATAGGCCGCTCGCACCTGCGGATCGTTGCGCAGCTGGGCCGCCGGGCCCTGGAAGCGGATGCGGCCGTTCTCCAGCACGTAGGCGTGGTCGGCCACACCCAAAGCCGCCATGGCGAATTGCTCGACCAGCAGCATCGTCACCTGCTCTTCCTTCAGCCGGCGGATGATCCGAAAAACCTCCTCCACCAGCTTCGGGGCGAGGCCCATCGAGGGCTCGTCGAGGAGCAGGATCTCCGGGCGCAGCATCAGGGCCCGGCCCATGGCGAGCATCTGCTGCTCGCCGCCGGACAGGGTGCCGGCGAGCTGGGTGCGGCGCTCGCGCAGCCGCGGGAACAGCGTGTAGGCCCGCTCCCGGTCGGCGTTGACGTCGCCCTTCGGCCGCGAGCCGGTGAGGCGCGGGAAGGCGCCGAGCGTCAGGTTGTCCTCGACCGAGAGGGTCGGGAAGACCCGCCGCCCCTCGGGCGAGTGGGCGAGCCCGGTGCGGGCGACGTCATGGCTCTCCAGGCCGCCGATCTCGCGGCCGTTGAGCATGATCGAGCCGGCGCGCGGCTTGATCATGCCCGAGAGCGCCCGCATCGTGGTGGTCTTGCCGGCCCCGTTGGAGCCGATCAGGGTGACGACCTGGCCCTTCGGCACCGTGAAGGTGAGGCCGTGCAGAACCTCGATCTGGCCGTAGCCGGCCGACAGGCCGCTGACATCGAGCATCTCTCTACTCCGCGGCGTCGGCAACCGGGCTGCCGAGATAGGCTTCGATGACCTTCGGGTCGGACTGGACCTCGCGGGCGCCGCCCTCGGCGATCTTGTGGCCGAAATCGAGCACGCTGACGCGGTCGCACAGCCCCATCACCACGTCCATGTGGTGCTCGATCAGGATCACCGTGATGCCGGCGTCGCGGATCTTGCGGATGATGAGGGTCAGCTCCGTGATGTCGGGAGCGGTCAGGCCCGCGGCCGGCTCGTCGAGGAGCAGCAGGACGGGATCGAGTGCGAGCGCCCGGCCGATCTCGAGGAGACGCTGCTTGCCATAAGGAAGGTTGCGGGCCTCGACCTGGGCGAGCGACCCGAGGCCCACGAAGTCGAGGATCGCCATGGCGCGGGCCCGGGCCTCGCGCTCCTCGCGCCGGCGCCGCGGCGTGCCGAGGATCGCGTCGAACAGGGTTCCCTGGAAGCTGTGGTGCAGGCCGACCAGCACGTTCTCCAGCGCCGTCATCTCGCGGAAGAGCTGGACGTTCTGGAAGGTGCGGGCGACGCCCGCGAGCGCGATCTCGGACGGCGTGCGGCCGTCGAGACGCTTGACCGCGTCCGTGCCCGTGGCCAGCGACACCCCTCCCGCGGTCGGCTTGTAGATGCCGGTGAGCACGTTCATCATCGTGCTCTTGCCCGAGCCGTTCGGCCCGATCAGGCCGTGGATCGTGCCCGGCCGCACCGCGAGGTCGACCTCGTTGAGGGCCTTGAGGCCGCCGAACTGCATCACCGCGCGCTCGACCTTGAGCAGCGGGTCGGCGCCGGAGCGGCCGCCCTGGCGGATCAGCGCATCGCCGGAGGCCGCGAGTTCCTGGGTCGCCCCGGTATGGTGCGGGCGCAGGAAGGGCAGCTTCTCCCGCAGGAAGCCGACGATGCCGTCCGGCAGGTAATAGACCACGAACAGGATCATCAGCCCGAAGACGGTGAGGCGGAAATCCGTCACCGACTCCATCGCCAGCGTCGCCGGGAAGAAGGCGAGGCAGAGCGCGCCCGGGATGAGGAGCGTCATCCGGTTGTCCTTCCGGCGCAGGAAGGCGAGGCCGACCACGACGATCGCGAGGCCTGCGATGATGCCGGCCATGATCCGCACCAGGCCGATATCGGCCAGGATGTTCGGCATCATCACGATGATGGCGGCGCCGATCAGGGGACCGGCGCGCGACTTGCGCCCGCCCATGGTGACGGCGAGCAGGAACAGCACCGTCAGCTCGAAGCCGTAGGAATTCGGCGCGACGTAGCGCTCCGACCAGGCGAAGAGCGCGCCGGCCAGACCCGCGAGCGCCGCCGAGATGACGAAGGCGTAGACCTTGTAGCGGTAGACGCTGACGCCCATGCAGTCGCAGGCGATCGGCGAATCGCGCAGGGCCTCGAAGGCGCGGCCGAAGGGCGACCGGACCACCCGGTTGACCACCACGATGGTGGCGAGAAGGCAGGCGCAGACGAGGTAGTAGAATTCGAGCTTGCGGCCGGCGGCCCCCCAGGGCGCCTGCAGGCCGATCAGCGAGAAGTCGAGGACCCGGGCCGGCGGCAGGGTGATGCCCAGCGGACCGTTGGTGAGATCCGTCATCTCGTTGATGAAGATCTGGATGATGGTGCCGAAGGCCAGCGTCACCATGGCGAGATAGGGCCCGCTGACCCGGAGCGCCGGGATGGCCAGCAGCAGGCCGAACCCCGCCGTGACGCCGATGCCGGCGAGAAGACCCGCCCACAGCCCCAGCTTGAATTTGAGGAACAAGACGGCCGCCGCGTAGGCACCGATGCCGAACAGGCCGGCATGGCCCAGCGAGACCTGGCCAGTATAGCCGACCACGATGTCGAGACCGAGGATCAGGATCGCGTAGATGGCGATCACCACCAGCAGGTGGATGTAGTACTGGCTGGTGACGACGTGCGGGAACGCCGCCAGGAAGACGACGAGGCACACGGCCCCGAGGAGGCCGACGAAGCGGCCGAGCCCGGCTTGAGGGACCGGCGGGGCGGTTTGCCGGGCCAGCGCCGGCGCGGGGGCGGACTGCGCCATGGTGATGAAGGACCCTGGATGAACGGGGGGCATTGAGAACCGCTCCCGCGATCCGGGAGCGGCGCTGAGCGAAAACGATCAGACCTTCTTGATCACGGCCTTGCCGAACAGGCCGACCGGGCGCACCGCCAGCACGGCGAGCAACAGGATCAGGCCGGGCACGTCCTTGTAGCCGGTCGAGATGTAGAAGCCGGTGAGCGTCTCGGCGACGCCGAGGATCAGCCCGCCGACGATCACGCCGAGGCCGGATTCGAGGCCGCCGATGATCGCCACCGCGAAGGCCTTGAGCGCCAGCACCGAGCCCATCGTGGCACCCGTGAGGGTGACCGGGGCGACGAGCACGCCCGCGAAGGCCGCCGTCATCGCGCTGATCGAGTAGGACAGGGTGATGACCTTCTGGGTGTTGATGCCCATGAGCCCCGCGGCGTCGATGTCGTTCGAGGTCGCCACCACCGCCTTGCCCCAGATCGAGCGGCGGTTGAACAATTCGACCGCGAGCATCATCAGGAGCGCGCCGGCGACGATCATCAGTTCCATCGGCAGCACCCGGACGCCGCCGACGGTCAGCGCTTCTTCCGGCAGCGGCGAAGGGAACTTGAGGTCGTCGCGCCCCCAGATGTTCTCGGCGACGTTCTTGAAGATGATGCCCAGCGCGATGGTGGCCATGATCCACCCGTACTCGGACTTGATCTTCACGGCAGGGCGCACGCCGAGCCGCTCGACCACCGCGCCGAGGGCGAAGCCGAAGACCAGGACCAGCGGCAGCATCAGCCAGTAGCCGGTGAACGGCACCAGCGTCAGGCCGAACAGGGCGCCCAGCATCAGCGCCTCGCCCTGGCCGAAATTCAGGGTCTTGGAGGTCGCGAAGGTGAGCTGGTAGCCGAACGCGATCGCGGCGTAGATCATGCCGACGGCGACGCCGCTCGCCACGAGCTGAAGGAAGATATGCATGACGGGAAGGCTCGTCTCGTCGGGCGGCCCCGGGCATCATGCGGCGGGGCGGACCCCGCGCTCATGCGCGGGTACGGGCCCCGCGCCACGGGCGCGGGGCCTTCAGGTGCGGCCTCAGTTCGAGGCCTTCTCCTTGACGCGGACGACGCCCGCGTTCTTGGCGTCCTCGTCCTTGGCGTAGACGATCTTGCCGTCCTGGACCTTGCCGAACACCACCATGTTGCGGCTGATGGCGTTGTGGTCCTTGGCCGTGAACGGCTTGTCGTAGGTGGTGACCACGCCCTCGACCTTGCCGTTCAGGTCCTCGAGCGCGGCGCGGACCTTCGGGCCGTCGGTGGTCCCGGCCTGCTTGATCGCGGCCGCCAGCAGGTAGACCGAATCGTAGCCTTGCGCGCCCGCCACCGGGGTCGGGATCTTGTTGACCTTGAAGGTGGCGTAATAGCCGTCGAGGAAGGACTTGCGCTTCGGCAGCGTCTTATCCTCGATGAAGGTCTGGGGCATGATCACGCCGTTGCCGTTCGCCCCGGCGATATCGATGAAGCTCTGCATCGAGGCCGGCCACGAGGTGATCATCGGCACCTTCCAGCCGAGCTTGGCCATGCCGTTGGCGATCTGGGCCAGTTCCGGGCCGATGCCGTAGGCCAGGATCACGTCGGCGCCCGCCTGTTGCGACTTCAACAGCTGGGGCGTCATGTCGACGTCCTTGATGTTGAATTTTTCCACCACGACCGGCTTGATGCCCTTGGCCTTGAGGTATTTTTCGAGGTCCTCGCGGCCGAGCTGGCCGTAATTGGTCGAATCGGCCAGGATCGCGATCTTCTTGAAGCCCTGGGCGACCGCCTCGTCGGCCATCATGCCGGCCTGCAGCACGTCGTAGGCCGAGGTGCGGAAGACGTAGTTGTTGTCGTAGTCCGGCGGGTTGAACTGGTTGGTGATCACGGTGCCGGTGGCGACGTTGTTGATCACCGGGATCTCGGCTTCCTGGTAGAAGCGCTGGGCGGCGAGAGCCACACCGGTATTGATGAAGCCGAGGGTGGCGACCACCTTCTCCTTGTTGATCAGTTCCTGGGCGACCTGGGCGCCGACCTCGTTCTTGGCCTCGTCGTCGCGCTCGACGAGCTGGATCTGGCGTCCGAGCACGCCGCCGTTCTTGTTGATCTCCTCGGCGGCGAGCCGCACGCCGTCGCGCATCGATACGCCCATCGACGAGGAGCCGCCGGTATAGGGGCCGGTCACCCCGATCTTGATCGGGTCGGCCGCCAGGGCCGGGGCCGCGAAGGCGGTCGCGCAGGCGAGCGCCGCCGCGAGCGCGGTCAGGGATGAGCGCATCTGGATTCCTCCGGGGACCGTTTCTTGCCGTCCCGACCTTGGCGGGCGGGGATCGGGGTGCCGGATAGAACCGGGATTGGCAGCGCTTGTCGAGCGCGTCTTTCGATCTAGAAAGCCGACTTCGCGGCGAAATCCAGCCGCTGGCCCACTTCGCCGTGTGACTGGGTGAGACCCCGACGAATCTGGAGGAACAAGCTGAAGAAGTGGCTGGGGCGCCAGGATTCGAACCTGGGAATGGCGGTACCAAAAACCGCTGCCTTACCGCTTGGCGACGCCCCAACGCGCGGCTGGCGCTTCCATAGCCGGGTGGGGCGGTGCTGGCAACCGGGGGCGTTGCGGTTCGGTGCACGGGCGGCGGTTGGAGGGGCTTTCGGGCTCGTGTATGCCGATCCTTGCGAACGGCAGGGATAGCCGCAACCATCAACGACAGGGGGAGGAGAGCCGATGAGCATGCAGAAGGTCGCGCTGGTGACCGGGGCCGGCTCGGGGGTGGGGCGCGCGGTGGCGCTCGGGCTGGCCGATGCCGGCTACGACGTGGTGCTGTCGGGGCGCCGGCCCGAGCCGTTGCAGGCGGTCGCCGCCGAGATCGAGGCCAAGGGCCGGCGGGCACTGGCGCAGCCGACCGATATCGGCGACGAGGCCTCGGTGGCCGCGCTGTTTGCCCGCGTCGAGGAGACCTTCGGCCGCCTCGACGTCCTGTTCAACAATGCCGGCATCGGCGCGCCGCCGGTCGAGCTCGACGAACTGCCGGTCGCGACCTGGAAGGCGGTGGTCGACACCAACCTCACCGGTGCCTTCCTGTGCACCCAGGGCGCGTTCCGGCTGATGAAGAAGCAGCAGCCGCGCGGCGGGCGGATCATCAACAACGGCTCGATCTCGGCCCACGTGCCGCGGCCGTTCTCGGCCCCCTACACCGCCACCAAGCACGCCATCACGGGTCTCACCCGCTCGACCTCGCTGGACGGGCGCGCCCACGACATCGCCTGCGGCCAGGTCGATATCGGCAACGCCGCCACCGACATGACCGTGCGCATGCAGGCCGGCGTGCCCCAGCCCGACGGCTCGACCCGCCCCGAGCCGACCATGGACGCCAAGCACGTCGCCGACGCGGTGGTCTACATGGCGAGCCTGCCGCTCGACGCCAACGTGCAGTTCATGACCGTGATGGCCACCAAGATGCCGTTCATCGGCCGCGGCTGAGAGGGCAGGGCCTCTGGCCCTCGGGCGCCGGCTTGGGGTAGAGAGGCGGCGCGGGCGCCGACGCGGTGCCCGCGCGTTCCCCGATGGGGACATCCTTACCTCGCCGATGCCGGGCCCCGACGGACCCGAGACAGAAACCCGGGTCCGGGCTACACACCTCCCATGCTGATGCAGACAGACGCCCCGCGCGCCCCCGCCGATCCGGTCGCCCGGCGCCGCACCTTCGCGATCATCTCGCACCCGGATGCCGGCAAGACCACGCTGACCGAGAAGCTGCTGCTGTTCGGCGGCGCGATCCAGCTCGCCGGCGAGGTCAAGGCCAAGCGCAACCGCGTCTCGACCCGCTCGGACTGGATGGGCATCGAGAAGGAGCGCGGCATCTCGGTCGTCACCTCGGTGATGACCTTCGAGTACGGCGACTGCGTCTTCAACCTGCTCGACACGCCGGGCCACGAGGACTTCTCGGAGGACACCTACCGGACGCTGACCGCGGTCGATTCCGCCGTGATGGTGATCGATGCGGCCAAGGGCATCGAGGCGCGCACCCGCAAGCTGTTCGAGGTCTGCCGCCTGCGCGACATCCCGATCGTCACCTTCGTCAACAAGCTCGACCGCGAATCCCGCGACCCCTTCGACCTCCTCGACGAGATCGAGAAGACGCTCGCCCTCGACGTGGCGCCGGTGACTTGGCCGATCGGCCGCGGCCGCAGCTTCGCCGGCACCTATGACCTCCTGCGGCGGCGCGTCCGCCGGCTCGACGCGGCGGACGATGCCGGCACCGTGCCGGTGTCGGGCCTCGACGACCCGCTCTTCGACACCCTGCTGCCGGAGGCGGGAGACGCCGCGACCTGGCGCGAGGAGGCGGAGCTGGCGGAGGGCGGCTGCAAGCCGTTCGATCTCGACGCCTTCCGCGAGGGCCACCTGACCCCGGTCTTCTTCGGCAGCGCCTTGCGCAATTTCGGCGTGCGCGACCTGATCGACGGGCTCGCCGAGGTGGCGCCGCCGCCGCGGGGCCAGGATGCCGATACCCGCGCGGTCTCGCCGACCGAGCCGAAGATGACCGGCTTCGTGTTCAAGATCCAGGCGAACATGGACCCGAACCACCGGGACCGCATCGCCTTCATGCGGGTCTGCTCCGGCAAGCTCAGCCGCGGCATGAAGGCCAAGCTCGTGCGCACCGGCAAGCCGATCTCGCTCTCGGCGCCGCAATTCTTCTTCGCCCAGGACCGGGCCATCGCGGATGAAGCCTATGCGGGCGACGTCGTCGGCATCCCCAACCACGGGACCCTGCGCATCGGCGACACGCTCACCGAGGGCGAGGAGCTGGTCTTCCGCGGCGTGCCGAGCTTCGCCCCGGAGCTTCTCCGCCGGATCAAGCTCACCGACGCGATGAAGGCCAAGAAGCTGCGCGAGGCCCTGCAGCAGATGGCGGAGGAGGGGGTGGTGCAGCTCTTCCTGCCGCAGGACGGTTCGAGCGCGATCGTCGGCGTGGTGGGAGCGCTGCAGCTCGACGTGCTGAAGGAGCGGCTCCAGGCGGAATACGGCCTGCCGATCGACTACGAGCCGACCCGCTTCACCATCTGCCGCTGGATCGAATCGGAGGACCAGGCCGAGCTCGACAAGTTCGTCGGTTCGCACGGCTCGTCGATGGCGAGCGATCTCGACGGGGCGCCGGTCTTCATGGCGACCACCGGATTCTCGCTGCGCTACGAGGAGGAGCGGGCGCCCGCGATCCGCTTCACCGATGTGAAGGACTATCAGAAGCGCCGGGCGTGAGACGACCAGCCGGCGCCCGCCCCATCAGTGGGGCGGCGCCCGATACTCACATCTTGCCGAGGAGCGGGAAGTCGACGTTGAGGCTCGAGATCGGGCCCACCGGCGTCTCGCGCTTGCGCGGCCGGCCGTTCAGCACCTGCTTCAGCTTCGTCTTCAGGAGCGACAGGTCGAAGGGTTTCAGGATGAAGGCGTCGGCGCCGGCGAGGTGCGCGACGTTGATGTCCTCGAAGCTGAACGAGGTCTCGGTGAGGATGAACGGCATGTTCATCAAGACGTCGTCGGACCGGATCTCGCGCAGGAGCTGGATACCGTCCATCGGCTCCATGTCGAGGTCGGAGATCACCAGGCCGTAGCGCTTGCTGCGCAAAGCCTCGAGCGCCTGCGGCCCGTCGGTCACGCCCTCGACCTCCGGGAAGCCGAGGCGGTTCATCAGCTCGGTGATCAGGCGGACGAGTTTGACCTGGTCGTCGACGATCAGGATCGGGGGTGCTTCGCTCATCGGATCCAGCCAGCGGGGTTAGGTTTGGGAGGGATCGCCGGGGGCTCCCGGCGGGTCCTACACGAAGAGGTGGTCGATGCCCTGCTTGGCCATGGTGTCGGCCTGCAGCGCCTGGGCGAGGGCGTGGATCGTGCTCGCCTTCGGGGTCCCGCGCTGGAGCATCGGCGCCAGGTTGGCCTTCTGGAACAGGGCGTCGTTGGTCGCGGTGCGCAGGACATACGCGAACGACGTCACGAACTCGCGCTTGGCGATCTCGCGCCACTCGACGATGTGGACGTCGCGATGGCGGATATCCCCGCCGATCCGCTGGAACGTCTCCTGCACCGACATCCGCTCCCCTTCGAGAATCTGGATGAAGTAGCCCTGATCGACGATCAAGAGGCTGGTGATGACCGAGAACTCGTTCTTCTTCTGCGCATGACGGGCGATGTCGTTGACTTGGCGCGCCCGCTCCTGCGGCTCGGCGGAGAGCTGAGCACGCGAGAAGTAGATCAGGTGAATGAGGCTGCTTCGCTTGCTCGGGCGCATGTCCCTGGTTCCACCGCGGTCCAGGTGGGCAGCTAAGGCCAAGAGGTTCAACGTCGCGTAAACATGGTCCTGGCGATCCGACGGCAGTTTTTGCCGCAGGGGCCGGGTGGCACCCGGCGGGTTTTGCCGCGCGATGGTTCTGTGTCTCAATAAAATCAATGACTTGGGCTGTGGCACACGGCTTGCGGATCATCCCGCCGAGTGATCCGGACGGGATGTGGAAAAGATGGACCTTTTCGGCGCGTTGCAGACTTCGGTCTCGGGTCTCCAGGCCCAGGCCTTCAGCCTCGGGAACATTTCGGGGAATATCGCGAATTCGCAGACCGTCGGCTACAAGCGGATCGACACCGACTTCGCCGACATGCTGGTCGAGCAGCCGGCCAAGCAGCAGAGCGCCGGCGGGGTCGCGGCGTTCTCGCAGCTGACCAACAGCCTGCAGGGCGGGGTGGCGGCGACCGGCATCCCCACCAACATGGCGCTCAGCGGCGACGGCTTCTTCACCGTGCAGACCGCCGGCGGGACGCCCGGCGGCACGCCGACCTTCTCGGGCACCAGCCTCTACACCCGCCGCGGCGACTTCTCGGTCGACCGCGACGGCTACCTCGTCAACGGCGCCGGCGCCTACCTGACGGGTCAGAGCCTCGACCCGGTGAGCGGCGCCTCGACCGGCACCGGGCCGATAAAGATCTCGGACGCGTCCCTGCCGGCAAAGCCGACGACCAGCATCGCCTACGCGGCGAACCTGCCGAGCACCCCGACCACGACGTCGGGCAACGCGCTCCTCGGCACCCTGCCGGGCGGCGATCCCCGGGTGCTCTCGGGCAATGCCGCGACGGCCCCGACGGTCGCAGCCTCCGATTCGGCCGCCTTCGTCAATTCCAGCATCGCGGGCGGCGAGCTCACGGCCTATTCCGGCACCGGCACCCCGGTGAGCCTGCAGATGCGCTGGGCCAAGGTCGCGAATGCCGACGCGACGGCGGGTACCGGCGATACCTGGAACCTGTACTACGCCAACCAGACCGCCACCGGCACCGCGGCCGGGACCTGGCAGAATGCCGGCCAGGCCTTCACCTTCAACGGCAGCGGGCAGCTCACCTCGCCCACCGGCACCAGCCTCAGCATCCCCAACCTGACGGTGAACGGCACCAATCTCGGGGCGGTCGCGCTGAACTTCGGCACCGGCGGACTGACCCAGTACGGCTCGGCCGGCGGCCAGGTCACCACCACCACCTTGCAGCAGAACGGCTACGCCGCCGGCACGCTCAACTCGCTCGCGGTGACGGGCGACGGCAAGCTCACCGGCACCTATTCCAACGGCAACAGCGTGGCCCTGGCCCAGGTCGGCGTGGTGCGCTTTAACGCGCCCAACTCCCTCAAGGCGGTCTCGGGCGGCAACTACGCCCAGACCGCGGAATCCGGCGAGCCGCTGGCCGGGCTATCCGGCACCACCATCGTCGGCGGCAACGTCGAGCAGTCGAACACCGACACCGCCGGCGAATTCTCCAAGCTCATCGTCACCCAGCAGGCTTATTCGGCCAACACCCGGGTGATGTCGACCGCCCAGCAGATGATGTCCGATCTCATCAACGTCATCCGCTAGGTTTTTAAGGGTTCGTTATCCACTTCATCCGATACTGCAAAAGGCGGATATCTGAAGAAGTGCTCGCCAGTGCCGCGGCAAAAGGCTGCGACGAGGCGACAAGACAGGCGGATTGCGTGTCGGCATGCCGATGCGGAGCCGCGTCGCGGCGGAGCCTTGCGGGTCCGTCGCCCCCCGGACCCGGTCGGCTGCAAAAGGCGGCCCGATCGTTTCCGGCCCAACCCGCGAGATGCCGGCACGTGACGCGGCCCCAAAAGGGGCGCGGCGGTACGGCCCGGCTCTCTCCCTCACCCGGGGTCCGACCGATGTCCCTCAACGCCCTCAACACCTCGACCGCCGGCCTGCAGGTGACGCAGGCGGCGATCGGCCTGGTGTCGCAGAACGTCGCCAATGCCGGCACCGCCGGCTACGTCAAGCGCACCCTGACCTCCGTCTCGACGCTCGGCAATTCCGGCGTCGCCACGGGGACTATCAGCCGGACCCTCGACGCGGTGTCGCTCAAGCAGCTGCGCCTCGAGACCGCGGGGGCGGCCTATACCGGGCTGTCGGCCAAGGTGCAGGGCCAGCTCGACGCGCTCTACGGCACCCCGGGCAGCGGCAGCGCCCTCGACGGGGTGATGAACACCTTCACGCAATCGCTCCAGGCGCTGACGACCGATCCGACCTCCGCCGCCTCGCGGGCGACCGCTTTGAGCGCCGCCCGGACCGTCGCCACCACGATCTCGGGCATCGCGCGTGGCGTGCAGGACCTGCGCAGCGGCCTCGAATCGCAGCTCGGCAGCGATGTCGCCTCGGCGAGCACGCTTCTCACGCAGATCGCGGATCTGAACGGCAAGATCGCCGGTGCGCCGAAGAGCGATGCCGGCACCGCCGATCTCCTCGACCGGCGCGACCAGGCGATCAACACCCTGTCGCAATATCTCGACGTGCAGGTGAGCGACCAGCCCGACGGCTCGGTCACCTTGCTCACCGCCTCCGGCGCGACCCTGGTCGATCACGGGGCGGCGGCGAGCCTCGCCTTCGACGGCCGTGGTTCCCTGAGTCCCGAGGCACAATATTCGGCCGACCCGGCCGCCCGCGGCGTCGGCACCGTGACGGCGACGACGCCGGCCGGCGCTAGAATCGACCTCGTCGCTACGGGTGCGATCCGCTCCGGCTCGATCGCCGCCGCGGTGAGCTTGCGCGACGACACCCTGGTCCAGGCCCAGCGCCAGCTCGACGACCTCGCCTCCGGCCTGTCGCGGGCCCTGAGCGACCGCCCGGCGACTGGAACCGCGGCGTCCGCCAACGGGCTGACCGGCTTCGACATCGACCTCACCGGGCTCCAGGCCGGCAACGCCGTGACGCTCGGCGTGCGCAACGCGGCGGGAGTGGGGCGCAACCTGATCCTGATGCCGACGAACGGCGCGGCGCCCGACCCGATCGACCCCAAGCTCACCGACGACCCGACCGCGCTCGTGGTACCGGTCGACATCTCGGGCGGGGATTCGACGATCGCGCAGCAGATCGGCGCCGTGCTCGGCACCGGATTCACCGTGTCGGCGACACCCGGTGGCGCTGCCGGCTCGGTGCGGATCCTGTCGGACCCGGCGGCCCTCGCGCTCACCGGCGCCAGCGCCTCCGTCACCGTGCCGACCAACGCCTCCGACACCAAGACCGGCAGCGGCCAGCTCGCCCTGTTCGTCGATGGCGGGACCGGTGGCGTGTTCACCGGCTCGTTCGAGGGCGGCTCGCACCTGACGGGCTACGCCCAGCGCCTCGCCGTCAACCCGGCGGTCGCGGCCGATTCGTCGACCCTGGTCGATTACGCCGGCACCACCGCCTCGGGCGACACGGCGCGGCCGCAAACCCTCACCGATGCGCTGACCAACCGCACGCTGACCTTCTCGGCGGCAAGCGGCATCGGCGGCGTCAGCGCCCCGCGCTTCACCACCGTCACCGGCTTCACCCAGTCGGTCGTCGATGCGCGAGGCGCGGCCAGCGCCGAGGCGCAGCAGCTCGACGAAGGGCAGCAGATCGCCCTGTCCTCGGCCCAGAGCCGCTTCGGCAAGGAATCCGGCGTCAGCGTGGACGAGGAGATGTCCCGGCTGATCCAGCTCCAGACCGCCTACAGCGCCAATGCCCGGGTGCTGACGGCGGCCCGTGACATGCTCGACACCCTGCTCCGTATCTAACAGGACCGCCCGCGATGACGATCGCCCCCTTCGCGGCCGGCACCGCCGCCGCCGACCTCAACACCCAGCGCCTCGTCGCCATGAAGGCGTCGCTCGGCACGATCTCGAACCAGATCGGCAGCGGCCGCACGGCCGACACCTATGGCGGCCTCGGCAGCGGGCGCACCCAGAGCCTCGCGGCGCATGCCCAGATCAGCGCGCTCGATAGCTACATCGCGGCGGCGGGCACCGGCGCGACCCGGGTCTCGCTCGCCTCGGCGAGCGTGCAGCAGATCGCGACCCTGGGCTCGAATACCTGGAGCAGCCTTGTCAGCGCCCGGACCGGCACCGGCACCACCGCCCGCTCGACGATGCAGCAGATCGCGGCGGGCCAGCTCGGCGGCACCCTCGACGCCCTCAACCAGAGCACCGGCGGCCAGTACATCATGGGCGGTCGGGTCACCGACCGGGCCCCGGTGGAGAGCGCCGCCCGGATCCTCGACGGCGACCCCGCCGCCGGCCTCGACGGCGTGCGCACCCTCATCACTGAGCGCCAGGCCGCCGATCTGGGCACCGGTTCGCCGAAGACCGGGCGGCTCGACCTCTCGGGCTCGGGCGCGAGCGTGAGCCTGTCGGAGAGCCAATCCCTCGGCGTGCGGACGAATTTCGGCTTCACCATCGCCGGCGCCGTCAGCTCGAATCCGGCCGGCCTCTCGGTCGCGTTCCAGCCGGGGGCGCCCGCGAGCGCCACCCTGTCCTTCGCCAGCCAGCCGAAGGACGGCGACATCGTGCGGGTGAGCGTCCGCAACACGGACGGCAGCGAGGCCTTCGTCGACCTCACCGCCCGGACGGCGGGTGGAGGCGGGGAGGGCACCTTCGCGATCGGCGCCGACGCGGCGGCGAGCGCGCAGAACCTCACCGCGGCGCTCGCGGGCAGGACCGTCACCGGCGTGCAGAGCGCGAGCCCGCCCGGCGCGACGGCGACCCTGTCGGGCGGCAATCCGGCCTCTGCGACCGTGACGGTGGGAGCCGGGCTCCAGGCCGGCGACAGCGTGCAGATCACGGTGGGTCTTCGCGACGGCACCAGCAAGACGCTGAGCCTGAAGGCCGCGGCCGACAACAAGGCCGCCGGCACCTTCGCGATCGGCGCGAGCCCGGCCGACACCGCCGCCAACCTCCAGGCGGCGCTGGCGACGGCGCTCGACACCACCGCCGGGACCGACCTCGCGGCGAGTTCCGCGACGCGGGCGGCGAGCGACTTCTTCGCCGGCTCGTCCTCCCCGGGCCTGAGCCCGCGCCGGGTCGCGCTGGACGCGGCCGGCAACGCCACGGCCTACGTCGCCGATCCGAGCGGGCGCACCCTGATCTGGTACAAGGGCGACGACACCTCCGCCGACCCGCGCGGGACCGCGACCGTGCCGGTCTCCCGCGACCAGTCCGTGGCGATCGGCGTCCAGGCCAACGAGGTGCCGTTCCGCAAGACGCTGAGCGGGCTCGCCGTCCTCGCCACCACGTCCTTCGACGATACCGACGCCGACGGCCGCCGCTTCGACGCCTATTCGGGCCGGCTCCAGACCCTGTTCAAGCCCGGCGACGGACAGCCCTCGGTCGAGGGCATCGGCTCGGAGCTGAGCCTCGCCTCGGCCCAGATCGCCACCCAGAAGAGCCAGAACACCGCCACCAAGGCGGTGCTGCAGAAGACGGTCGACGGCGTCGAATCGGTCACGACCGAGGAGGCGGCGGCCAAGCTCCTCACCCTGCAGACGCAGTTGCAGGCGAGCTACCAGGCGACCTCGATGCTCTCGAAGCTGACGCTGACGAGCTACCTGTAGGGGGGGCGCCATGGACGCGGCCGCGGACCGGTGCTGCCGCATCGTCCGTCAAGGAAGGCTTGGGGGCAACGATGGTTTCCCGGTGCGGGGCACGGCCACCGCGCCGAGGGGCTTGCCGACGCCGCCCCCGCCGGATACCTACGAATCCGGTCTCCCGTCACTGGCTGACGGGAGCCGGGGCCTGTAGCTCAATGGTTAGAGCCGACCGCTCATAACGGTCTGGTTGTAGGTTCGAGTCCTACCGGGCCCACCACCATTTCCCCTCTGTAAAGCCACCGCTTGACCCCCTCCCCGAAATCTACGGGGACAGTTATGGGGACAGAAACGCGCCAAAACCCCGCCCGGAAGGCCCTCCGGCGGGGTGGTCGGCGACGCGGGCACCGGCTCGCGGCCGGCCCTCGGGGCATCACGGGATGGAGTGTTCTACCACCCCCGTGTCCTGTTCCAGGCCACGCCCATGGCCGGGCGGCTCAGCCCTTGCCGCGCTCCTGGTAGGTCTCGACGAGGAAGGTCGCGACGGCCCCGGCCGCGTTGACCGCGAGGCTGGCGTGCCGGGGCGACGGGCGGACGCGGGGCCGCTCGTCCGTCGGCGGGTCGTCGGCGTGCGCGTCGGAGAACCGGTTCCTCAGGGTGCCGAGGCCGTTCACGAGGTTCATGGCCCCGCCGAGGATAGCCTTGATCGGCACGTCTCGGTGCTGGTCCGGGGCCAGTCTCAGCCCGGCGGCGACCAGGCCGTAGAGCTTGGGCAGGTCGTCCTTCGGGGCGTAGGCGATGCCGAGCCCGTCGAGGATGTGCTTGCACACCGCCTCCAGGAGGGTGCGGGCGACGGTGATGGCCCCCTCGGGGTCCGAGGTCCGGCGCGCCAGGGCCTTCGTCCAGACCGCGTGGACGCCCTCGGCGTCGAACGAGGCGAGCGCGTCCCCGACCACCGCGTCGCCGGGGGCGCGATTGCGGCCCTCTAGGTGGTCGATCAGCGGCGTAAACGATTCGCGGATGAACGCCCGGCGCTCCTGGTACCGGCCGAGCTTGTCCTTGATGAAGGGCCAGAACGCATCGAGCGTCCGGCAAGTCCGGACGTAGTCAGGGAGGAGGACCCGCACCTCGGCATCGGCGATGAACTCTCGGCGCAGGTGCTCGTAGACGTGGCCGTCGCTGGACCGGCCCGTCGCGTGCTCGATGAGGATGCCCTCCATCATCGCGACCTGCTCCAGGCGTGTTTCAGGGATGTCGTCCACGCGTCGTACCTCCGGATACGCCTAGGAGTAGCGCGGTTTAGTTCGCCGGTCCTTGACCACGCCGATGAGCGGCAGCCTCGTCCTCCTCCATCAGGGCAAGCCGGAGGCCTAGCGGGACGCGGTCGCGCCGGCCCATGCGGAGCTCCAGGATCACGGCCTTGACGTAGTCGGGGTCGAGGTCGGGGCCGCCCGGGATAGCCGAGATGCGCCGGCACCAAGCCTCGGCCCCGGCATGCGTCACCCGAGCGCGCAGAACCTCGCGGACGAGCTCGTCCGGCAGGTCCTCGGCGACCGTTGTCTCGCGATAGAGCTTCATGAGCCGGGCCTGGGCGGCCTCCATCCGGGTGAAGGCCTCGTCGTATTCCGGCGTCGCGATGAAGCGGCCGGTGCCGTCGGGCGCGCGGACGTTGCAGGCGGCCTCACGGAGCTCGAACCGGTTCCTGGCATCGGCGACCCGTCGCTGGGCCTTCTCCAACAGGAACGCCCTCTGCGCCGTCGCCAGGTTCGTCATCTCCACCATCGTGGCCCCCCTTCACGTCGGGGGGACCGTGGCCCGGTGCGGGTTACCGCCCGATTTCTGGACGGTTATACAGGGGCGCCGAAGGGTCGGTATATTGGCGCCCCGTTACCTCCTCGCGGCTGTAACGCTTAATCAAGCGGATTTGTCCACCAGGTCCAATTCCCTCTCCTTCACGCCGAGGAGGCGCTCGCCGAGCATTCGCCGAGCACCGGCGGGGGTCGCGCCCTTCTCCAGCAGGATGGTTCGGGCCTCCTCGTAGACCCGGTGCACGCTCAGGCTCATGCCCTCCATCGTGCCCCGGCGCGCGATCAGGTTCACCGCATCGCCCTCCACGAGCATGCGGGCGTAGGCCGTCACGATGGCGGCATCGAGCACGGAGGGCTCGACCATCCCGGCGGCCTTCCGCTTCGCCCGCTCGACGCGCTTGCGCTGGGCGTCGGTGCGGCGGAAGCCCCACACCCCCGAGGCACGGCGCTCCGGGATCGGACCGGGCGCCGGCGCGTCGTCGGCGTCGGCGCGGGCCTCTTCGAGGCGGTCGGCGATGAATTCGTCTTCGAGAGCGTCGTCGTCGAAGCGCATGTGAGCCTCCTGATGAGGCATCGTCCCCCTCGGGCTAGCGAGGCACAAGGACACGTCACGGACATGCCCAGCCGTGGCGCTACATGTCCCGGCGAGGGCCACGGCCAGGGCTTCCTTTACCTCGTTCACAGGCATCCGGGCGGCGACTCTTGGCGCCGATTCGCGGAGCTGCGATCTCTGGATGAACGCACCGACGGATGCCGCCCTGATGACGCACTACCACACGAACGCCCATCAGGTCGGTGCCGCCTGCGAGGGTGTCGCCTACGGTCTCGCCGGCGCCCTCGGGTCCGCCCTCATCGCCGGCCGCATGGCTCGCGCCGAGCGCGACGCGGCGGATGCGGACGAGTGGCGCGCCGTCGCCGCCAGCGTCCGGGCCGGACGCATCGAGGCCGCCCGGGCCAGGCAGGCGGAAGCCACCCGCGCCGAGGCTGCCCGCCAGACCGACGACGAGCAGCGCCTGCGCATCCTCATGCTCCGGGCGCGTGCCGCCGCGGCATGACCTGATGCCATTGCGGGCGCAGCCCAGGTCGAGTGAGGCGCAGCCCGCAAGAGTCAATGGCTTCAAGCAAGCGAGACAGCGCCATCCCCAAATAAAGAAGCCCGCCCTGGTCTCCCGGGGCGGGCTCGTTCGTTTCGGGTGGCGTCCAATCAGGCGATGGCGAACGCGGGCGCGGGCCGGTGGGACGCCTCGCGGCGGTCGCGCCGGGGCTCGCCGTCCGGACGGGCCTTCGGCTTCGACATGGCGGCCACGCGTTCGACCTCTTGGCGGTGCCACTCCGCCAGCGTGAGCGGCCGGGGCAGCGAGGCGAGCGGCCGGTTGCCGAGCAGGTGCGCGCCGACGTGGCGGGGCTCCAGCGAGGCGAGCTTGAGCGCCTGCGCCGGCGTCAATCGGTCGAGGTAGCACCGGGCCGCCTCGTCGAGGCAGGCCGTCGCAGCGGGGGCCTGACCCGGAAGCGGCGCCAGATGGGCGACAGCGGCGCGCCCCCATGCCTCGTGGACGGCGGCCGGCGTGGCGGCGGGCTTAGCCTGGGCAGCGGCGTCCTCCTGCGCGGCGGCCTCGATCTCGGCCATGGCCTCGGCCTGCGCCTCGGCGACCGCCGGCGGCGGGGCGGTGACAGCCCGGGCGACCCAACGGGCGCCGTCCCAGACCAGCTTGGGGGCGGTTGCCATCGCCACCAGAGCGGCTCGGATGGCGGCGGCGAAGAAGCGCATCAGGCGCACGGTATCCTCCTGCGGAAGTGACCCCGACAGGGTGCGCCTGCCCGACGAAAGGCACACGGTCTCGGGGGCACTTGCGGCATGCATCACGAATCGTACCATCACTCTTATGCGGTCGGCCCTGCCGACCGCCCATCCGCCGCACGGGAGACCTCGGCACATGCGCACCAAGTCCGGCATCGCCTTTACCCGCCCCGCTCGCGCCTTCGACCTCGCCGACCGCGAGCGTCTTGCCGACGAGCTCCACGCCCCAGGGCGCCCCCAGGTCGTCTACGTCCGCTGCATCACGGACGACCGCTACGACCCCGAGGCCATCCGCCCGGAGCTCGACCTGATCGTCGAGACCAACAGCACGTCCCGGGCGCGTAACGTGTGGGCCAACTGGGCCTTGTCGGAGGGCATCGACGGCACCTTCCGCGTGCAGGTCCTCTGCCCGAACGCCCTCCCGGCCGGGAAGGTGCGGCGCAAGCGTGAGGATGGCTACGACGCCACCGTCGACCTCGACATGCTGCAGCTTGAGCGCGACCTCGCGGCCCTGGATGCCGACGACCGCGCCCTCGGCCTGACCATCTGACGGGGGGCACGAACATGAACGACAACAACCCCTTCTTCAGCTACCCGGTCGGCGCCCGCCGCACTGCCCTGAGCGCGCTGCCTGCCATCCAGGTCCTGCGGTCCGCCCGTACCGAGGCCGACGCCAGGCGCGCCGCGGCGGCCATCGCCTCGGCGTGCACCCGGCCGCGGCCGGCCTGGTACCGCGAGGACCGCCCCGGCGACCGGTACCTGGGAACCCTCCCGTCCGGCGAGGTCCTGGCTTGGGCCTGCGGCGTCACCTCCGACGAGCCGCTGGAACTGATGGCCTGGGTGGACGAGTGGCAGGGCGCCTGCGTCTGGAGAGCGGAAGCGTGAACCCAGCCCTGCTCGCGACCGCCGGCGAGGCGCTCTACGGTCCCGAATGGCGCCGCCCTCTGGCGGCCGCCCTCGACGTCGACGCGCGCCTCGTTCAACGGTGGGCCGCCGGGCAACGGGCCATCCCGCCCGAGGTCGCCCCGGCGCTGCTCGGCCTGCTTTGGCGAGAGGCGTCCGGGCTGGAGGCGCAGGCCCTGGACATGCGCCGGGCGGCCGCCGCCATCGAGGCGTCCGAATAGCGAAGGGCCCCGGGACGCTCCCCGGGGCCCTCGTCGTTTCAGCGGATCTCGCCCGCGTCCGCCGCAGCGGCAAGCTCCTCGGGCCAGTCCTTTGCCTGGGCCATGCGCGCCCGGAGCTCGTCGAGGCGCACCGGCCGGAAGCCGCAGGCGTCGGCGCCGACGTCAGCCGACCGACGGGTGTCCGGCAGGCTGGCATGCGTGTGCCCGAACAAGTGAAGCGTGCCCCTCCAAATCGAAGGCCAAGCTCTCATCGCGTAGTGGCAGAGGAACAGCCGGGTGCCCTCGACAGTGACGTCGACGAAGCCTTCGTGCTGGCTCGCCCAGGCGAGTTGCTTACCCCGCTTTTCGTGGTTCCCGTGGAGAAGGCGCTTGGTCCCGTTGAGGCGCCGGAACACGTCCTTGGCGTGGTCGACGGTGCAGCCGTAGGCGAAGTCGCCCAGGTGCCAGATCTCGTCGCCGGGGCGCACGACCGCGTTCCAGTTGGCGATGAGGGCCTCGTCGTGCTCCTCGATAGAGCCGAACGGGCGCGGCCGCGTCATGCGTCCGTCCATCATCCCTTCGTGGCCGAAGTGGGTGTCGGCGGTGAAGTAGACGGCGGGATTCGAGGTCGAATTCTTCATCAGGGCAGCCTCCTGTCGAAGGGGCTGCGCGCACGGCGTCACGCCCCGGGGGTCGGTCTCAGGCGGGGGTGGCGTATGCGTTTCACGGTGGGCCTCATCGGCGTTCGGTGAACGAGGGATCGCAGCTCGCGCCGGGGGCCGCAAGCGCGGGATCGGGGTGTGGTTACGTATTCCCTGGGCGGATAGCCTGGACGGTCACGAGTACCATTTCTCCACCCGTCGCCACGCCTCCACGACGTCCTCGAACCCGAGCCTGACGAGCAGGTCGCAGAGGATGCCGTCGGCGTCCTGGTGAGGTTCCTCGCAGTCGTACTCCGACATCGCCTTCAGGTGCCGGAGATCCTCCAGCGCGGCCGCGCGCTCGGCGACCAGCCGGGGCGTGACCACGAACCCGGTCTCGGCGAGATCCTCCACGAAGACCTCCGCCCGGTAGCCGCAGATACCGGTCCACTCGCCGATCTTCGCCAGGGCTGTCGGGTCGGTCGTCATGCCGCCCCCTGCGCCAGCCAAGCCCACGTGACCGGCTCGTGGTACACCCGCGCCAGGGCGGCCCTCGCCGCGCTGACGGGCCCGCGGTTCCGGCGCCTGGCCCTGCGGGACAGGGGCTTGCCGATTGCCGGCCGGGCCGCCTTGGCCGCCTCGATGTCGACCAGCACGTTGGCCCAGGCGTTCCGGGTCGGGCGGAGGTAGCCGCGCTCGAACTCGGTTCGCCATGCCTCCATCTCGCGTCGGTGGCGCTCGCGTTCGGCGGCGACGATGCTCGCGTAGAGGGACTCCCCGCAGGTCAGGCCCTCAGCCTCGGCATCGCAGGGCGAGCCGGCGTCCCGGCTGGGGCCCGCCGCATTTCCGGCAACCGGGTCGGTGACCCACTCGTACCGGCAGCAGGTGTTGAACTCCTCGTCGCCGACCTCGCACCAGCCGTCCGACGGCGGGCTGACGCAGACGACGGTGAACCCGTCCGGGGCGTGGCCGGGCGAGCCGTTGTGCTCGACGACGCGGTGGATGTCGGTCCCGTCACGGGTCACCAGGTCGCCGATCTCGAAGAACCGGTTGCCGTAGGCATCCATCTTGCCGGCCGCGATCAGGGCGTCCCTGCGCTCCCGGCTGGCCCGGAGGTCCGCCTCGATGAGCTCGGCTTTCGTGGTGCCCATGGCAATCGACATGGCGATGCTGTGGGCCAACGCCTGGCGTTCGGCCGCCTGGTAGCGCCTGACGGACTCGATGATGGCGCTCGGGCCATCGAGCTCGAAGGTGTCCTTCATGCCGCCCTCCCGAAGAGGCGCTGCATGATCCATCCATCTCGGGTCGGGGTCTCCTTGACGGTGACGCGTTCTCCGTGCCGGCGTCGGAGGAGGCCACGCATCCGCTGGTTCAGTTCCCGGTACAGGTCGCGGCGCTCCGCGTCGGGGACCAGTCGCGTCACCGAATGGAAGAAGGCCTGCGCGCCGCCTTGGCGATCTTCCAGCGCGTCGAGTCCGACCTGTGCCGCACGGTCGAGGAAGGCCTCCCATGAGCCGTAGGCCGCCACGACGTCGGCACGCAGGCGGATGTCGCGCCCGTCGAGGCCGAACAGCGCCGGCGGCCCGAGCGGACGCTTCGGCGTTGGCGGCAACGGTGCGGGCAGCCGTCGGGCGCGGCGGACGCGGTTCCAGTGAAGACGCATGGCGGGGGTCCTGAGGGCGGCCACGGCTCGGTAAACTCGCGGGCTAGGCCCACCTCAGATTCTACGGGTGCGCGTCGATTCGAATAGGGACGCCGCCAGGCCGCTGGCGCGCCGGCCGGGCCGTGCTATCCCGTGGCCATGGAGATCCGCCTCGAACCCATGGACCCCGAGGAGTTCCCGTGCCCCGCCGGCTGGACGGTCGTCGGGCGCGCCGTGAGCCATGCGCTTGCCTACGACCCGGAGCGGCGGCCGCATTTTATCGGCGAAGACCCGATGAGGGTGAGCCCGGAGGACATCAGCCACGACCTCTACCGTGCGGTCGATGCGGCCGCTGACCGCCTCTGGCCGGGTGGGTGGACGCATTCAATGGCCGAGGCGTTCCTCCTCGACCGGCGCAGCCTGTCCCCGGGCCGCTTCGCCCGCCAAGCCCCCGCCCCGGCTGTTCTCCTGGCTCTCGCCCAGGCTGCCGCCAGCCCCGATCCGGTGGCGTTCGGCGCTCTCCTTCTCGCGATGTCGCGATACTCGAAGGCCGTCGAAGGGGCAGGTCCCGTCGAGCGATTGGACAGGACGCTGGAGGCGGCCAGGAGAGCGGGCGAAATCCTTCACATGACCCGGCTGGGGAAAACCATCTGGGAGGATCGCCATTCTGGAGGGGTCTTCATCAAGCGTTTGTTAAGGGATAGCGGCTAGAACCTTTGATGCTCCGCGGGTGGATTTGCCCCCGCGTGAAAGGTGAGGTTTTCCCCTGATGAACGCTGACGCCCTTGACCGGGCGGAGGCCTTCAGCGCGCTCGCGATCCTTCGCGGCTTGCGCAAGGCCCCGGCCCATTTCCTTTGCCACCCGTTCGTTCCCGCCATCCACTACGTCATGCGGCGCTGGGAAACCCATCCGCTGCCCGGCGTCCCGACGGCCGACGTGCACTGGCACATCGACCTCGCGACCCACGCCTCGGAGGCATGGGCGCTGTGCCGGTCCTTGCCGTCGGTGCCGGTTCGCGCCTCCGCTGCCTCGGTCGAGGTCGCCCACGCCAAGTTTGAGGACCTCCGCAGTCGCCTCGTCGTCCGGATCGAGGAGATCGACAACGGCCCGTTCCTCCTCGATCTGGAGGACGACCGGACGACGGTGGAACAGGAGAACGTCGTCCTCGACTTCGTGAGGCTGGCGCAGATCATCGACGTCTGCCTCGCGGAGACCGGTGACCGCGACGCCTTGGAGCGCTTGGCGTCGGCCGCGGAACGCTGCACCGCGCTCCGGGCAACCGGTTTCCTGGCGTTCTCCAATGGCGCCCGGAGCCTGCTCGCGCACCCGGAGGGCCTGGGGACGTGGCTCCCGGGTAGAGCTCCGCTGTGCGTCATCCAGCGTTCGCTGGACCTGGGCCGCGATATCCTCGGCATGCGCGCGGCAGCAGCGAAGTCGGCTCGCCCGACGCACGCCGAAGAGATGGACGACGACCGGCCCGGGCCCGTCGCCAGGCCGAACCTCGCCGCCGTCAAGACCGTCCCCGTCATGCCGGCCCCGGCCGCCGAGCCGCAGGGGCCCGGTGTTGTCGTGTTCCCGGCCGACGCCGCCGAGGCCGCCGGCAAGGGCGAGAACAAGCGCGAGATCGAACGCTTCCTCGGGAAGGCGCTCGGGGCGCGCCTGCCGCTCGTTCCGGTCCCGGATGACTGGAACGCGTGGGAGGCGAAGCTGAACGGCGAGAGCCCGTGGCTCGCGCCGTTCCACCGCGCGGTTCGCCTGTCCCAGGGCGGCCGCTCACATTGGGGCGGGGGCGTCGTCTGCGTCGAGGGGCCGCCCGGGGCCGGAAAGAGCCGCGGCGTCCGTCGGGTCGCCGAGGTTTCCGGCCTGCCGTACGCCCGGTTCAACTGCGAGGCGACCAGCGACAACGCGGGGCTCGGCGGCACATCCATTCGCTGGCTCTCGGGCCATCCGAGCATCCTCGAACGCCTCCTCGCGACGTCCGGGCTGGCGAGCGTCTGCCTGGCCTTGGACGAGCTTGAGAAGGCCGGCGGGGCACGCCGTGGAGGCGGGGGCGACCCCCTCGACCTGCTTCACGGCTGGTTCGAGGCCGAGACGGCGCGCGCCTGGCGTTCGACTTACCTGCTCTCGACAGTCGACGTCTCGAACACGCTGTTCCTCTGCACGGCGAACGATACGTCGTCGATCCCGGGCAGCTTACGGGACCGCATGACCATCGTGCGTGTCGGTGGCCCCCTTCCCGAGCACGTCGGCGTCTTGGCGCCGGCGCTGGCCCGGCAGGCCTGCCGCGATCTCGGCGAGGACGAGCGTTTCGGCGTGCTCGACGGTGACGAGATCGCGGCACTGTCCAAGGCGTGGTCCCAGGGGGGCTCGATCCGTCGCCTGCGCCGCCTCGTCGATATGGCTCTCCAGGCCCGCGAGAGCGGCCCTGCGGCGCTGCCCCGGCACTAGGGAGGGCGACATGCTACAGTCGCCCACCGACCTCACCATGCTGCGGACGAACCGCCTGCTCCTCCGCCGGGCTCTCGACACGGGCTCGGCCGACGCCGAGCTCGCGTCCCTGGGCGTGCTCTACGTCGCACGTCTGGAGCGCCTCGTCCGCGAGGGGCGCCGCGACGGTGAGGCGTCCGTCGCGGTCGCTTCCCGGCTTGCTCGGGCGCTCACGCAGACGCCCGCGCTTGAGGAGGACCGCGCCGTTCCGCGCGAGGCCCCGGCCGCTCCGCCGGAAATCCGGCGCGAGGACTGCCTCGTCCGCGAACCGGGCGAACCCTGGCGCCGTCCGAGCGAACGGTGACCGAGGTCTACCGGCACACCCGGCGCCGGTGCTGGTCCCTGCGCGAGGGCGGCCGCGTCGTCGCCCACGTCGAGGCCGTCGCGCTGGCCGGCGTCGCCCTCGTCGTCCGTCCCGGGGCGCTTGCCCGGGTGCGGAACCGGCGCGTCCGCGAGGTCTGCGCGGTCGCGCGGGGGACTCCCACCGACGCACCGCGACCGCTCGGCGCCCGCCGGCTCCGCTTCGACCCCTACGCCGACGGCGTCTTCCTCGCCGACGGCGTGCCCGTCACCGCTGCGGCCGGCGCCTGGTTCGAGGCCGACGGCTCGGCCTGGGCCGTCAGCCCTACGCCTTCCTCGGAGACCTTGCCATGATCGACGCCACTATCGCCGACCGCATTCAGGCCGCCTGGGAGAGCGGGCGATGCTGCTCGCTCGTCGGCCGTGCCGCCCGGGCGCGCGTCATGAGGGCGGCCCGTCTCGTCGAGGCCGGGCTGCTGTCGCCCGACGAGGCCCGCCGCGTCGCCGAGCGGGCCGAGGCGCTCGCGCTGTCCGTCGAGCCGCTCCCGGCCCCGCCCGTCAGCGACGACGCCACGGAGGCGCTGTCGTGACCAGCACCCGCATTCTCGCCCTCGCCATCGCGCTGCTCGCCGCCGTCCCGGCCGCCGCGGCGGAGGCCGACCGCTTCCCGCAGCCGAGCGAACGCTGGCTCTACGACGTGCGCGTTCCCGCCGGCCCCGGCCGGCAGCGTTTCAGCCGCGTCGATGCGGTCCCGGGCCCGTCCGGCTCCTGGCGCGTCACCGTCACGTGCGGCACCGTCTCGACGCGCACGGGCCGCGAGACGACGGAGCTCGCTGCGCGGGGAGAGGCCGGCCGCGGGCGGATGACGGCCATCGGGGGCGGCTGGGACGTGCCCAAGCCGGGCGGCAGCTTCATCATCGACGAGCGGACCGACGCGAAGAAGGGGCAGTTCACTGACGCGCGCTGCGCGTCCGGACCGGGCGACCTCTCGTCCGGCGATTGACGCGGAAAGGCCCGGTTCCCGAGGGGGGAACCGGGCCGCTCTGGTAGCTAACCCTGCTTAGCTACGTATTCCCCGCACCGGTCAGAAGCCGGGGAGCAAGGCCTGCGGGGGCTGCTGCGGCGGCCGAACGCCGAGGGCCTTGGCGTAGTCACCACCCCCTTGCCGGTCACCTTCGTCACGGGGCGGGGCTTGCCGCCGAACTGCTCCCACCGCACGGTGAAGAGCCCCTGGTCGATGAGGCGTTGCTTGGCCACGTTGCCCTTGTTGAGCTCGAACACGTCGCCGCGGTCCTTAAGCTAGGCGATGAACCGGTTCGGCCTTTGCCCGAGCGCCTTCCCGGCTGCCTGGAGCCCCCAGGTCCCGTCGCTGTCGGCAAGTGCCTCGCAGAACTCGACCGACGGCCGCGCGGCCTCGACCTGGGCCTCGGCAGCGAGGCGGCCGGCGCGCTCCTCCTTCACCTTCTCCGTGTACCGGCCGAGGAGGCCGCGCAGGACGTCGGGGTCGTCGAGCAGCGCAAGCGGGTCGGGGCCTACGACCGGCTCGGGAGCGGTCATCAGGGCGTAGGACCCGGTCCGGCGAATGGAGGGCAGAACCTCCTCGGAAACCCAATCCTGGAAGCGCTCGATCCGCTCGATCATGCCTGGCATTGCCTTGGCGCTCGGCTTCCTGCCAAGGACCGCCTAGTAGAAGCCGGGCTCCGAGATCACGGAGACGTTCTGGGCGCCGCCAAGGGTACGCACTGAGTGCGTACCCTTTTGCTTGTCCTTCAGTAGGCGGGTGACGTCGGAGGCGGCACGGTGGCCGAGGACCTCGGCGACCTGGGCGGCCACAAACCACGGCTCGCCATCGATGATGATGACGTCGATGGGTAGGCCGTGGTCCGGAGGCCCTCGAACCCGCCGACGAGGCCGGTGCACAGGACGGCCGCGGCGGCGGACCGCTTCAGCCGGGATCCCGGCTTGGACGTCGACCGGGACACGGCGGCCAGCGCCGGATTTCCGGCGGCCGCCCGGGGAGCGGCGTTGGCGGTGCCGACGGCGACCGCGACGCCGAGGCTGCGAAGGAAGGCGAGCATCAGGCGGCCTCCCCCGAAACCTCGGGCTGCGCGATGAAGCGCGCCCCGGCCGCGACGAGGTTCGTCACCGCGTAGAGCGCCGCGAACCACACCGGGTCGATGGGCGGCGCCCCGGCCAGGACCGACATGCCGAGCACGACGGACGATGCCACCGTGGCCAGGAGGTTGAGCCGGAAAGACCAGGAGTGCTTGGCGACGGCCTTGGCGTTCGGGACGATCTTGGGCTTGCGCACGGTCAGGACCTCCGGCGGTTCGAGCGGGGCGGCCGCGGCGGCCGGGGCGGTGACGCGTCGCCGTCGCCATCGTCGTCGTCCCGCCCGAACCGGCGCAGGATCTTGCCGTGGTCGTGCAGGGCGCGGGTCAGGTCGGTGCCGGTCCGGACGAGGGTGAACCCCAGGTCGCGGTCGGCCGGGTCGAGGGCGATGCGGGGAAGCGCCAGGGCCTGCTCCGGGGGCCGCCGGGCCTCCTTGATGCGGGCGAGGACGTAGGCGCCCCCGGCGAGCAGGCCGCCGACGGCAACGGTGCCGAGGGCCTTGAGGGCGTCGGCGGGCAGGCCGATGAACGTGGCAAAGAGGTCGATCAACGGGCGGCCCTCCGGAGGATGGCGGCGCGGGCGTCGTTCGTGCCCTGGTCCCAGACGGCCCGGAACGCGCAGTAGGCGTCGACGAGGGCGAGGACGCCGTAGGCGCCGACGCCGGTGTTCCAGCCGGGGTAGCCGTCCCGGGCGAGGAGCCACGCCAGCCCGGTCCAGACGCAGGCGCCGACGGCGGCGGTGACGAGGCGGATGCTCGGGGAGTGGCGCTTCGAGCCGTTCACCCAGAGGCCGAGCATCCTGATGACGGCGACACCGCACAGGGCGGCCCCCCAGGTGCCCTCGGGGGCGATGTCGGAGAAGGCGTCGAACGTCGGGCGGCTGAAGGTGGCGCCCGGGAGCAGGAGGGCGACGGCGACGCCGAGCAGCACCAGCGCGCCGACCCACTCGGCCTCGCGACGCTGGTGGTAGCCCCCGAAGGGAAGCGCGCGGTTCACGATGCGCCCCCCTTGCCCTTGCCCGCCGGGGCGGGTTCCGCGTCGGGTACGTGTTCGGACACGGGATCGGTCTCGACCGGCTCAGGCGGGGCCGGGAACGGGCTGGGCGGTAGGAGCTCGCCGTGGCGCACGATGCCCTGGCCGCCGCAGCGGCCGCAGTGGACCTCGCTCCAGTCCATGCCGGGTTTGATCACCGCCAACATGCCCGCCTTGCAGGCGTCGGCAGTGGTGCACTTGTCGAAGGGGAAGGGCTTGTCGGTCACGGGGTCACCCCGAGTTCGAGGACGGTCCGGGGCCGGGCCGGGACCTGGGAAGCGGGGCCGGCCGGGGGCTTGGACGCGCGCGCCAGAACCGTGACGACCACCCCGTCGGCGACCCGGACCTTCATGGCCTCGGGGAAGGCGACGACGTTCCCGGTGCGGTGCCCGGCGGCCATCAGCACCCCGCCGACGTCGGCCAGCCGGGCGCGCACCTGCGCCAGGTCGTGCCCGGCCTTGCGCAGGACCGGCATGGCGCGCTGGTCGTCGATAGTCTCGTCGAGGACGGCGCCGAGGTACCGCTCGCAGTACCGGCGGACGGCGTGGTCGGTGACCCGGGCGCGGGGCGAGGTGGCCGTGACGTGGGTCATGCCGCCGTGGCCCCCAAGGCGGCCAGGGGAGCCCGCTGGCGGCAGGGACGGGACGGGAAGGCGGAATGGGCGGGCGACGGTGACGGGTGCACGGGCGGGGCTCCGAGGGCGATGCTCGGAGCGACCCCCCGGTGCCGGTATTCGGCTAGCCGTCGGAGGCGATGTCGTAAGTGCGGCGGTCCCCGGGAAGGCCACCCGCGAGGGAACCAAAACGGAAGAGCCCCGCCGGCGCGAGGTGCGCAGCAGCGGGGCTCAAGCTGTGGTGCAGCTACCGGGTCACCGGATGCCCGCAGTGTAGGGCCACGGGGCGCGAGGGACAATGCCGCCGGGCAGCCCGGGGGCCACTTTCAGAGGAGGCGCGGCGGGAGGCGTGTACGGGTCGTGCCCCTGCGAGATGAGGTCCTCGGCGATGGGCCGCAGCATGACCGGTAGGCCACGGATCGGGGTGCCGTCGACGTCGTAGATGACGTGGGGGTGCGGGTCGGGAATGGCGACGACGGCGGGGTGGCAGGTGGTCATGTCGAGCCTCAAGGTCGGGCAGAGACGGTCAGGGACGGCAGGAGAAGGGGCGCGTGGGTGTGGAGAGGTTGGGACGGTTGAGTGCGCTGTACGGGGCTCCCTGGACGACGCGCGAGGATCAGGTGCGGAGACTACGGCACGAGGTTCGGGAGCCACGTCCTGTAAGGGCCAGGGGACGTCAGGGGCGGCGTCTACGAGGGACGGGGTAGAGACACGAGGGCCGGGGGTAGAGCCCGCGTACGAGCCCGGCAGGACCGCTCCAGGGCCTTCTATAACCGTCGAGGGTATGAGTTCCCGGGGGGAGACCGCGACGACCGCCGGAGGGTCTCCTATAAGCGTCGAGGGTACGACGACCGGAGGGGAGACCGGGGGCACGGTCGAGGCATCTCCGGCAAGGGCGGCGACCTCCACCAAGGGGGCGGTCCCAGGTTCCACGGACGAAGCCCCCAGGGGCTCCGCCCCCGGGAGGCCCGCCCCCGCCCCCGCACAGTGTAGGCGAGCGACGGGGTAAACCGTTGTACCCGAACCAGAAAGTCTGTTGCGGGTACGGTCGAGGACCTCGCCCATGACACCCTCGACGAACCCATGGTGCCGCCCCGGGACGATGAAGGAGTCGTGCACCGGCAAGCACGCGACCGACGCCGTCGTGCACTCGTCCATCACTTGCCCGGCCATCTCGCAGTCGATGCGCATGAGACGCACGCCGGCGTCGCTGTTGAAGAGATGCCGGATGCCCTCGTGCCGCTCCTCAATGCGCGCCATGACAGCCTTCGTCGTCTCCCAGGTCATGGAGAGCGGCCACACCCGGCGACCCTTCTTGTCGCGCTCGAACCTCTTTTGCATCAGGGATCTCAGCGCCGCCGTGGCGGTCGGCGCGTTAATGGCGGTGTTCACCGCGCCCTTCAGTTGGGCCCGGGTGACGCTATCGGCCCCCGGGACGTCGTAGGCGTCGCCGTCGAGGCGCAGGCCGCACATAGCGTAGGCGAGGTCCAGGTGGAGGCAGCTCCAATCCGGCTCCTCCTCGCAGACGCGCTCGCCGTTCAGGAGGAGCTCGGACCGACGCACGCCGGGCAGGCCGGTCCAAAAGCCATACATGCGCCCGTGCAGGTCGAAGCTCCGCCTGGCGAACATCTGCACCATGTAGGGGTGCTCCTGACCTCGGACACAGACCCACTTGCCCCTGTCTGACATCGCCCACCAGTGGTGGTCCGAGAACCGCCAGAGCCGCTTCGCCACAGCCGCCGGGTCGACCGACAGGTGGATGCCGGCACGTTCCTCGTTGCGGCGCTCCATGGTGCGGATGATGCGCTGGACCTTCTGCGTCTTCGGCAGGGCCACCGGGTCACCGTTCTCGTCCCGGAGCAACACGGGCACGCGCGGGCGCCGGTGCTCGACGGCCTCGCCCTGCATGGCCGCGACGAGAGCGTCGGTGGCCCAGAAGGCCGACTGCAGCCGGTCCGCCTTTTCCTCGGCAAGGTGGGCGCCGCGCTTGGCTCGGAAGCCGTTGAGCAGCCCCATCTTGGTGAGCGCGTCGACCGTGCCGAGGACGCGGGTGCGTCCGAATGGGGTGTCCTCGTAGCGGTCCTGCCGCCACCACTCGCCGCTGCGCGAATAGGAGATGCGGCCGCCGCCGCCGTCATGCCGGACGAGAGCCTGGCCAACGATGGCGCGCTGGACGGCGCGGTCGTCGCGCGTGCGCCCGAGGGGAATGCCGAGGCGCGCGAGAGCGGCCTCCGGCACGTGATGTGCGAAGGACAAGGGCGCGTCGTCGCCCTGGGAGAAACGCATGTGCTGAGCCCGTGACCCGAACCTCGCGGATCGCCGGGGCACCACACCCGACGCGCGAACCTCAGCATGTTCCGTGCGTAGCAAGCATTTGAAAAGGCCGGCTGTTTCGGCGCTGCGGATGGGTCCGGAAGGGATGCCCCGCAGAAGGCACGGAAACGAGGGCTACACGGGATCGACGGGTCGCGTGGGCCGCCAGCCACAAAACTTTTTTTCGGGCATCAGGTGACGCTCCCTGCGCCTCGGCGCTGGCCGATTTGGCGAACTCGAATGACTGGCGGCGGCGGAGAGGCGATCTAATCCTGCGCGCCGCCCGGTCCGGCCCCTCGTAGCCTGGAACGGGACACGCTCGGCGCGCCATCGTGCCGGGCATGAGCACCCGCTTCCGCGTCGAGACCTGACCTACGACGACGGCACGGTCACTCGCGAGGTGGCCGAGATCGGCTACGAGTGCGCCCACTGCGGCCGGTGGATGCGCGAGGACGAGCGCAACGGCGCCATGGAGGGCGCCCCCTTCGTCGCGACGACGCAGGCGAAGGAGAAGGGCAACGTCGGGTTCTACACCTGGGCGATCCACTCGAAGGACCCGAGCCACCGCTGGGCCCTCATCATCGCCAAGTACATCTCCCAGCGCGCCAACCCGCAGGAGCGCCAGGACTGGACGAACCTGTGGCTGGCGCTGCCCTACGTGGTGGCCGTCGAGGGGCGCCTCGACCGCGCCGACGTCGTCGACGGGGTCCGGCAGCGCATCCTCCGCAACATGAGCGTCGGCTTCGACCGCTCGGAGGAGGGGGCGCCGGCCTAAGAGCTCTACAACGTCGAGTGGGACTGGCCGATCATACAGTTGAATAACCTCTCGACCGACATCAACGCCTTCGTGGCGGGCATCGACGCCAACATCGTCGACAAGACCTACGCCACCCAGAACCTGTTCGGGCTGCGGCACGAGACGGTGGTGCGCCGGAACGCGGCCGCCGCGGCGCGCGCGCAGGTCGCCGGATTTTCGGCGGCGCCACCGCAGGCGCCCGCGGGGAGCGCCCCCGGCGCGTCCGGACGGGCGCGGGGCACGCGCGCGGCCTCGGGCGGCTCCGGCGCGCCTGCGCAGCCGCCGATGTGGGACAAGGAGGCGACGACGGTGGCGCAGAGCATCTACGCCCAGGTCGAGGCCGAGGAGCAGGCCGAGCGCGACCTCGTCGACCAGGCCTTCGTCGCCGACGCCGCCCTCGACGCGTTCGAGCCCGCCGTCGAGGCTTAGTCCTCGCCTCCGCCGTTGGCCTAGCCGGCCTTCGGCGTAAGCTCCTCGACGGCCGCGGCCGCGCGGTCACGCGCGCCCTCGGCGTACTTCACGCCCGGGTGGTTCGGGTCCATGCCCTTGTCGAGCATGTCCTGAAGAGCCGCATCCGCCTCGTCGCGCGCCCGCTCCATCCGCTTGCGCCAACCCTCGCGGATCTTCCCCATCTGGTCGCCCGGCTCGCTCATGTCGTCACCTTCCGTCCTCGGTCGCGGTCGCACAGGGCGGACCCTGGCCCGACGCAAGGGCGCGGGATTTAGAGCACGTCGGCTCCCCTGTCTCCCCCCACAGTGCCGCGCCCTGAAGGGCGTGGCCTAGATCGGGACACGCCCCCCCCGGGGCAGCCTTTCCGCGTCACCCGGAGAGGCACGTTTGCCCCAGGCCGCCACCACGTCGACGAACAGCCGTATCCCAGCCCCCGCCGGGTCGCCGGACGTGCGCTTTGCGCGCGGCGCCCGGGCGGCAGCCATCGGCGGCCAGAGCCTCGCGTCCTGGAACGAGGACGACCACTCGTTCGAGTTCTTATACCAACGGCCTGAGAGGGTGACTCGTCGTGTTGCGCCTTGGGTTAGCTTCTGATTCGATTGCGGGATCAGGAGAGTCTGCCATGGCCGGGATCGCCATCACCCGCACCGATTTGACCGCCGAGGAGTTGCGGTCCGCCTCCGCCACGGCGCCCAGCATCCTGGCGGCCCGGCGCATGCTGGCGCTCGCCCTGGTGATGGATGGGGCCGACCGCACCGGCGCCGCCCGCTCCTGCGGCATGGATCGGCAGACTCTGCGCGACTGGGTCCATCGCTACAACGCCGAGGGACTCGCTGGTCTGAACGACCGCAAGGCGCCGGGGCGGGCCGCCAAGCTGACGCCCGAGCAGAAGCAGCAACTGGCTTCTCTGGTCGAAGCGGGACCGGACTTTGACAAGGACGGCGTGGTGCGCTGGCGCCGGGTCGACCTGCAGGCACGGATCAAGGAGTCGTTTGGGGTCGAGATGCACGAGCGCACGGTCGGCAAGCATCTGGCGGAGTTGGGCTTCGTGCGGCTCTCGGTTCGCCCGCAGCATCCCAAGGCCAGCGACGAGACCCAGGACGCTTTTAAAAAAGCTTCGCCGCGCGCGTGGCAGAGATCCTGCCCGACCCCGCCCGCGCCAAGCCGCTCGAGATCTGGTTCCAGGATGAAGCCCGCGTCGGCCAGCAGGGCACGCTGACGCGGGTCTGGGCGCGCAAGGGCACGCGCCCGCGGGCTCCGCGCGACCAACGCTACAAGTGGACGTATCTGTTTGGCGCTGCCTGCCCGGCACGCGGGACCAGCGCGGCTTTAGTGCTGCCGACGGTCAACACGCAGATGATGTCGCTGCATCTGGCCGAGATCAGCAAGCAGGTCGCGCCGGGCTCGCACGCGATCCTGGTTCTGGACGGGGCTGGCTACCACGGCACGGCCAAGACGCGCCGCCCGCGTGGCCTAGTCGTGCCGGACAACATCACGTTGATGCATCTGCCAGCGTCATCGCCGGAACTGAACCCGATGGAGGTGGTCTGGCAGTACTTGCGTCAGAACAAGCTCGCCAACCGGGTGTTCCGCGACTACCGCCAGATCGTCGATGCCTGCTGCGACGCCTGGAACTTCTTCGCTGACAACCCAGGCCTCGTCACATCCATCACCGCCCGGGACTGGGCACAGGTCAAACTCTAGGGCCAATGGTATTACTCGCGTCCGAGACCCCCTGCCGGTCCTACCGGTTCAGCCCCGACGGCTGGGACATCGTCGATGTCGACGAGGTCCTGAGCATGGACGGCATCCAGGACGTCAACCTGCTGGTCGGCGCCCGGGGGCAGGCGCGCTCCCCGGCGCTCGGCGTGCCCGCGGTGCTGGAGACGGCCGCCCACGGCACGCTCCGGCTCACCGTGTCGTTCGGCCGGCAGGAGCTCGACCAGGACCGCGGCGCCGGAAGCGGTGCCGGCAAGGTCGGCATGCTCGACGCGAGCCCGACGGTGCTCGGCCGCCCTGGGGCTCGCGAGCGGCGACGCCATCCACGTCGAGGGCAGCCTCTTCTTCGTCCGAGCCCCCCTCTCGAACGGCAAGGCCCGCATCCGGGCCGACCTGGAAGCCGCGCAGGCCTCGCGCGCCGAGTGGACCGACGCGGACGGCCGCGCCCGGGCCGGGACGGTCTACCTCGCCGGCTGCTCGGGTCCGGACGGGCGCGTGGACCTCGCCGTCGGCGCGACCGCGGCCGGCCTGACGCGGGACCCGGCGCTGTCCGGATTTTCGGACGGCGCCCGATTCGAGACCGACGACGACGGCGCGGAGTTCGAGGTCCTCGCCATCATGGCCTGGGCGCCCGGCTGGACGCGGCTCGCCCTCCGGCGCTTGGCCTAGTGCGTGACGTCGAGCCGGGTGCCGTAGCTGTCCGGCAGCTTGTACGCGGCCAACTCGTCCACCGTCGACCGGTCGCGCTCACGGTCGCGTGCCCGCGCTTCGTCTTCTGCGATGCTGGTCTGCAGAGTGAGGATGCTCAGGATACCTCCGATGAACGACACCGAGCGGAGCCCCAGGAACACGAACAGGGCGGTCAGAACCGCCGGGAAGACCTGCGACAGGTCAAGCGACAAGGAATAGGTACCTGCCTCAATGGGCAGTGTTGGCAGACCCCACTTCAGAAGCTTGCCGAGGATCGTGACCGCGCACGCGATCAAGGCGTAGAGGAACAGGCCTCCGAAGACTTTGATCTGTCGGTCAACCGCGGCTCCGAGCGCCCGAATGCGCATGACCGAGAACCCACCAGCGCGGATGGCGGTGGCTCCAAGCGCCATGGCGGGCACGAAGGCAGCAATCAGGAACCCCAGGACGGTCACGATCTCGGCAGCGCCCTCGCCGTAGAAGCTAGCGGGCATGGCATAGCCTGCGGCGGCTCCGCAGAGCACCGCCACGCTCAACTCCCAGCCGGCGAAGCGCAATCTCATTCGATCAACCCGGCGTCCCGATATCTGGCCGCCGCCTCTTGCAGTGCTCTCCAGGCATCCTTCCTGTCAAGAACGTTCCCTTTTCGTTCTATATCTACCTGATCGCCCAGCCGTTCAAGCCTGCCGCGGTTGTTTCGGACGCCGTCACCCAGCACGATGAGGTCGTCCTCCGGCACGTTCCGGAGCATGGACATGGCCTGTTCGCCTTCGAGCTTGTAACGGTTGCGCCCAGCCTTGAGAGTGATGTCGAGGTTCAACTGAAGTGTCGCACCGTCTCGCCGCATAAGGTTCTCGATGATTGACGTGTCGAAGTTGGCGGCCTTCAGGATGGCCAGGATATTGGTCGTGACCGAGACGCGCTTCTCCGAGTGAATGGTTTCGTCAGGGTCCTCGAACTCCAATCCGGGCGCCTGCAGCGGCGCCGGCTTCAGCCTTACGAGGGAAACGTCCTTCAGCTTGTCTACCGTGTCATCGAGGAAGAGCTTCGGGATCAGCTTCATCGGGACATTGCGCTGAGCGATGGGGCACTGGTCGCAAAGAAGCCAGCGCATGTACCGTTCAAGCATCGCGCTGGTCAGGTCCTGCTCGATGACGAGGACGTGGTCGCCGCGGATGAGAAAGAAGCTCATCCCTTTGAGGACCTCGGCGTCATTCGGCTTCACCATGTCGCGGACTTCGAGCTCCGCGGCGGTTTGACCGTTCTGGTACAGCAGCGAGATGTTGGCTGCTGGGTCAAAGCGAACCAGCTCGCCGAAGATGTCGCCGCTCGCGGTCGGAAGCCTGCCGTTCAGGATGATGGTCCCGTGGTCCGGGTCCGCATAGGTCCGGAGCCGCACGTCGTCAGAGACGGCCACGCCTTCGATCTGATGCTTAAACGAGGCGCCGACCGACGCGGCCAGGGAGGCGGCGATTGCGGGTTCTGAGCCTCTGAGAAGACGCCTGTAGTGTATCCGGGTGGTCTTTCGAGGCATCGGGCCCTTTGTCCTGCTCGTCTCTCCCGAACTGACAATTGCACCCAGGGACCAGGAAATCGAGTCCTTAGTTGTCCCGTCCCCGGCGGCTATATGCATGCCCCAGCGTCCTTAGGCGCGATTCTGTATTGGCGCTTCCGCAAGAGCGGGTGGCTCTGACCAACCGTACGAAGGCCATCCTTCGCCCGATGGTCGTGAGGCACCGCGCTGAGGCGACGACTTGCCGGCCCCGTCGCCCAGGTCGAGGTCGCGGGAAGCTGCCAAGGGCTTGGTTTGGGCTGGTTGCCGAGCAGGCCACCAAGTATGCCGCCCAGCCCGCCGCCAGTCCCACCGAACGCCGTTCTTGTGCCTGACGGTGCCGGCGTGGGCTGTGGCGCGGGCCGGCCTCTACGGCGTCGAGGGCGAGCTCAACGACGCCGATGCCGCCTTGGCGGAGCGCCGCCATCCGCGGGAGCATGTCCGACGTTGCGCTTCGTCCCCGCAAGGCCTCCGTAGCAGCCGAGAAAGGCCACAATACACCGACCGCCGGATTTCCGGACATACGCCTCGCGACACTCACCTTAGTCCATTTCGCCATCCCAGCGGCGGCTGGCCGCCGGCGGCTACACGTCGGGAAGGCCGCCGGCTGCCGCGACGTCCCCAACGACAATATCTTCTAGGCCCAACCGAAGTGGTTACGGGCAGCACCGAACACCCAGTTCCGCTGCCGTTGCTTCAGCAGTGCCTCGGCCGAATTGTCGATGACGGCGGTCGGTGCGCCAAAGCGGGCGTATCGGTCGTACTCCTTCATGAGGTCGAGCAGGATGAGCGACTGCAGTTCCCAGCCCGCCTGCAGGTAGTGGGCGAGGTAGTGGTCCGCCTTGGGTAGGCCGTTGCAGACGTCCGAGCGCAGGGCGATCAGCACGTTGAAGTAGGCCATGGGCTGGTGGCGCGCGAGAGTTTTTGCCACTTTCAGGATTTGCTCGACGGAGCGCTCCGGCGACCGATTTGCTTCCTGCACAGACCCCCTGTAGCAATGGACAACGAGCCAGCCGCCGCCGCGCAGCAGGATGTCGCGCCTACCGCCTCGCCCCCGCCCAGCCTGGGACATCAGCGCCCCGATGGTGGACGACTTACCGGATCTCGGCTCGCCGATGACGGCCCAAAGCCTGACCCTGTACGCAGGCGACGGATTGACTGTTTCGCTCATGCTGACAACCTGAATGGGCCGCCCTGTGAAGGCAAGGTGTAGGCCAGAATTAGCTATACCTCTGGAGCGAATGGTGAACGCGCGGGTCAGGCGTCAAGGTTGACTGGTGGAGACGGCCGAGCTTGGCGTACCATCCGACTTATAAGGTCGTAACCGCCGCTACCGCCATCCGACTCCGCCATGACGACGTTCGACAGGACCGGGCACTACCGGACCAACCAGCACGGCACGACCTTCTGGGTCAGTGGGCATACCGTGAGCCGGGACGATTGGCCGTCTGGCCTGCCGCGGCCGGTTATGCGGGCCTACCTGTGCGACGATGCCGTCTTGTCCTCGCGAAACGTGACCATCCCGAACGCCCGATGTCCGGTGTGCTACGAACCGGTCTTCTTCTTCATGGCCGCTAACGGCGGCCGCGTCTTCTTCGACGACCTGGGGCCACCCTGGCCCAAGCATGGCTGTACGATTTCACCGACGGTGGACGTACCCGGCTTCGCCGACGCGGACTCCATAGCGAGATGGCTCCAAGGGCGACGCGATGCGCTTGGACCCTCGGCACCCGACGACGCACTGTCGGTACGCCCAGATTGCATGCGGGGCACTGCACGGATCGTGCGTCGTCGCGGGACGACAATCGCCGTCGTCGAGACTGACGAGGGCACTTTGGCTTTCCAGATTGAGGGCGCGTGGGAAGGGCGCGCCTCGAAGACGGTCTTCTTCCGAAAGGTCGAGCCGCCGGACGCGCCCGAGGCCCTAGAATACCTCTCGCCGGAACTTACCGTGGTCGCTATGCGGGTGGTCGCTGTTGTCGAGCTGCCGACTAAGCCCTCCATAGATGATTTCCCCGCCATCGCCGAACTCGGTATCCCAGAGGTCGAGGTCTGGTTCCCAGCTTATCTCCGTGGCTTCGCGCGCGGTCCGCGTCTAAAAATCGGGGGACACGTCGTCGGAGTGGCCGGTAGGCTAGGTCGGTCCCGCGTGGTCTTGCTGCCGCTGGCCGCTTGGTTTGACAAGGATGAGGACGACTGGGTCGGGGACGATGCGGAGTGCGTGGACAATGGCTTGCGCCAGGTGCGCGAGTGGACAGGGCGGATCGCGCGAATGCTCGACAAGTCCAGCAAAACCCCCAAGGACCCTCTGTACCGCGATGTCTTCGTGTGGCTCGTGCCTGAGCGGTCCTGGGCGTTCAATATGGAACTCACTGTCCGCAACCTGTCCTATTTAGGACGCCCCCGGTCAGGGACCTCGCTCGGGCCGCCACCGGTCCACGTGGTACAGGCTCTGGAAAGCGAGATCGAGGAAGGGCTCTGCGAGACCCGTTTCGGCCTGGAAGAGCTTACGCCAGGGGAGCGAGCCTACTTGTCTGAGGGTGCGAAGCGGCACACTGAGAAACGTTGGCTCGCAGCTATGTTAACGGAAGCCGGGCTCGACCCGATCTTCGCGCGTCTGGAAGGTGAAGGGGTCCGGTTCCAGTTCATGGGCACAAGGATTGGTCTGCAGCTCCGATGGGGGCAGCAAGCCATCCTGCCCGACGGGCGCAGATTGCTCGTCCTCCTGCATCTCTCCTCACTGGAACTCGGACTCGCCTTCGTCCATTTCGGCGCCCCCGTCGAGGACGAGTACGGCTTCGAGACCCACCAGGCGGATGCGATCTTCCATGCTAAGCGGCTAGCAACGGTTCTCAAATTTTTAGGGGCTGGTCCGGAATGATCCTGAGCCAGCGCTTCTCCGCCACAATGAATTGTCAAACAAGAATTTTTCAAAACTCATTGTCAAAGCATGACATAAATAATTCGCTGATAAAAATGCATATATATCGAATTACTCAAAAATATGAATTCGGAATTCGGTTGCTATCACATTACAAGATTTTTTCGAAAATATAATAATTGATCAAAATTAAAAACCGTGCCGCATTCGATGCAGCGTAAGATGTTGACGGTGGGCGTCGCGGAGGTCGGCAATCGGCGGGACTGCGTCAAAGGCCAACGCCTGCCGAGCAGCCTCACCAAGAGACTGCGCGGCAAGAGGTCGTCCATCGTCAGCGAAGCTGACGAGGCCGCGATCAAAGGCTGCATCCCATAGAGCTGAGAGCAGAAGGCCGTTGTGGACGTTAAGACGCTCCGCGTCGCTGCAATCGGTCCAGGGCACAATGTGCGAGGCACGCAAAAGGGCGGGCTCACTGATGCCGGTGAGCGGGCAGCGCCCGCACCAGTACTCCATCAACGCGTCCCGGAAGATATTTTGGCCGATGCGCGCGATGACGAGCCGCTCGGCCTCGGTCGTAGCCGGCAGCCCGACAGTCGCCGTCCTGAAGCGGTCGAGCGGCAGGTCCGGCAGGCTGACGCCGAGACGGTAGGCGCGGCCAAGTGCGGCGTAGAGCGCGTCGAGGTCGAACAGCACGAAGGCGCGCGCCGGCGCCCCTACCTCGGCATGAGGTAGGCTGGCGAGGTCGCCCGCTACGCCCGGATGGTCGACGGCAAGCCACCACGGCCCGCGCGGCGCTCGCCCTGCGAGCCAGATCCGGCCCCGCGCGGTAGTGGATCGATAGGCGCGCCAGGACCCCTCGGGCCGGCCGGGCAGCCGGAAGCCGTTGGCGGCCGCGGCCTTGTCGAGTTCGGTGCGCACAAGGAAGCCCGGTGGGTCATCCGGAAGCTCCACGCTGCTCATTCCGCCGCGATCCGTTGCTGCGCTAGCCTGTCGTAGGCCGTCAAGACGAGGCGGCGAGTGCGATACTCGTCGAAGCGCGCTTCCTCGTTCTTTTTGAGCACCCGGAAGGTCTCAGAGGGATACTCCGGCCCCTTCACGTCGGCGGGGTCGAGAACGTAGCGCAACTCGTCGCGAGTGAGCCCGTAGGCGTGCGCATACCATGCGTCGAGCTCCGCCCGTAGTTGCGCCCGCCGGTCCTCGTTCCAGACGAAGGGAGGGCCATCGTAGCCGAGGTCGCGCGCGAACGGGGCCAGCGCGTGGCTAGTGAATGTGAGCTCCAGCACCCTCGGAACGATAAAATCTAAATCTACAGCACCGTAAAAATCTGGCAATAACACAGGTAGTTGTTTGGCAATTTCAATAGTCAGATGCGTTCCGCCTAGTTTTTGTCTAGCTACATAATCGAAGACAATTGTATTTAGGTTCGCCACAAAACAACAACACAGCCGCGGGTCATTTTTGACAAAAAGAATATGAAATGTATTTCCTACTGCACTATGTGGAATAACAGCAGAAATTATTGTCCTCTCATTTGTCGAATTAGTGATATTTCTCCAACCAATGAGCCAATCACGCTTCCATTTTCTATTTTTCATTCTTGATATTAAATCGTGCTTTGAGGCATAATAGCGGGGAGTGACATCGAAATCCACGCAAGATTTTTCAGATATATGCGTATCTATAAACTGATTAGAAGAAGATGCGTAGCTGCTCCATCTATGGTCAAATATGTTGACCATCTTAGCTTCGTACAAAGGTTTAAAATTTGCCATCTCGTCGGCGGTCAAGCTCCGGTAATTAGATTCCGTAAAAAATATCTTGCTATCGTAAGTCATGTCAAACATTTTTGTTATATAATCAAATTCCCAGTGATTCGACAATCGCCCCGCAGCGTCGAGATGCAACACCGAAGATCGTGAATATATCTTCGCAGTTAGATCGGCGTCAATGCGAGACCGAAAGATAGGCGCTGTTTGTGTGTTGGGATTTATTCTTGCAATATCTGAGGATTTTAGTGCAAATTTTCGCTCGTAATCAGCTATTTGTGAGGTTTTATTAAGGAAAAATGCGAAATGTGCCTCGTGAATATTGCTTCCAATCGTAAGCAAACTAAATTTGAAACTGCGGTGAACAGATGGAAAAATACCGTCTCGGTTCTCAAAGTCGATCAGCTGCGCAAGCCGACTCTCGGCAACCAACGCCGCAAAGAACGGCGCAGTAGTCGAATCTGTCGCGATGCCGGTCGGCACGATGACGCCGGCCCGACCGCGTGGGGACGCAAGGCGTAGAAAGAGCTCAGCGAAGAGCGCGTAGGTGTTCACGTCGCCCCGCCCAGTGAGCTCGAAGCGCCCGCCTTCATCGCCCGGTACGCGGGCGAAGACGGAAGCGGCTTCGGCAGTGCGCTTGGCAGCCTCGAAGGCGTCGTGCAAGGCACGCTCGCGGGTGCCGAGGGCGGCACTCTTGAGAGCGGCGATGAGCCTCCCACGTGCCGCGGCGTTGGGCGCGCCCGTGATCTCGGGATCAAGGGTCGCGAAGAACTCCTGCTCCTGGAGCTTGATGCGCTCCCAGGGCGGGTTGCCGAGGACCGCGTCGAACCCACCTCGTGCCATCGCGACTGGGAATTCCAGGGGCCAGTGAAAGGCGCGGGCCTCTTGCGCGAGAGTGTCTGCAAGTGCGCAGAGCCGCGCCTCGGGAGTACCGCCGGTGAGCGCCGTGCGCACGTCGAGGCTCGTTGGCACGCGGTCGGGGGTCTGGGCGCGCGCGAGGCCGTCAGTGCGAAAGGACTTCCGGCGCAGGAAGGCCACGACGTAGAGATCGCAGGCGCGCTTACGGGCGCCCCAGCCGGACTGGGCGCGCAGGCGTGAATAAGCTGCGGCCTTGGCGGCTAGAGCCGCGACGTCGTCCTCCGGCATGGCACGCACTGCCTCGGCCTCGCGCGCGAGGTCTCGCGCCGAGAGGTGGCCGAGGAGGTCCCCCTGGGCCGCCTGCTCTCGCTGCAACCGATTGACCTTGCCGGCGACCTTGGCGGCCGCCGGGTCGTCGCCGCTGAGCGGCTTGTAGGCGGCATCTGGGATGCCGCGGTCAAGGCTCGTCAAGTCAAATACGCCAAGCAGCGCATCCCCGCAGCGGATATTGGCATCGAGGAAGCCTAGAGGAAGGCCAGGATCGATGGTTTCGATCCAGAGCGCGACCTTGGTCAGTTCCACCGCCATCGGGTTACGGTCAACGCCATGGATGCAGGCGCGCACAACATCGCGCAGAGCGTGGCGAAAATCCTCTGCTGAGGCGATGCCACCGGTGCGCAGGCGCGCGAGCCGCGTTGCGATGCGTCGGGCTGCCGCGAGCAGGAAATGGCCAGAGCCGCAGGCGGGATCGATGACCGTCACAGAGAGGAGCGCCGCGGCCGGGTCCTCCGCCTCCGCCGTCACCCGGTCGAGGACGGGGTCGAGGGCGGAGTCGAGCAGTACCTGCACCAGGCTGTCGGGCGTGTAGTAGCTGCCCGTTGTCTTGCGGGCATTACCCTTGGTCTCGGCGCCTTCCGCGAAGGCGAGGCCGCGCCCATCCTCGGTGAGCCGGGGTGTAAGTTCGAGCAGGCTCTCGTAGACCGAGCCTAGTTCCTCCGTCTCCATGTCGCGCCAGTTCACCGGCACCAGCGCGCCCTCGTCGTCGAGCCAGGCGAGGCGGTAGAGTGCCCGCATTAGGTCGCGGTTGGCGAGCCGCGCGCCCTCCAGGTCCGGCAGGGTGCCGTAGGCAAACAGCCCGTCGAGGGCCGGCAGGCCCAGGCGAGGCTCGCCGCGCACGAGCCCGGCGAAAACGACGAGCAGGCCCTCCCAGCGATCGTGGTGCTGGTCAAAGGCGCTGCGGCGCACGGCGCGCTGGCGCAGCAGGCCTAGCGCGTAGCCCTCCGCGTAGAGCTGCCGTGCGGCGGCGGGCGCGTCAGCAGGGTGTAGCAGGCTGCGGTCCTCCGCGGCGAACAGGAAGATCAGCCGGTAGACGAGGCGCAGGCACTGACCGAAATAGTCCGGCAGCGCGAGGTCGCCGCGGGTGAGGCGTTCACGTAGGGCTGCATTGGCCGGATGGGACAGGAAACCGCTCCCGAGCGAAAGCAGGGCGGCCTCGACGCCCTCGCGCAAGCGCTCCCGCGCAACGGCGCCCTCGCGGGCGCCTGCCTCTCGCCAGCGTTCGAGCGCGCAGTCGGTCACCGGCGTGCCGGGGGCGCCGAAACGGCTCGCGTGTACGAGGAGCCAGAGAGCCGCGAAGTCGGAGAACAGGTCGCTCTCGAAGATGCGGGCGAGGTCGGCCTCGATGAAGGCGGGGCGGGTCAGACTGGCGTTGTCGCGCATCAGCCGAAGGCGGTGCCCATTGCAGGCGAAGCCCCACAGCGCGTCCTTGGTCGCGTTGAGCCAGTCCTGCACGGCCGAAGCCGGCGAGACGCGCCGGCCGTCCGAGGGTAGGTGCGGGGTTGGCCGGTCGAGGCCGCCCTCCTCGGGTGCCGCAATCACGACGGGCAGGCGCCCGCCGAGCCCCTCCATGGTCAGAGCATAAACCCGTTCGCCGAGCTCCCGGCTGCCGACCCGGACGAGGTCACGCACGCCGAGCACCTCCCGCAGCAAGCTCTCCGCGAAGGCGACCGTCGCGGCCTGGGAGGGCGCTCGGGCCGCCGCGAACTCGGCATAGAGCGCTTGTCCGATGCGGAAGTAGCGGGCGATCTCATCGCGCAGGGTCAGGCCCTTCGGCACACCATAATCGGCCTCGGTTTGGCTCCCTGCGCCGAAGCGCGCGACCTGGGCGAGCAGCGCGGGGGCGATCAGCGCACCCTCGACGCTGAGCGCATCGAAGGCGAGCGGGGCGGGCCGGCGGGAGCGGCGGAGAGGAGCGGTTATGCGCGCCATGCTGTCTTACGGGGTACCAGGGACTAGGACGAAGACGCCGATCACGTCGACCGGCAGCACGGGGGCGACGGTCACGCGCGCACTGCCCGAGGCGGCGGCGCGCACGCGGGCGTGGTCGGCGGCGAGCGCCTCGGCCCGGGCGCGGGCGTGGTCGGCCAGGATGGTCGGGCGAGCGGCCTCGACGCGGGCGAGCGCCGCCGCGACGAGGCGTTCGCGGGTTGGAGGCGGTAGATCGCCGCTTGCGGGCTCCTCCAGCAGCGCCGCCGCGTCGAGGTCCGCCACCGCGCCGTTCGGATCAAGGGCGAGCAGACTGGCCTCCTCGGCGAGCAGCAGCCGCTCGGCACGGGTATGCATCGTGAGCGTGTGACGCAGGCGCAGCAGCACGAGGGTCGTGACAGCCGCGACCGCCCCGCTGCGCCATGCTCCTGCGCGACCAAGCGCGAGGCCAGCGGCGCTGCTTTCATCGAGCGCGCCTTCGAGCAACGCCTCGGCCAGGGTCGCGGGCAGCGGGTGTGCCCGCCCGACCGAAACAGCGCCAGACGGAGGGGCCTCGTCGAAGGAAAGCCGCAGCCGCCCGGCGAGGCGGCGCGCCGCGAGGCGCTCGCGCAGGGAGGCAGGCAGAGCGTCGAGGGGAGCCGCGAGGGTGCCGGCGTGATCCGGCGCGAGCGGCGCATCGAGCCGGCTCATCGCCCGTTCGACGAAGCGGCGCACCCGCTCCGGGCCGCCGAGGAGTTCGCGCCAGCGCGCCCATTCGGGCGCCACCTCCTCGGGCTTGATCGCGTTTTGGGCAAAGCGCGCGCGGGAGCGGCGCTCGCCCTCCGCCGCGTCGCGCCAGCGCGCCTCGACCGCAGCAGCGTCGCCCGCGAAGCCGAAGTCGAGGCTGAGTTGGCGGGAGCGGCCCTGGCGAAGCATGACGGCGTTCATCAGCGCACCCGTGACCGCGCCGCGCTCCTCCGGCAGGGGTACGGTGACGCCGGTCGCTTTCCGGATCGCCTCCGCCTTCCGCAGGATAACGTCGAGCACCGCCCCGTCTATGGCGCTGTCGGGGGAGTAGAGTAGCACCGAGCGCACGCGCGGCGCGGTTTGGCCAAAACGGTCGACCCGGCCCTCACGCTGCTGGTGCCGGGTTGGGTTCCAGCTCAGGTCATAATGCACCACCGTGTCGAACAGCCCCTGGAGGTTGATGCCCTCCGAAAGGCAGTCGGTGGCAACGAGCAGACGCTGCTCGGCCTCCGCCATGTCCTCGATGCGCGCACGCCGCTCCTCCGCCGGCAGCGCCCCGGTGACCGCCTCGACCCGCAGCTTCGGGAAGGCCTTTTGCAGGCCGGCCGCGACGTGGTCCGCTGTGGCGATGAAGCGACAGAACACGACCGGATTGGCGCCCTCGGCGATCAGAGGCTTGAGGAGCCGCACGGTGGCGTCGCGCTTCGGGTCGGATGCGCCCGCGAGCCGCTCGGCCTGCGCAACAAGCGCTGCAAGCCCGATGACCTCGGCCCCGGCCAGTCCCGCGTTTGGCTCGACGTCGACGGCCTCCGCGGCCTCTGCGTCGTCGTCGAAGATCTGTTCCTCCAGTCTGTCGGGATCGGCCGCGAGGCGGTTGCGCAGGGCGCTGAGTGCCGCCTGGGGCGAAGATCCGACGCAGCGCATCAGCGCGAGCGTGCCCCAGAAGGCGAGCCGGCGACGCCGTGCGTCCAGCCCTGCGCCCTCGACCATGCCGAGGCACCAGTCCAGAACCGCATCATGGAAGGCGCGGTGAGCGGCGTCGAGGTCGTAGGTGCGCTCGGTGGTGTCGTGAGGCTTGAACACCCGCGTCTCACCCCAGTCACGGCCGGTGACGTCGATGCGCTGCCGCTGCACGAAGTGCCGGGCAAGAGCGATCCGGGTGGCCTCATCGTCGAAGGAGGCGCCGGCAAAGCGCGGATTGATTAGGCCGAGCAGCCGGTCGAAGGCGTCCTCGTCGCCGCTGTGCGGCGTCGCGGTCAGCAGGATCATGTGCCGGGCCGTGTCAGCGCTCAAGCGCGCCAGCAACTCGTGGCGCTGCTGGCGGCCTTGATGCGTGCCCACGCAAGCATGAGCCTCGTCCACCACTACGAAACCGGGGCAAGCCAGCGCGAACCGGTCGCGGCGCCGGTCGGCCTTGATGTAGTCAAGGCTCACCACCGTGAAGGGGTGGGCGTCGAACAGCGTCTGCGAGGCGGGCAGGCCGCGCTCTAATCGCCCCGCTGAGGCCGCCGTGACGGCCACCGCATCGAGGTCGAACTTCTCGCGGAGTTCCCCCGTCCACTGCTCGACGAGATGGGGTGGGCAGAGTACGGCGAAGCGGTCGGCCTCGCCGCGGTCGACGAGTTCGCGTAGGATCAGCCCTGCCTCAATAGTTTTGCCGATCCCGACATCGTCGGCCACGAGCAGCCGCACGGTCGGAAGCCGTAGCGCCATCAGCAGCGGCACGAGCTGGTATGCCCGCGGCTCGACGCCGACGCGCGCCGCCGAACGGAACGGCCCGGCTCCTCGCCTCAGCGACAGACGCAATGCTTCGGCGAGGAGGCGCGCCGCGTCCTGCGTCGCCGGCCGATCCAACGCCGGCATCGCGAATTGCGCCGGGCGCACGGGCTCGCGCTCCAGGGCCGGATGAAGGAGTTGCGCGTCGGCTTCAGTGCCGGAGAGAGGCCGCAGCCGTAGCAGGTCGGGAGCTGGCGAGGGCAAGGCAACCCATTCCCGCCCACGAGCGTGGACGAGATCACCTGGGGCGAATCCGGCGGTCATGCTGCAGTTCCCAGGAAACTCGCGAGGTCGTTGGGCGGCGCCTCCCCTGGCGTCGGGGGCAGTGCCGCGATGGCATAGCCTTGGGCTTCGAGGGCCGCACGTGCGGCCTCCGGCACTGGGTCGGGCGACGCGGCGACGAGGTGGTCGCGCCACGCAAGCGGCAGCCGAACGCCTGCGACGTCCAGGGGTGCCGGATCCGGCGCGGGCAACTTCCATTGCGCGAGTGCCGCGCGCCAATCGCCATTCTCGCCAGCGACCAGAGCAGGAGCCACCGTAGGCACGGTCGTGGCTGCCGCGAGACGCAGCAGCAGACGCAGTACGTCCTGGTCCTTGCGGTCGATCAGCTCGTGGTCGGGCTGGTTGTAGTAGGAAAGCAGACAGCGGTAGCAGCCCTTCACACAGGCGGCTTCGGCATCCTCAGCGAGCAACAATGGATCCCGCGCCGCCACCGCTGCCGCATGGTCGGGATAATGCATAAGCGTGAGCGCTGTACGAGCAACACGGGCGAGGGCCTCGGGCTCGGAGGCGAGGCGCCCGAGCACGCCCGCTCCTCCCTCTGTCGCCTCAAAGGCGAGGATTGCCCGGCGTTCATCGCGACGCGGCACCGGTTCGCTCAGCACCTCGCCCTCCTCCAGCTGGAAGGCGAGGCTCAGGCCCCGCGCGAGCGCGTGCTGGAGCGTCGCCATCGCCGTCTCGGAGATGCGGCTCTCCGGCAGGCGCAGCAACAGGGCGTTCTTGTTGTCCTCGACAATCGGCACGACCCTTTGGAGGGACGGACCGTCGGGCGGCCCGTCCGCGTCCGCTTCGTCGGCCGGGCTGCGGCTCCAGCGGCCGCTGACCGGATCGATGCCAAAGCCGAACGTGCCCTTCGCCGCGCGCCGCTTCAGCCCCAGGTTTAGCCGGCTGATGTTGGCGCGTGGGGCGTAGTCAAGCCGCATCACCGATGCATCGTCGGCCTGCGCCACAGCCTCGATAGCGTCCGGCGTCTCCCCCGCCTTCGGCCACGCGAAAATGGTGCGGATGTCGAAGCCCTGGCGCTGGCGCTCCTCGTCGTTGGCAGTGATACGCTCGGCGGCCTGGGTCTCGACGTTGTCAATGCGCAGGACATTGCGCACCGGATGGGTGCCTGCCATCGGCGCTGCGCAGACATGGCAGCGTTCCTGCTCGTGCTCGGCGTGCCCGGCGCCGCAGGCATCGCAGACGTAGAGCGTGCGGGTCGCGAGGCGGCCTTCCTCGCGAACACCGGCCGGGAGCTTTGCCTTCGCGACACGGTATGCGCGGCCCTCGTGGTAGATCAAGCTCCTCGGGCCGAATTCAGCGATGGCCAGGAAGCGCGCCCGCTGCAGGAACGCCCCTCTGGTGCCAGTGCCGACCGACGGGATATAGGCGTAGAGTGGCAGGCGCGGAAAATTGTAACCAGGCAGAAAGCCCTCAGTTGCAAGATAGCGGTAGGTATAGAAGTCCGAGCCACCGCTTGCGGCCCCGCGCTCAAGGAGCGAGAGCTGCTCGTTCGCCTGCGCTTGTTGGATCTTCGCCTCCTTGCGCTCCTCGGCGCGCAGCCCGTGCATCTCTGAGCGGCGGTTCGCGTCGATGAGCTGGGCGCGAGCGCCGTCATAGAGGTCGCGCCAGCGCTGGAACGCCTCGGAAAACCGCTGCGGGGCCTGCGCCGCGGTCTCGGCCGCAAAGCCCTCGAGATCTGCAGCCCAAGCCGGCCGCGCCACCTGAAGTTCCGGCAGAATGGCATCGAGCACGCGGCGCATTGCTGCTGCGGCGCGGACTGTCAGGGCCGGATCGGATAGGGCAATGGTGATGCTCGCCCGCACCGGCAGCCGCTCGTCCGCTAGGTCCAGCACCTGCGGGATGTCGGGTTCGAGTTCCACGCCGGCTTCAGCCAGCCATACGGCGTGGAGATGGGCCACGACGAGATCCCGGTTGACGAGGTCGAGGGCCGGAGGTCGGACCACGCCACGGACCATCTGCTCGGGCTTAGCGAAATAATACTGATCGTGCGGGCTCTGGGCCGCGCAGTAGGTGGCGACCAGGGCCGCCTGTCCCGAGCGTCCGGCGCGACCAGACCGCTGAGCGTAGTTCGCCGGGGTCGGCGGTACGTTGCGCAGATACACCGCGTTGAGCGCCGAAATATCGACGCCGAGTTCCATCGTTGGCGAGCAGAACAGCACCGGCAGGAAGACGTCCGGCTCCCGCACGTCGTCCTTGAGCCGGCCCAGCTCCGAACTAAGATACGCGCGGTCCGCTTCCTCCCAGCGGAAGCGCGCCTCGCGCCATTGGCGCCGGGTTTGGTCAACCTGTGCAGTATGCTCACGGCCCTCGAAGCCGAACAGCATGCTCTCACCGGAGAGCAACGATCCGGCAAGGGTCTCGTAGAGTGCAACGAAGTAGGGGTTGGGGCGCCGGCTATCGGGCCGGCCCTTCGCCACGACGATGCGGATGGCGCCGGAGACAAGACGCCATCCCTCGGCGTCGAAGCTCGTCGGGACAGCCCGCACAAGCCCGTATTCGTCTGCCGCGGCGAGCAGCGCCTCGACAACCGCGAGGTAGGTTTTCCCATCGAGCCGCTTCGACCAGATCTCCTCTCGGCCGAGCCGCCGCGCGAGACTGCTGCGTGGCCCGCCACGCACGATGAGTGGCTCTCCGCGCAGCCCGGCGACGTCCCGGCGTGGCGCATCAAGCATCAGCGCTGCCGCGTGTCGGGGTGTCTCCTGCAGCGAGATTGCCCAGGGCTCCCGGAGGTAGGTCCGGGACGCATTCGCTGTCGCCTCAATGACCTGGCCCTCGAGTGCGTCGGCCGTGACCGCAAGCCCCTTCCGGAGCGCGTCGAGCAGGATGTGCAACGCCTCGCGCCGCTGCTCCGGCGATGCGGCGCGCAATTCAGGAGGGCCTTTCTCGAACCGCTCATCTGCGATGAGGTTGTCAAGTCCGACATACTCCACCCGAACGAGTCCAAGATCTTCCAAGTTGGGGTTGGTGAAGCGCCAGCCGCGGCGCTGGTCGGCCCAGACCCGGTGAGCAAGGACGCGGCCAAGCGCACGCTCGGCCTCGTGACGGCCCGCTCCCTTGGTCCCAGGGTCCAACATCCATTCCGGGCGCAACGCCTCGCGCTCACCGATGAAGCCGAGTGCCTGCTGCACCTTGCGCCCGAAGTCTTCCTCGGCCAAACCCTCGGGCCCTGCGGCTCGCACCGCCGCGAGCGTCGCCCCCCGCAGCAGGGTCACAAACAGGAAATCGTTGAAATGGCCGGCCTGTAGCGCCGCATCCTGGCGGTTGTCGGTAAAGCCGAGGAGCTTGCGCTTTTCCTTAGCAGGCGGTGAACTCTCGCGGTTCATCCAGCGCAGCATGCTGGAGACCAGGAGCGTCGTGGCTGAACTTCGGCCCTCAGATGAAAGCCCAGCGAGCTTGTTTATTTCTCGCGCCTGCGCAGCCGGTTGGTCCCCGCAGGCGAGGCAGAACCGAAATTTGCCGGGCAGGAACCATGCAGGCCGCCCGGCTGCGCCGGTCGCACCGTCCGCATTCACGCAGACGCGCCGGGGGGCGTGGGTCCGGTGGACGGGTTTGAGACGGCGGCCGGACGGACGCGTTTCGGTCCAGTCTTCCGGATAGTCCTCCGCGTTTCCGCCGAAGGCGAAGTCTGGGTCGTCCTGCGGCTCCGGCATCAGGTAGCCGGCACGTGCCTCTTCGTCGGGCTCGGCGAGGATCGGCTCGTCGATGGACCTGGGGATGAAACGTACGCCGTCGTCCTCCTCTATACGGGCGACTGGATGATATTCTTGGCCGCAGGCGCGGCAAAAATACGTAGCATAGAGGCGCGCGCCCGGGTCCTTGGGGTCGAAGAGCTGGCCGTCAAGGGTGATGCGGCGGTCAGGCTGGCGGAGCGTCGCATGAACGTGCCCTGCGCCTGAGATGAAACGATGGAGCTTGAATGCCAGGAAGGCTCGCTCGCCGGTGCCCCCTCGGGTCTCGGCCGGCAGGCTCATCATCGTCAGCATGGCGGCGATCTGCTCACGGCAGCGCTCTTTGCTACGGCCGGTTTTCGCCGCCAGGCGCGCCGCTGCCTCGCTTAATGTAGTCGGTGGGCGTCGAGAAAAGGTCTGGCCGTCGGAGAGGCCGATCTCAAGTTCGATCCAAACAGAGAGCGGATGCGTGACCAGCGCCGCATCGTCTAGTGCGAGCGGTAGTTCGGCATCAACGGCAAAACCGAGGGCATCTCCGAATGAGGCGGCATTCAGCGCCGGGTTAGTTGCGCGGGCGAGGCTCTCATCAATAATTGCGCTCGCCGCGATGGGGGTCCCGAAAAGGCGGGAGGCGACGGCCGCGACGGCAGAGGCGCGCGTAGTCTCGTCACCTTCGCTAGCCATAGTGGCTGAGGTGCCGATGCAGATTGGCGCACGGTCGGGGCAGAGCCGGTCGCGCAAACGTCGCACTAACATCGCAACGTCGGCGCCTTGACGGCCGCGATAGGTATGCAACTCGTCAAGGACTATAAATTCAAGCCCGTGCGCATTCCCGATGACTGCACGGTCGAGGTCATTCTGCCGAGTCATCAACAGTTCTAGCATCATAAAATTAGTAAGAATAATATCAGGCTTTGCATTGCGTATACGTTGACGCTCTTCTGCGTTCTCTTGCCCAGTGTATCGCGCAAAGGTAGGACGCATTTCGTCGGACAATCCAGACTGTCCGATGAATTTTTCTAGTTCCTTCAACTGACTATTAGCAAGGGCGTTCATTGGATAAACAATAATCGCTCGAGTGCGCGGCGCTTCCCCTTGTGCACGAGCGCGTATTGCAGCATCAATGATTGGCACAAAGAAGCACAGCGACTTGCCCGACCCTGTTCCAGTCGTCACGACAAAGCTGCGCTTTGCCGCTGCCTTGGCCACTGCTTCGGTTTGGTGTCTGTGAAGCCTGATTGGGCCGCCACTGACGCGGAAGACGTTGGCTGTGTTCGGATGAATCAATCCCTCATGCGCGAGAGACTCAACGGTTTCACCCTGCTCAAAATGTGGGTTGATGCTGATTAGCGCCTCAGGCCAAAATGTTCCACGCTCGTACAGTCCATCTATTGCAGCTCGAATATCGGGCGCTCGGATCGATGTGAACGAGCGGGCAAATTGCTCGTAATCACGGACGAGTGCTGCATCGAGATCAAAGACGTTCATTTGTGCCTCGCCCGTACTTGCTTTCTAAGTGCGCAACTTACAACGATCATCCTGTTATTATAATATGAATAATATTATATTATATTTTTCCCGAAGCATCTCGAATATCCGCTGTGCGAAGTAGCTGAATATCTGACCAAGAGAACCAACTCCTCCGATGCATCCCACTTGGTGCCACAAGCTATCCTTAAGGCGTGCAGCTGACTAGCACCGAAATGCAACCAGCGGAGCAGTGCACGCGTCCGCCACCAGACCGCAGAGCCACGCCCACCGCCGGGCGACAGGCCGGCCAAGCCCCTCTCCTTCTTGCAGCAGGCGAAGCAGGGTGCAGCCCGTCCGGGCCTTAGGCCTGCTGGGACCAGGACGGCGGTCGCCTCAGAACGAGCGTTGGCGCCCTGGGGCGAGGCCGGCGGAGCCGCAAGGGCGGCGGGCAGGTTGGGGGATACCTCTCGGATGAAGTAACGAGCGAACCCACACTCTAGGAATAGCGCATCGCGGGAGAGTAAGGTGCACACCCCCAGGTAGGAGATCCAACCTCATCCGCTGGACTTCCGGCAAGGTTAGCTCAGTCAGTACGGATCGAGTCCCAGGCAAACAAAAATCTCCTCGGTGGTGACCTTGCCCCCAGCGCCAAGTCCCGGTGGGTTGAACCCGGAACGGCTCGGCATTACGATATATCATCTGCCAGATTTTCGACAGCTAGGCCGCCACTGCAGGCGGTGTCGTTCCGACCCGTTGATAACCCTCCGCCGTAAACAGCAGAAGCGGTGGCCGGCCCCGCGTCTGCTGTTCTAGCTTGTACCAACCATCCTCCAGCCCGTGGACGATGGCCCAAGCGCCAAGGCGCTCAAGGCCTGACGGACACCCGTTGACCGGCTGGAGCCCCTTGAGATGCTCCACGCTGCATCCATCGGGCTCGGGCAGCCCGACGCGCAGCAGAAGCCCCCGCGCGTTCTCGGGCGATAGCATTCCCGACATAAGAGTGAAGATGGCGGCCTGCTCGACGTCCTCGACGGTCGTGTGCTCCAGCGTGTCCGCGAGGCACTTCCAGTCCTCATCCCGGGCCAGGTCGAAGGCGTGGGCGAAGCGCATATCCGCGCCGGAGCCCTTCGCCGGCATGCGCCGCTCCTCGTCCCAGACGGCCACGAGGCCGGTGAGTGCCTCGACGCGTCCGACAAAGGGCAACGAGGCGCAGGCCGGCGTGGACAGGTAGAGACGCAGAACCCCGTCGGCGCCGCGCTCGAACCGCACCGGTTGCGATAAGGAGCGGGGCGACGACGGGGCGGTCTTGTCCAAGAGGGCGCGCCCCTGCCGCAGCCCGCGCATCTCGGCGAGGCCGGCCCCGATCAGCGCCTGCTCAGGCGTGACCGCGGGTCTGGCGGACTTCGCCGGCTCGCGATGCAACGGGACGTGCGGCCCGGCGGCGTCGAGGAGCGGGACGAGGGAAAGCTGACGCGTGTCGGCGGACTTGGGCATGGGTCTCTCTCCTCAGGCCGCGTTGAATAAGTCGGGCTGACGCGCGACGGCGCCGGCACGGGGCGAAATCCAGAGCACTTCCTCGCGGACGCCCATGGCCTGATCGCGAACCTCCCGCGTGACGCGCCGCCACCCGGAGAGGGCCTCGTCGTAGAGGGGCGAGGCATAGCCCGAGAGGACGACGGCCCCCTTCAGGCCGAGGAGAGCGTCGAGCAGTCGGCCGTGCCCTGCCTCGTCGAGTTCGACGCGGTAGCCGCTGCTCGGGTCCTTCCGCGTCGAAGGCAGGTAGGGCGGGTCGACGTAGTGCAGGGCGTCCGGCCGGTCGTGCCGGCGCATCACGTCGACGGCGTCCGCGCTCTCGACGACGACGTCGCGGAGCCGGGCGCCGATCTGCCCGATGCCGTCGCTGTACGTGTACCAGTCACGGGCGGGCACGCTGCGCCCCGGGCCCGAGTAGCTGCGGAACCCCGTGCGGGAAGCGGGCCGGCGGGCGTCGCTTGCCCGGCCCATGTAGTGGCGCACGAGCAGCCGCCTGGCGCGCTCGACCGGGCGGTCACCCTCGACGGGTTCGCATGCCAATCGGAACTCGGCGGCCGAGAAAGGCGTCATCGCGCACAACATGCCGAGTTGCCCGCATAGGCCCGGGTCCCGGACGACGCGGTAGAGGTTCGCGAGCTCCGCGTCGGTGTCGTTGAGGACCTCGACCTCGCTCCGCGGCTTCCGAAGGAGCACCGCGGCCGAGCCCCCGAATGGCTCGACATAGGTCCTATGCGGCGGGAGGTTCGCGATGATCCAGGCGCTCATGAGCGCCTTGCCGCCGTACCAGCGGACCAGGGGGCGGACGGTTCCGGGCGCGGCCATCACGCCTTCTCCGAACCGAAAACGCGCTGGCGCAGCGCGGGCTGAAGCTGCCGCCGGTGCCGCCAGACGGCGGCCAAGGCGTTCGTGGCTTCTATGACGGAGAGCTCGGGCAGCCCGGCCAGGACGTGCCCGGCGTGCGTGTGCGAGCGGCCCCAGCCCTGCGCGTTGTCGAGCGTGGCCATGTCGCGATCCAGGTCCGTCAGGACCTGGACGGCGTAGTGCACCGCCCGGCGGACGTCGGGGTCCTCGGCCCTGGCTAGCCAGTCGTGCTGCGGGCTGGCCGCGACCCTGGCACGGACGGCCTCGATGGCGGCATCGACCTCGGCGGTCATCTCGCGTGCGAGCTTTGCCGCGGCCGCCCGGGGCGCCCCGCCGGGGCCGGGCTTCTCGGCCAGCAGGGCACGGGCGATGTCGGCCTTGCGGCGCGACCAAGCCCATCCGCGGATTCGCAACGACGTCTCCAACGCCTGCATGTCGGCGCGCTGGGCGTCACCGTTGAGCTCGGCTTCGAGTTCGGCCTCCCGGGCGCGTCGGGCCTCGACCTCGACAAGCCGGCGGTCATCCTCGGCAAGGGCGGCCTCTGCCGAGGCGATGGCGTCGATGGCGGCCTGATCGCCCAGGCTCTCGTCCTCCCAGCACAGCGGGACAACGGCCCCGCCCGTGCGCTCGACCGTCCCCCACGAGAAGCCCGCCCCGTGCAGCACCGGCTTCACGAGCCGCCAGGCGCGGGAATAGCGCGCGGGGTCGCCTTCGCCCGTCCAGAGCGTCCGGGGCCCCCGGCCGGTGCGCACGTCACGAAGGCGGCGCCACGAGAGGCCGAGGCCGGCGACGGGCAGGGCCGCCCCGAGGGGCGCGGGAGCCGCCGGGACCGTCTCGGTAGCGGCCCGGGACGCTGCGACGGCAGCCGCCAGAACGGGGATGACGACCCCCGCGGCGGCGATGACGAGGATGAGGAGGGAGAGCATGGCGCGATCCTGTCTGGCGTTGGCAACCCCGGACAGCATCCCCCTCGCGTCGGAATGGGTCAAGTATTGATAGGCTCATCCAGGCCAAAAAGAAGCTTCGAAATTCGAAGGATCGGCCCGGGAGATTTTTGGTACTTTCTACCAAAAATAAAAGTGCGCCATCCCGCTGGACAAAGGCGCCTCGCATCGTAACCTGTTGGCTACAGGCGACGCGTCGAGTCGCCGGCGGCAGTCGGACTGCTTAGGCCATAAGGATGATAACTACGATGGGACCAAGGGTTTCAGCCTGCGAGGTGCGCGACATGCTGCGCCTTCGCATCGAGGAGGCCGGCTCCGCCCGAGCCGCAAGCCGCGAGCTCGGCGTTTCGTGCGCTTACCTGATCGACGTGCGCCACGGGCGCCGCGCCGCGGGCGACCGGCTCCTGGCCGGGCTCGGCCTTGTGCGCGTGGTCGTTCCCGTCGAGCCGATGGAGGGCGCGGCCCATGTCGCGTAACCCACACCTCGACGACGCGGATCTGCGCGACCTGCCCGACTTCCTCCGTGAACTCCTCGCCCACAAGCGCCTGGCCGCCACCCCATCATTCAACCGGAATGCCGTCCGCGCCCCGGTCGCTGATCTCCCGCCCGAGGCGCCCCCGGCCGCTCCCGTCGACGCGCGCCCCGTCGCCCAGGTCCGCACCGTCCCGGCCGCGGCGCCGCCGGTCCCGCCCCGGCGCCTGGTGCGGATGCCGTCGGCCGATCCCCGCCGCCCCCAGGGGAGGCTCCTGTGAAAGGAGGCGCCCTTTCTTCAATCGACGCCGATGTCTACGAGGCGCCCGCGGCGGCGCTCGTCGCGGGGATCGTCGATTCGCACGGCCTGGAAGCCGCTTGTGAGCGCTGGTTCTGGGTCGGCGAGCGGACCCTTTGCAGCCTCGCGCAGAAGGGGCGCGCCCAGAAGGGCGACGTCGCTCCCCGACGCACCGGCGGCCGCGGCCTGTCCTGTTCGGAGCTCGACGCGGCGGTCGCCGTCGAGGCGGGCTACGTCCTGGGGAGCGCTCAGAGGGGCATCCGCGCGGCCGGCGTCTCCGTCGGCGCGCAGGGTCTCTACTCTAGGCGAGGCCTGACGCCGCCGACGATCTCGTCGGAGGAGAGGGGCATCGCCACGTCGCTCGGAGCCCGCGCCCGGCGCGGCGACGCCGAGGCGGCCGCCGCTTGGCAAGCTCGCCTCGATTTCGAGGCCGCTGTCGGTTCCGTCATCCGCGCGGCGCTGGCCTTGGTCGCCGAGCAGCCCGCCACCGGCCGTCACGTCCTACCCCCGGTCGACGCTGCGCTGGCCGAGGCGCTCCGGGACCAGGACCCGGCCGCCGTCGCTTTCGCCTTCCCCGGCCTCGCCGCGCTGGAGCCTGAACCGGCCGAGCCTGAGCCCGAGCCCCCCGTCACCGTCATCGAACCGCCCCCCATCCCGGAGACCGTCCCTATGCGTCGCATGAGCCGCATGCCGACCGACAACGTCCTCATCGCCGAGCGCGCCCAGGGGCGCTCGGTCGCGCAGATGGCATCCGACTGGGAGGTCAAGCCGAGCGCGATCCGCGCCGCGCTGCGCCGCATCGATGAGGCCGCCCAGGTCGATGCGCCCGCGCCGGAGCCGCTGCCCACGCCGCGCCCGGAGCCCGCCCGTCCACCCGCTCCTGTTCCGCCGCCCGGGCGCCTGTCTGTCGACAACCTCGCCATCGCCGTCGCTCTGGCGCGGCGCGAGGGGATCACGCCGGACGAGGCCGTCCGGTTCGTAAGGGCCGACGTCGAACAAGCCCGGGCCCGGGTCCTGGTCGCGCCCTTCGTTCCCGACAGACCTCCCGCCGGATTTCCGGCGCCGCGCATGTCGCCCCAATACGAACGGTGGTTCCAGGCCCTGACCGACGGGGAGGATCTGCCGGATCTCGAAATCGAGGACTGCCTCCATGTCTGAGGCACGCCTCACGCCGGTTGAGACGGCGTCAGACGCCTGGCTTCCCACCGAGCCATACATCGTCTCCATCGAGCGCATCGGCCGCGCGCGATATGGCGATCTCTGGGTCGGAAAACTGGCCGTCGACATCGGTCTACCGCACCAGACAGTCAGGCGGTGGCTTGCGGGCACGGGCAGTCCCACTGCCTACGACCTCAAGACGATCAAACTCTCGGCGATGCACCACGTCGCCCGCGTGATCCGCGCCGTCGAGGAAACGCCATGATGAGCAACCTTGACACGCCCCCGCCCGCCGCGGGCGGGAACGGGGGGCCGCCCCTGGACGAGCGACCCATCGACACCATCAGCCGCATCGGGAAGGCGATGTATGGCTCGCACTGGATTGGGAAAGTTGCCCTGGACCTGGGGCATGACCACCAGGTCGTGCGCAGATGGCTCAAGGGTCCGGGCACCCCGTCTCAAGCCGAAGTCGACTGGATGAGGCTGCGCGGGCGGAAGCACGCCGCGCAGATCTCTCGGGAGTGCGAAAGGTAAGCCGTGACCGATTCCCCCTTCGAGGTCCCCGGCGCCGTCCTCCTGGAGGGCGCGGATGCCGCCATCGAGGCCGACCGCATCCGTGCCGGCGAGCCATGGGCCGCGTGCGAAATCGCCGGCCTCCAATTTTACGACTACTCGACGGAGGGCCTGGACGGCGAGCCGGTTCGCCCCCGCGCCGGGGACCGCCTGGTCCTCGTCCGGGCGCCGGAGAACCGCTACGACCCGCGCGCCGTCGAAGTTTGGTGGAGGAACGACATCCGCCTCGGGCATTTGCCCCGGGGCGTGGCGCGCGAGGTCGCCCCGCACATGGACGCCGGGGCGCCGCTCCGGGCCTACGTCAGCGACCCGGGCACGGGTGAGGCCTGGTCGGCCCGGGCGCTCCTCGTCGGCCCCGCCGTCGGCGAACTGCACGGGAAGCTGATCGCGCACGCGACCGCGCAGGCGCTGGACGAATGGAGGTGGGGCGAGCGCCTCGCCGAGATGCGCCGCGAGGGCGACGGCCGCGCCCGGGGCGCACGGTTCGAGAGGCGGCTGGAGCTCGCCCGGGCTGCCCGGCTCGCTCAGGCAGTCAACGTGTTCTCCGCCAAGCTGCCGCCCGAGCCCATCGACGAAGCCCGCCTGCCGCCGGCCGGCAAGTGCGTCGAACTCTTCGATATCGCGCACGCCGTCGGTTGCTCGCGCTCGACCGCCCGACGCCTCGCCGAACGGGCCGGCGTCCGCGTCCAGGTCTCGATGCGGGGCTGGTACGCGGCAAGCTCGACGGTCGTCGTCACGGACGAGTTCCGGACCGTCCTGGCCGAATGGGCCTCCCGGCCGCGCCGGCGCGTGACCGTCGCGGAGCTCGTCTGAGCCCCGGGACCGCCGGGGCTACGACATCAACCATACGCACTTAACCTGCGCCGGCGGCCGTTGATCGTTCCCGGCGAACCGCCGATCGTGCCCACATGACGCTTCCCGACATCATCGTCAGCCTGGACGTCTTCGAAGGCCGGCCTGCGCTGGCGGCCGCCGCCGAGGACGATACGCCGCTGGATCTGGAGACGGCGGTCTGGCTCCCGACGCTGTGCATGCCGGTGACGCTCCCCGGAGCCACCCAGCCGACGTACTGGCCCATCGTCGACGTCCGCAAACTGCGCGCGGCCATCTCGCGCGGGGACCTGCGCCCGGAGCGGTGGGGCAGGCAGATCGTCGTGACGCGTCGCATCATCAGGGAATGGAGAGAAGGATGCCGCGCCGCGCCCTCGGGGCCCGCCTCTGGGAGAAGCCAGCCGAGTTCCACCCGGCCGGGTCGCTCCGGAAGCGGGCGGTCTGGGTCATCCGCGATGGAGCGCTCAGCGTTGGCACCGGCGTCCCAGTCCTCCCTGAGCTCCCTGACCGCAATCGCGGCGCGGCTGAGCCGGCGCTCGCCGACTACCTGACCAAGAAGCACAACCCGGCCCGCGACGAGGACCGGGCGCTGGGCGAGATCCTGGTGACGGACGTGCTCGCGGTCTACGGCGAGGACGTCGCGCCCAAGCACGCGCGCCCCGAGAAGACCGCCGCCCGGCTGCTGCAGCTTGGCGCCTGGTGGCAGGGCAAGACGGTCGCCGAGGTCAACGGCAAGACGGTCCGGGCCTACGGCACGTGGCGGAAGAAGACCGCCTGGAAGTCGGCCAAGCCCGACAAGACCGGCAAGCGCCCGCGCACGGTCACCGACGCGGGCGTGCGCCGCGAACTGGAGGACCTGCAGGCGGCGCTGAACCACTACCTGCGCGAGGGCCACATGCGGGCGGTGGTGAAGGTGCCGCTGCCCGAGAAGAGCCCGGCGAAGGAGCGCTACCTGGAACGCGACGAGGCCGCCCGGCTGCTCCGGACGATGCTGCACATGCCCGAGATGCAGACGCGCCACCGCGGCCCGGACAAGGGCAAGGTCGTCGCGACGTCGAAGCGCCCGGCCCGGCACCTCGCCCGCTTCCTCCTGGTCGGCATCTACACCGGCACCCGCGCGGCCGCGATCTGCTCGGCCGGATTCGCGCCCGCCGAAGGCCGGGGATGGGTGGACCTGAAGCGCGGGGTGTTCCACCGGCGCCGCGTCGGGGCGGCCGAGACCAAGAAGCGCCAGCCGCCCGTGCGCCTGCCGAAGCGGCTGCTCGCCCACATCCGGCGCTGGGCCCGGACGCCCCGGAAGGACGGCACAATGCCGGAGTTCGTCGTCGAGTTCCGGGGGCGGCCGGTCGCCGAGGTGAACAAGGGTTTCGCCGCCGTCGTCGCCGCGGCCGGGCTCGGGCCGGACGTCACGCCCCACACGCTGCGCCACACCTGCGCGACCTGGATGATGCAGGCCGGCGTCGACCTGTGGCAGGCGGCCGCCTTCCTCGGCATGACGGTGCAGATGCTGGAGAAGGTCCACGGGCACCACCGCCCGGACTTCCAGGAGGCGGCGGCCGGGGCGCTCGACAAGGGCGGTCGCCGCGAGGCCGAAACCATCGACATCGAGGACGCCTTCACCCGCCGAGCGGCGTGACGGACCCGTTTCGTTCTAGGGGGACTCTAGGGGGACAGGAAACCGGGTGTAAACGGCGGTATTGGGCGGCATCCGAGGGGTGTCGCCAGAGCGCGCCGCAGGGCGCGCGAACGTCCGGCGGACCCGCTCATAACGGTCTGGTTGTAGGTTCGAGTCCTACCGGGCCCACCAACGCCATCACTCACTCAAACGCCGGAAGAACGGTCTGGCTGCGGGTTCGCTGGACCTCGGCGACGTGATCGTGCCGATCGCCCGACGGCATCCCGGGGAAGCCGGACGTGATCCGGCGGTGCGGCCCCGGAATGCGTGATCGGTCCCTTACGGCATCAGCCGGAGCGCGTTGGCGAAGAAGTCCGGCCCGCCGAAATTGCCCGACTTGAGCGCGAGCCACATGTCCCGGTCGGTGGTGCGCAGGACCGGCACGCCGGCGGCGATCTCGGGACCGACGCGGAAGGCCGGCAGCCCGAGGCGGTCGACCACGGCGCCGGAGGTCTCGCCGCCCGCCACCACCAGGCGGCGAACCCCCTGGGCCACCAGCCCTTCGGCGATCCGCGCCATCGCGGCCTCGATGGCATGGCCGGCGGCGTCGCGGCCGTAGCGGGCCTGGACCGCGGCCACGTCGTCCGGGCCGGCGCTGCTGGCGATCAGCACCGGACCGTCGCCGATCCGTTCCATCGCCCAGGCCAGGGCAGCGCCGGCTTCGTCCTCGCCGGCGAGCAGCCGCGCCGGATCGAGGCGGCGTACCGGCATCGCGGCCTCGGCCCGGGCGATCTGCCCGAGGGTGGCCTGCGAGCAGCTGCCGGCAAGGCAGGCCGCCGGGCCGCCGATCGGGCCGCCGAGGTCGGTGTCCGCGGCCGCGGGAGCGACCCGGCCCGCCGCCACGAGCGCGCGGGCGAGGCCGAGGCCGAGGCCCGAGGCGCCGGTCGAGATCGTGCGGGTCAGCGCCCCGGCGCCCAGCACCGCGAGATCGCGGTCGAGCACCGCATCGGCGATGGCCGCGCCCTTGCCCTCGCGGGCCAGCGCATCGAGGCGCGCGCCCACGGCCTGCGCTCCCTGCGCCACCGTGGCGAGGTCGATCAGCCCGACCCCCGCCCGGCTCTGGCGCGCCAGCACCCGCACGAGGTTCGAATCCCGCATCGGGTTGAGGGGATGGTCCTTGAGCGGGCTTTCGGCGAGCGGCACGGCGCCGACGAAGAGGTGACCGAGATAGACCGTGCGCGCCGTCTCCGGGAAGGCCGGGGTGACCAGCGCGATCGCCTCGCCGGCATCCGCACGCAGCGCATCGGTGACCGGACCGATATTGCCGGCATCGGTCGAATCGAAGGTCGAGCAGACCTTGAACATCAGGTGGCCGGCGCCCCTTGCGTTCAGCCACGCGGCGGCCTCGCGCGAGCGCGCCACCGCCTCGTCGGCGGGGATCGACCGGCTCTTGAGCGAGACCACCACGGCATCGACCTCGGGCAGCGCGAGATCCTCCGCCGGCACCCCGATGGTCTGGACCGTGCGCAGGCCCGCCTTGGTCAGGGTGTTGGCGAGGTCGGAGGCGCCGGTATAGTCGTCGGCGATGCAGCCCAGCGCCAGGGTCATGATGCGCGTGCTCCCTTGTACGGCGCGAACCAGCTCAAGCCCTCGCGCGTGCCGGCCCGCGGGTTGTACTCGCAGCCGATGAAGCCGTCATAGCCGAGCCGGTCGAGCTCGGCGAACAGGGCGGCGTCGTTGATCTCGCCGCTGCCGGGCTCGTGCCGCTCCGGCACGCTCGCGGTCTGGACGTGGCCGATCATCGGCATCAGCTCCCGCAGCCGCGTCGTCACGTCGCCGTGCAGGATCTGGCAGTGGTAGAGGTCGAATTGCAGCTTCAGGTTCGGCAGGCCCAAGTCGCGGATCAGGTCGGCGGCGTAATCGAAATCGTTGAGGAAGTAGCCCGGCATGTTGCGGGCGTTGATCGGCTCGAGGACGAGGTCGAGGCCTTCCGTCTCCAAGCGCTCCGCCGTCCAGATGACGGCCCGGCGGTAGGAGGCTTGCGCCTCGGGGTCGGTCCGGTCGGCCATGCCGGCCATCAGATGCAGGCGCTTCACCCCCGTCGCGCGGGCGTAACTCAGCGCCGTCTCGACGCCGCTCTTCAGCTCCTCGAACCGCTCAGGCAGCGCCGCGAGACCGCGCTCACCGGCCGCCCAGTCACCCGGGGGCAGGTTGAACAGAGCCTGGGTCAGGCCGTGCGCCCGCAACCGCTCGCCGATCGCCTCGGGCGGGTGGTCGTAGGGAAACAGGAACTCGACCGCCTCGAACCCGGCCGCCGCGGCTTCGGCGAACCGGTCGAGGAAGGGGACTTCGGTGAACATCAGGGTCAGGTTCGCGGCAAAGCGCGGCATGAAGGTCCTCCCTTGAGCGGGCTGGGGGCGTCGGTGCCTCGGCCCGAGTTGCGGCACGTCGATCGGTCGCGCCCGGTTGCTTGACCCTCCGTGTCATCCCGGAGCCGCGAAGCGGATCCCGGGATCCAGAACCGCCGGACGTGCAGGAAGAGGCGGAATGCCAGCAGGCTCGTCCTGAAACATTGGCGTTTCCGGATTCCGGGCTCCGCTGCCGCGGCCCCGGAATGACCAGGAGGGTGTCGGTTCGGTCGATCGAAATCGGCTCGCGTCAGCCCGCCCCACCGGGCAACGCCGTTCCGGTCACCTGGGCGTAGATCCGCGCCACCGAGGCGTCGTCGTCGCGGCCCATGCCGGCGCCGGCGGCCATCAGGAACATCTGGAGGGCGGCCGCCGCCACCGGGACCGGGAATCTCTGGGCCCGCGCCATGTCCTGCACGATGCCCAAGTCCTTGACGAAGATGTCGACGGCGCTGCGCGGCGCGTAATCGCCGTCGAGCACGTGCGGCATCCGGTTCTCGAACATCCAGGAATTGCCGGCCGACGCCGTGATGACCTCGTAGACGCGCCTGAGGTCGAGGCCCTGACGGGCGGCAAACGCCATCGCCTCGCTCGCCGCGGCGATGTGCACGCCGGCCAAGAGCTGGTTGATCATCTTGAAGGCCGCGCCCTGACCGGCGGCGTCGCCGAGCGCATAGAGCTTGGCCGCCATGGCGTCGAGGGCGGGCCTGGCCCGCGCGAAGGCGGCCTGGCTGCCCGAAGCCAGGATCGTCAGCTCGCCTTGCGCGGCGCGCTGGGCGCCGCCGCTGATCGGCGCGTCGAGATAGTGGCGGCCGGTGGCCTCGAGCTTCGCCGCGAGGCGGCGGGCGATCTCCGGGTCCATGGTGGCGCAGGAAACGAACACCGCGCCCTCCGGCATCGCCGCGGCGACGCCGTCCGGCCCGAACAGCACCGCCTCGGTCTGGGCCGCGTTGACGACGACGCAAACCACGATTCCCGCCTCGGCCGCGGCCTCCGCCGGGCTCGTCGCGCCGCGGCCGCCCTCGGCGACGAAGCGCGCCACGTTGTCGGGCATCACGTCGCTGCCGGCGACGTCGAGGCCGGCCCGGCGCAGGGCCTGCGCCATGCCGTAGCCCATCGAGCCGAGGCCGATCACCGCGACGCGGGCGGGTGTGTCGCTCATGCGTATCCTCCCTGCGGGCCGTGACCGGCCCGAACCTCGCGCGATCTGCTGCCGCGCCGTCGTCCCCGCCCTAGCATCGAATTGGCAGCGCTGCCAATCGGGATCATGGATCCATTGAGCCGGCCGGGGAACCATGACATCGTGGCGCTCCCGAGCGTCCGTGACAAGGTGCCGGGTGGGGATGGGAGGGCGGATGGACGAGGGGGGCAACGAGGCCTTCGCGGCCGGGGACGAGGATCTGCACGACGGTGCCCGGCGCCCGATCACGCTCGCGGACGTCGCCCGCGAGGCGCGGGTCGGCGAGAGCACGGTGTCGCGCGTTCTGCGCAGCCACGGCTCGTTCTCGGAGAAGACCCGGGCCCGGGTCGAGGAGGCGGTGGCGCGCCTCGGCTACGTGCCGAACCGCATCGCCGGCACGCTGGCTTCCACCGGCTCGCGGCTGATCGGCATCGTCATCCCGTCGCTCACCAACATCGTCTTCCCCGACCTTCTGCGCGGCGCGACCGCGGCCCTCGACCAGGAGGGCTTCCAGTCGGTCATCGCCGTCACCGATTACGACCAGGACCGGGAGGAGGCGGTGGTCGGCTCGCTGCTCAGCTGGCGCCCGGCCGGGCTGATCGTCACCGGGCTCGAGCACAATCCGGGCACGCGGCGCCGCCTCGTCGCCAGCGGCGTGCGGGTGGCCGAGCTCCTCGACATCGACGGGCCGGGGCTCGACATCGTGGTCGGCTATTCCAACCGCGCCGCTGGCGCGGCGAGCGCCCGCCATCTCGCCGGCCGCGGCTACCGCCGCATCGGCTATATCGGCCACGACCTCACCAAGGACAGGCGCGCCGCCAAGCGCTACGCGGGGTTCCGCGAGGGCCTTACGGAGGTCGGGCTGGTGCTCGCCGGCGAGGAGCGGGTGGCAAGCCCATCCTCGGTCGAGGCCGGGCGGCACGGGCTGGAAGCCCTGCTCGCCCGGGTGCCGGACCTCGACGCGGCGTATTTCTCGAACGACGACATGGCGCTCGGCGGCTATTTCCACTGCCTCGCCCGCGGCCTCGCGGTGCCGGAGCGGCTGGCCCTGTTCGGCTATAACGGCCTCGATGTCGGCCGGTTGATGCCGCAGCCGCTCGCCACCATCCGCACTCCGCGGGTCGAGGCCGGCGCCACGGCGGCGCGGCTCCTCTGCGCGGGGGGGCCGTCGACGGTGGTGGATCTCGGCTTCGAGCTGATCGAGGGAGCGACGGCGTGACGGATGTATCGAGTGCGAGCGAATCGGCCTTGCGCGAGGCGATCTGCCGCTTCGGCCGCTCGCTGTTCGAGCGCGGCCTGACGCCGGGCTCGTCGGGCAACATCTCGCTGCGGCTCGACGACGGCGGCTGGCTGGTGACGCCGACCAATGCCTCGCTGGGCTTCCTCGACCCGGCCCGGATCTCCCGTCTCGATCGTGACGGGCGGCTCCTGTCGGGCGACACACCGACCAAGGAGATCCCGCTCCACGGCGCCCTCTACGACAGCCGGGCCTCGGCGCGGGCGATCGTGCATCTGCACTCCACCCACGCCGTCGCGGTCTCGATGCTGCCGGAGATCGACCCCCGTGCCGTGCTGCCGCCGCTCACCCCCTACAGCCTGATGCGGGCCGGCGCGGTGGCGCTCGTGCCGTATTTCCGTCCCGGCGACCCGGCGGTGGCGGATGCGATCCGGGGGCTCGCCGGGCAGTATTCCTCGGTGCTGCTCGCCAATCACGGTCCGGTGGTGGCCGGCGACAATCTGGAAGCCGCGGTCTTCGCCACCGAGGAACTGGAGGAGACCGCCAAGCTCTACCTGCTCCTGCGCAACCTCAACCCGCGCCACCTGACCCCGGCGCAGGTGCAGGACCTGGTGAGCCATTTCGGGCTGACGCTGCCGGAGCACGGGCACGGGCATTGACGTCTTGTCGAGCTGACTGACGCAATCCAAAGCCTCCGCGTCATCCCGGGGCCGCGTAGCGGAACCCGGGATCGATAAACGCCGACGGTACAGGACGCGGCGGAACGCCTATCGCTCTTTATGGTCACCTCGGCGGTTATGGATCCCGGGTTCTCGTCTTCGACGAGCCCTGGGATGACATGGTGAGATGTCCGCGTGTGCGCAGATCGATTGGCGCAGTTGCTCAAACAGGCTGCGAGCTTCCGAATCTATCCGAGGCGACGGAGTCGCAACAGGCATGGACGACGATCGCGCGTGGTACCCCACCGACAAGGCGCTCTTCGCGACCCTCCCGGGTGGACAGGCGGTGATCGACTGGTTCGGGTTCTGCCCGAGCTTTCACGACGCCACGCTGGACGGCGTCGCCATCGCCGCCGGCAACGCATCGCTCACGCTCAGGGCGTTCCGGATGACGGACCAGACCGACGAGAGGGGCTATTTCATCCTCGACCGGCACGCGCAGGTGGTGATCCATCTGCGTCGCGTCACCGGTCTGAGGCTGACGGGCGACGCGGGGTCCATCATCTCGGAGCTGACGATCCGGCGCCTGCCCGTCACTCCGAGCCGATCCGAATGGCTAACCTGTAACGGTCCCGTTCAGGGCGACATCGAGGTCGCCTTCGGCACCTCGATCGGCCTTTACGGATCATGCTACGCGAAGGAAGCAGAGTTCGAGCTTCTGCCGGCCAATCAATCAGCGTAGCGCCAGATATCTCGAAGAAATCTCCGGCCCTGGCGCTCCCAAGGGGACTCGAACCCCTGTTTTCGCCGTGAGAGGGCGACGTCCTAGACCGCTAGACGATGGGAGCTTGCCGGGCGGGATGGCGGCTGTATAGCCACGGGCCTGGACGGGCACAAGCCCGAAATCGTATTCCGGCTCGGTTTTCGCACGAGGCGAAAGAGACGGGACGGCAGGAGAGACGGTTTGAGCGAGGCGGAGCTGCGGGAGGGCGTGATCCCGTCGGGCGAGGGGAGCGAGCGGCTGGACCGGGCGCTGGCGCGGCTGTGGCCGGATCTGTCGCGCAGCCGCCTGCAGGCGCTGATCCGCGAGGGCCAGGTGACCCTGGAGGACGCGCCCATCGGCGATCCCTCCGCCAAGGTCGCGCCCGGCCGGCGCGTCGCTGTCACGGTGCCGCCGCCGCGCCCGGCCGAGCCGGAGCCGGAGGCCCGCGACCTCGCGGTGGTCTACGAGGACGACGACCTGATCGTGATCGACAAGCCGGCGGGGCTCGTGGTGCATCCGGGGGCGGGCAACGACAGCGGCACGCTCGTCAACGCGCTGCTGGCCCATTGCGGGGCGAGCCTGTCGGGCATCGGCGGGGTCGCGCGGCCCGGCATCGTGCATCGCCTCGACAAGGACACGACCGGCCTGATGGTGGTGGCCAAGACCGACCTCGCCCACCAGGACCTCTCGGCGCAATTCGCCGATCACGGCCGCACCGGGCCTCTCGCGCGGGCCTATCTGGCGCTGGTCTGGGGCTACCCCGACCCCGCCTCCGGCACGATCGATGCGGCGCTCGCCCGCTCGGAGCGCAATCGCGAGAAGATCGCGGTGGTGCGCGAGGGACGCGGCCGCCACGCGATCACCCATTACCGCATCGAAGCCATGCTCGGGATGCAGGAGCCGGTCGGCCTGGTGCGCTGCCGGCTCGAGACCGGGCGCACCCACCAGATCCGCGTGCATCTCGCGCATCGCGGCCACCCCCTGCTCGGGGACACGGTCTACGGCGCGGCCTTTCGCACCAAGGCGAACCGCCTCGACCCCGAGGCGCGCCAGGCCCTCGACGCGCTCGGCCGGCAGGCCCTGCATGCCGCGCTCCTCGGCTTTCGCCATCCCCGCACCGGAGAGTCGCTGCGGTTCGAGAGCCAGCCGCCGCCCGACATGGCCCGGCTGATCGCAGCGCTGACGCCCTAAACGGGCCCCGCGCCGGGATGACGGCGCCCACCCCGCACGTCTCATTGACGAGGGGGCCGAGGTCGGCTCACTCTAGGGCAGTGCGGCACCGCACGCGGCGAACCGCCACGGCAGCACAAAACGTCCCTTCACGCGTTGGTGGCGACACCCGTCGCTACCGGGCCGGACCGCTCTCTGCTATGATGGCAGATCGAACGACCGGCCAACGGGAGGTCGTTCGCGCTCGCCCATGTCTTCGCGGGGAGCTTTCAGGAGGTTGGAATGGCTGCTGCACTTCCCGTGCTCGCCAACGAAGGGGGCCTGTCGCGCTACCTCGACGAGATCCGTCGGTTTCCGATGCTGGAGCCGACGCAGGAATACATGCTCGCCAAGAGCTGGCGCGAACACGGCGATCGTGACGCCGCCCACAAGCTCGTGACCTCCCACCTGCGGCTCGTGGCCAAGATCGCCATGGGCTATCGCGGCTACGGCCTGCCGATCGGCGAGGTGGTGTCCGAGGGCAATGTCGGCCTGATGCAGGCCGTCAAGCGCTTCGACCCCGACAAGGGCTTCCGCCTCGCCACCTATGCGATGTGGTGGATCAAGGCGGCGATTCAAGAATACATCCTGCGCTCGTGGTCGCTCGTGAAGATGGGCACGACCGCGAATCAGAAGAAGCTGTTCTTCAACCTGCGCAAGGCCAAAGGCCGCATCTCCGCCCTCGACGAGGGCGACCTGCGCCCCGACCAGGTCAAGCAGATCGCCACCCGCCTCGGCGTGCCCGAGCAGGACGTGATCGACATGAACCGCCGCCTCGGCGGCGATGCGTCGCTCAACTCGCCCTTGCGCGAGGAAGGCGAGGGCGAATGGCAGGACTGGCTCGTCGACGACAGCCCGACCCAGGAGACCGTGCTCGCCCGCGAGCAGGAGGGGCAGAACCGCCTCGCCGCCCTCAAGGACGCGCTCGGCGTGCTCAACCCGCGCGAGCGCCGCATCTTCGAGGCAAGGCGGCTGGCCGACGACCCGATCACGCTGGAAGATCTGTCCAGCGAGTTCGGCGTTTCCCGCGAGCGAGTGCGGCAGATCGAGGTGCGGGCTTTCGAGAAGGTGCAGGATGCGGTCAAGCGCAACCTTGCCACCCGCGAGGCGCCGCGGGCGGGGGTGCCGGCCTAAAAGGCCGGCACGACCCCGACTGCCGAGAGACCGATCAGCACCAGCGGCATCGCCACCAGCGCCAGCACGGTCTGCACTGCCGTGATGCCGGCCATCAGCGGCGCGTCGCCGCCGAGCTGGCGCGCCAGGATGTAGGCCGAGGAGGCGGTGGGCAGGACCTGGAACAGCAGGGCCGTGGTGAGCGCCGGCCCGTGCAGTCCGAGGCCCGTCGCCACCAGCACGGTCGCGGCCGGCATCGCGAGGAATTTCATCGCCGAAGCGGCGGCCACCGGCCCGAGCCAAGTCCGCGCACCCGAGAAATCGAGCGCCGCCCCGACGCAGAGCAGGCCGATCGGCAGCGAGGCGGCGCCGAGGGTGCGCATCGCCGGCTCGAGGCCGACGGGAATGCCCCAGCCGAGGAGCTGAAACGCCATCCCGCCGAGGGACGACACGATCAGCGGGTTGGTCGCGAGCTGCCGGGCGATGCCCCGCGGCGTCAGCCGCGCCGCGCCATGCCGGGCGAAGACCAGCACGCACAGGATGTTGACCGTCGGCACGATCGCCGCGTTGCAGATCGCTGCGAGCGCGATCCCCTGCGTCCCGAACAGCCCGGCGGCGAGCGTCACGCCGACATAGTTGTTGAAGCGCACGCTGCCCTGGAACACCGAGGTGAAGGCCGGCCCGTCGACGCGGAGCAGCGGCCGCAGGGCGAGGAGGAGGCCTGCCACGATCACGGTCGAGAGGATCAGCGTCAGGGCGAGCGCGCCGACCGGCACCGCCTCGACACGCGCGGTGGCGAGGCTGTGGAAGAACAGGCTCGGCAGCAGCACGAAGTAGCCGAGCCGCTCGGCCTGCGGCCAGAAGCTCTCGGCCAGGAATTGGCGGCGGCGCAAGGTGAGGCCGAGGGCGGTGAGGAGGACGACCGGCAAGAGGGCCAGCAGGATGGCGCCGGTCATGGCGAGAGGGTCATGGGGCGAGGGTCATGGGGCGAGGGTCATGGGGGTGCGGGTCAGGGCGGGGACCGCCATCGGTGGGGCGGGCGATCACACGAATCGGCGTCGCCGGCCAGCGTGAGAGTCCGGGTCGGCGCTCCAGCTTAGTATGCCGAACCGTGCTCACCCACCCGTCCCGGAAGCAGGTGGCCATGCATGCGCATCGCGGATTTTGCGATCGGCGGCAAGCTCATCGACTCTGATCAGGACATCTAGCACCGGGAAGAGGCCGATGACGACGAGAGGCCAGAGGATTGGCGTCACGGCGAGTGTGTCGACCGGCACCGCCTTGACCGCGCAGCGGCGATGCCGCGGAAGCGCACACTCGGTAGCAGCAGGACATCGTCAAGTCGATCGGCATGCCGCAGGGCTGCCGGCGAAGAAGCAGAGACGGCGCAAGTCAAGGCTGGGGGGTGAGGAGACCGACTGTCAGGAGGGTCTGAAGAGCGGCGTAGTCATGGATCGCAGCGAATGCGGGCTGCCTCAGGTAAGATTGTCCGGGTAAAACGGGTTGCCGTGAAATTGAACCCGTAAGTAAGCGTGTCATGCCGCGCTGTGCACTTTCAGCCAAACCGGAACGAAAATTCTGTCTGCGGCGTTCTAACGCTGGGTAAGATTGCCTTGACGGATTTGGCAAATTCGAACCTCGATGTCCTGAAGGTCGCAATCATAGTGATATTGGTCTATTATATCTATGGTTAATTTATATTTTTTTGAATATAATGTAACTCACGGCAATTTATGAAGCCATTATGCGGATGTAGAGGGGGTTTTGTTTGAAAATTCATGCGTCCGTTATTGGGTGCGAGTTTTCAGCCGAAATGTCGTCTGGACGCTGGTCATATCGCTTTTTCTGCACCATCTACTCGGATGCGTCGATTCTGCCGCATCAACTCTGGGGCATTCCATGGACGTGATTACGTTTCTAAAGGGACTTCCCGCTGTGCTGGGTGTGGCGGGATTATTTGCCTATTTATGGGCTGGTCAGTATCGCATTGGTGGAGATATAATAAAGTCAATTATTGAAAAGCTGCGTGCGGCCCCGAACGTGGACGTCAAGGATTATGCGTCGCTGACCCCGGCGCGCATTGAAAAATTACTACGTGAGGATGCCGATGCGCGGAAGGCAGTCAACGAGCAAGATATCAAAGTCATACGGCACATAGTATATCTTCAATATGCGATAACGTTTGCTGTTCTTGTTGTTTGTGCATTGTTGATAGGATGCGGCATTTATTTCGCCAGTAGACCTGAGCCGTTGAGTGTCAATCCACGACCGCCGGGCGCAGTGTCATCTAATGGCCCCGATTCGAGTGGCATTCTCGTAGACTTGGATCCATTAAAAGTCGAATGGGATACTGCGGGACAGGTGGAAACAATAGCGATATTTATCGAGAACGCTGACGGGGGTGGCCGAACTGAAAAAAAGAATGTTCTCTCTGACGTTCGCAGTGTCGTATTCAGTCCGGATGAACTGCGCGGCGTGCTTGCAAACAGAAATTATCATGGCCGCAATCGTGTAAGAACTGTTGTAGAATGGTCAGGACATGTCAAGCGCTCCAGTCCCGTCGACCTCTTCGTTGGAATTCAGGTCAAGCTTATGATCGGTGGAACGTTGATCGGGAAGGGAAAATCTCGAACTATACATACACTTCTGGCTGTTATTGATGACAGCACCGCGACAATGCCAAAAAATTATTGTTTTAATGTCGATTTTGCAGGCTGGAACAATAGCGGCCCGTTGGTAGCGCCGTTGAGGTCTTGCAACGCAGACTCCGAAGTCAAATTGAGCTTTGTTGATGACATCAATTGGTCACGTCGTCCGGGACTGGTTTTCAACCAACCCATTGAAGATAGAAAATTTGTCAGGGCTTGCCTCAACGCGCCCGAAATCAGGGATGATAAATGCTAAGTTGAATTTCATCCTCTGAATTTGCCTCGAATTCAGGTAGGTGCGCCTGACGAAACCAAAACATTTCGTCAGGTGTTACTCCTTCGCAGCGATACGATTTTCGACTGGTCGCTTCGCGATGCGGAAATCGGCTTCACTCAGACGCCGCACGGGCTTGTGATACGACATCCGTAAGCGATCCTCCGGAAGTCGTATGATGCCCCGAAATTCCTTACGCGAGAGAGGTATCGAGGCAAAATCAGACGAAAAAATTCTACTGCTGCCACTGCTCAAACGCCTCCCGCAACACCTTCTCGCCGGCATTGCCCTTCTCGAAGGTCAGGATCGCACGGTTGCCGTTGGCGTAGCGGATCGGCAGGTCGATCCAGTTGCGCTTGAGCAGGAGGTCGGTGTTGCGCTCGATATCGGCCTTCAGGTTCGAAAGGCCGATCAGGAACAGGTTGTCGCGCACCGGTACCGGCAGGCCGGAGACCGGGGAGCCGCGGCCGGATTCGTCGTCTTTGAATTGGATCAGGCCGACATCGCGCACGGTGCGGTTCGGGTCGGTCGAGGTGAAGGTCAGCTCGAGGATGTGCGACGCCGGCAGGGTCGCGTCGGTGTTGCGGCGCAGGACCATCGCCAGGCTCAGGCCCGCATCGGGCACGTCGACCGTGCCCCGCACCACGGTCTGGAGCGGCTGGCCCTGGCCGGCATTGACGGCGTCGAGGCGCCAGACCACCCGGGCCTGGATCGCCTTCGGGGCGGCGCCCTGGCCGCCATTCTCCTCGTAGAGCGTGCCGCGCTGCGCCACCGCGATGTCGGGCGTCGGCGAGGGACGGGGAGCGCTGCCTTGCGGCGCGGCGGCCGCCGGGGCCGGCGCGGGCGACGAGGCGGCCAGGGGCACCCGCTCGCCGCCGACCCGGTCGGCGAATTTCGAATCCTGGGCCTCGGCCGGACGGTTGGGGCCGTTCTCGGCAAAGCCCGTCGGCAGGGCGGCGGGGTTGTCGCGCAAGGACCAGGCGGTGACCGCGATGGCGCCGACGACCGTCGCTAGGACCGCCGCGACGATGCCGTTGCGCACCAGCCGCGATCGGTCGCGCTTGGGGGCCACCACGTCGAGGCGCGGGCGCTGCGGGGCGGCAGGGCCCGTCTCCGTGGTCCCCGGCTCCTCGACCGGCTCCGGATTCCGCGGCCGCGTCGGCGGCAGCTTCAGCTCCACCGGCGGGCCGGCCTCCGGCAGGGCGTCGGCGTGGTGCGGGGCCGGCGGCTCGGGAGGGGCAGCGCGGGACGGGTCCGAGAGCGTGGCGGTCTCCGGAGCCGCATGGGCGTCCGGCGGCATCACCCCCGGCGGCGTTGTGGCCTCGGGCAGTTGGGGGGCTTCCCGCGGCGGCGGCTCCGGGGCCGCGGGCTCCGGAGGACCGCCGTGCTCGATCTCGAGCCGGGCGATCGCCCGGTCGAGGGAGACGCGCTCCGCCTCGATGTCGGCCTCCGACAGGGGCGGATCGAGGGAGCGGAGCTGACCGATCAGCGCCGCGCGGGCGCGCTCATAGACCGTGTGCCGCAGATCGGGCGAACGGTCGGGCAGGGCCTCGAGGGCGCGGGCGAGCAGGGGATAGTAATCGGCCATGGTCGCCGCATGCCTTGTCGTGCGGGGCGGCGGGCGTCAAGCTTCGCCCGCCTGACGTCGCGCCGAATTCCCCTCAATCCTCGAAGGGGTTGTGGACCAGGATGGTGTCGTCCCGCTCCGGCGAGGTCGAGAGCAGGGCCACCGGCGCGCCGATCAGCTCCTCGATCCGCCGCACGTACTTGATCGCCTGGGCCGGCAGGTCGGCCCAGGAGCGGCCGCCCGCGGTGGTCTCGCTCCAGCCCTCGAAGGCCTCGTAGATCGGCTCGACCCGGGCCTGGTCGGCCTGGCTCGCCGGCAGGTGGTCGATCTCGCGGCCGTCGAGGCGGTAGCCGGTGCAGATCTGGATCGTCTCGAAGCCGTCGAGGATGTCGAGCTTGGTCAGCGCGATGCCGTCGATCCCTGAGGTCCGCACGGTCTGGCGCACCAGGGCGGCGTCGAACCAGCCGCAGCGCCGCTTGCGCCCGGTCACGACGCCGAATTCGCGGCCGCGCTCGCCGATCCGCTCGCCGATCGCGTCGGTGAGTTCCGTGGGGAACGGCCCCTCGCCGACCCGGGTGGTGTAGGCCTTCACGATGCCGAGCACGTAGCCGATCGCCCCTGGGCCGAGGCCCGATCCCGTCGCGGCCTGCGCCGCCACGATGTTGGAGGACGTCACGTAGGGATAGGTGCCGTGGTCGACGTCGAGGAGCGCGCCTTGCGCGCCCTCGAACAGGATGCGCTTGCCGGAGCGGCGGGCATCGTCGAGGAGCGCCCACACCGTATCGGCGAAGGGCAGGATCTTGGGCGCGATGGCGAGCAGCTCGGCCTTCAGCGCCGCACCGTCGATCTCGTCGATGCCGAGGCCCCGGCGCAGGGCGTTGTGGTGGGCAAGCAGGCGCGAGATCTTGGCGTCGAGCATCTCGGCATCGGCGAGGTCGACGACGCGGATCGCCCGGCGGCCGACCTTGTCCTCGTAGGCCGGGCCGATGCCGCGCTTGGTGGTGCCGATCTTCAGGACCGCGTTCGAGGTCTCGCGGAAATGGTCGAGCTCGCGGTGCAGCGGCAGGATCAGCGTCGCGTTGTCGGCGATGCGAAGGTTCTCCGGCGTGATCGCCACACCCTGCTGGCCAATCTTGGCGATCTCCTCGATGAGGTGCCAGGGATCGACCACCACCCCGTTGCCGATGACCGACAGCGTGCCGCCGCGCACCACGCCGGACGGCAGGAGCGACAGCTTGTAGGTCACGCCGTCGATGACGAGGGTGTGGCCGGCATTGTGCCCGCCCTGGAAGCGCACCACGACGTCGGCCTGCTCCGAGAGCCAGTCGACGATCTTGCCCTTGCCCTCGTCGCCCCACTGGGCGCCCACGACGACGACGTTCGCCATATCACAAATACCCGTCCCTGCCCGCCGCGCGAAAAGCCCCGGCGCGTGTGAGGCGCGGGGCTGATCGGCTTGCGGATGGTGTCACGCGTATGCGCTCTTCGGCGATCCCGGCCGGGAAATCAAGCGACGGCCGGAACAACCGCCCTGCACAACGTTATTTGGCCTCGGTATTCGGGCCCTGCCCCGGCAGTTCGCCCGGCTTGATCACCGGGGTCGAGTTCGGGGTCGGCTCCGGCGGCTTCACCGCCATGTCCGGCGTGCCCGTGGCCGGCGGCTTGATCACGCCGTCCGAGCGCTGGAGCTTGTCGCTCAGGGTCGAGCCGGTGGTGTCCGACTTGTCGGCGTTCGAGGTCGCGTCGCCCGGCCGCACCTTCTCGGGGATGGTCTGGTTGAGGGGCGGCAGGTTCGGGTCGCGGTCGCGCCCCTTCAGGGGCACCTCGGGCGACTGGGCGAGGGCGGCGGTCGCGCCTGCGACGATCGCCAGCATCGCCAGCCCGCCGCGCATCAGCTTGGTCATGGGGGTTCTCCTGAGGATGGAGTCTCCTCAGGGAAACCGGGCCGGCACCCGTGGGTTCCGGCTCCGCTTGGCTTTGCAACCGGACCCTCAATTGATTCGCTGCCGCCTTTCGGCTCCCAGCGGTAGCGCCTCACGCCGCCTCTCGTTCCAGCGGGCGGATGTCATCGATGTCCGCACCGATCGCGTTGCGGGCCGTCAGAAGATCGAAGCGGCTCTGAAGATTCACCCACACCTGCGGGTCCATGCCGAAGTAGCGCCCGAGCCGCAGGGCCGTATCGGCGGTGATGCCGATCTCCTCACGGGCGATGCGCTCGATCCGGGTGCGCGGCACGCGGCACGCCTTCGCGATCGCATACGCCGTCAGGTTCAGCGGAACCATGAACTCCTCCCGCAGCACCTCGCCGGGGTGCATCGGCGGAAGGATGGTATCGGTTTCGTACTCGGTGCTCATGCCACCTTGTCTCCAGAGGAGCGGGGCGCAGCCCCAACAGTGGTAGTCAGTGATAGTCCACGATCTCTACATCTTCCGGACCAGTCTCGGTCCAGCGAAAGCACAAGCGGAACTGGTCGTTGATCCAGATGGCGTGCTGCCCGGCGCGCTCGTCGAGCAATGGATGCAACTTGTTGCCTGGTGGAACCTTCAACGCATCGAGGGAGGTCGCTGCGTCGAGATAGTTGAGCTTGCGCCGTGCCGTCTTGAGAATGTGCGCGGGGATACCTTTCGGCTGCCGCCCCTCGAACACGTCTCGGGTCCGACCATTGGCAAAGCTGCGGATCAGGGTGCGGCCCCTTATCGGCGATTGGTATCGCACAACGATACGCGCCGTCAAGCGGAAGGTATCGGCGAACGATACCGACGTGACCGCGATCCGCCTCACGCGGATGGCCGAATAGGGAGATGCCCAGGTTTATCCCGAGCATTCCGAGGTCGGCTCGATCCCCGATCCAACGACCGCTTCAGGGATCCGCGGCCGGCCGGATGGATGCTCAGCCCGCCTTCGCCATGTCGAGGTACAGCTCCCGCAACTTCCGCGTCATCGGGCCGGGCTGGCCGCCGCCGACGCGCTGGCCGTCGATCTCGACCACCGGCATCACGAAGGCGGAGGCCGAGGTGAAGAACGCCTCGGAGGCCTGAAGCGCCTCCTCGATCGAGAAGGCGCGCTCCTCCACCGTCAGGCCGTTCTCCTCGGCGAGCCGCATCACCGCCCGGCGGGTGATGCCGGGCAGAAGCGCCGTCGAGAGCGGGCGGGTGACGATGCGGCCATCCTCGGTGATGATGAAGGCGGTGGACGACCCGCCCTCGGTGACGAGGCCGTCCTCGTGCATCCAGGCTTCGGCGACGCCGGCCGCGGCGGCCTGCTGCTTGGCCAGAACCTGGGCCAGCAGCGCCACCGACTTGATGTCCCGGCGCTTCCAGCGCAGATCCTCGACCGAGATGACCTTGGCGCCGCGCTCGGCGAGCGGGTTCGACGAGACGGTCTTGGCCTGCGTGAACATCACCACGGTCGGCGGCGTGCCCTCGGGCGGAAAGGCGAAGTCGCGCTCGGCCACGCCGCGGGTGACCTCCATGTAGACGAGGCCTTCGCTGAGCCCGTTGCGGGTGACCAGCTCTTCCTCGAGCCGCGTCCACTCGGCGATGGTGTGGGGATTGCGGATGCCGATCTCGGAGAGCGAGCGGTCGAGGCGGGCGAGGTGGGCCTCGTTGTCGACGAGGCGACCGTTCAGCACCGCGCTCACCTCGTAGATCCCGTCGGCGAACAGGAACCCGCGGTCCATGATCGGGATCGTCGCCTCCTCGAAGGGGACGAAGCGGCCGTTGACGTAGACGATGCGGGACATGCGGGTCTTCCTCTCGCGGGGCCGACGGCGCGGCCGGTCACGAACAAGCCGTCCTTGAAGCACCGCGCGGCGCCCGGCGGCAAGCGCGATTCCGGAGCCCCGGCCTTGCATGATTCGTGCGGGCGGCGAGCGCGCGCGGCGGTTGCGCGGGGCCGCAGCCACGACCTATCGTCCGGCGAACACGAGAGGAAACGACATGCGGCTCACCCCCGACGCGAAGGGCGTCTTCCCCATCGCCCCGACCCCGTTCCACCCGGACGGCCGCATCGACGAGGCCTCGATCGACAAGATGACCGATTTCTACGGCGAGATCGGCGCCACCGGCCTCACCGTGCTCGGCATCATGGGCGAGGCGCCCAAGCTCGACGGCGCGGAGGCCGTGGCTGTGGCCTCGCGGGTGATCCGGCGCACCAAGCTCCCGGTCGTCATCGGCGTCTCGGCTCCGGGCTTCGCCGCGATGGGGTCGCTGACCCGGGCGGTGATGGAGGCGGGCGCCGCCGCCGTGATGATCGCGCCGCCCTCGTCCCTGCGCACCGACGACCAGATCGTCGGCTACTACGCCCAGGCCGCCGAGGTGATCGGGCCGGACGTGCCGTTCGTGATTCAAGACTATCCGCTGACCTTGAGCGTGGTGATGACGCCGGGCGTCATCCGCCGCATCGTCACCGACAACCCGAACTGCGTCATGCTCAAGCACGAGGACTGGCCGGGGCTGGAAAAAATCTCGGCGCTGCGGGCCTTCCAGCGCGACGGCTCGCTGCGGCCGCTCTCGATCCTGTGCGGCAACGGCGGCCTGTTCCTCGATTTCGAGTGCGAGCGCGGCGCCGACGGCGCCAATACCGGCTACGCCTTCCCGGAGATGCTGGTGGATGTCGTACGGCTCTCCGCGGCCGGCGAGCGCGAGCGCGCCCACGACATCTTCGACGCCCACCTGCCGCTGCTACGCTACGAGCAGCAGCCGGGCCTCGGGCTGGCCGTGCGCAAATACGTGCTGATGCGCCGCGGCATCCTGGCCTCCGACGCCCAGCGCAAGCCCGGCGGCGGCCTCTCGGCGACGGCGAAGGCCGAGGTGGATTTCCTGCTCGATCGCCTCGCCCGGCACGATCCGCGGGCGCGGCTCTGACGGCATCCCGTCCGCGGCCTCGCCAGGGGCCGCGGACGGGAGGGTGATCAGAACGCGATCGCGTCCACCACCTTGCGGAAGCGCGGCAGGATCGCCTCACGGTCCTGGGCGCGGACCACGCCGACGGCACGGAAATAGCCGTCGGGCTGGAAGCGGATGGTCTGGGACACCACCACGGGCGTGCCCGACGGCACGTCGACGGCCCGGGCCACGATCTCGTGCCAGTCGGCGCCGTTCTGGCGGAAGCTCTGCGAGCGCTCGATCGCGAAGTCCTTCATGGTCTGGTTCGAGTAGAGCGCGGCCTTCGCGAAGGCGTCGCGCTGCTCGGCGCCTGGCGCCGGCTGCACCGCCTCGGCGAGCACCAGGATCGGCTGCTCCAGGTTCATCATCTGGTCCTTCGGCCCCTCGGTATAGAGCACCGAGTTGCCGCCGAGCACCCGCACCGGGCGGAAGCCCGCGGTGTCGACGACCCGGAAGGGCAGGGCCGCGACCTGCTGGTCGAGGGTGAGGGCCGGGCGCACCCGCACGCTGGTCAGCATCGCGCGCATCGCATTGTCGGTTTCGGCCGTCGGCAGGGTCTGGCCGATGACGATGCCGGTGACCGTCGGATCCGAGACGAGGAAGACCCATTTGTGCAGGGCCGGCGCGCCGGCGGGCTGCTCGATCGGCTGCTCGCCGGTGACCAGCAGACCCTCGCGCCCGTCGGCGAGCTTCAGCGTCTCGCGGGTCTTCACCACCAGGCCCTGGCTCTTCAGGTTCTCGTCGGTGAAGTTGGTGGTGAGGTCCTTGTAGGCCTGGGCCGGCAGCTCGACCACCGAGACCGTGGCGCCGCCGCCCTCCCGCTCGAAACCGGTGAAGCGGCGCGACACCACCATCTCCTTGGCCGGCTCGAAGCCGAAGCGCGAGCCCGGCGGATAGACCGGATCGGCCGCCCACGCCCCGGCCGGCAGGCCGGCAAGGCAGGACAGAAGGGCCACAACGCGCAGCGGCAGGGGACTCGTCGCCATCAGACTCGTCTCGGTTCGTAAGAGACGCCGCCCGGGATCGGGCGGCAGGACCGTCGCCGGATGCGTCGGCCGTGCGCGCCGCTCTGTCAAGCGCGGCCGCAAGCGCGACGGATCTCCGTGACGCGCCGCAAGGTCAGGTTGAGGCGCCCGCCCGGCGCCACGGCCTCGGGCAGGACCGGTTCCGAGGCGGATGCCAGCAGGTCGGCCGGCAGGAGACGGTCGACGCCGTGGAAGACCAGGCGCGAGGGCCCGCCGATCACCAGGGCGTCGCCGGAGGCGAGCCGCACCGAGCGGGTCGGGTCGGAGCGCTGGAGCCCCCCGTAGCGGAACAGGGCGGTGGCCCCCAGCGACAGGGAGAGCACGGGAGCCGAAAACTCCGCCTCGTCCCGGTCCTGGTGCAGTCCCATCCGGGTACCGGGCGCGTAGAGGTTGACGAGGCAGGCCTCCGGCTCGGCCGGGCAGCCGGCGAGTTCGGACCAGGCCCGCAGGACCGCCGCCGGCATCGAAGGCCAGGGCCGGCCGGTTTCCGGATGCGCCGCCTGGTAGCGGTAGCCGGCCCGGTCGGAGACCCAGCCGAGGGGGCCGCAATTCGACATCCGCACCGAGAACGGCTTGCCCGTGCGCGGCATCGTCGGGGTGAAGGGCGGTGCCTCGCGCAAGATCGCCGCGAGGTCGGCCGCGAGCGCACCCTGCGCCGCGGCGTCGAGATAGCCCGGGTGGTGGATCAGGCCGGGGGCGAGTTCGATCACGGGCGCGCTCCGCTGGCGGACGGCGCCCGTCCTATCCGATTTCCGGGTGAGCCGGCAGAGCCGGCCGTGGTAGGGCTACATCCATGACGATCCGCTCCGCCACCCTGATCGGTTCCGGCGCCATCCTGCTCTGGTCCCTGCTCGCCCTGTTCACCGCAGCCTCCGGCGCGGTGCCGCCGTTCCAGCTCGCCGCCATGACCTTCCTGGTCGGCGGGCTGCTGGGCTGCGCCAGCTGGATCGCGCGGCCCTCCGGCCTCGCCGCCTTACGCCAGCCGCTCCCGATCTGGGCGCTCGGAATCGTCGGGCTGTTCGGCTACCACGCGCTGTACTTCGCGGCCCTGCGCCTCGCGCCGCCGGCGGAGGCCGGGCTCATCAGCTATCTCTGGCCGCTGCTGATCGTGCTGTTCTCCGCCCTGCTGCCGGGCGAGGGGGGCTTGCGCGCGGCGCATCTCGCCGGAGCGCTGCTCGGGCTTGCCGGGGTGGTCACGCTGTTCCTCGGCCGCGGGTCGCTCAGCTTCGAGGCCGCCGCGCTGCCGGGCTACGCGGCGGCGCTCGCCTGCGCCTTCCTGTGGTCGGGCTACTCGGTCCTGTCGCGCCGGGTCGGGGCGGTGCCGACCGATGCGGTGGCGGGCTTCTGCCTCGCCACCGCGGCGTTGAGCCTCGTCTGCCACCTCGCCTTCGAGCGCACGGTGTGGCCGCAAGATCCGGCGCAATGGGCGGCGGTGGCGGCGCTCGGCCTCGGCCCGGTCGGGGCGGCGTTCTATCTCTGGGACATCGGCGTGAAGCGCGGCGACATCCGCCTCCTCGGCGTCGGCTCCTACGCCGCCCCGGTGCTCTCCACCCTGATCCTCGTCGCCGCCGGCTACGCCCCGGCGACCTGGTCGCTGGCTTTGGCCTGCGGGCTCATCGTGGCGGGGGCGCTCGTGGCGACGCGGGCGGGGAACGCGCGGGATGCGGCGGTCGAGAGTGGTTCCTAAGTGGATTTCGCCGGAGTGGTCACCGGTTCGGCGAAAAAATCTGCGATAAAACAAGAACCTGAGCGGACGAAGCGTTGCACGCCAAGCCAGGTCTGCTGAGCGGATCCGGGCGGCGGGGCCCGGTCCGAGGGCTCAGGAATAGCGGCCGATCCGACGACCAAACCCCCGGATGCAGCGGCTGCATCCGGGGGGCGACCTTGCGGGCCAGTTGATCGGGGCTGGGGATCCGTAAGGTCGATCCGACACTCATGGTCAGATCGCGTGGCCCTCCTGCCGGTCTTGAAGGCCGCCAACTCGCCGTCGAGCTGGCGGGAGATCGTTGGGCTTGGTGCGGCGCCCGGTCATGATGATCGGGCGCCGGTCTGTCGTCGTCGACCCTGCCGCAGTCCTGAGACGAACCGGAAGCCGGTGCGTCGGACGATGCGTGAGCCGGGTCTCAGTACGAGCCGAACTTGTAGTTCAGGCCGGCGCGGACGACGGCGAACTCGGTGTTGGCGGCGGCACCGCGCAGGTACACGGCGTTGGTGCCGAGATCGTAGAAGCCGCGGAAGGCGTCCTTCTTGCTGTCGAGGTTCACGTAGAGGCCTTCGACCTTCAGCGTGACGGCGTTCGAGCGGAAGAAGTTCAGGAACGAGTCGGTGGGCAGCGCGTACTCGATGCCGCCGCCGGCCGCGTAGCCGGTGCGGAAGCTGTCGCGGAAGCGGCCGCCGGCGAAGTTCTGGTCCTCGCTGCCCGAGCCGTAGGCGAAGCCGCCGGTGCCGTAGACGAGCGTGCGGTCGAAGGCGTAGCCGAGGCGGCCGCGGACGGTGCCGAAATAGTCGAGGCCGTTGCCGCTGGTGAAGACGGTGGCCGCGGGCGGCGCGAAGGCCAGGCCGGTATTGCCGGCAAAGCCGTAGTTCAGCGTGCCCCGGGTGCGACGGGCGAAGTCGACATACTGGGCGTCGGCCTCGAGGCCGACCACGAAGCCCGAGCCCGGCGTGAACTGGTAGTTGTAGCCGATCTGCGCGCCGCCGGTGAAGCCGGAATTATCGGTCCGGTTCGTGTTGAGGCTGACGACGCCGTTGGTGGTCTCCGAGCCGATCACCGATCCGGCCGGAAGGTTGTACCGGGACGTGCTGCGGCTGTTGGCGTCGAAGCCGTAGCCGGCATTCACGCCGAGGTAGAACCCGGTCCAGGTGAAGACCGGCACCGGGGTGAAGACCGGCGGCGGGGCGGCGCGGCGCGGCAGGTCGGCCGCGGCGGCTGCCGAGGTGAGGGCGGTGAACGCGGCCAGGCCGGCCAGGAACTTGTTCATTGGTACAACCGATAGTGGAGTGTCACGATCGGCAATATGCCCGATGTCGCAGAGGCACGATATGATTTTTCTGCAACACTCATCGGTTTTGTCAAACGCCGGACTTGGACTCTACAAGATGGAAACGTTTACGATTTGGAAATAGGTGATTTTGTCCAAGGCACAGACTGTATGTATTGGGAATAAGCGATACCGTACCCGGCGTCTTATTCTCCGCACCATCCGTCTCACGGCCCGTCTCCCGGCAGGCTCTCGTGGCGCCGGATCGCGTCCGCGTCGCTCGCCCTTAAGCGGGACGGCTTTCGAAAACGGGAGCGGCCGGGAGCCTTGCAGGCTCCCGGTCCGGCCTTCAGCGCGGCATCGGCCGCCAGTCCGGCGGCGCCATCTCGAAACCCTCGAAGCGGAAGCCCGGCGCCACGGTACAGCTCACCAGGGTCCAGGCGCCGAGGCTGGTGGCGGTCTGCCAGTGATGGGCCGGCACCACGATCTGCGGCCGCTGCCCCCGGGCGAGGTCGGGACCGAGATGACGCGCCTCGGCATCGTGGCCGTTGGGGCTGGTGGTGATGACCATCGGCGCCCCGGCATGCCAGAGCCAGACCTCCGTCGCATCGACCCGGTGCCATTCCGAGGTCTCGCCGATATCGAGCAGGTAGTAGATCGCCGTCGAGGCGGGACGCCCGTCGATCTCGCGGGAATCGCGGAACGTCTCGCGGTAATGCCCTCCCTCCGGATGGGGCTTGAGGTCGAGCAGGCGCACGACCTCCAGGGCGGTGAGATTCCGGGCGGTGAGGTTTTGCATCGTCGTCAGAACCGGTTCTTCCATTCGCGAAGGGCCGTGAATACCGCCGCCGGGTCGGCGCCGGGCTCCATCCCGACGGCACGCGCGAGCGCCGGCTCGGTGGCGCGCAGGAACGGGTTGGTGGCCTTCTCCTCGCCAAGGGTAGTGGGCACCAGGAAGCGCCCTTCCGCCCTGGCCTTCTCGGCCAGGGCCGCCCGGTCGGCGAGGTTGCGGTTTCCCGGCTCGGCGGCCAGCGCGAAGCGGGCATTCGACAGCACGTAGTCGTGGCCGGAATAGATCACGGTCTCGTCGGGCAGGGGCAGGAAGCGCGACAGCGAGCGCCACAGCACCTGGGGCGGGCCTTCGAGCACCCGGCCGCAGCCGAGGGTGAACAGGGTGTCGCCGGCGAATGCGAGGCCCGCCGCCTCGAACCAGTAGGTGACGTGGTCGTCGCAATGGCCGGGCGTTTCCCACACGGCGGCGGCGAGCGAGCCCACCGTCACCACGTCGCCCTCGCGCACGGTCGCATCCACTTGCGGTACCGCGTTGCCGGCCCGCGCCGGGGCCGTCACCCGGGCCCCGGTCCGCGCCTTCACCTCGGGGATGCCCTCGACGTGGTCGCCGTGACGGTGGGTGACCAGGATGTCGGTGAGGCGCCAGCCGGTCTCGTCGAGGGCGCGCAGCACGGCCGCCGCCTCCGGCACGTCGATCGCCGCGCAGGCGCCGGTCTCGGGGTCGCGCATCAGCACGCCGATATTGTCGCTTCGGCACAGGAAGGTGCGGATCTCGGGGCGGATCTCGGGCATGGCGGCGCCTCCTCGAAGGATTCACGGGACAGGATTCTTCGCCGGGCTCCCGGCGGGAATCTCCTGCAGCGAGATAGGGCGAATCCACGCCCGCGCGACCGGGCCGGCGCGAAGAGCGGGGCGTGCACGGGGTCGCCGTCGGGGGGCAAGCCTCGGGGTTGACGCCTTGGGGTTGACGCCTTGCCGCGCTTCGCGCCACTCCCCATTCATGGTTTCCACGGCATGAGCGCGCTCACGCCCGCCGCCCCTCGACCCCGAGACCCGATGAGCCTCGACGTCACCGACCTGCGCGCCTTCTACGCCAGCCCCCTCGGGGCGGTGGCGCAGCGTCTCGTCGGCCGCACGGTCCACCGCATGCTCGGCTCGGTCTCAGGACTCCGGGTGATGGGCCTCGGCTACGCGGTGCCCTATCTCGGCCCGGTGCGGCACGCCGCCGAGCGGACCATGGCCTTCATGCCGGCGACGCAGGGCGTGACGAACTGGCCGGGTTCCGGCCGCTCGGCCTCCTGCCTCGTCGATCCCACCATGATGCCGCTGCCCGACTCGGCCCTCGACCGGGTGCTCTTGATCCACGCCATCGAGGCGGTGGAGAGCCCGGCCGAGCTGATGCAGGAGGTCTGGCGCGTGCTCACCCCCGGCGGCCGGCTGATCGTCGCGGTTCCCAACCGCCGCGGCCTGTGGGCGCGGCGGGACGCCACGCCCTTCGGCCACGGCCAGCCCTACAGCCGCTCGCAGCTCGGACGCCTGATGCGCGAGACGCTCTTCTCCCCCGAGGACTGGGCCGAGACCCTCTACGTGCCGCCCGTGGAGGGCTGGCTCACCGTGAAGACCGCGAGCGCCTGGGAGCGGGTCGGCACCGGCCTGTCGCTGCCCTTCGCCGGCCTGCACGTGGTCGAGGCGACGAAGCAGCTCCACCGTCCGGTGGCGGTCCAGGCCCGCAAGGCGGCGCGCCTGCGTGCCCGGGTGCTGCCGGTGCCGGTGCCGGTGCCCGCCCCGGTACCGGGTGGCGCGTGATGCCGTTTCCGGGCGCGGAGGCCGCAGCTCAGAGCTTCCTCTTGGCCTTCTCGGCCCTGTTCTCGATCGTCAACCCGCCCGGTGCGGCGCTGATCTTCGCGCAGGTGACGGCCGGCCGCAGCCACGACGAGCGCACGTGGCTGTCGCGCCGCATTGGCGTCTACGCGGCCGCCGTGATGCTGGTCTCGCTCTGGGCCGGGGCGTCGGTGCTCAGCTTCTTCGGCATCTCGCTCGCGGCGTTGCGCATCGCCGGCGGCCTCGTGGTGGCGGCGCAGGCCTGGAGCCTTCTGGCCGCGCCCGAGCAGCGCGAGGCGCGCAAGACCGCCCAGGCCGAGCCGGTCCAGGGCAGCGAGGACGGCCCCGAGCCGACCGCGCTCGCCGAGATCGCGTTCTTTCCCCTGACGCTGCCCTTCACCACCGGGCCCGGCACCATCGCGGTGGCGATCGCGCTCGGCGCCGGCCGGCCGGATCGCGGCGTCGACCGGATCGCCTATCTCGCAGGCGCCTCGGCGGCCTCGCTGGTCATCGCCCTGATGGTGCTGCTGGCCTATGCCTCCGCCGACCGGCTGGTGGAGCGGCTCGGGCACGCCCGGGCCCGGGTGCTCGGGCGGCTCGCCGCCTTCCTGCTCCTCTGCGTCGGCACCCAGATCACGCTGACCGGAATCACCGACGTGCTGGGACCGCTCATCGCGACTGCCAGGACAGCCGCCGGCCCGTGAGCGCCATCTGCGCCGTGATCGCCCGCAGGATCCGGGCCTTGGCCGAATAGTGGATCATGTGGCCCTGGCCCGGCAGCAGGGTCAGGGTGCTGCCCGCCACCTCCGCGTGCAGGCGGCAGGATTGCTCGGCCGGGTCGACGACGGCATCGGCGTCCCCCGACAGGATCGCCACCGGCAGGCGCAGCGCCGCATAATGGGGCTGCGACAGGGCGGCGGCGGCGTTCATGCTGGCGGTGTCCTCGGCGCTCGCCCGCGCTTGCGTGGCCGAGAGCGAGAGCGCGACGGGAAAGCGCGCGGTGAACCGGGCCGGCACGGCTTGCGGCTTGAAGACGTGGCGGAAGACCTGCGGCGCCAGCGCCCGCCCGACCGCTCCCGGCGTCAGGGCGCGGGCCGCGTCGCCGAGGCCGGGCACGGCGAGGGCCGAGATCAATGCCACGTCGGCCCGCCGGCCCGGATAGTAATAGCCGGAGAGCAGCACCAGCCCGCGCAGGTCGAGGCCTTCGTGGATGGCGAGGGCCAGCGCCACCAGGGTGCCCCAGGAATGGCCGACCACCACCGGCCGCTCGACGTTGAGGGCGGCGAGCACGTGCCCGACGAGCCGCGCCTGCGCGGCGGCGGTCCAGACCCAGTGCCGCGGCCGCTCGGTATGGCCGAAGCCCGGCCGGTCGATCGCGATGACGCGGTAATGCTTGGCCAGTTGCTCCACCAGCCCGCAGATGACGAAATCCTCCGCCATCGTCCCGTTGCCGTGGATCAGCACCACCGGCCGGCCCTTGCCGCGGACGATCGCGTGCACCCGCACCCCGTCGACCTCGATGAAGCGCCCCGGCGGCCTGTGCGCCGGCTCGTCCTTCTTCAGCGCCTCGGCGCCGCGCTGCATCAGGGCGCCGGTGCGGCGCGCCGCGGCGGCATTCGCCTTGGCGGTGGCGCGCAGGACCTGCACCGCGCCGCTGGCGGCGCGGCGGGTCGTGCGTCCGGGAACGAACCGAAAGGCCATGGGATCTCCGGCGCGATTGCTGCACTGCGGGATAAGATGGGGCCATCGTGGTCCGGCGCATATCCCCGGGAGCGTCTTTCTCGGCTCTCGGTCTTTCGGCCGGGTTGCGCTTTCTTCCGGGCTCGCCTTGGCAGCACCCGCCGACCCCTGTACGAGGCCCGGACGTGCGGCCGTGAGCCGCCCATACGAGGCGAGTGCGGCCGGAGGCCGCCAAGACAAGGATCGTGACCCATGCGTCTCGTCGTCGTCGGCGCCTCCGGGCGCATGGGGCGGATGCTGATCCAGGCCGTGGCCGAGACCGAGGGCTGCACGCTCTCCGGGGCGATCGAGCGCGAGGGTTCGCCGGCTTTGGGCCAGGATGCCGGCGTGCTCGCCGGGCTGCCGCCGCTCGGCGTCGCGGTCACCGACGATCCGCTTCCCGTCTTCGCCGAGGCCGACGGCGTCCTCGACTTCACGGCACCGGCCGCGACGGTGTTCTACGCCGAACTCGCCGCCCAGGCCCGCATCGTCCACGTGGTCGGCACCACCGGCCTGTCGCCGGACGATCTCGCCAAGCTCAAGGCGGCGGCGTTCCACGCCCGGATCGTGCAGTCGGGCAACATGTCGCTCGGCGTCAACCTGCTGGCCGGCCTGGTGCGCAAGGTGGCCGCCACCCTCGGCGACGAGTTCGACATCGAGATCCTGGAGATGCACCACCGCCACAAGGTGGACGCGCCCTCCGGCACGGCGCTGCTGCTCGGCGAGGCGGCGGCGGAAGGCCGGGGCGTGGCGCTCAGCCAGCGCAAGGTGGCGGTGCGCGACGGCCATACCGGCCCGCGCGAGCCCGGGACGATCGGCTTCGCGACGCTCCGCGGCGGCAGCGTGGTCGGCGAGCACAGCGTGATCTTCGCCGGTGCCGGCGAGCGCATCGAACTCACCCATCTGGCGAGCGACCGCGGCCTCTTCGCCGCCGGTGCCGTCAAGGCCGCCCTCTGGGCGCAATCCCGCGAGCCCGGCTTCTACGGCATGGACGACGTGCTGGGCCTCTGAAACCCTGTTTCCTTGAGATCACGGAGCGATACGCATCATGGAGCGTCTTCTCGTCCTCGCGCGCCACGGCCAGAGCGAGTGGAACCTGAAGAACCTGTTCACCGGCTGGAAGGATCCCGGGCTCACCGAGCTCGGCGTCGAGGAGGCGCGGGCGGCCGGGCGACGGCTGAAGGCGAAGGGCGTGCAGTTCGACGTCGCCTTCACCTCGGACCTTACCCGGGCCCAGCGCACCTGCGCGCTGATCCTGGAGGAGCTCGGCCAGTCCGGCCTGCCGACCCACGCCGACGCCGCCCTCAACGAGCGCGATTACGGCGACCTCTCGGGCCTCAACAAGGACGATGCCCGCGCCAAGTGGGGAGAGGAGCAGGTGCATGTCTGGCGCCGCTCCTACGACGTGCCCCCGCCCGGCGGCGAGAGCCTGAAGGACACCGTGGCCCGGGTGCTGCCCTACACGATGCGGGAGATCCTGCCTCGGGTGATGCGCGGCGAGCGCGTGCTGGTCGCGGCCCACGGCAACTCGCTCCGCGCCCTGGTGATGGTGCTCGACGGCCTCACCACCGAGACGATTCCCGGCCTCGAACTCCATACCGGCGTGCCGCTGGTCTACCACCTGAAGGACGACACCACCGTCGCCTCGAAGGAAGTTCTGGACCGCGATTGAGCGACGGAGTTGCCCGAGGGTCATGCCGACGGCCCAAGACGTCGACGCGTTGATGTCGATCTCGGGCACGACCTGTTTTCCCATCCACGACCTCATCCTGAGGTGCTGCGTAGCAGCCTCGAAGGAGGGCTCCAGGAAGCTCGCAGATGTCTGGAGCCCTCCTTCGAGGTCAGTCGATCTTCGATCCACTAACACCTCAGGATGAGGTCGTGGGTGGGACAGGCAGCTGCGACGGTGCCAGTTTTGTCGTGTATCGCGACCGCGGCCAACGGCCGTTGTCTTGCGATCGTTGGGATCACACCCCGATCGCCGCCTTCACCATCTCCGGTCGCATCGGCAATTCGCGCAGGCGCACCCCCGCCGCCCGCCGGATCGCATTGCCGAGCGCCGCCGCCGTCGGCCCCTGCGCGACCTCGCCGGCACCGAGGAAAGGCTGGCCGGGACGGTCGATCAGGTGGACGTCGAGGCGCTCGGGAATGTCGGGGAAGCGGGCGATCGGGTAGGTGCTCCAGTCGCGGCTCGTCGGCCCCTCCGCATCGTGCGCCACCGCCTCGAACAGGCTCCAGCTCATCGCCTGGATGATCCCGCCCTCGATCTGGTCGCGGATGCCGTGGGGGTTGACGACCTGGCCGGCATCGACCGCAGCTTGCGCCCGCACCAGCCGGACCCGGCCGCTCTCGCGCGTCACCTCCACCTCGACGGCGAGCGCGCAATAGGCCGCGAGGTTCTTGTAGCGCGCGAAGGCGAAGCCGGCGCCGCGGCCCTTCGGGAGCGCCTGCCCCCAGCCGAAGCGGGAGGCGGCGGCCTCGATCACGGCGCGGGCCCGCGGATCGTCGAGATGCTTCAAGCGGAACGCGACCGGATCGGCGCCCGCCGCATCGGCGAGTTCGTCGCAAAAACTCTCGATCGAGAACACGTTCATGTAGGCGCCGAGGCTGCGCAGGGCCGAGACCCTGAGCGGCATGTCGGAGACGAAGTCGTGCGCCACCCGGGCCCGGGGCAGACGATAGAGCGGGATGGCGTTGCGGTCGCCGCCGCCCTCGGGCTGCGGCAGCGCCTTCGGGGGTGGGGCGGCAAAAGGCGTCTCCAGCATCCGGGCCGAGAGCAACTGGCCCGCACCCGGCGGGCGGGTGAGGTGGGTCGGGCTGCGCACCGCGTAATCCCAGTCGGCGATCCGCCCGTCCGGCCCCAGCACGGCGGAGGCCTCCGTCATCATCGCGCCGCCATAGGGCTCCCACAGGTGCTCCTGCTCGCGGGTATATTGCACCCGCACCGGCCGGCCGGGGAGGGCGCGGGCGAGCAACGCCGCGTCGCCCGCGGCGTCGTCGGCGCCGTTATGGCCGTAGCAGCCCGAACCCTCGACGTGGATGCAGCGAACCTGCTCCTCGGGCAAGGCCAGCATCTCGGCGAGCGCCTTGCGCAGGGGGAACATCCCTTGCGCATGCGACCACACGGTGAGGCGGCTGCCGTCGAATTCGGCCACCGCGCAGGACGGGCCGATCGAGCCGTGCATCTGGTAGCGCCGGCGGTACTGCGCGGCGATCCGGCGTCCCGGCGGCACCGGCGCATCGAGGCCGGCCGCGTGGATGAGCGTCCGCTTCGCCGGCATCCCGGCGAGGTCGGAGAAGAGCGCGTCCGGCTCCGGCACCGGCGTGCCGCCCTGCCAGACCGCTCCCTTGGCGAGCGCCCGCATCGCCGTCACGGCGGCGTATTCGCGCTCGGCTAGCACCGCCAGGAAACTGCCGTCGCGATGCACCCGGATCACCCCGGGGCGGGAGGCGACCGCGTCCGCGTCGACGTTCACGAGCCGGGCGCCGGGGCGAGGCGGGCGCACGATCCGCGCATGGACCATGCCCGGCGCGCGGATATCCTGGACATAGGCTGCGCCGCCCGCGACCTTGGCGGGGATGTCGACCCGCGGCAGCGGCTGGCCGACGAGGGTGTAAGTCGCCGGATCGCGAAGGGAGACCCTCTCGGGCACCGGTGCGTCGAGTTCGACCTCCGGGGCGACCTCGGCGAGCGGGAGGCGCCGCCCGTCCGGCGCGGCCACCGCGCCGCCGTCGATTCGCAAGCCGTCCGGCGGGAGGCCGAGACGGCGCCCGGCGGTGTCGAGGAGCAGGGCCCGCGCGGCCGCGGCGGCGTGCCGGATCGCGGTGGCTGAATCCTGCATCGAGTGGCTGCCGGCGGTATAGCCTTCGTCCGGGGTCAGCTCGGTATCGGCGGTGACGAGGCGTATCGAGGCGGGCTCCAGTCCCAGCTCCTCCGCGGCGACCTGGATCAAAGCCGTCTTGAGGCCCTGGCCGAGTTCCGCCTTGCCGGTCATCACCGTAACGGCTCCGTCCTCGCCGATCCGGATCCAGGCATCGATCCGCGGCGCTTGCGCCAGGCTGCCGGGAAGCGCCGCCCGGGCCTGACGCGGCAGCCCGATCCCGACGAGGAGCGCGCCGCCGACGAGGAGCGTGCGCCGGGTGAGCGCGGTCACGGCGTCGCTCCCGTGGAGGCGGGCGGATGCCCGGCGTCCCGGCCGGCGGCGCGGCGCACGGCGGCGAGGATCCGCATATGGGTTCCGCAGCGGCACAGGTTGAGCCGCAAGCCGTCGCGGATCTCGGCGTCGCTCGGATGCGGATTCGAGCGCAGCAGGGCATGGGCCCGCATCACCATGCCGGCGATGCAGTAGCCGCATTGCGCCGCGTTCTCGGCGATGAAGGCGGCCTGGAGCGGGCCCGGATTCTCCGGCGATCCCAGCCCCTCGACGGTGGTGACGGACCGTCCCTCCAGCACGCCGATCGGGGTGAGGCAGGACAGGACCGCGCGTCCCTCGACCTCCACCGTGCAGGCGCCGCACTGGCCGAGCCCGCAGCCGAACTTGGCCCCGATGAGCCCCAGTTCGTCGCGCAGAACGTAGAGGAGCGGGGTCTCGGGCTCGGCCGCGACCTTCTGCGTGCGTCCGTTCACCGTCAGGATCGGCATCGGCGTCTCCTCGTCAAGGCGCTGACTCGGCCCGGGCGCCGGGGCGGGGGGCTTGGCGCATCAGGTCCCGCACCGTCTCGCCGAGGCGGGGCCACGGTCCGTCGGGGCTGAAACGGGCGCGCAAATAGGCGGCGAGATCGGTCGTCTGGTCCGGCGTCAGCGTCGTCCCATAGGCCGGCATGATCGGCCCCGGCGCGTGCTCCCGCGGGGCGATGCCGTCGCGAAGGACCAGGATCAGGTTGCGGGGATCGGGTGCCCGCAAGGTGGTGCGGTGGCCGAGCGAGGAGGTGGTGTAGGGCACGCCGCCGGCGGCACCGCCGCCGCTCTCGTGGCAGACCGCGCAGGCGCCCGCATAGGTCGCGGCACCCCGGGCGAACGCCGGATCGTCGGCCGGCATCGCCCGGTCGACAGGGCCGGTGCGGCTGCCGGCGGGGCCGCGGCCATAGAGCGTCGCGACGTAGGAAGCGAGCGCCCGGATCTCGTCGGCCGGCACGGTCCGATGGGCCTCGACCACCGGGCGCATCGGGCCGGCGGCCCCGCCATGGAGCGGGTCCCACTCGGCGAGGTAGCGGGTGAGATCCGCCTCGCCCCAGGGGAGCGGCGCGGGCGAGGAGCGGTCGAGGGGCGGCACCCACCAGCCGTCGGCCTCCCCGCCGGAATAGGCCTTCGTCCTCACTTCGGCGCCGAGCAGGTTGCGGGGGCTGTGGCAGGCGCCGCAATGGCTCAGGGCCTCGGCGAGATAGGCGCCGCGGTGCCACGCCGCGTCCCGGCGCGGATCGGCCGGGATGTTGGGCTCGCGGAAGAACAGCAGCTTCCAGCCGGCGAGGAGCGGGCGCCAGGAGAACGGGAAGGGCAGGGCGTTGGCCTTCGCCTCGGCCCGCACCGGCTCGCGGGTCATCGCGAAGGCGTAGAGGGCGGCGACGTCCGGGTCGGTCAGGCCGGCGTAATGGGTGTAGGGAAAGGCCGGGTAGAGGTGGCGCCCCTCGCGGTCGACGCCCTCGCGCATCGCCCGGGTGAAGGCGGCGAGCGTGTAGCGGCCGATCCCCGTCTCCGGGTCCGGCGTGATGTTGGTGGCGTAGATGGTCCCGAACGGGGTACCGACGCCGCGCCCACCCGCATAGGGCCGGCCATCCTCCGCGGTGTGGCAGGAGGCGCAGTAGCCGAGCGAGGCGAGGACGGCGCCCTTGCGGACCTGCTCGGGCGCGGTCTCGGCCGGCGTCGGCCCGCCGGGCGCGAGGGCAGGCCGCCAGGACGCGGCCGCGAACCCGATCGCCGCGAGGAGAAAAGCCCCTCCGAGCCCGATGGCGATCCGGCGACGCACCACGAACCGGCTCCTTCCACGACGAAGGCCCGCTCCTTCGGCGGCGGGACAACCGGCGCCTCACGTCACGGTTCCCGGAGACCCGCCGCCGCGTGCAGGGCTGCATTCCGCACAGTCTTGCCGCAATCCCGCGAAACAGTGCTATCGTCCGATTGGCGGAGTGACGCGGATGAGGCTGGGCCGTATCGGTCGGGCCGCTGCGCTACCGCCCGATCAACCCCGAGCGGACGGCCGCCCGCCCGGTTTTCACCGCTCCCGCCGGTCCCGTTCTTGCTGATCCCGTGGGGCCGACGGACCTTCCCATCCGGGATCGTTTCGGATGCGGCTTGAACCGCACAAGATCGACGCCGCATGGCCCAGCAGAGTTTCCAGGCCCGGTTCGGGCCACCGCCCCCGATGAGCGCCGACGACGCGGCCTGCCGGGCCTGCTGCGGCCAGATGCGCGCGCATTGGCAGGAGCGGCCCCATGCCCGCCTGATGGTGGTGGCCTCGACGCCCGTCGTCGAGGCGTTCGGCGGCGGCGTCGAGACCCGCTACCTCTGCCTCGAATGCGGGCACACCCTGCTGCACTCGACCGGCCGCTTCGGGCAAGGCTGGCATTAGCGGCGGGTGGCACCGAGGACGTCCGGCATTGACGGACGCGACGCGATCGGGCGAAGCACGGCCGGTCCCGGGGAGCGCCCGATGCCTCATGCCATCGTCACCAACACCGAGCGGCCCGACCTCATGCCCGTCACCGCGCGCTGGCGCTGGGAGGCCTTCGCGCAGGGCCAGGGACGCAGCCTCGCCGAGGTGACGGCCGCTGAATCCGAGGGCGCCGCCGGCCCCGGGCCGATGCCCCGCACCTTCGTCCTCCTCGTCGACGACGAGCCCGTCGGCATGGCGAGCCTCGCGGCACACGACCTCGACACGCGGCCCGACCTGACCCCCTGGCTCGCCGGCGTCTTCGTCGTGCCCCATGCCCGCGGCCGGGGCCACGCCGCCCGGCTGGTCGCCGCGGTCGAGGCGTACGCCGCGTCCCTCGGCGTCGCGACCCTGTGGCTCTATACCCGCACCGCCGAAGGGATCTACGCCCGGATCGGCTGGCGCACGGTCGAGACGGTCGCCCATCGCGACAAGATGTACGCGCTGATGCGGCGGGACCTTTTCGCATAGGAGACGCCGCGCGGGCCCGGGAGCCCGCGCGGCGCACGGGGGTCAGGCCGCCGGCTCGCGCCGCACCCGCACGGCGAGGCACAGCAGGGCGGCGATCACCGGTCCGGCCGAGAGCGCCAGCAGGGCAGGGGTGAAGCTCTGGGTCGCGTCGCGGATCCAGCCCACCAGGTAGGGCCCGCCGAAGCCGGCGATCTGGGCAAGCCCGTTGATCATCGCGAGGCCCCCGGCGGCGGCGGCCCCGGTGAGGAACTGGGTCGGCAGGGCCCAGAACACGCCGAGCAAGGCCCAGACCCCGAAGGCGGCGGCGCAGAGGAGCAGCAGGCTCAGCAACGGCGTCGGCGCCACCGCGCTCGCGGCCAGGAACAGGCCGCCGATCAGCGCCGAGAGGGCGGTGTGGAACTTGCGCTCGCCGGTGCGGTCGGAGGAGCGCGCCACCACCACGAGGCCGATCGCCGCGAAGACGAACGGGATCGCCGTAACGAAACCGGTCTGCAAATCGGAGAGGCCGCCGATGCTGCGCACGATCTGCGGCAGCCACAGGACCACACCGTACACCGCCACCGCGTTGAACATGTAGACGAGGGTGAGCAGCCACACCCGGTGATCGCGAAAGATCGCCCGGAACTCGTGCGAACCGACGCTCTCGACCTGGCGGTTCTCCTCGGCGAGCGTGCGGATCAGCCAGGTGCGCTCCTGCGCATCGAGCCAGCGCCCGTCCTCGGGCCGGTCGACGAGGTAGAAGAACGTCACCACGCCGAGCACCACCGCCGGCGCGGCCTCCAGGATGAACAGCCATTGCCAGGCGGCCAGCCCGAACCAGGTCGGGTTGGCCGACAGGATCCAGCCGGAGAGCGGTGCGCCGATGACGCTCGAGAGCACCGTCGCGGTCATGAAGCCGGCGGTCGCCTTGGCGCGGTCGCGGGCCGGGTACCAGTAGGTGAGGTAGAGCAGGATCCCGGGCACGAAGCCGGCTTCGGCGAGGCCAAGCAGGAAGCGCATGGCGTAGAAGCTCCACTCCCCCTGCACGAAGGCCATGCCGCCGGAGACGAGGCCCCAGCTCACCATGATCCGGGCGATCCAGCGCCGGGGCCCGACCCGGTGCATGATCATGTTGCTCGGCACCTCGAAGGCGATGTAGCCGAGGAAGAAGATGCCGGCGCCGAGCCCGTAGGCGGTGGCCGACAGCCCCAGATCCTTGTTCATGTGAAGCGCGGCGAAGCCGACATTCACCCGGTCGAGGTAGTTGATGATGAACAGGACGAAGCAATAGAGCACGATGCGCGGCCGGAGCTTGGCGAGGACGCGCTGGCGCAGGGCGTCGTCCCCGCTCGGCGGCGCGGCGGCGCCCGCGGTTGCGGTCATGGATGCAGTGGTCACGGGGGTCCTCCCGATGGATCGCCGGGCGGCGCGTAGGGCGGGCCGGGGGCGATGCGGACAGCATGGTTGTGTTGAGTTCGGCAGGCCGCGACGTGGCATCGCGTGCCCCGATCGGGTACGATGGCGGCATGGAACGCCGCATCGGATCCTCGCCCCTGCCGCAGCCGCAGAACCTGATCGGAACGTGGCGGCGCTTCGGCGTGACCGGCCCGGTCTATGAGATCGTGGATGTCGGCCAGATGCTGGGCGACGATGATTGCCTGATGCGAGTGCGACTCGTCGAGACAGGCGAGGAGCTGGATTATCGCTTTACGGACATTCTCGACGATCCCAGGGAGCATTGATGTTTGCCATCGCGTTCGACCTCGTGGTGGCCGAAACCCAGACGCATCACCCGCGAGGCGTCGCGCAGGCCTACGCGGACATTCGATCCACTCTCGCAATTCATGGCTTCGACTGGATCCAGGGCAGTCTCTATGTCAGCAAGACCGAAGACCTGGCCAAGCTGTTTGCGGCTATCACGGCACTCAAAGCCTTGCCGTGGTTCCCGCAATGCGTGAGAGATATACGGGCGTTTCGGGTCGAGCAGTGGTCTGATTTCACGGCGACCGTAAAAGCCTAGAGCATTTTCCGACGAAGTGGATACCGGTTCGTCGCAGAAAATGCGGCAAAACCAAAAACCTAGAGAGCTTCGCGATTAAAACGCAATCGTGAAGTGCTCTAGAGCTTTGCAGCACGGTGGGGCATCGCCCTCGCCTGAGCGAGGGCGACAGTCTCAATACGTCGCCCGACCACCCGACACGTCGAACACAGCCCCCGTCGAGAACGACGCTTCCTCGCTCGCCAGGAAGCAGATCAGCGAGGTCACCTCGTCGATGGCGCCGAAGCGGCCGATCGGGATCTTCGACAGCATGAAGTCGATGTGCTGTTGCGTCATCTGGTCGAAGATCGCGGTGCGCACCGCCGCCGGGGTGATGCAGTTCACCCGAATCTCCGACTTCGCCAGTTCCTTGCCCAGCGACTTCGTCAGCCCGATCACCCCGGCCTTGGAGGCCGAATAGGCCGACGCGTTCGGGTTGCCCTCCTTGCCGGCGATCGACGCGACGTTGACGATGCGGCCGTAGCCGCCCGCCTCCATCGCCGGCACCGCGGCGCGGTTGCAGTAGAACAGGCCGTTGAGGTTGACGTCGATTACCCGTTGCCAGGCGTCGACGGGATAGTCGCGGAGCACCGTGTTCGGCCCGGTGATGCCGGCGCTGCACACCAGCACGTCGAGCCGGCCACCCAGCGCCGCCAGGGTCTCGCGCATCGCGGCCTCGACCGCAGTTGCATCCGCGATGTCCAGCGCCCGCGTATCGGCGGCGCCGGTCTCGGCCTTGGCCTTGGCGAGCGCCTCCTCGTTCAGGTCCCAGATCGAGACCGTCGCGCCCTCGGCCTTGAGCCTGGCAGCGACCGCCAGCCCGATGCCGGAGGCGCCGCCGGTGACGAGGGCGGTGCGGCCCTCGAAGCGGTTGGGAAACGTCATCGCGGTCAGTCCCGGCGCTGCCAGGCGGTCACGTCCTGGCGCTGCTCACCGAGCTTCTCGATGCCGAGCGTCATCACGTCGCCGGCCTTGAGGAAGACCGGGTCCGGCTTCATGCCCATGCCGACGCCCGGGGGCGTGCCGGTGGTGATGATGTCGCCGGGCATCAGGGTCATGAAACGGCTGACATAGGAGACGATCTGCGCGCAGGTGAAGATCATCGTCCGGGTGTTGCCGGTCTGCATGCGGCGGCCGTTGAGGTCGAGCCACATGTCGAGATTCTGCGGGTCGCCGACCTCGTCGGAGGTGACGAGCCAGGGGCCGACCGGCCCGAAGGTGTCGCAGCCCTTGCCCTTGTCCCAGGTGCCGCCGCGCTCGATCTGGTACTCGCGCTCGGAGACGTCGTTGATCAGGCAATAGCCGGCGACATGGTCGAGGGCCTGCGCCTCCTCGACGTAGGCGGCGCGCGTGCCGATCACGATGCCGAGCTCGACCTCCCAGTCGCTCTTGACCGAATCCTTCGGCAGCATCACCGGGTCGTTCGGGCCGGACAGCGAGGTGATCGCCTTCGTGAAGACGATCGGTTCTTTCGGCACCGGCAGGTTCGACTCGGCGGCGTGATCGGCGAAGTTGAGCCCGATGGCGATGAACTTGCCGACATTCGCGACCGGCGTACCGAGACGGGTCGAGCCCTCGACCACCGGCAGGCTGGCGGCATCGATCGCCGCGAGACGGGACAAAGCCTCACGCCCGAGCGACGCCGGACCGAGATCGGTCAGGTGGCCGGACAGGTCGCGGATGCGGCCCTCTGCATCGAGCAGGCCGGGCTTCTCCTGGCCCACGGGGCCGTAGCGCAACAGCTTCATCGGGTCGAACCTCCTTGGAATCCGGGCGCACCCCTCACGGCGCGCGGGTCTTTTCGGGCGCGGGGCAGGGCGGGACGGAGGCGGTTTGCGGTTTCCTCCGGCACGGCCCTGGCGCCGCACCACTCAATCCCATATATTGGGATCTTGTTCTTGTATGTGGGACGATACGCCCGTGACATCGAAGCCGTCAACCGGGGAGACGGGTGGCACGCCGGGAAGTCAGACGCTGCTGCGCGGCCTCGCCATCCTGGAGGCGGTGGCGAGCGGTGCGCGCGACCTCGCGGCCCTGTCGGCGGGGCTCGGCACCACCCGCAGCACCACCCACCGGCTCGCCGCGGCGCTGGTCGAGCAGCGCTACCTCACCTTCGCGCCGCGGGAGGGCTACGGGCTCGGGCCGAAGCTCCTCGAACTCGGGTTTCGCGCCCAGCAGGAGGCACCGGTCACCCGGGTGGCGCGGCCCCATCTCGAGCGCCTGTCGGCGGAATGCGGCGACACGATCCATCTCGGCGTGCTGGAAGGCGACTGGGCGCTGTACCTCGACAAGCTGCCCGGGCGCCGGCGCATCGAGATCAGCTCGCGGGTCGGCGAGCGCCAGCCGGTCTGGTCGACGGGCCTCGGCAAGGCGCTGATCCTCGACCTCGACGAGGCGCGCTGGCGCGACTTCTATCGCCTGGGCGATGCGCGGGGCGGCCATAGCCCCGACCTCGCCACCTGGCTCGACCGGATGCGGACCTACGCGGCACGCGGCATCGCCTACGACCGGGAGGAGAACGAGCCCGAGGTGCGCTGCGTCGCCGCCCCGATCCGGGACGCCGGCGGGGCGATCGTCGCGGCGTTCAGCGTGACGAGCACGGTGCAGTACATGGACGAGGCCCGGATGGAGGCACTGGCCGGGACGGTCCGGGAGGTCGCCGGGTCGATCAGCCGGGATCTCGGCTGGGCCGGGTAGTGGAGGGGGCCCGGCGCGTGCACCCAGGCGATACTCCCCAACCCGATACCTCCCGCGCGCTTGCCCCCGCCGCCCGCCTCCGGCACACCGGCTGACGCGCGCGCCGATCCTGCGCGAGCGCGGTTGCGCGAGCGGGTTTCAGGCTGCGATGGCATTGGTGAAGAAGGCGAAGCTCGCGGGTGCGCCGGGCGGCCGGGACGGCGAGCCCGCGGCGCCGGACGTGGCGCAGGCGCCCGCCCCGCCACCCCGGCGCGGCCGGACGGGCATGCCCGCGGGCGAGGGCGCGCGGACACGCCGGCAGAAGGCGACCGAGCGCCTGGGCGCCGCCACCGAGGAACTCGCCGCCGGGGTCACGCAAGCCTCCGCCGCGGCCGAGGAGCTGCGCCGGGCGATGGAGCAGATCGCCGGCGGGGCCGAGGAGGCCGCGGGGGCCGCGCAGGAATCCCTCTCCGCCGTCGCGGCGATCGTCGATCGTTTCGGTGCGGCGCGGGAGCGCGCCGACCTTTCGCGCCAGCGCACCGCCGCGTTCCAGGCGCTCCTCGCGGAGGCGGGCGCCCAGGCGACCCAGTCGGTCGCGGCGATCGAGGCGGAGGCCGGGCGCCAGGCGATGACGGTCGCCATCGTCGACGAGCTCGACCGGGCCGCGGCCAGCATCGGCGACGTCACCGGCACGGTCGGGGAGATCGCGGACCAGACCGGGTTGCTCGCCCTCAACGCCGCCCTGGAGGCGGTACGGGCCGGGGAGCACGGCCGCGGCTTCTCGGTCGTCGCCGATGAGGTCCGGACGCTCGCCGAGACCGCGGAGGCCGGCGCCGGGGAGGTGCGGGAGCGGGCCGAGGCGATCCGGGCCGAGATCCGGGCGCTCGGGCAGGCGATCCGGGATGCCGCCGCGCGGGCCGTGGCCGAGGCGTCTTCCGGCGCCCGGGTCGCCCGGCAGCTGGAGGCGGCCCGGGGTGATCTCGGCACCCTGGCGGAGGGGGCGCAAGGGATCCTGGCGGCGGCGCTCCGGGCGGAGGCGACCACCCGCGAGGCGCAAGCCGGCGCCGAGCAGGTCGCCTCCGCGGCCGAGCAGCAGGCCGCCGCCGCCGAGGAGGCGCAACGCGCCGTGGCGCAGCAGACCGAGGCCCTCGACCAGGGCCAGACCACCGCCGAGGCGCTGGCGGCCCTCGCCGAGACCCTGCGCGGCAGCGGCCCGGCCCGGGCGGGCGCGGCGGAGATCGGGGGTGCCGCCGATGCGCTCTCGGCCTCGATCCAGGAATTGTCCGGCGCCGCGGCCCAGATCCTGGCCGCCATCGACCAGATCAGCCGCGGCCTCGCTCTCCAGAGCGCCGCCGCCCGGCAATCCGCCGCCGCCATGGTGGAGATCGAGCGCGCGGCGGCCGGCGCCCGGACCGGCGCCGACCAGGCCCTGGCGCAGGTCTTGGGCCTCGCCGGGACCCTGCACGAGTCCCGCGCCACTCTCGAGGGCCTCGCCGACGGGGTCGGCCAGGCCCTCGACGGGATGCGGGCCTCCCTCGACCGCCTCGGCACGATCGAGGCCGGCACCGGGCGGATCGAGACGATCGTGGAGGGCATCGCCCTCGTGGCGGTGCAGATCGGCATGCTGGCGGTGAGCGGCGCGATCGAGGCCGCCCGGGCCGGCGAGGCGGGTCAGGGCTTCGCCCTGGTCTCGGGCGACATCCGGGCGCTGTCGCGCGACGCCGCCGGGGGCGCCGAGCGGATCCGCGGGACGGTGCGCACGATTCGGGACGGCGCCGCCGCCTTGCGCCGCGCTCTCGAGCGATCGGTCGCCGCGGCCGAGGCCGAGGTGGCGAAGAACCGGGCCCTGACCGCGGGCCTCGCCGCGGTGGCGGCCGACATCGCGGAGCTGGAGCGGGTGAACCGCGAGATCGCCGGCGGGGCCGACGACATCCTCATCGCCGCCGCCGGCATCGCGGCGGGCGCTCGCCAGATCGCCGCGGCCGCCGAGGAGGCCGACCGCGCCTCGACCGAGGCCGCCACCGCCGCCCGTCAGCAGGCCCGCGGGGCCGAGGATCTGGCGGCGGCGGTCGAAGAGATCGCGCTGCTCGCCGACGAGCTGCAGGGCGCGGATGGCTGAGGCCTCGGACCGCTTCCTCGTCGTCGCGCTCGACGCGGAGGAAACGCGCGTCGCCCTCCCGGCGCAGCGGGTGCGGGCCCTGGCGCCGGTCCCGGCCCTGACCCGGGTGCCGGGAGCACCGGCGGCGCTTGCCGGCCTCGCCGGCCGGCGCGGCGCGGCGCTTCCGGTCCTCGATCTCGCCCGGCTGCTCGCGCCGGCCGCGCGCCCGGCGCCTCCAGGCCGGATGGTGCTGGCCGAGGCGGGGGAGCCGGTCGGGCTCCTCGTGGCCGGCGTCGTCGGTCTGACGGCGGAGCCGGGCGGGGCGGCGATCCTCGATGTGTCGGACCTCGTCGCGGGCCTGCTTGCGCGGCGGGTGGCGGGCTCGGCCGCGTCACCTGCCCTGGGCGGGCGCGCCGGGACGGCGGAGCCGGGGCCCCGGCCGGACGTCGGCCTCATGGCGCTCACGGTCGCGGGGCGCTCCTACGCTTTGCCGCTCGACGCGGTCGATACGGTGACGCGCCTGCCGGAGCCCGTTGCCCCGAACCCGGCGAACGGGGCCGACCTCGGCACGATGCCCTGGCGCGGGCGGGCTCTGCCGCTCCTCTGCCTCTCGGCCCGGCTCGGGCTCGGGGCCTCACCGGGCCGCCGGGTCGCGGTGCTCGGCGGAATCGGGCTGGTGGCCGAAGGGGTCGGACCGGTTCTGCGGGTGCGCCCGGAGGCGATCGACCCGGTGCCCCGGGCCCTGCGCCGCGGCGGCCCGGCGACCGGCTTCGTCCGCCTCGACGACGGGACCCTCGTCTGCCTCCTGTCGCCCGATGCCCTGGCCCCGGCCGGTGCGCAAGACCCGGAGTCGAGCCCGGCGCCGGCCGCTCCCGTCGTCGCCGGCGCGGAGCCGATGGTGGTGATCGACCTCGCCGGGCGCGCCTACGGCCTGCCTGCCGGGGCGGTGCGCGGGGTGCAGCGGGCGCCGGAGGCGCTGACGCGGGTGCCCGGGGCGCCCCACACCCTCGCCGGGATGCTGGCGATGCGCGGCGGAGCCCTGCCGGTCATCGACCTGCGCCGGTGCCTCGGCCTGCCGCCCGGGGGCGAGGCGGGTGGCCGGCGCCTCGTGACGGTCGAGGCCGGCGGCGTGCGGGCGGGCCTGCTGGTCGACGGCGCGGCGCGGCTGGTCCGGCCGACATCCGGGGCGATCCGGCCGGTAGCGGACGCACGGGACGATGGGGTGACCCGTGTGGCGGAACTGCCGGAGGGGCTCCTGGGGTTGATCGAACCTGCCGCGCTCCTCGGCCGCGCGGTTTCCGCCGGGAGGGCGCCGGCATGATCCGTCTCCTCGTGGTCGACGACTCGGCCCTGATGCGCAAGGTGCTGGGCGCCATCTTCGCCGCCGAGGGCGATTTCGAGCTGGCCTTCGCCCGCGATGGGCTGGAAGCGCTCGACTTCCTGCCCCGTTTCGGGCCGGACGTGGTGACCCTCGACGTGACTATGCCGGGCCTCGACGGACTCGCCTGCCTCGACCGGATCATGCTGGAGCGGCCCTGCCCGGTGGTGATGCTGTCCTCCCTCACCGGGGAGGGCGCCGAGGCGAGCCTGGATGCCCTGGCCCGGGGCGCCGTCGACGTGATCGAGAAGCCGGCCGGCGCCGTCTCGCTGGCGCTCGACCGTTTCGCGCCCGCGCTGGTGCGGACGGTGCGGGCGGCGGCCCGGGCCCGGCCGCGCATCGCCCTCGGCCTCGCGGCCCGACTGCGCGCGCGCCATGCCGGCCTCGCGCCGCCTCCCGGCTCCCGCCCGGCCCCACGGGCGGTCGACCCCGGCCCGGTGGACGATGTCCCCCCGATCCCGGCCGTGGCGGCGGAACCGGCCGGCGGCCTCGTCCTCGTCGGCGCCTCGACGGGAGGTCCCCCGGCCCTGACCGCCCTGCTCGGCGAGTTGCCCGCCGGCTTCCCCTGGCCGATCGTCATCGCCCAGCACATGCCGGCGACCTTCACCGGCCCGCTCGCCCGCCGGCTGAACGGCCTCAGCGCGCTCTCGGTGCAGGAGGTGACGGCGCCGGTGCCACTGATCCCGGGGCGGGTCTATGTCGGGCGGGGCGATGCCGACGTGATCGTCGTGCGACGGCCCGGCGGCCTGATGGCGGCGCCGGCCCCGGCGCAGGCCGAGTATCCCTGGCATCCGAGCGTCGACCGCCTGGTGGAGAGCGCCCTCGACCTCATGCCGCCCCGGCGCCTCGTCGGGGTGCTGATGACCGGCATGGGCCGCGACGGCGCCCGCACCATGGCGGCGTTGCGGGCCCGGGGCGGGCGCACCATCGCGGAGGCCGAGGCGACGGCGGTGGTCTGGGGCATGCCGGGGGAGCTGGTGCGGGCCGGCGGCGCCAGCGTGGTCGCCCCGCTGGAGGCTATCGCGGCCGAGCTGACGGCGCTCGTCGCATGATCCTCACCGAGCCCGACCTGACGCGGATCTGCGACCTGCTCTACCGGCAGACCGGCATCCTGGTGCCGGAGAACCGGCGCGCCTTCGTCGAGCGCCGGGTGCTGGAGCGGCTGCGCGCCACCGGTCTTTCCACCCTGCCGGCCTATCTCGCCTGCTTGCGCGCCGACGCGGACGGCGAGGTGCAGCATTTCGTCAACGCCTTCACGGTCAACGAGACCTACTTCAACCGCGAGGAGCACCAGCTGCACTGCCTCACCGAGTCGCTCATGGCGGCCGTGACAGCCGGGCGGGCGCGCAACGATCCGATCCGGATCTGGTCGATGCCCTGCGCCACCGGCGAGGAGCCCTATTCGGTGGCGCTCTGGCTCCTCGAACACTGGCCCGCGGTCGACGACTGGGAGATCGAGATCGTCGGCTCGGACATCGACACGCGGGCGCTCGCCGCGGCGCAAGCCGGGCGCTACGGTGCCCGGGCACTCGGCCGGCTGCCGCCGCCCCTGGTGTCGCGCTACTTCATCCGGGAGGACGAGGCTTTCTGGCGCATCCTGCCGGAGCTGCGCGGCTCGGTGCGCTTCAGCCGCCGCAACCTCGTCGACGGGCCCGGGATGGCGCAGGAAGGGCGCTTCGACATCGTGTTCTGCCGCAACGTCCTGATCTACTTCGACGACGAATCCCGGAAGATCGCCGCCGCCAACCTGTTCGCCGCCCTGCGGCCCGGGGGCTTCCTGTGCCTCGGCCACACCGAATCGATGGCCCGGATCCCGTCGCGGTTCGTCACCCGCCGTTTCCCGGACGCGATCGTCTACCAGCGTCCGGAGGATGCGCATGACTGACGCAACCTCCACCGACGACCTGGTGGCGGATTTCGTCGCCGAGGCGCGCGAGCTGATCCAGGCCGCAGCCGAGGACCTGCTGGCGCTCGACGGCGCTCCCGACCCGGCCGCCGTGCTGAACCGAATCTTCCGCGCGTTCCACACCCTCAAGGGCTCGGCGGCCTTGTTCGACTGGCCGGACATGCTCGCCGTGCTCCATGCCGCCGAGGACGGGCTCGATGCCGCCCGTGCCGGCCGGCACGCCGCCGGCCCCGACCTCGTGGATCTGTCGCTCGCCGCCCTCGACGCCACGGCGCGCTGGACCGAGGCGATCGCCGCGACGGGCTCAGCTCCGGCCGGCACGGAAGCGGAAGCGGCCCGGCTCGTCGAACGCTACCGGAGCCTGTTGGCGCCGGTGCCGGCCGAGCCCGCGTCGGTCCCGGCCGGCCCGGTGCCCGACTGGGCTGCCGGCCTCCTCGCCACCTTGCACGAGCGGCCGGATGGCCCCGTCACCGCCCTGCGCTACGTCCCGCGGGCCGATTGCTTCTTTGCCGGTGACGATCCCCTCGGCCTGGTGCGCCGGCTGCCGAGGCTCCTCGCCCTGGATCTCGCTCCCGCCATGCCGTGGCCGTCGGGGCAGGTCGTCGACGCCTTCGCCTGCAACCTCGCGGTGACGCTGCTCACCGCCGATCCGGCGGCGGAGGTCGAGGCCGTGTTCCGCCTGGTGCGCGACCAGGTCACCGTGGCAACCCTGGCGCCGCCCGCGGCAATGCCCGGGAGCGAGCCGGTTCCCGATCCCGATCCGCTCTCTCCCGAACCGGCCTCCCGGACCCTGCGGGTCGATGCCGGCCGGATCGACGCCCTGGTGGCGCTTGCCGACGACCTCGCCACCGCCCGGGCGGCCCTCGGCGCGGTCGTCGCCAAGGTCGTTTCGGAGGCAGCGGCGGGTGCCGACCTCGCAGCACTTCTCCCCTCGTTACGCGCCGGCGACGAGCGCATCGGGCGGCTCTCGGCCGAACTGCACCGCGAGGCGGTGGCGTTGCGGCTCCAGCCCCTCGGCCGGGTCTTCCGCCGCTTCCCGCGGCCTCTGCGCGACCTCGCCCGCGGGCTCGGCAAGGAGGTGGGCTTGAGCCTGGAGGGCGAGGCGACGGAGGTCGACCGGGACGTGGCCGAGGGGCTGTTCGAGCCGCTGCTGCATCTCCTGCGCAACGCCGTCGACCACGGCATCGAAGCGCCCGAGGCGCGGGCTCGCACCGGAAAGCCCGCCGCCGGCCGGATCCGCCTGCGGGCCGAGAGCCGGGGCGAGCGGGTCGTCGTCTCGGTCTCGGATGATGGGCGCGGCCTCGACTCCGCCCTCATCCGCGCCCGCGCCGCCGAGCGCGGGCTGAGGACGCCCGACGCGCTTGCGGCCCTCGACGAGGCCGGGGTGATCGACCTGATCTTCGCCCCGGGCTTCTCGACCGCGGCGGCGATCGGCGCCGTTTCCGGCCGCGGCGTCGGCATGGATGCTGTCCGGGAGGCGGTGTCGCGCCTCGGCGGAGCCTGCACCGTCGAGAGCCGGCCCGGGGAGGGCACCACGGTTCGCCTCGCGCTGCCCCGGGCGCAGTCCCTCGCCCGGCTGCTGCTCGTCGGGATCGGGCCGGAGCTCTACGGCCTGCCGATGGAGGCGGTGGACGAGGTCGCCCGGGTCCCGCGGGAGCGCATCCGCGACCACGGCCTCGGCGCCGTCACCGCCTTGCGCGACCGGACGGTGCCGATATTGCACCTCGCCGACCTGCTCGGCCTGCCTCGCGAGGCGGCACCTTCCGAGGCCCACCTGGCGGTGCTGCGGCTCGGCGACGAGCGCGTCGCCGTCGAGGTCGAGCGTTTCGCCGGTCGCCTCGACGGGCTGGTGCGGCCGCTGCCGAGCCTCGCCGCCCTGCCGGGCCTCGCCGGCACCACGCTCACCGGCGACGGGCGGGTACTGCTGGTGCTCGATCCTGAGACCCTGCCTGAAACCCTTCTTGAAACTGTGCCCGACACCCCGATCGATGACGGGCGAGAGGAGAGGACACCATGAGCGTGCGCCGCGACGGTGACCTGATCCGCCTCGAAGGCGCCTGCCCGGTGGAGGAAGCCGAGACCCTCGCCGCCCTGCTCCTCGCCCATCCGGGGGGCGGCGTCGACTGGAGCGCCTGCACCGGCCTGCACACGGCCGTGGTCCAGGTGCTGCTCCGGCTGCGCCCGCCGCTCCACGGCCCTTGCGGCGACCCCTTCGCGGCCCGCTGGCTCGCGCCGCTGCTGGTGCCGCCGGCTGATTCCTGAGCCATGGCGGGCCCGGCGGAAAAACCGAGCGCGACAATACCAGTTTTCGGCTATGGCATGGTCGTGCGCCCGCGTCCCGCATCCGCCGTCACGACCCCGAGAGTTCCGGCGCGAGCCATTTCCCTTTCGTCAGAAACAGCCTAGATGCCGCCCATGTCGCAGCCTTCGACGCCGCAAATCCCGGCCGCCCCCGCGCCCGTCACCGTCCTGGTGGTGGACGACAGCAAGCTTGCGCGGGCCGTCGCCGTACGGTTGCTGCGGCAGGCGAGGCCCGATTGGGCGGTGCGCGAGGCGGCCCATGCCGAGGAGGCCCTGGGCGTCGTGGCCGACGGGTCGGTCGACGTGGCGCTCCTCGACTTCAACATGCCGGGCAAGGACGGTCTCGCCCTCGCGGCAGAGCTGCGCGCCGGGCGGCCGGGGATGCCGATCGCCGTGATCTCGGCCAACATCCAGGACGAGGTGATCGCCCGCGCCCGCGAGCTCCAGGCGACCTTCCTGGCCAAGCCCCTCACCGGCGACGCGCTGGCGGGGTTCCTCTCGGGCGCCGCCTTACGCCTGCGCCGGGGCGGCCCGGCATGAGCGGGGATGCCATGGAGGACGGGGCGACGGTCGGCCTGACCGAGCTGCAGCAGGACGCCTTCACCGAACTCGTCAATATCGGGGTGAGCCGCGCCGCCGCGAGCCTGCGCCAGATGATCGGCACCCAGGTGCTGCTCTCGGTGCCCTCCGTCGAGATCGTCTCGCGCCAGTCCGCCGCGCGTCTGATCGGCGAGCGCGAGGCGGCGCCGCTGGTGGTGGTCCATCAGGATTTCGAGGGCGCCTTTGCGGGCCGTGCCCTGCTGATCTTCCCGCAGGAGAACGGCCGCGAACTGGTCCGGGCCGTCGCCGGCGAGGAACTGTCGCCCGAGGAGGTCGCGGCGCTCGAGGACGAGGCCCTGGCCGAGACCGGCAACATCATCCTCAACGGCTGCCTCGCCACCATGGCGAACATGCTCCAGCGCACGCTGACCATGTCGCTGCCCGGCATCCTGCGCGGGGACGGCCCGCGGATCTTCGAGACGCAAGGCGGCGAGGCGGCGGGCGCGGAATCCCTGGTGCTGTTCCTCTACATCGACTTCTCGGTGAGCGAGCGCGACATCCGCGGTTACCTGGCGATGCTGATGGACCTGCCGTCGCTGGAGAACCTGCGGCTCCTGGTGGACGAGTTCATCGCCCGCGCCCTCGGCGACCTGGACGCGTGATGGCCGGGCTCCATCCGGGAGACGCAGCGTGAGCGCGCCCGGCGGCACCGGCACCGGCGATTTGCTCGCCGCGGCCATCGTGGCGGCCCGGACACGGGCCGGACCGCTCCTGACCGCCCTGGAGCATTCGCGCCAGCCGATGCTCATCAGCGACCCCCGCCTGCCCGACAACCCGGTCGTCTTCGCCAACCAGGCCTTCCTGACGCTCACCGGCTACGAATCCCGCGAGGTGCTGGGGCGCAACTGTCGCTTCCTGCAGGGGCCCGAGACCGATCCGGGGGCGATGGCGGCGATCCGCGAGGGCCTGCGCGAGCAGCGCGTGGTCCGCGTCACGATCCTGAACTACCGCCGCGACGGCAGCCGGTTCTGGAACCAGCTGCTCGTCTGCCCGATCCACGACGAAGCCGGCCGCCTCGTCAACTTCTTCGCCTCGCAGGTGGACATGTCGCATGTCCACGAGGCGGAGGCCGGGCGCACGCGGCTCGCCGACATCGAGCGGCGCTTGACGGAAGCGCAGCGCCAGCTCTCCCTGACCCTCTCCTCGGCCGGCATCGCCGGCACCTGGGACTGGGACATCCAGGCCAAGCGCCTGCATGTCGACGGGCGCTTCGCCGCGCTCACCGGGCTTTCTCCCGCGCCGCGGCCCGGTACCCTGCCGCTCGATCCCGGCCCGCTGCCGGTGAGCGCGTTCTTCTCCGGCATCCATCCCCTCGACCGCCTGCGGGTGCGGCTTGCGGTGAGCGGCATCCTCGGCGGGGCCGAGGTGTTCGACAAGGAATACCGCCTGCTCGCGCCGGACGGCTCGGTGCGCTGGGTCCATGCCCGCGGCCGCTGCCATTTCGGCGCCGACGAGCGGCCGGCCCGCTTCACCGGCGTGCTGGTCGAGGTGACCGAGCAGAAACGGGTCGAGGAGCGCCTGCGCATCGCCCAGTCGGCGGGCCGCGTCGGCGCCTTCGAGCACGTGCCGGGCTTCGCCACCGTGGCGGCCTCGCCGCAATTCTGCAGCCTGCTCGGCCTGGTGCCGGCCCGCACCGTGGCGGCGAGTGCCGTCAACGCGCTGGTGGTCGAGGGCGACCCGCCGCTGCTGGCGCCCGACCAGCGCCACGAGGGCGAATTACCGCCGGTCGAGACCCGGGTGCGGCTGGCCGATACCGGCGAGGTGCGCTGGCTCGCCCGCCGCGGCGAGGCGATCCGCGACACCGAGACCTCGGGCCTGCGCCATGTCGGAGTGATCTACGACATCACCGAGTCGAAACAGGCCGAGGTGGCCCTTCGCGAGCTCAACGACACCCTGGAGGCACGGGTGCGCGAGGCGGTGGCCGAGCGCGAGCGGGCCGAGGAGCAGCTGCGCCAGTCGCAGAAGATGGAGGCGGTGGGGCAACTCACCGGGGGCATTGCCCACGACTTCAACAACCTGCTCACCGGCATCGTCGGCTCGCTCGACCTGATGCAGACCCGCATCAACGAGGGCCGGACCGAGAACCTGACCCGCTATGCCGGCCTCGCCATGGCCTCGGCCCAGCGCGCCGCGGCGCTCACCCATCGCCTGCTCGCCTTCTCGCGCCGTCAGCCGCTCGAATCGCGGCCCGTCGACGCCAACCGGCTGGTCAGCTCGATGGACGAGCTGATGCGCCGCACGCTCGGCGAGCGGGTGCAGCTGGAGGTGGTGGTGGCCGGCGGCCTGTGGCTGACCTTGTGCGACCCCAACCAGCTCGAGAACGCGATCCTCAACCTCGCGATCAATGCCCGCGACGCGATGCCGGAGGGTGGGCGCCTGACCATCGAGACCGCCAACGCCCATCTCGACGATGCCTATGCGGCCCGGGAGGTCGGCGTGCGGGCGGGGCAATATGTCTGCATCGGCGTGACCGATACCGGCACCGGCATGCCGCCGGACGTGATCGCCCGCGCCTTCGACCCGTTCTTCACCACCAAGCCCATCGGCCAGGGCACGGGCCTCGGCCTGTCGATGATCTACGGCTTCGCCAAGCAGTCGGAGGGCAACGTCAAGATCTATTCGGAGGCCGGGCAGGGCACGACGGTCAAGCTCTACCTGCCGCGCTACCACGGCGAGATCGAAGCCTCTTCGGACATCCGGGGCGAGGCGCCGCGAGCCGAGCGCGGCGAGACGGTCCTGGTGGTCGAGGACGACCCGACCGTGCGGGCCCTGGTGATCGAGGTGCTGCACGAGCTCGGCTACCGCACGCTCGAGGCCGGCGACGGGCCGGCGGGCCTGCGCCTGCTGCAATCGGCCTCACACATCGACCTTCTGGTCACCGATGTCGGCCTGCCGGGCCTCAATGGCCGCCAGCTCGCCGACCAGGCCCGGCTGGTGCGCCCGAACCTGAAGGTGCTGTTCATGACCGGCTATGCCGAGAACGCCGCCTTCGGCAACGGGCATCTCGGCCCGGGGATGCAGATGATCACCAAGCCGTTCCCGGTCGAGGGGCTGGCGACCAAGATCCGGTCGATCATCGAGGGGTGAGGGAGGAAGGCTCGGCCGGCTCTACCGCCTGACCCGCCGGCTCCGCGCCTCCTGGGCGAAGGCATCCTCCTGCGCCTTGAGCCGGTCCACGAAGATCGTGGCGGCCCGGGCGATGTGTTGGCGCGACAGGCGGTCGGCCTTTTCGGCCTCGCCGGCCGCGATCGCGTCGAGGATCGCCGCGTGCTCGTCCCAGATGCGAGCCGGCATCGCCTCGTCCTCGCGCAGGACCTCGCCCATGATCCGCCGCAGGTGGTTGAAGTGCGGCGCCGCGGTCTCGACGATGATCGGGTTGTCGGCGATCTCGCCGAGGAAGCGGTGGAAGGCGATGTCGGCGGCGATCAGCTCCGCGACCGCGCCGCCCTGTGCCGCCGCGCGCCCGGCCGCCACCAGGGGCGGGCCTTCCCGGCCGGCGCGGGCCGGGTTGCGCTCGGCGGCGAGCCGGCTCGTCAGGCCCTCCAGCACGCCCCGCACCTCGTAGAGGTTCTGCACGAACGAAGCTTCGAGCGGCGCCACCACCAGCCCGCGGCGCGGCGCATCGCGCACGATGCCGTGGTTACGTAGGAGAAGCAGGGCCTGCTGCACCGGCTGGCGCGACACGCCGTAGGCATCGGCGAGCTCGTCCTGGATCAGCCGCGTGTTCGGCGCCAGCCGCCCCTCGGTGATCTCGCTGAAGATCGCACCGTAGACCTGTTCGACGAGCCGGTGGCGCGTCGGGCTGCGGTCATCCGTCTCGCCGGCCATGGCCGGATCCCCCTTCACGCCAAAAACTCGTCACCGACGTGTTGCGCAAACCGGAGGCCCGTGCAATACCGAATTCGAAATTCGAATTCCGAATTCAATAACGGCAAGGCGGGCAACGCCGCCGGCTTCGGAATTCCCGAGGGAGAAACGCCATGACCGATCTCCGCCCCAGGGGGCTTCGCCGGACAGGTCTCCACCGGCGACACCTGCTGACCTGCGGCCTCGGTGCCGCCGCAGGCCTCGCTGCCGGCGTCCCGCGTCCGGCCCTGGCGCAAGGCGCCAAGCTCGCCTTCAAGCTCGGCACCGACCTGCCGGTGCCGCATCCGGTCAACGTCCGGCTGAAGGAGGCGATCGCCGCCATCGCCCGGGAGACGAACGGTGCGGTCGAGATCAGCCTGTTTCCGTCGAACCAGCTCGGCAGCGATTCGGACATGCTGTCCCAGATCCGCTCGGGGGCGCTCGAACTCGCGACCTTCCCGGGCACCGTGGTCTCGACCCTGGTGCCGGCGACCTCGCTCACCGGCATCGGCTTCGCCTTCACGAGCTACGACAAGGTCTGGGCCGCGATGGACGGCGAGGTCGGCGGGTACATCCGCAAGTCGATCGAGAAGGCGAACCTCGTCCCGTTCGCGACGACCTGGGACAACGGCTTTCGCCAGATCACCACCAGCACCAAGCCGATCCGCACGCCCGACGATCTCAAGAACTTCAAGATCCGCGTGCCGGTGGTACCGCTCTGGGTCTCGATGTTCTCCGCACTCGGCGCCGCGCCGGTCAGCATCCCGTTGAGCGAGGCCTATTCGGCCCTGCAGACCCGGATCGCCGACGGGCAGGAGAACCCGCTGGCACTGATCAACTTCGCCAAGTTCTACGAGGTGCAGAAATACTGCTCGCTCACCAACCACGCCTGGGACGGCTTCTGGATGATGGCGAGCGGCCGGGTCTGGAAGGGCGTACCGGCGGACGTGCGGGCGATCATGGAGAAGCACCTCAACGCCGCGGCGTTGAGGGAACGCGACGACATCGCAACGGCCAACCGCGACACGCAGAAGGAGCTGGAAGGAAAGGGGCTCGTGTTCAACACCACCGATCCGGCGTCCTTCCAGTCCGCGCTCAAGGCGACGAAGTTCTACGGCCAATGGCGCGAGAAGTTCGGGCCGGAGGCCTGGGCACTGGTGCAGAAATATGCCGGGGATATCGGGTAGAAGGCAAAGAAATTTATTTCCAAGGTATCGAAGCCAATCTTTGATCCCATCGTCCTCCTCATCCGGAGGAGTTGGTCGATCGAAGATCGACTGACCTCGAAGGAGGGCTCCAGATGTCTCCGAGATCACTGGAGCCCTCCTTCGAGGCTCCCTCCGGTCGAATGCGATCTCCGATCGCCAGCACCTCAGGATGAGGTCGCGGGTGGGACGGGCCCGTACGACGATCGACCCAACCCATCTCGCGCCGAGAGACCAGACGAGGACGACCACGATGAGGGATGTGCTCACGCCCGGACAGATGCTCGCCGTCCAGGCGCGCCTGCAGCCCGACCGGATCGGCGCACGCGACCTCGAGCGCGCGATGACGTTCCGGCAGTGGAACGGCCGGGCCTGCCGCCTCGCCAACGCCCTCCTGGGCCTCGGCCTCCGGAAGGGCGAGCGGGTGGCGGTGCTGGCCTATAACTGCGTCGAGTGGCTGGAGATCTACGCCGCGATGGCGAAGGCCGGCCTCGTCGCGGTGCCGATCAACTTCCGGCTGGTCGGCGGGGAAGTCCGCTACATCCTGGAGGATGCCGAGGTATCGGCCCTGATTCTCCAGGATGAACTGGCCGGCACGATCGAGGAGATCCGCGCCGACCTGCCCGTCGCCGAATCCCGCGTGGTGTGGTTCGGGCGGACGCCCTGCCCCGCGGGATTCTCGGATTACGAGGACCTGATCGGCAAGGCCCGCGAGGACGAGCCAGGCATCGCGATCGATCCGGCCGATCCGTGGATGCTGATGTATACCTCGGGCACCACCGGCAAGCCGAAGGGCGCGATCCGCTCGCATCGCGGCGCCGCCATGCTGTCGATGATCACGGAGATCGAGCTCGGCATCCACCGGCGCGATTCGGCCCTGCTGGTCATGCCGCTCTGCCATGCCAACTCGCTCTACTTCTTCGGCGCCTTCAGCTATTGCGGCGGCGTCACCAGCGTGTATTCGCGCAAGAGCTTCGATCCCGAGCATTGCGTGCGGGCCCTCTCCGAGGGCGGGGCGAGCTTCACCTCCCTGGTGCCGACCCACTACGCGATGATGCTGGGTCTCAGCGAGGCGGCGAAGGCGCGCTACGACCTCACCCGCATCACCCGGCTGATGATCTCCTCGGCCCCGGCCCGGCCCGACACCAAGCGGGCCGTGATGGAGTTCTTCCCGAATTCCGGGCTCTACGAATTGTACGGCGCCACCGAGGTCGGCTGGGCGACGATGCTGCACCCGCCCGAGCAATTCACCAAGCTCGGCTCGGTCGGCCGCGAATGCGTCGGCTCGGCGCCGATCCGGCTGCTGGATGAGGCCGGCAACGAAGTGCCGGACGGCGAGGCCGGCGAATTGTTCTGCTCGAACCCCTATCTGTTCGACGGCTACTGGAAGCTGCCGGAGAAGACCCGGGAGGCGTTTCGCGGCGAGTACTGCACCGTCGGCGACATGGCCCGGCGCGACGCCGACGGCTTCATCCACCTCGTCGACCGCAAGAGCAACATGATCATCTCGGGCGGCGAGAACATCTATCCGTCCGAGGTCGAGGCCCTGCTCGGCGGCCATCCCGCGGTGCACGACGTGGCGGTGATCGGCCTGCCGGACGAGACCTGGGGCGAGCGCGTCCACGCCGTCATCGTGCTGCGCGACGGGGCCTCGGCCAGCGAGGCCGACATCCTCGGCTGGTGCAAGGACCGTCTCGCCGGCTTCAAGCGCCCGCGCACGGTCTCGTTCATGGCCGACGAAGCGATGCCCCGGACCGCCACGGGGAAGAACCTGCACCGGAAGTTGAAGGACAGGCTGGTGCGGGGGGAGGGGTAGGGGGCTGTAGTCTCCTACGGTCCACGACACAGGAGGTTGCGCGGTGCCGGAGTGACGGCCGAGAGCGTGACCCTCCCCCTCTGCGGAGGAGGGTGGCGAGCGGATGCGAGCGCAGCGGCACGAAGTCCCGCCGAGAGGGGCAGCGCGACGCTGTTCCAGAGGGCGCCCGTCAGAACGGTTCCGCCTCATCCGGACGCGTGGCTCCCCTCTCCCGACCTGCTCCGCAGAGGGGGGAGGGGGTCACGCTCTCAGCCGTTGCGCTTGTACCCGCTCTGCAAGGATGCCCACCTCACCCGGAACAAGTTCCTAGGCGAGCATGGCGCGCCGAAAGCGCGAACAACGACACGAACGGGAGGGAAACCCATGAGCCAACCGGCCACCGTCCAGGACCTCAACGCCGACGGGCAATCCTGCGCCGCCTGGATCGCGCAGTTCCTGAAGGCGCGGGGCGTCGATCGGGTGTTCGGGCTCCAGGGCGGCCACATCCAGCCGATCTGGGACCATTGCGCCCGCCTCGGCATCCGCATCGTCGACGTGCGCGACGAGGGCGCCGCCGTCCACATGGCGCATGCCCATGCCGAGCTGACCGGGGAACTCGGGGTCTGCATGGCGACCGCCGGGCCCGGCGTCACCAATTGCGTCACCGGCGTCGCCAACGCCTCGCTCGCCCGCGTCCCGGTGCTGTTGATCGGCGGCTGCACCTCGCGGCCGCAGGCCAATCTCGGGCCGCTCCAGGACATCCCGCACGTCGACATCCTGCGGCCCGTCACCCGCCAGTCGCGCACCGCCCGGGTCGCCGACCAGGTGATCCGCGAGCTCGACGAGGCGGTCGCCCGCGCCATGGGCGATCTCGGCGAGCCGGGCCCGGTCTACATCGAGATCCCGACCGACGTGCTGCGCGCCCACGTGCCGCCGCAGCTGGTGCTGGACGACTGGATGGCGCCCAAGGCGCCGCGGGTGCTGCCGCCCGATCCGGCCGGAGTCGCCCAGGCCGTCGAGGTGCTGTGGGGGGCGCGTCGCCCGCTGGTGGTGACCGGCCGCGGCGCCAAGACGGCCGGTCCCGAGCTGGTGCGCCTCCTCGATGCGCTGGGCGCGGTCTATCTCGACACGCAGGAGAGCCGCGGCCTGGTCCCGGCCGATCATCCCGCGACGGTGGGGGCCATGCGGGCCGCCGCGATGACCGAGGCCGATGTCGTTCTCGTGATCGGCCGCAAGCTCGACTACCAGCTCGGCTACGGCTCGCCGGCGGTGTTTCCCGATGCCCGCTTCGTGCGCATCGCCGACACGGCAGGCGAACTCGTCGACAACCGCCGCGGCGAGCCGGAACTGCTCGCGACCCCCGCGCTGGCGCTGGCCGCGATCGTGGACGCCGCCGGCAACCACGCGCCCGCCCGCGACAAGACCTGGGCGGAGGGTTTGCGGGCCCGCCATCTCAAGCGCTCCACCGGTGCGGCGGTGCCGCAGACCGGCGAGGACGGCCGCATCCACCCGGCGGCGATCTTCGCGGCGATCCGGCATGTGGCGTCCCCCGACTACATCGCGGTGGCCGATGGCGGCGATCTTCTCAGCTTCGCCCGGGTCGGTCTCGAGGCGCGGACCTATCTCGATGCCGGCGCCTTCGGCTGCCTCGGCATCGGCGTGCCCTACGCCACCGCCGCCTCGCTGGCCTTCCCCGACCGGCAGGTGATCTGCGTCACCGGAGACGGCGCGTTCGGCATCAACGCGATGGAGATCGACACCGCGGTCCGCCATGGGGCGAAGCCGGTCATCATCGTGTCCAACAACGCCGCCTGGAACATCGAGCGCTACGACCAGGAATTCAATTACGGCGGCCGGGTCGTCGGCACGCTGCTGGCCGATTCGGACTACGCCGCGATGGCCCGGGCGCTCGGCGCCCATGGCGAGCGGGTCGAGCGCCCGGGGGATCTGGCTCCGGCGATCGCGCGGGCGCTGGCCGCCAACGCCCCGGCGCTGATCGACGTCAAGACGTCGCAGGTCGCGGTGTCGTCGGATGCCCGCAAGGGCCTCGGCTTCGTGCCCGACTACCAGCCGCTCACCGTCTGGGACGATGCGGAGCGGCGGCGGCGCGGCGAGACCGTGTGAGGGAGGCGCGTCACGGCACGGTGGCGGGCTACGATGCGTCCGCCGCCGCAAGACGACAGGGGCATGAAATCCCCGGCGATCACCTGTCCTACCCGCGACCTCATCCTGAGGTGCTGGCGATCGAAGATCGCATGCGAACGAAGTGAGCCTCGAAGGAGGGCTCCGGAGACCACAGCGATCCCTGGAGCCCTCCTTCGAGGTCAGTCCATCTTCGATTGGACCAACACCTCAGGATGAGGTCGCGGGTGGGAAAACCCCAATGCCCGCAGGCCTCATGCCACGGTCGTGTTCCGCGCCCGAGCGGCGGACAGGATTCGTTAGGATTTGAACGATATCGTCAATCCGTTCGAAGGGACCTGTGCAGGTGAGCCGCGACGCGCCGCGCAGACCAAAACCCTAGCGGAAACCGACGACCTTGCGCTCGCGCTTGCGCTCGGCGGCGGGCTGGTAGGCAATGCGGCAGTGATGGGTGCAATACGGCAGGCCGGCGATCGCGCGGTCGCCGCAGAAGCGGAAATCGGGCGTGGACGGGTCGCCCATCGGCCAGCGGCACATGAATTCCCGGAGTTCCATGATGGTGACGCGGGCGCTCTCCGGCAGCGCCACCGTCGCGGAGGACGGCGCGGGCTGAACCAGGGCGAGGGCCGGCGGCGCGGGGGCGAGCATCGACGGAGTCTCGGCGACGGGCGCGGCCGCACCGGATTCGGGCCGGGGACGACGGCCGCCGGCCGGCGCGGCGCCGTTGGCCTTCAGCACGCGTCCGGCGAGGCCGAGGCGATGGACCTTGCCGATGACCGCGTTGCGGGAGACGCCGCCGATCTCCGCCGCGATCTGGCTGGCGCTGCGGCCGTCGCTCCACAGCCGCTTGAGAAGCTCGACGCGTTCCTTCGTCCAGCTCGGACCCGCATCCATCATCGCCGCCTCCACTCCCCCGACATCACCCATGGAATCGGCACGCAGCCGCGAGCGGTCCGCCGCTCGACCGCGCGTCCAATCCATCCGATCCTGCTGGTGATCGCCGCCACGCCTGGAGCGGTGGCGACGGGGGTGAACCTACAGGACGGCCTAACATCCGCGCAAGAGTCCGGCTCCCGCCGAGTTGGTTTTTCCCCGCGCCGGAGCCGGCCTCCGAGCCCGTCCGGAACGTGTCGCCGATCGGGCGCCAGGGCTTGCCCGGCCCCGTCGAACTCGAAGCAAACTCCTTTGAAAACAATGGTTTGCCGGAAAGATCGGAGATCGTCGGCGCGCCGCCACACGCTGCTGCCTCGGGTTGAAAGAGCGCCACGACGCCCGCCAACTCCCGGTTGTCACGACTGTCCTCCGCAAGCGTGGCAGCGATGCCACGGCCTCGGCCGCGCCGGCGGCGGCCGGCACGTTGCCGGGGGCCGGGGCGGGGCCTATCTTGAGACGACCAACAGGGCCGACGCCAGCACCGACGGCCGCCCCGGGAGACCTCATGCGATCACTCCTCGCGTGCGTCCTGCTCGCGCTCTCCTCGCCCGCGATGGCGGCGGAGGCGGTGCATCTCGCGCCCCATCGTGCCGTCTACGACCTGTCCCTGTCCGGCAGTTCCGGCACCCGCGCGGTCGAGGGCGCCCGCGGCCGGATCGTGTTCGATTTCACCGGCGATTCCTGCAAGGGCTTCGCCCTGCAATACCGGCAGGTGACGGTGCTGGAGAGCTCGGAGAGCGGCACCCGCACCTCCGACCTGCGCAACACCACCTTCGAGAGCGGCGACGGGCGCAGCTTCCGCTTCCGCACCCAGTCCGACCTCAACGGCAAGACCGCGGCCCCCGTCGACGGCAATGCCGAGCGCGGTGGCAAGGGGCTCGACATCACCCTCAAGCAGCCCAAGCGCGGCGAGCTGGCGGTGCCGGGCGAGGTGCTGTTTCCGGCCGCCCACATGCGGCGTCTGATCGAGGCCGCCCGGGCCGGGCAATCCACCGTCGCCGTCAAGGTGTTCGACGGCTCGGATGACGGCCGCAAGGTCTACGACACCCTGGCGGTGATCGGCCCGCAGCGCGTCGCGGCGAAGCCCGGATCGACGGCCGAGACCGGCGCGACGCAGAAGCCCGCCGCCCCGGTCGAGGCGGCGTTGCGCGACGGCGCGATGGCGGCGATGCCGCACTGGCCCGTCACGCTGAGCTACTTCTCACCGGGGGAGGGGGAGCGGACCCCGGTCTATGTCCTGGCCTTCGACCTCTACGAGAACGGCGTCAGCGGCGCGCTGCGCCTCGATTACGGCGAGTTCTCGCTGAAGGGCGAGCTGTCGCGCATCGACCTCTTGCCCGAGAGCAAGGACTGCAAGTAGGGCTGCAAGCGGGGCTTCGCAGGGCGGGACGGTCAGCGCGGCTCCCGCTCGGGCGGCGTCGTACTCGTCGCGCGATCCCGGCTCGGCGCCTTGCCAGGCTCCTTGGCCTGCGGCGCGAAGCCGAGGCCGCGCTGCACCGCCGCCGCGCCGAAGCGGTCGCGCAGGGCATCGATCGCGGCGGCCCGGCTCGCCTCGCGGACCGCCGAGACGTCGGCGAGGTCGCCCCGGTCGGCATGGGCGGCGGCGCAGAGGTCGCCGGCCCCGATCCCGATCAGCCGGTAGGCGGTGCCGTCGCAGGATTCGCGCAACAGCGCCTCGGCCGGGCGGAACAGCCGCTCGGCGACCTGCGTCGGGGCGAGCCCCGAGCGGGTGCGGGTGCGCAGGCGAAACTCCCGGTCCTTCAGCTTCAGGGTGACGCTGCCGGCGGCGAGGTCCGCCCGCTTCAGGCGCCGCGCGACCTTCTCGCAGAGCTGCCACAAGACCGGCCGCAGGGCCTCGAAGGCGCGCAGATCCTCCGCGAAGGTGGTCTCGCCCGAGACGCTCTTGGTCTCCCGCCGCGGCTGCACCGGGCGCCGGTCCTCGCCGCGGGCGAGCGCCAGGAGGCGGGCGGCGTCGCGCCCGAGTGCGGCGTGCAGCCGCTCCGGCGCCACCCGGCCGATCTCGCCGATCAGGCGGATGCCGAGCGACGCGAGGCGCTCGGCCGCGGCCTGGCCGATGCCGGGCAGGATCCGCACCGGCCGCGGCGCGAGGAACGACTCGGCTTCCGCCCGGCCGATGATCGAGAAGCCGCGCGGCTTCTCGAGGTCCGAGGCGATCTTGGCCAGGAACTTGTTGGGCGCGAGCCCGACCGACACGGTGATGCCGACCTCCGCCTCGACCCGGCGGGCGAACCCCGCCAGCGTTACGGCCGGCGAGGCCCCGTGCAGCCTCTCGGTGCCCGAGAGGTCGAGGAAGGCCTCGTCGATCGAGACCGGCTCGACCAGCGGCGTCAGGTCCTGCATCATCGCCCGCACCTGGTGCCCGACCCGGGCGTATTTCTCCATGTCGGGCCGCAGCACGACCGCGTCCGGGCAGGCTTCGAGGGCGCGGAACATCGGCATCGCCGAATGCACGCCGCGGATACGGGCGATGTAGCAGGCGGTCGCGACCACGCCGCGCCGACCCCCGCCGATGATCAGCGGCCGGTCGCGCAAGGCGGGGTCGTCGCGCTTCTCGACCGCGGCGTAGAACGCGTCGCAATCGATGTGGGCGATGGCGAGCGCGTCGCGCTCCGGATGGACGAGCAGGCGCGGCGAGCCGCAGGCCCGGCAGCGGGGTGCCTGGGCCGGCGGGCGCGCCCCGCAATCGCGGCAGAGCGGCTGTCCGCTCACGCCCCGAACTCGCCAGGATCCTCCCTCGAATCCCTGTCGGCATCGTCGTGGACATCCGGCGGGCCGAGGCGGCGCCAGGCCTGGGTGATCCGCTCGGGCGGCACCTCCAGCGCCGCGGCGCAGGCGAGCAGCAACTCCTCGTCCGCCACCACGTGGTCGAGGAGGCCGGCCACGAGATCGGGGCTGTCGGCCGCCTGCCGCAGCGCATCCGGCGAGAGACCGGAATTCTCCATGAACCGGAGCAATCGGCCGGGCTCGCCGGTGACGTAGGCGAAGACGCGGCCGCCCAAGGCCGCCGCGGCGGATTCGCTCAGCACTCCGCCACGGGGATCGCCCCCCCTGGCCAATCCTTCGAATTTGCGTTTCATCAACATGTGCCGCTTAACAGTGTTGCGGGTCCGGTTTTTCTGCCGGGGTGTGACGCGGGCCGCCGGGGCGCCGGAGACAGTGAGCCATGACGAAGACGGTGCTCATCGTCGAGGATAACGAGCTGAACATGAAGCTCTTCAACGACCTGTTGGAGGCTCACGGCTACGCGACCCTCAAGACGGCCAACGGGATCGAGGCGATCGAGCTGGCGCGCCGGCACCGGCCGGACCTGATCCTGATGGACATTCAGCTCCCCGAGGTGTCGGGCCTCGAGGTGACGAAATGGCTCAAGGAGGATGACGAGCTCAAGGCCATCCCGGTGATTGCCATCACGGCCTTCGCCATGAAGGGGGACGAGGAGCGCATCCGCGAGGGCGGCTGCGAGGCCTACCTGTCGAAGCCCATCTCGGTCGCGAAGTTCCTCGCGACGGTCCGCACCTATGTCGGCGACGAACGCCAGAGCTGATCCAGAGCTTGCGAGAGGCCTGATCGTCCCATGTCGGCACGTGTTCTCATCGTCGACGACCTCTTTCCGAACATCAAGTTGCTCGAGACGAAATTGACCGTCGAGTATTTCGACGTCGTCTCGGCGATGAACGGGCCCGACGCGCTGGCGGTGTGCGAGAAGGGCCTGTGCGACATCGTGCTGCTCGACGTGATGATGCCGGGCATGGACGGGTTCGAGGTCTGCCGCCGGATCAAGTCGACGCCGACCATGGCCCACCTGCCGGTGGTGATGGTGACCGCCCTCGACCAGCCGAGCGACCGCCTGCGCGGGCTCGATGCCGGCGCCGACGATTTTTTGACCAAGCCCATCGACGACACCGCCCTGATGGCCCGGGTGCGCAGCCTGGTGCGCCTGAAGGCGGTAACCGACGAGTTGCGCAGCCGCGCCATGTCGTCGCGGGTCGGCGATCCGCTGGCGGCCGCCACCGCCGAGACCGGGCACAATGCCAACGTGCTGGTTGTCGAGGACCGCCGCTCCTCCGCCGAGCGGCTGATCGCGGCGCTCGGCCAGTACCATTGCGTCGAGGCGGTCGCCTCGCCCCAGGAGGCCCTGGATCGGGTCAAGACCGGCGATTACGACGTGGTGCTGGTGAGCCTGGACCTGCAGGATCATGACGGCCTGCGCCTGTGCAGCCAGCTGCGCTCGCTCGACCGCACCCGCACCGTGCCGGTGGTGATGATGGCCGATCCGCACGACCGGGCCCGCATCATGCGCGGCCTCGATCTCGGCGTGCACGATTACCTCGTCCGCCCGATCGACCGCAACGAGCTGGTCGCGCGCGTGCGGACCCAGGTGAAGCGCAAGCGCTTCTCGCATTCCTTGCGCGAATCGGTCCAGGCCTCGATGGACCTCGCCGTCACCGACGGGCTCACCGGCCTGCACAACCGGCGCTACCTCGACAGCTACCTCGCCGGGCTGTTCTCCGAGCCGTCCTTGCAGGGTCGGCCGGTGGCCCTGCTGATCCTCGACATCGACCGCTTCAAGTCGATCAACGACCGTTTCGGCCACGATGCCGGCGACGAGGTGTTGAGGGAATTCGCCACCCGCATCCGCGCCCAGACCCGCGGCATCGACGTGGTGGCGCGCTACGGCGGCGAGGAGGTCGTGGTGGTGGTGCCCGATACCGGGCTCGACGCCGCCCGCCAGGTCGCCGAGCGCATCCGCGAACGGATCGAGGCGGCGGCGTTCCAGGTCCAGCGCGGCACCTGCGCCATCGACGTCACGGTCTCGATCGGCGTCGCCGCCCGCCAGCCCGAGGACGGCGATCCGAGCCTGATCCTCAAGCGCGCCGACCTCGCGCTCTACCGGGCCAAGCAGGACGGCCGGAACCGGGTGGTGGCCGCGGCCGCGGCGTGAGGGGCGGGCGCGAAGGCGCGCCCGATCGACCGTCTCGACACGCGGCATCCTCATCCCGGTTTTCCGGATGCCTCGGGCTTCGCGATGACGGGGAGGGATGTCGACGTTCGCGCTGGATCGACCGGGTCGGCCAGTCGAACAGGCCCCGATATCGACGGTCATTGGAAACGGCCGTCGGTTCCGTCCTCGGATCGTCGCCAAGCCTTGAACTCGGGACGGCACACGAGAGCGCCTGAAGTCTGCCGGCCCAGGGGCTCGACTGCCTTCGACCTCATCCTGAAAGCCTGTTTGAGCGGCTGCGTCGATCAATCTGGCACAAACACCCACATCTCTCGCCGTCATCCCGGGGCTCGACGAAGTCGAGAACCCGGGATCCACAAACGCTGACGTGGACGAAAGTGGACGAAAACAGCGGAAACCATTCCGCTTCGTCCTGCATCGTCAGCGGTTATGGATGCCGGGTTCAGCTGCGCGGCCCCGGGATGACATCGCGGGTTTAGTTTCCGTCATACCAACGGCCCAAGATGCTGATGCATCGATTCGATCTCGGGCAAGGCCGAGATCGACGGGGCCGTCGACCCATCTCGAATTTTCGACACCAAGCCCAGAAGTCCGGGACCTCGGGCTTGGCGAAAATTCGAGAACGGAACCAAAGGTCGTTCTCAACGACCGTTGGCATCTGTCAGCTCACACAGCCTCCGAGGTCGTTCGACACTCTCGGCAAAGGCAAAAACGGCCGCCGGGCGATGTGCCCCACGGCCGTCGAGAGGGGCGGGCCTTTTCAGGCCCGCCGATGCGGCTCAGCCGATCGGGCGATCAGAGGCCGTTGAACTTGTAGCTGAATCCGGCGCGGACCAGGTTGCCCTCGGTGTGAAAGCGCGAGGTGTAGGAGCCGCGCGGCTGGGCACCGAGGCCGCCATTCACCGCCAGCGCGGTGTTGTTGACGAGCACGTTGCGGCTGCCGAGGTCGTAATGCAGGTACTCGGCCTTGATCGTCACGGCCTGGGACTGGATGCCGAGCAGGCCGAGCAGGCTGTAGCGGGCCAGGAACGAGTCGGTGGGCAGGGCGTACTCGATGCCGCCGCCATAGGCGTAGCCGGTCGCGATGTCGTTGTAGCGGCCGGCATAGGCCAGGGCCAGCGGCGGGTTCGCACCGGCCGTGGTGTAGAAGTTGGCGCGATAATCGACGCCGCCATAGGCGAAGCCGCCCATGCCGTAGACGAAGACGCGGTCGAAGGCGTAGCCGGCGCGGCCGACGACGGTGCCGAGCCAGGACAGCTCCTGACGGAAGGCGCTCGGGTCGGAGAAGCCGTTATTCGCGGCGAGCTGCGGGCCGAGATAGAAGGTGTTCTTGTGGAGGTCGGTCCAGGCCCAGTCGGCCTGGACGCCGACCACGAAGCCCGAGCCCGGCGTGAACTGGTAGTTGTAGCCGAAGCCGCCGCCGATATTGGCCAGCCCGTCCTGCTCGTTGCGCACGGCCGGCGGGCGACGCAGGGTCGCGACGTTGCCGATCGTGTTGGTCGGCGCGACGTCGTTGCCGATCGTGGTGATGCGCTGGCGGTCGGTGAAGGTGTAGTCGGTGTGCAGGCCGGCGTAGAAGCCGGTCCAGGTGAAAACCGGCACCGCGGTGAAGACCGGCGGCGGGGCGACGCGGCGCGGCAGGTCCGCGGCCGAGGCCGCTCCGGCGAGGAGCGACGTGGCGGCGCCGGCGAGCATGAACTTCTTGAGCACTGGAGTACGCCCCGGTTGAGCGAAATTGTGGCCGCAGGCTAGCTTGGGCGTGGCCGGACGCCTATGACCTGCGCGCCACACCTGGCGGTTGACCGGGCGGGTTTCTGAATTTTTTCCGTGCGCTGCCGCACGGGCCGGCCGGCAACCCCCGAGGAGCCATGTCCGCAGGCGATTTGCCCGCACGAGAGAATGCGAAGGCCCTGATGATCCAGGGTACCGGGTCGGATGTCGGCAAGTCGCTGATCGTCGCCGGGCTCGCCCGGGCCTTCGCGCGGCGCGGCCTGCGGGTGCGGCCGTTCAAGCCGCAGAACATGTCGAACAACGCCGCCGTCACCGCCGATGGCGGCGAGATCGGCCGCGCCCAGGCGCTCCAGGCTCGGGCGGCGGGCGTGCCGCCCTCCGTGCACATGAACCCGGTGCTGCTGAAGCCCCAGAGCGAGATCGGCTCGCAGGTGGTGGTGCAGGGGCGGATGGTCGGCACGGTCCGGGCGCGGGAGTATCAGGACTGGAAGCCGCGGTTGCTGACCTCCGTGGTCGAGAGCTTCGGGCGCCTGCGGGCGGAATCCGACCTGGTCCTGGTCGAGGGCGCGGGCTCGGCCTCCGAGGTGAACCTGCGCCGGGGCGACATCGCCAATATGGGCTTCGCCCGCGCCACCGGCACGCCGGTGGTGCTCCTCGGCGACATCGACCGCGGCGGGGTGATCGCGAGCCTCGTCGGCACCAGGGCCGTCATCGACCCGGAGGATGCCGCGATGGTGCGCGGCTTCCTGGTCAACCGCTTCCGCGGCGACCCCTCGCTCTTTGCGGACGGCATGAGCCTGATCGCGGCCCGCACCGGCTGGGAGGCTCTGGGGCTGATCCCGCACTTCCCGCAGGCCGCCCAGCTGCCGGCGGAGGATATCTTGGGCTTGCGCGGCGCCGAGCGGCCGGGGGGCAAGGTGGTGGCGGTGCCGGTCCTGCCCCGCATCGCCAATTTCGACGATCTCGATCCCCTGCGGGCCGAGCCCGGGGTGAGCGTGGTGCTGGTCGAGCCCGGCCGGCCGATCCCGGCCGAGGCCGACCTCGTGCTGCTGCCGGGCTCGAAGACCACCATCCCCGACCTCGCCTTCCTGCGGTCGCAGGGCTGGGACATCGACATCCTGGCTCATCGCCGCCGCGGCGGGCGGGTGCTGGGTCTGTGCGGCGGCTACCAGATGCTCGGCACGACGTTGAGCGATCCTCAGGGCATCGAGGGGCCGCCCGGCACGGTGGCGGGCTTGGGGCTCCTCGACGTCGAGACGGTGCTCACCGCCGAGAAGCGGCTGGCGGCGGCGAGCGGGGTCAGCCTGCCGGAGGAGACGCCGTTCACCGGCTACGAGATGCATGTCGGCGAGACCGACGGACCCGACTGCGCCCGGCCCCTGCTGCGCCTCGCCGATGGCCGCCGCGACGGCGCGGTCTCGGCCGACGGGCTCATCTACGGCACCTACGTGCACGGGCTTTTTTCCGACGAGGGCCAGCGCGCCCTGTGGTTGTCCCGCCTCGGCGCCGCGCCGGGGCCGGAAGCCTACGAGGCGGTGGTCGAGCGCGTGCTCGATCGGCTTGCGGACCACCTCGAAGCCCATGTCGATTGCGACCGGCTGCTCGAATTGGCGAACTGAGAGCTCAATTGAGTTGCGAGAGTGACATCGCGCGAGGTTTTTCTATCCCATCCGCGACCTCATCCTGAGGTGCGACCGAAGGGAGCCTCGAAGGAGGGCTCCAGATGCCGCTGCGATTCCTGGAGCCCTCCTTCGAGGTCAGTCGATCTTCAATCGACTAACACCTCAGGATGAGGTTGCGGGTGGGCAGGGCATGACATCATACGATCTCCGATTGATCGCTTCGCGATGCGGAAATCGGCTTCGCTCACGCGCCGCGCGGGCTGGTGATACGCAATCCGGAAGTGATCTTCCGGATTGCGTATCAGTCAAACAAATCAAACGTTTCCCCCCAGAAACAACCTTACGAAATCGTCATCCTGCACTCAGCATCGGTTCAGCCAGCCGGGCGCGTCATCACGCCTGACGAAACGGGAGGGCACGGGCATGGCGGTCGATCCGCGTCGGACGGCGCTCGCCCTCGGGCGGTTCGGGCTCGGCGCCAGGCCGGGCGACCTGGCGAGGGCGGAGCCGGTCGAGGAGATCTTGCGCCGCGAGATCCTGGCCGGCACCGTGCCCCTGCCGGCCGGGCCGGACCTGGCTTCCGCATCGACCTTGCTGTGCGCCCTCCACGCCGAGGAGCAGGCGCGAAAGCTCGCCCGGGCGGGCCACCCGGACGCACCGATGCCGGAGGGCCCGCCGGCGCCGGCGGTCCAGGAGCGCACCTACCAGGCCGAGGTGGCGGCCCGACTCGCTTTGGCGCGGGACGCGCCGGCCGGCTTCGTCGAGCGTCTGGTCTGGTTCTGGGCCAACCACTTCACCGTCTCGGTGGTGCGGGGGCCGCAATTGCGGGTCAGCGCCGGCGCCTTCGAGCGCGAGGCGATCCGCCCGCACGTGCTGGGGCGCTTTCGCGACCTCCTGCTCGCCGCCGCAACCCATCCGGCGATGCTGATCTATCTCGATAACATCGCGTCGATCGGGCCCAATTCGCCCGCCGGCCAGCGCCAGAAGAAGGGCCTCAACGAGAATCTCGGCCGCGAACTCCTCGAATTGCACACCCTGGGTGTCGATGGAGGCTACGGCCAGGACGACGTGACGGCGCTCGCCCGCATCCTCACCGGCTGGTCGCTGCACCGCGACGGCAATGCCGAGGGCCTGCCGGGCGCCACCGCCTTCCGGCGCGGCGCCCACGAGCCGGGCGCCGTGACGCTGCTCGGACGCACCTATCTCGATGTCGGGCCCGAGCAATTGCGCATGGCCCTCGACGACCTGGCGGCGCATCCGGCGACCGCCCGCCACGTCGCCACGCGGCTTGCCCGCCACTTCGTCGCCGACGATCCGCCCCCCGCGCTGGTGGCCCGCCTCGCACAGACGTTCCTCGACCAGGACGGCGACCTGTCGCGGGTGACGCTGGCGCTGATCGAGGCGCCGGAGGCCTGGGAGCCGGTGCAGCGCAAGATCCGCTCGCCGCAGGAATTCATGATCGCGGCGATGCGCGGGCTGTCCCTCGCGCCGGATCCCCGGCTGGCGATGGGCGCGCTTTCGGCCTTGGGGCAGCCGTTCTGGTCCGCCCCGGCCCCGAACGGCTATCCCGACGATGCCGGAACCTGGGCCTCGCCGGAGGGCTTGCGGGCGCGGCTCGACCTCGCCGCCCGGATCGGCCAGCTCGCTCCCGGCACCGACCCGACCGGGCTCGCCGAGGCGGTGCTCGGCCCGCTCGCCACCGACGAGACCCGCACTGCGCTCCGCCGGGCCGAGAGCCGGGCGCAGGGCGTCGCCCTCGTCCTGATGGCCCCCGAATTCCAGCGACGGTGATCCCCATGGATGAAGTCTGCGAGTTCCATCCCAGCCGCCGGGCGATCCTCGGCACCGCGGGCGCGCTTTTCGCCTGGAGCGCCGTGCCCCGCACCGCCTACGCGGCGCCCGGTGCCCGGGATGCCCGCCTCGTCGTGGTGATCCTGCGCGGCGCCCTCGACGGGCTCTCGGCGGTGGCGCCCCTCGGCGACCCGGCCTATGCGGATCTGCGGCCCGGGATCGCGCTGACCCGCGACGGGCCCGCCGCGGCGCTTCCCCTCGACGGTTTCTTCGCCCTGCATCCGGCGCTGCCGACCTTCGCGCGGCTCTACGCCGCCCGCCAGGCGATGGTGGTGCATGCCGCCGCCACCGCCTACCGCGAGCGCTCGCATTTCGACGGGCAGGACGTGCTCGAGACCGGCCAGCCCGGCCCCGGCCACACCGCGAGCGGCTGGCTCAACCGCCTCGTCGCCGCCCTGCCGGCGGGGGAGGGCATCCCGCCCCGCACGGCGCTCGGCGTCGGGGTGACGCCGCCGCTGATCCTGCGCGGGCCCGCCCCGGTCCTCGGCTGGGCGCCGCCGCGCCTGCCGCGGGCGAGCGACGAGCTCGGCCGGCGCGTACTCGGCCTCTATGAAGCGCACGACCCCGCACTCGCCGCCTCGCTTGCCCGCGGCCTCGACGTCGATGCCCTGGCCAAGGGCGAGCCCAAGGGTGACCCCAAGAGCGGGCCGAAGGGCAGCGGGGGCTTGCGCGGCCTCGCCGAGGGGGCGGCCCGGCTGATCGCCGCCGATGACGGCCCGCGCATCGCGGCGCTCGCCCTCGACGGCTGGGACACCCACGCCGACGAGGGCGGCGCCACCGGCCGCCTCGCCGGGCTGCTCGGCGGGCTCGACGCCGTGTTCTCGGCCTTCTCCGAGATTTTGGCGCCGCGGTGGTCCGACACCGCGATCCTGGTCGTCACCGAGTTCGGCCGCACCGCCCGGGTCAACGGCACCATCGGCACCGATCACGGCACCGGCACGGTGGCGTTCCTCCTCGGCGGCGCGGTGCGCGGCGGCCGGGTGCTGGCGGACTGGCCGGGCCTCGGCCCCGCCCAGCTCCGCGACGGCCGCGACCTCGCGCCCACCACCGACGTGCGGGCAATCGCCAAGGGCCTGGCCGCCGACCTGTTCGGCCTGTCGCCGATGGTGCTCGGGCGCAGCGTCTTCCCGGGGACGGAGGCGTTGCGGCCGGTGGGTGGGTTGGTGGTGTAGGGTCGGCGCGCCGAGCTGTGTTTCCTGTCCCGCCCGCGACCTCATCCTGAGGTGCGACCGTAAGGGAGCCTCGAAGGAGGGCTCCAGAAGTCGCCGAGCAAAATGGAGCCCTCCTTCGAGGTCAGTCGATCTCTGATCGACTGATACGCTTTCCGATTGATCGCTTCGCGATGCGGAAATCGGCTTCGCTCAGGCGCCGCGCGGGCTGATGATACGGAATCCGGAAGTGATCTTCCGGATTCCGTATGACACCTCAGGATGAGGTCGCCAGGGGAATGAGGTCGGCTGATCCAGGCGAGCAATTTGTCAAACAGCCTGCCCGATCTCCGTTCCGGCCGCCCCCTCGATTGCCGCCTGATACTCCGCGAGGCTCGGCGCCGCCGCGGGCAGGCTCGGGATCGCCACCTCCGCCAGCTGGCCGCGGGCGGCCACCAATGCATCGAGCAGGAACGCGGTGTCGCGGGTGAACGGGAGCAGGAGCCCGCCGCCCTCCGCCCGGATGCGCTCGGCCGGCGCGCCGATATCGAGGGCAACGACCGGGTAGCCCGCGGCCCAGACCTCCGACAGGACGTAGGAGTAGGTCTCGGGCCAGACGCTCGACAGGAAGACGTAGTCCGGATCGGCTTCGGCCAGGAGCTGCGGCAGCTCTTCCGGCCGGTAGGCGCCGGTCACGGTGAGGTTGGGGAGATCCTCCACCCGCTTCCGGTCGGCGACGTTGCCGATCACCGTGAAGGCGATCGGCCGGCGCTCCCGCGCCGCGCGCTCGGCGAGCGCCACCACCAGCTCGAACCCCTTGTGCGTGCCGATCCCGCCGACGAGGGCGACCCGCACCGTGCCCCCGCGCGCCCGGCGCGGCCGCGCGGGGGCGGGGGAGGCCGCCTCGGGATGCGGCACCACCGCGATACCGGATAGGCCGAGGCGGCGCGCGTAGCGCTCGGCGGTGTCGCGGGAAGGCGCCACCAGGCACCGTGCCCCGCGCAGGATGCGCTCGTTCGTCGCCAGCCAGCCGTCGAGGCCGCCGCCCATCAGGGCATTCTGGTCGGCGTAATCGTAACCGACGCCGCGCACGGTGCAGTGGCGACAGACATCCGGCGGCGGCTCCTCGCAGTAAAAATCGCGCCCGTCGACCAGGTGCACCTTCGGGCAGTACCATTGGAAGTCGTGCAGCGTGACCGCGTAGGGCCACCGGCCGGAGAGCAGCCGGTCGAGCACGCCCGAATCGTAGCCGAAACGCGCATTGAGGTGGAGGTCGATGGCGATGCCGGCCGCCTCCATGGCGTCGAGGAGGCCAAACAGGTCGTTCGGCCTCAGGGTTACGGAGGCGCCGGCCGCATCGAGGGTGAGGGCGAGATACTTGCCCATCGGCGCCAGGTGGCCGATCTCGTGGTCCTTCGCCCGGGCGAGACCGCGGACCTGGTCGATGTAGCGCGTCGCGCCGCCCCCCAACCCGTGGCCGACATGCAGGGTCAGCCGCCGGATGCGCGCGGCGAGCAGGGACCCGAGCACGGCGAGCCGCAGGGGCTGGAGCGGGTCGGCGGCGATGAAGCCGTCGACCTCGTCCTGGTATTCCGGATAGAGCGCGACGAGCCGGGCGTGGTTGCGCTCCAGGATCGCGAGCCGCTCCCCCTTGCCGAACGAGACCGAGCCCTCGTGCTCGACATAGGTATCGGTGGCGGCGACGTGGATCCAGCCGAGGTCGCGGGCCGTGAGGCACCAATCGACCTCCTCGCAATAGCCTCGGCCCCATTCGGGCGAGAGACCGCCGACCTCGTCGAGGGCCTGCCGGTTCATGTAGAGGCAGAAGCCGACCCCCGTCGGGATGACGACCGGCTGGGGTGACGCCGCCTCGAGGGCCGCGTCGATCGCGTCGGGCCCGAGGCCCAGCAGCGGGCCTTGCGCCTCCGGCATGCCCGGGAAGCCCAGGATCGTGGCGTTGTTCGAGAGCGGGGTGGCGCTGGCGATGCCGGGCGCGCGGTGGCAGGCCCGTGCCAGTTTCTCCAGCGCGCGGGGCGCCAGCACCGTATCGGCATTGACGAGGATGCAATCCTCGCCCGGCTCCAGGAGCGCGAGGCCGCCATTCACCGTGCCGATGAAGCCGAGATTCTCCCGGTTGCGCAGGACCGTCAGGCCGGGATGCTGGGCCGCCGCAAGGTCGTCGAGGTACCGGGTGACGTGCGCATCGGGCGAGGCATCGTCGATCACCAGCGCCCGCATCCGCCGAGGCGCGAGCTGCGGCAGCAGCGAGGCGAGGCAGGCCTTGAGGTCGGAAAGCCCGTTATAGACCGGCACGATCGCACAGGCCGGGGGCGGCGTGCGGCCGGTCTCGGGCCAGACCTCCGGCACGGCCGGCGCGGCGAGGGCGAGGCGTGCCCCGCCGCCGGGTCGCACCGCGGCCACCAGGCGATCGCGCAACGCGCGGCGCTCCTTGAGCGTCGTCGACGGCGCACCCGGCAGGAGCAGCGCCCGCGCCTCGGCCCGGGCGAGCTCGATCGTGCCGCGCAGGTGACCGATCACTTCGCCCGCGCCGATGGGGCCGACCGCGATGTCGGTGCCCGGCTTGAGCGCCCCGGGCGGGAAGGCGAAGGCGGCGGAGTGGCGGCCGAACAGGTCCAGCAGGTCGGCCCGCGGATGGGTCTCCACCTGCGCCACCTCCTCGCCGTTGCGGACCGCCCGCACGAGGCTCGGCCGGTCGGGTCCGGCCTCGTCGAACACCCAGCCGGTGACGCGGTTCGGCGCCTCGACGTAGAGGCTCGACCGCAGCCGCGGCGCGTAGGCGCCGACGCTCTCCACGGTGTCGCCGGCCCGCACCGCGATCGTATGCGGCTGCCCGTCGAGGGCCCAAGGTGGCAGGACGAGGCGGAAGCCGTTCCAGCCGCCCTCGCGGCCGCCGAAGCGCAGCTCCGGCCGGTAGATCCCGGGCCGGACCGGCTCCCCCTCCACGCCGTCGACGACGAGGTGAACGGGCGGGAGCGGATCGGCGGAGAGCGACGAGACCCAGCCGGCGAGCACGCCGCCGACGACGCCGTCGAGATGGAGAGTGTGGCGCCCGGGCCCGACGGCGACCCGCTGCTGGTCGGCCCGGCCCGGCTCGGTCACGGTGAACCGCAGGGTCGCGGGCGCGGCGAGCAGGGCCGGATCGAGGGCGGCATGCAGGTAGGCGGTGCCGCCTTCCGTGAAGCGGCGCTCGATCGGCAGGTCGTGCTCGCGCTCGCCGGACTGCGCCAGGGTGAGCCCGACCGCGTCCGGATCGGCCTCCGGGTTCAGGGAGACCAGGATTCCGCAATTGTAGAGCCGGCCCCAGGCGACCGGGCCGGGGGGCGGCACGAACCACTGGCGCCCCGTCTCGGCGATACGCCGCGCGCGTTTCAGGATCGTCACGTCGCAAGAACCCGCACACAGGAGGGAGACGCCGGCACGCGGCCGGCGGAGATCGAGTCTCCTCCTAGCCGAGACCGGAGCCGTCCGCGACTTGCCGCCGCGTCATACGACGGTCAAGTCGTTTGGCGCCGTCCGGTTTCAAGGGGGTGTGCGAGGGTCTCTCGTGCAAGGGCTCGTTCACGTGCCGGTGACGGCATCGAGCACCCGGTCGGGGGCGATGTGGTGCAGCATGTGGCCCGCATCCTCCACAGCCACGAGGCGGCTGCCGGGGATCTCCCGGTGCAGGGCCACCGCCTGGTCGGCATGGGAGAGCAGGCGGTCGCCGGTGCCGGACAGGATCGTCACCGGCATCCGCAGGCTCGCGTAATGCGGCCGGAGCGCGAAGGCGTCCGGCACCATCAAGGCCGATTCCGCCGCGGCGCTGCGCAGCTGCGAGGGACGCAGGACCATCTCGGCCGGGAAGTCGCGGGTGAACCGCCCCGGCACCGGGCTCGGCCCGAACAGGCGGGCCAGGATGCGAGGCCAGAGGAGGCGGCTCGCAACCGGGGCGACCGTGTGGCTGATGAGGTCGCCGAGGCCCGGCAGCCCCTGCGGGACGAAGAGCAGGGAATCGATGCGGGGGCTGGGGAAGTAGTAGCCGGATTCGAGGATCAGGGCCCGCACCCGGGCCGGGTCCTGGAGCGCCAGCGCGATCGCCACCTGCGCCCCCCAGGAATGGCCGAGCACGACGGCCTCCTCTACCCCGAGGCTGTGGAGGGCGCCGCGGATCAGCCCGGCCTGCATCGCCGGCGTCCAGATCCGGCTGCGGGGCCGGTCGCTGTAGCCGAAGCCCGGCCGGTCGAACGCGATCACCCGGTGCGTCCGCGCCGCCCGGTCGAGGAGGCCGCTGACGAGCCAGTCCTGGATCAGGCTGCCGTTGCCGTGCAGCAGCACGAGGGCCGGCCCGCTCCCACGCTCCAGCACGTGCAGCCGCGTGCCGCCGACCTCGACGAACCGGCCGACCGGCGGCGTCGCCCGTTCGGCGGCGCGGGCGCGGCGCCCGTTCTCGACCGCGCCGGCCCCGAGCAGGGCGGCCCCCGCCAGGGCGAGGCCGGCGACGGGGGACAGGGTGGGGGAGTGAGAGCGCGTGGGGACGTAGGGTTGTGAGTGCATGTTGGCACAACGGCGGGCGCCGGAGTTGGTTCGCTCGCCGACCCGGGACGGACGAGGACGTCCGCCCCGTTCTCGCTCAGGCGCTCAGGCGCTTTTCCGGATAGGGCTCGGTGGCGACGAGGGAGCGGGCCATTGCGTCGTTCTCGGCGTCGAGGATCGCCTGGGCGATCCGGCTGACGAGGTCGCAGCTCGCTGCCTCGAGGGCGGCATCGTTCCCGGCCCGCGCGGCCGCGGCGAGGGCCGAGCCCTCCTGCATCACGATGGTGCGGGCGGTGCGGATCGCGTCCGCGACGGCTTCGTAGGGGCGGGGCATCGACCAACTCCACGGATTGCGAGTGCTGCAGGTCCGCGCGGACGCCGCCGGGGCCTGCCGTCAGGGCATCGAAACCACGGAGCCTGAGAAACCGTTCCAGGGGTGCGGCGTCCCGGCCCAGTGTGCCTCACGGATGGTGTGCCTCACGGATGTCCCATCGCCGCCAGGGTCGCGCCGTCGCTGCCGATATCGTCGGGACCGGTCATGCCGAGCAGTTCGATCAGCCGCACGCGCGCCCGGCTGACCCGGCTCTTGATGGTCCCGACCGCGACGCCGCAGATCTCGGCGGCCTCCTCGTAGGTGAAGTTCTGGGCCCCCACCAGCACCAGCGCCTCGCGCTGGCTCGCCGGCAGGGTGCTCAGGGCCGCCTGGAAGGCCGAGAGCTCCACCCGCGCCTCCTGGTCGGGCAGGGCGGTCAGCCGGCCCGCCATCACACCGTCGGCATCCTCGACCTCGCGCCGGCGCTTGCGCTGCTCGGAATAGAACAGGTTGCGCAGGATGGTGAACAGCCAGGCATAGAGGTTGGTGCCGGGGGTGAAGCTGTCGGCCTTGGTCCAGGCCCGCACCAGGGTCTCCTGCACCAGGTCGTCGCTGCGGTCGAAGTCGCGGGTCAGCGAGAACGCGAACGCCCGCAAGGCCGGGATCGACCCGAGGAGCAGCGCCCGCATCTCGGGATCGACGGGCGCGATCGGCGCAGGTGTAGGGTTGGGCTTGGCGGAGTTCATCGCGCATCCTCCTGCCCGGGATCCTCGGCCGGAGTTTCGGCCGGAGTTTCGGCCGGAGTTTCGGCCGGTATGGCGGCCGCCGGCGGGGTGCCGGCATCGAGCCCGGCAATGAGCGCTGCGAAGCGCTCCGGCACCGGGGCGCTGAGAAGGTCGGCGTAGTGGGCGCGCAGGGCCCGGCCGAGCCGGCGTCGGGTGAGGGCGTCGAGTTCGCCCTGCGCCTTGCCGTCTGCCGTCCCGTTCCCTTGGCCGTTCCCCTGACCCGGCCGTCCGCGGGAACGCGGCTCCGGTCCGACCGGAGCGTCGGTATCGATCTCGTCGTCGCGCATCGCCGCCTTAGCCTCGCGGCTGCCGGGGCCGGGCTGCCGGGCGAGGCGGGATGCCTGCCGGAGCCGCGGCGCGCCGATCGAGAGCCGCCTCACGCTTCGTTGGACGCCGCAATAAAGCCGTGGAATTTAATGCGATCTGAAACCGCCGTTCACCCAATCTTAATCCAAGCGTAGCGGTAAAGCATCAGCTTGTCCGTAGGATCACACGAAACTCAACTCGCCACCCTGCCGCGGTGACATGGCCTGGATTGGCGTTCGGCGAGGCTGATCTGGCGCGGCCCGCCCCCTGGGGGCGGCCTGAATTCCGGGGGACTGCTCCCGCGGGGAGGGGCCAGGCCCAGACAGGCCGTCACAAGCTTCGAGGCGCATCCCCACGCGGGTGTGACCTGGCTGCGCTTGTCCGGCGGCGCGGGGCACCTACCCTACGTCCTTCGGATTCTCCAGCGGGAATGACGCCTTGAACCCCGGGAATGACACCTTGAACACGACGTCGCTTCGTGCGCCCGCCGCCGCCGCGGCCTTCCTGACGCTCCTGGTCCTGACACCCTTGGCGGCGACCCCGGCCCTCGCCCAGCGGGACGATCAGGGCCTGCAGATGAATTGTGCCGGCGACTACTTCAAACTCTGCGCCGGGGCCGATCCGGACAGCCCGGAGGTGGAGCGCTGCTTCACCCGTAACCGCGCCCGGCTCTCGCCCCAGTGCCGAGCGGCGATCACCGCCTACGACCGCAAGACCGGCGGCAAGGGGGCCGAGGAGCAATAGGCTCCGGCAAGCGGTCGGCGCGGGCGGGGACGCGTGTCCCCCCCTCCGTCACAAACCTCGGTCGAGCCTCAGGATGCGGCAGGGATCGCCGGCCCGGGCGGCCGGCGCGTGGGGGGCGCGGATCAGCAACGCCTCGGAACGGGCGAGCACCGAGAGCATCGAGGAATCCTGGCGCGCGGCCGGGTGGACCAGCGGCAGCCGGTCCGGTGCGGTGTCGAGGGCGGCCCGCATGTAGTCCTGGCGCCCGTCATTCGCCGGCAGGTCGCATCCCAGCAGCGCCGGCTCGCTGCGGTCGGCCCCGGCTTGCGGGTCGCCGGCCAACGCCCGAATCAGCGGGTGGACGAACAGCAGCCCGCACACCACCGACGAGACCGGGTTGCCGGGAAGCCCCAGCACCGCCATCGGCCCGAGGCGGCCATGCATCAGCGGCTTGCCGGGCCGCAACGCGACGCGCCAGAAGCCGAGATCGAGTCCCTGCCGGGTCAGCGCCGACTGGACGAGGTCGTGGTCGCCGACCGAGGCGCCGCCCAACGTCACCAGGAGGTCGGCCTCCGCGTCGCGGGCGCGGGTGATCGCGCTTTCGAGATCCGCGAACGAGTCGCCGGCGATGCCGAGATCGATCGCCTCGGCCCCGGCCTCCTCCGCCATCGCGGCGAGCGCCAGCCCGTTCGAGGCGACGATCTGGTCCCATTCCGCCGGCTCGCCCGGCCGGACCAGCTCGTCGCCCGTGGCGAGCACCGCGACGCGGGGCCGGCGCCGGACGCTCAAGCTCGGGTGCCCGCCTGCCGCCGCGAGCGCCACCCGCCAGCCGTCGAGGCGTTCGCCGGCCGAGAGCAGCCGGTCGCCCTCGCGAAAATCGAGCCCGCTGCCGCGGATATGGCGCCCCGGCGGGTTGCCGGCCCGGGCCAGCACCGTGTCGCCCTCGGCTTGCGTGTCCTCCTGGATCACCACCGTGTCGGCGCCCGTCGGCAAGGGCGCGCCGGTGAAGATGCGGATCGCCTCGCCCTCGCCCACCGGTCCGCGGGCGCCGTGGCCGGCGGCGCTGGTGGCGGTGACGCGCAGGCGCACCGGCGCCTCGGGCGAGGCCCCGGCGACATCGGCGGCGCGCACGGCGTAGCCGTCCATGGCCGAGGTCGAGAAGGGCGGCTGGGTGCGAAGCGCCCGCACGTCCTCCGCCAGGGTGCGGCCGGCGGCGGCGGTGATCGCGACGGTCTCGGGCGCGACGGGCCGGGCATCGGCGAGGATGCGCGCCAGCGCCTCGGCGACGGGAAGGAGCGCGCTCACGCGCCGACCTCCCGGCCGGTCGATGCCTCCCAGACGCCCGAGCGGCCGCCGCTCTTGTGCAGCAGCCGCACGCCCTCGACCCGCATGCCCCGGTCGGCCGCCTTGACCATGTCGTAGACCGTGAGGCAGGCCACCGAGACGGCGGTCAGCGCCTCCATCTCGACCCCGGTCGGCCCCTGCACCCGGACCTCGGCGGTGACGCGGATGCCCGGCAGGCCCTCATCGGGCTCGCACTCGACCCGGACCTTGGTCAGCAGCAGCGGGTGGCAGAGCGGAATCAGCTCGTGGGTGCGCTTGGCCGCCATGATGCCGGCGAGCCGCGCGGTGCCGAGCACGTCGCCCTTCTTGGCGTCGCCCTCGCGAATCAGCCGCAGGGTCTCCGGCTGCATCACCACCAGGCCCTCGGCGCGGGCGGCGCGGTCGGTCGCGGCCTTGTCGGTGACGTCGACCATGTTGGCGGCACCGGCGGCGTCGAGATGGGTCAGGGTCGGCATGGCCTGCTCCGGGTGAACCGCCCCGCGCTTAGCACGCCCGCCGCCGGCTCCGCCACGGCCTCGCCGTGGCCCTGTATCGTGGCCCAGCCTCGTCAGGCGTTCAGCGCCGCAGTCTCGGCCTCGTCGAACACGCGCGAGCGCAGGAGGAAGCGTTGCCCAGAGCCGTTCTCCAGCGAGAACATGCCGCCTCGGCCCGGCACCACGTCGATGATGAGCTGGGTGTGCCGCCACGCCGCGTATTGCGGGCCGCTGATGTAGAACTCGGCCCCGCCGATCGCGCCGAGATGCACGTCGCCGTCGCCGATCAGGAAATCGCCGACGGCAAAGCACATCGGCGCCGAGCCGTCGCAGCAGCCGCCGGATTGGTGGAACAGGACCGGGCCGTGCTCCCGGCGCAAGGTGTCGATCAGGTCGAGGGCCGCCGGGGTGGCGGTGACGCGGGGTGGGGGAGCGGCCATGCGGGCGTCCTTCAGTGGGAAAACGCGGTGATTTTACACGACGGGATGTAGCGCGGGTTTTCCCTTTTCCCCTCTGCGGCAGGGCTGTCCGGGGAAGCTAAGCAGACTTGCGTTGGCAGGCCAACGCTTCGTCCGCTTAGATCCTTGTTTTATCGCAGATTTTTTCCGCAAAACCGGCGGCCACTTTTGCGAAATCTGCTTAGGAGGCATGGGCCGTGCTCCTACTGCGCGGGGTCGAGGCCGGTCTTGGCGGGAGCAAGGCCCGGACCTCGGCCCAGGTCTGCGGTTCGAACAAGCCCTGGCGCAGCAGGTCGCGGCGCAAGGAGCGGTCGAGTTGGCCGGCCAGGCGGGCGAAGGTCTCGGTGAACACCGCCAGGGGGCGGCGCTGGTTGGCATCCGAGAGGGTCGGGCGGTGCAGCGGCCCGGTGCCGAGGTGGGGGTGGGCCGCGGCGTGAGCCCAGGCGACCTCCAGGCCGCGCAAGCTGGCGGCGGGGCTGAGCTGGGCGAAGATCAGCACCAGCGGGTGATCACAGGAGGAGAAGCACTTGTCGTAGGCGTCGGCGCCGTGGCGCGCGACGCTTTGGGCGGTCTGCTGGCGATCGAGGCCTTCCAGCAACCGGGCGAAGCGGGCATCGCTGGGGTGCATGTCCTGCCCGGATGTTCGTGTCTCGACAACCGGACAACTCCCGCATCACCTCCGGCGTGGCAGGGCAGGCACCCAGCCCCAAATTTTCCCCGGACAGCCCAGCTGCCGGCGCAGCCGCGCAAGGTGCCGGTGAGCGCGACGCTGGCGAGCCCGCTGCGGATCGTCCCGGTGATGCGGCCGTCGGCCATGGCCTGTCCGGACGCGTCGACGCCGTGATTCCCGGCCTCGTCCACGATGCCGTTCCGAATCACGATCGGGTAGCGGTACGGCCCGGTGCAGCTTCCGGTCTCGGCGGTGGCGACGACCGACCAGGCGCCGTCGAAGCGGTTCGCCGTGGGCGCGGCCGGGGCCGGAAGCGCGGGGACGGATGCGGTGAAGGCCGGGACCAGGGCCGGTGCGCCGACCGGGCGGCGGGATGGCGTCATGATCTCCTCTGATCGGGGCGTCCGGCTCCATGGCCGGACCGGTCGTGGAGAACTCGCGACGAACCGGGCACGGACGGGGGAACCATGCCGTGCCCGGCCCGCGACCGTTCCGGACGCCTCGGGGGATAGCGCCGGAACGATGGGGGACGCCCTGTCGGGCGAAACGGGTGGGGGGCCTGCACCATTCAGGCGGCGCCGGACGGATTCGGGGGACTACGACCCGGGCCGTCCCGGTTCGGCCCTCGCCGCTCCAGATCCTGACCGAGATCTTGCCCGAGATCCTGCCCGAGCCGGTCGCGGGCCCGACTGACGCGGCTCTTCACCGTGCCGGCCGGGCAGCCGATGATGCCGGCGGCGGCCTCGTAGGACAGCCCTTCGACCGCGACGAGGAGCAGCGCCTCGCGCTGCGCCGGCTCCAGCCGGTCGAGGGCGCTCTGGAGATCGCGCAAGGCGGCCCCGGTGCTCCTGCTCGGCGGCACTCGCCAGGGTGGCGGCATGGGCCCCGTCGGGATCCGCCACTTCGAGACGGTACTTGCGGCGACCGTTGAAGAAGCCGTTGCGCAGGATCGCGAACAGCCAGGCCGACAGGCTGGTGCCGGGGACGAACTGGTGCCGGTGCTCCCAGGCCTTGAGCAGGGTGTGCTGCACCATGTCGTCGGCGTCGGCCCCGTGATGGGCGAGGGACAGGGCGTAGCGGCGCAGCCGCGGCACCGCGCCGAGAAGTTCGCGCCCGAACGCCGCCGGCACTTCCTCGGCGGATGCAAGTGCTTGCGTCAGGCGCGTGAGCATCTCGCCGAGGCGCGAGCCGGCATCGAGCGCAACGATCTCGGGATAATACTCCCGCAGCAGCCCACCGAGATGCGACGGTATCACGGCGATGGCAGCCTCCGACTCGGCAACCTTCGCGCGCGTCTCGTGGTCTGTCTGCACGGAAAAAGACCCGTCAACCATCTGCAGATCGGACTAGACCGGTCGTCCCTACGGGCTAGTCCCGTGGGGTAGTAGGCCGGTCCGGCGATGTGCGGACTTATTTCTGATCACCGGCAATTACGTCAATGATACGATTTTACCGGTGAATCTCGCTTCCCCGCGGGAACCTGCTGGTGCGCGATCCGTTTGTGCTCCGTTGCCTCGACAGGCAACGACGCGAGCATGAAGGATCGCTTGAGCTGTGACCGCAGGCGTCGACAGGCATGAACTCCGGCAGATCATCGCCGGCCTCAGCGAGGGGGTGATCCTGGTCGAGCCCGACCAGACCATCGCCTACGCCAACGAGGCTGCGCTCGCGATGCACGGCGCCGAGAGCCTGGACGAGATCGGCCCGACTGTCGACGCCTACCGGGAGCGCTTCGCCCTGCGCTACCGCAACCACCGCGCGCCGGAGAGCTACCCGATCGAGCGCGTCGTGGCCGGCGAGCGCTTCCACGACGTGGTGGTCGAGGTGACGCGCACCGACAGGCCGGATGTCGGCTTCGTGCATTCGCTGCGCAGCCTCGTCGCCACCGACCGGGAGGGCAAGCCGAGCTGCCTGGCGCTGATCCTCAAGGACGTGTCGGACCAGTTCGAAGCCGAGGAGCGCTTCGAGCGCACCTTCAACGCCAACCCGGCCCCGGCGGTCATCACGCGGCTCTCCGACCTGCGCCACGTCAAGGTGAATGCGGGTTTCCTCGAGATGACCGGCTTCACCCGCGACGCCGTGATCGGCCGCAGCGTCTACGAGGTCGACGTGCTGGCCAATGCCCGAAACCGCGACCTCGCGGTGTCGCGGCTGAACAAGGGCGGCACCATCCCCCAGATGGAGGCACGCCTGGAGCTGCCCGATGGCGGCGGCCGCTTCGTGATCGTGGCCGGCCAGCCGATGGAGATGGGCGACGAGCCCTGCATGCTGTTCACCTTCGCCGACCTCGAGCTGCGGCGGAAGGCCGAGACGGCGCTCCGCCAGAGCGAGGAGCGCTTTGCCAAGGCGTTCCGCCTGACCCCGGTCCCGACCCTGCTCGCCCGCGCCGACGACTTTCAGGTCACCAGCATCAACGAGGCCTTCGGCCGGGTCTTCGGCCTCAGTGAGGACAAGGTGGTCGGCCGGGCCCCGGCGGAGTTCGGGCTATGGGTCTCGGCCGAGCAGCGACGGCGGTTCGAGGAGGGGCTGGCGCGGGCCGGATACGTGCTGGGACTGGAAGTGTGCCTGCGCCACGAGAACGGCGCCGACCTCGACTGCCTGGTCTCGGCCGAGCGGGTCACCATCGGCGAATCCGAGTTCGTGCTGATGGTCCTGCAGGACATCACCGAGCGCAAGCACACCGAGCGCGAGCTGTTCGACGCGATCGAGACGGTGATGGCCGATACCTCCTGGTTCAGCCGCGGGCTGATCGAGAAGCTCGCCAACCTGCGCCGCCCGGGCCGCGAGATGCCGGACGCCGCGGTGCCGGACCTGACGCTCCGCGAGCGGCAGATCCTCAACCTGATCTGCAGCGGCCTCGACGATGACGGCATCGCCCGCAAGCTCGGCCTGTCGCGCAACACCGTGCGCAACCACGGCGCCGCGCTCTACCGCAAGCTCGGCGTGCACCGCCGCACGGAGGTGATCCTCTGGGGACGCGAGCACGGATTCCCGCTCCAGGCATCCGGTAGCTGAGGTTCAGGATACCGGTATTTTCCTACCATTGAAGATGCGCGACGCGCCTACATCTGCAGGCCGGTCGGAGTTTTCTCAACTCGACGAGGTGCTCATGACCGATCGCGCGTCAAAGACTTCCACCGGCAAGCCTTGCACCGAGCAGGTCAAGGGTTCGGTGAAGGAGGCCATCGGCAAGCTCACCGGCGATGTCCGGGTCGAAGCCGAAGGCCGGCGTCAGAAGGCCGAGGAGACGTCTCGTAAGGGGACCGGACCTCGCAAGGACTGACGACACCCGTCATCCGGCGCCCCGCTCGGGGGCGCCGCCTTTTCCCAAGAACACCAGAGGAGAGACCCATGGTCGATACCAATCGCATCACCGGCGCCGCCAAGGAACTCGGCGGCAAGATCCAGGGCGTCGTCGGCGACCTGACCGGCTCGCACCGCGACTCGGCCGAGGGCCGTTTCCGGGAGGCGCAGGGCGCGGCGGAGGACGCCTACGGCCAGGCCAAGGACACCGTCCGCCACGCCGCCGACCGGGCGCAGGACTATGCCGGCGACGCGGCCGACCGGACGCGGGACACCGTCCGCCATGCCGCGGACCGGGCCGAGGACCTCGCCGACCGGGCCCGTCACCGGGCGCGGGATGTCGCCGGTCACGCGCAGGGCTACGCCGAGGAGGCCCAGGGCTACGCCGAGGAGGTCTACGAGCGCGGCAGCCGCTCCCTGCGCCACGGCGCCCGGCAGGTCGGCCACCAGGTCGCCGAGTACCCGCTCGCCTCGCTGGTGATCGCCGGCTTCGTCGGCTTCGGCCTCGGCCTCCTCGTCAACGCCAACCGCGACTGATCTTCGAGGCCGCCTCGTGAAAGGGCGGCCCCGGAGCGGCGAGACCGCGCGGGGCCGTCCCACGAGAGGCCTTCGACGACGATGCTCGAACGACTCGGAGTAGAAGCGTGACCATCCAGACCCCCGTTTCCCCCCTCGCCACGGCGGCCCAAGCCGATACCCGCGCGGTCCTGCTCAACCAGGTCTCCTGGGGCGCCATCTTCGCCGGCGCCGTGACCGCGCTCGTGACGCAGGTGATCCTCAACCTCGTGGGCGTCGGCGTCGGCCTGTCCTCGGTCGGCGTGAACGCCGCCGACAACCCGGCCGCCTCGACCGTGTCGATGGGCGCGGGCCTGTGGTTCGTGGTCTCGGGCATCGTCGCCTCGCTGGTCGGTGGCGCCATCGCGGGCCGGCTCTCCGGCAAGCCGCTGCCGGGTGCGGCCGCCCTGCACGGCCTCGTTTCCTGGGCGGTAACGACGCTCGTGGTGATCTACCTCGTGACCTCGGCGGCGAGCGGCCTCGTCGGCGGCACGCTGAGCACCGTCTCGGGCGCGCTCGGCGGCGCCGGCAACCTCGTCGGCGGCACGGTGCAGACCGCCGCCCAGGCGGCGGCCCCGTCGCTGTCGAAGGTCCAGAACCCGCTCGAGGGCATCGAGGACAAGGTGCGCCAGCAGGCCGCCGGCCAGGATCCGCAGGCCGCCCGTGACGCCGCCGTAGCTGCCGTGCGTGCCGTGCTGACCGGCGACGCCGCCCAGAAGGAGCAGGCCAAGACCCGCGCCGCCGACGCTCTCGCCAAGGCCCAGAACATCTCGCCCGACCAGGCCAAGGCCCAGATCGACGACTACCAGAAGCAGTACGAGCAGGCGGTCGCCACCGCCAAGCAGAAGGCCGAGGCCGCGGCCGTCGCCGCCAAGTCGGCCGCCACGCAGGGCGCGTTCTACGCGGCCATCGCGCTGCTGCTCGGCGCCGCCGCCGCCTTCTTCGGCGGCCGCCTCGGCGCCCCGAAGCTGGTGACCGCCTACGACGCCCGCCGCGTCTGATCCTCGACCGGCTCCCGCCCAGGCGGGAGCCCTCCCTTCCCCTCGAACGACAGGAGAGATTTCGATGAGCAGCACCACCGACAAGCTCAAGGGCCTGGCCAACGAGGCCGTCGGCAACGTCAAGCAGGGTATCGGCAAGGTCACGGGCGACGACCATCTCATCGCCGAGGGCAAGGCTCAGGAGTTGAAGGGCGAGGCCCAGCGTACCGTCGGCGAGGTCAAGGACGGCGTGAAGAACGCCGCCGACAGCCTGCTCGGCCGCAAGTAGTACCGACCATCTTCCACCGGGCGGCGGGATCGTCCCGCCGCCGCTCCACCCTTAGATCTCAGAGCACTTCACGATCGCGTTGCGATCGCGAACCTCTCCCTATCTTTGATCGTGTCGCATTTTCTACGGCGAACCGGCATCCACCTCGTCGGAGAATGCTCTCAACTCAGGAGGACAGCATGAACCGCGACCAGTTCAACGGGGCGTCCCGTCACCTGAAGGGCCGCGTCCAGACCGCGCTCGGCGGCCTCACCGGCGACCCCGCCCGCCAGGTCCGCGGCGCCGCCAACCAGGTGGCCGGCGGCGCGCAATACGCCTATGGCCGCGCCCGCGACCGGGCGGAAGACTTCGTCGACGACGGGCGCCATCTCGCCCATGAGGCGCGTGAGCGCGCCGAAAATCTAGCCCACGAGGCGCGTGAGCGCGCCGAAGATCTCGCCCATGAGGCGCGTGAGCGTGCCGAAAATCTCGCACAGGAGGCGCGTGAGCGCGCCGGGGATTTCGCCCACACCGCGCGCAAGCGGGCCGATCACCTCGTCGAGGACGGACGCCACGCCGCCCATGCGGTTCGTCGCCGCGGCGAGGCTTACGGCCAGAGCGCCCTGCGTTACGTCGAAGGGCACCGCACCAACACGGTCGTCGGCATCGCCGTCCTCGCCTTCGCGGCGGGCTGGCTCGTCCGCCGATCGCGCTGACACTCTCACCATCCGCTGAAGGGAGACCCCGCCATGCTGCGCAAGATCTTCACGCTCTTCGTCCTGCCGAAGCTGATCGCCTATCTCGGCCGGCGCGGATCCCGCCCCCGGCCCGGCCGGACCTACTGATCCAGCCGGTCCGAGCGTTGTCGCCGGCAGGGACGTCCCGGCCGCTTCGATGCCACCGGTTGTGACGAGGCCGATCGGGACGACATCCTTCGACGGTCGAGCGCGGGCCTCTCCTCCGGGAGAACCCGCGCTTTTTCTTTTTTCCGATACGGGCCCGGTCCCCTTCGTGGAGTGAGGGCGCCCCGCACTCCCCCACCGCATTCCTGTGCATGCGACAGCCATCGCCTGGACCCAGCGCAGCCGCTGGGCGTTTCCCGGTCCAGAGAATGGGAGCGGGGGCCGATGGCAAAGCGCAAGGCAAGGCAGCGCGCGACGGCGGCAGTCGAGGAGTCCGTAGCGCCGCTGGTGCCGCCGGGCGCCCTCGCGGTGGCGCTGCTCTCCTTGCGCGAACGGGGCCGGCCCCTCGTCCACGTCGCCCGCGACACCCGCCGGCTGGAGGAGATCGCCGCGCTGCTGCGCGGCCTGGGCCCGGGGATCGGCGTCGCGATCTATCCGGAATGGGATTGCCTGCCCTTCGACCGCGCCTCGCCTTCCCGCGGCACGATGGGCGCCCGGGCCGGGGTGCTGCGCTGGCTCACCGACGCAGACCACCTGCCCGACATCCTGCTCACCACCGCCCCGGCGCTGATCCAGCGCGTGCCGCCGCCGGAGACCTGGGCCGAGGCCCGGGTCGAGATCCGGGCCGGCGACGCTCTTGACGCCGGCCGCCTCACGGCGGAGATGCAGCGCCTCGGCTACATCTTGGACGACCGGGTCGACGAGCCCGGTGAGGTCGCGCTCCGCGGCCGGACCATCGACGTCTTCCCGGCCGCCGCCCCCCGCCCCTGCCGCATCGAGCATGCGGGCGGAAAGGTCGTGGCGATCCGCACCTACGATCCGGTGTCGCAGCGCTCCCTCGTCGAGGTCGAGACCCTGGTGGTCGATCCGGCGACCGAGATCGTCCTGGCGCCGGATTCGCCTTTGCGCCTGCGGCCGTTCACCGGACAGGAGCACCAGCTCCCGACCCTCTACGGCCGGCTCACGACCGTGCTCGATTACGTGCCGGAGGCCCGCCTGGTGGTCGAGGCCGGGGCGGAGGCCCGCGCCGAGGCCTTCTTCGAACAGATCGCCGAGGGGCGTCGGCCGGAAGTGGCGACACGTGGGCAGGCGGTGCCGCTCTACCTCACGCCCGCCGAGTGGCAAGACGTGCGGGAGGCCCGCGAGATCGCTGTCGCGAGCGATGCCGACGCGGAATCGGTCGCGGTCCCGGCCTTCCAGCGCGAGCGCCGGCCGGGTGCAGCCTTCTCGGCCTACCTGCGCGAGCGCCTGAAGGCCGGCGATCGGGTGGTGCTCGGCGGCGATCCTGCCGGGCTCAAGCGCCTGTCGCGCCAGGCCGCGCGGACGGCGGAGCGCAGCGTGCGCCCGGTCGCCGACTGGTCGGAGGCGGTCGCCGCCAAGGCGGGCGAGATCCTGGCCATGCCCGCTCCCCTCGATGCGGGATTCCGGGTGCCGGATCTCGGCATCACGGTGATCGCCGCGCCCGACGTGTATGGCGGCACCTCGGCCCGCCCGAGCGCCGGCCAGCCGGTGATCCTGCCGATGGGCGAGGTCGATCTGCGCGTCGGCGACGTGGCGGTGGACCGCGACCACGGCCTCTGCGTCTTCGAGGGCTTGGAGCGCATCGCCACCGGCGACGGCGGCAGCACCGAGGCCCTGCGCCTGCGCTTCGCCCACGAAGCGATCCTGATGGTGCCGATGGCCCAGGCCGACCGGATCTGGCGCTACGGCTCGGAGGAAGACGCCGTCACCCTCGACACCCTCGAGGGCGGCACCTGGGCGAAGCGCCGGCTCACCACCGAAGCCGGCCTGGCGCGGGCCGCCCGCGCCATGCTGGCGGCGGCGGAGGAACGCCGCCAGGCCAAGGCCCCCGCCCTGGTGCCGCCGGAGCGCGAGATGGAGCGGTTCGGCGCCGGCTTCGGCTTCCCCCTCACCCCCGATCAGGCGAAGGCCGTCGACGGCGCGCTCGCCGATCTCGCGGGCACGCAGCCGATGGACCGGCTGGTCTGCGGCGATGTCGGTTTCGGCAAGACCGAAGTGGCCTTGCGCGCCGCCGCCGCGGCACTCCTTGCCGGCAAGCAGGTCGCCGTGGTGGCACCGACGACGGTGCTGGTACGCCAGCACCTGCGCACCTTCGAGCGGCGCTTTGCCCGCTTCGGGATCGGGGTGGCGCAGCTCTCGCGGCTCGCAGGCCCGGCCGAGGCCAAGCGCGTGCGCCAGGGACTCGCCGACGGCTCGATCCGCCTCGTCGTCGGCACCCATGCGCTCGCCGGCCGCGGCGTCGCGTTCGCGGATCTCGGCCTCGTGGTGATCGACGAGGAGCAGCGCTTCGGCGCCGCCCTGAAGGAGCGCCTGCGCACCATGGCGGGCGACGCCCACGTCCTGACGCTCACCGCGACGCCGATCCCCCGCACCCTGCAATCGGCCCTGGTGGGTCTCAAGTCGCTCAGCGTCATCGCGACGCCGCCGGCGGTGCGCCAGCCGATCCGCACCCTGCTGACGCCGCTGCACGACGACACCCTGCGCGCGGCCCTGATGCGCGAGAAGGGCCGCGGCGGCCAGAGCTTCGTCGTCTGCCCGCGCATCGAGGAGATCGGCCCGGTGGCCGAGCGCCTGAAGCGGCTGGTGCCGGAACTCGCGACCGTCGTCGCCCATGGCGAGATGAAGCCGGCCGAACTCGACGAGATCATGGTGCGCTTCGCCGATGGCGAGGGCGACGTGCTGCTCGCCACCTCGATCATCGAAAGCGGGCTCGACGTGCCGCGGGCCAATACCATGCTGGTCGTCGACGCCGAGCGCTTCGGCCTGGCGCAGCTGCACCAGCTTCGCGGCCGGGTGGGGCGCGGCCAGCGCCGGGGCGTGACCTACCTGCTGACCCGGCCCGACCGCGAGCTGCCTCCGGCGGCCGAGAAGCGCCTGCGCACGCTGGAGGCTCTCGACCGTCTCGGCGCGGGTTTCGCCATCAGCGCCCGCGACCTCGATCTGCGCGGCGCCGGAGATCTCGTCGGCGAGAATCAGGCCGGCCACGTCAAGCTGATCGGCCTCGGCCTCTACCAGCACCTGCTCCAGCTGGCGCTTCGCGCCGCCAAGGGCGAGCCTGCGGAGGATTGGGCTCCGGACATCCGCCTCGGCCTCGCCGGCGACGTGCCGGAGGATTACGTGCCGGAGCCGGAACTGCGGCTGAGCCTCCATACCCGCCTCCTGCGCCTCGGCTCGGCGGAGGAGGTCGAGTCCTTGCGCGGCGAGGTCGAGGACCGGTTCGGGCCGCTGCCGACCGGCGTGCAGGCCCTGTTCACCCTCGGCCACCTACGCGTCGCCTGCCTGGCACTCGGCATCGCCCGGCTGACCGGCGGGCCGCAGGGGCTGGCGGTCGATTTCCGGCCCGGCTGCGCGCCGGCCGCGATGCCGCTCGGCGACGACCTGACCGCCCGGGAGGGGCGGCTGATCCTGCGCCGCGCTTGCGACGATCCGGACCGGCGCGGCGAGACGGCGGCCGAGCTCCTGCAGCGGATCCAGGAGGCCCGCGACCATCAAGGCTGACGACACGTCCGGCGCCGGCTTTTCATCCGGCGTCCGGAACGATCGCCCACGGCCAAGGTTTTCGAGTGTCATGCCCGGATCGGGTCCGCCGACGAGCCGCGCCCCATGGATAGACCCACTCCCGATACACGTCACGAGGCCGGTTCCGACGACGTGCCGGCCGAGGACATCGTGCTGGAGCCGCTGGCCGATTTCCCGCATATCGACCTGCGCACGCCCGGCGAGCCGTGGGAGAAGCGCCGCGCCGCCGGCAAGGCGCTGCGCGCCAAGGTCCCGCATGACGGCCACGGCCCGGTGCCCCTCCCCAGGGACAGGCCCGACCCGGTGCGGCTGATCGAGGAGGCTCAACGCGGGCGCCAGGAGCGGCTGATCCCCCTGCGGGTCGCCCGGATGGCGAGTTCGCCCTTCGCCTTCCTGCGGGGGGCCGCGACCGTGATGGCCTGGGATCTCGCCCGCACCCCGACGAGCGGCATCGACGTGGTGATGAACGGCGACGCCCATCTCTCGAATTTCGGCCTGTTCGGCACGCCCCAGCGCGACATCGTGCTCGACCTCAACGATTTCGACGAGGTCACGATCGGCCCGTGGGAATGGGACCTGAAGCGGCTCTGCGCCAGCATCGAGGTCGCCGCCCGCGACCTCGACGTGCCGGGGTCCGAGCGGCGCGAGGCGGTGACCGCGGCGGCCTACGGCTACCAGCACACCATGACCGAGCTGGCGCCACAAGGGCCCCTCGACGTCTGGCACCGGGCGGCGCGGGCCGAGGATCTGGATTTCAGCGGCATCACGATCGACGACGAATCGCACGCGGTGGTGCAGCGCGCGGTCGAGAAGGCGCGCAAGCGCCACAACAAGAGCCTGCTCGCCCGGGTCGGCGAGCGGCGGGTCGATGGCGGCTGGCGCTTGCGCCACGACCCGCCGATCCTGACCTGGGTCGACGACGAGACCCGCGAGGCGGTGACGGCCGGGCTCGAGCACTACGCCGAGACCCTGCCGCGGGAGCGCCGGTTCATGCTGAGCCGCTACCACGTCGTCGACGTCGCCCACCGGGTGGTCGGCGTCGGCAGCGTCGGCACCCGGGCCTACGTCGCCCTGCTGTGCGGCAACTCGGATCAGGACGTCCTCTTCCTGCAGGTCAAGGAGGCGGTTCGCCCCGCCCACGCGCCGTACGTCTCCGGCATGCCCGAACCCTACGCCTCGCACGAAGGCGAGCGGGTGATCTACGGCCAGCGCCTCCTCCAGGCGGTCGGCGACCCGCTGCTCGGCTGGACCACGATCGACGATCGCCCGTTCTACGTCCGCCAGATGAAGAACATGAAGGGCGAGATCCCGCTCACCTGCATGCGCGGGCAGCCGCTCGTCTACTTCTCCTGGGCTTACGGTGCGCTGCTGGCCCGGGCGCATGCCCGCACCGGCGATGCTGCGGCCATCGCCGGCTATTGCGGCCGCGACCGCCACGCCGATTTCCGCGAGGCCCTCGCGGACTGGGCGCGGGACTACGGCGAGCGGAATGCGGAGGATCACCGGCTGTTCCTGGATGCGATCGCGTCCGGGCGGCTGGAGGCGGCGGAGGATCCGCAGCTCTGACCCTGGCTCCTCGGGAGCGACGGTCCTCGGGCGGGGCCGGCGGCGAGGGGTGATAGAACCTGCCGCCGGCGGGGGGCGCGACGGCAGCGGCATGCCGCGATGCGCGCGAAAAGAGCGCACGAGTATTCGCCCCGATCCTTATCCTGAAAATCAGTTGATGCGCTGCATCGCCTCATCGCTGTTTCAGGACCAATCCGATGACCTCATTCAAGCCGAAGTTCATCACCTTCGATTGCTACGGCACGTTGATTTACTTCGAGATGGCCCCGGCGGCGCGGGGACTCTACGCCGATCGCGTCCGGCCCGAGGCGATGGGCCGCTTCGTCAGGGATTTCTCGAACTACCGGCTCGACGAAGTGCTCCACGACTTCAAGCCGTACAAGGACGTGGTCGCCAACGCCCTTATCCGCACCTGCAAGCGCAACGGCGTGGAATACCGTGACAGCGACGCCGAGACGATCTACGCCGCGATCCCGAGCTGGGGTCCGCATCCGGACGTGGTCGAGCCGTTGATGCGCGTCGCCAAGGAATTCCCGATCGTCGGCCTCACCAACTCGATGATCGATCTGATCCCGGCCGGCATCAGGAGCCTGAAGGCCCCGTTCCACGCCGTCATCACCGCCGAGGAGACCGGCGCCTACAAGCCTCACATGCAGGGCTTCGAATACATGCTCGACAAGCTCGGCGCCAAGGCGGAGGAGGTGATGCACGTCTCCTCGTCGTTCCGCTACGACCTGATGACCGCCGCCGACATGGATTTCGGTGCCCGCGTCCACGTCGACCGCAATCACGAGCCGCTGTGCAGCGGCTACGCCACCCACCAGATCAAGGATCTCGGTGGTTTGCCGGGGCTGCTTGGGCTCTGAACGACCTTACGAGCCTCGCCTAAGCAGACTTGCGTTGGCAGGCCAACGCTTCGTCCGCTTAGATCCTTGGTTTATCGCAGATTTTTTCCGCAAAACCGGCGGCCACTTTTGCGAAATCTGCTTAGACCACCTGCCGACGAAGCCGATGGTGCGGGAGCGATGGCTGCCGCGCAACAACCCTCCCCCTCCGCGGCAAGGCTGTCCGGCGAAAGGAAAAAGCGCGGGTTTCCCCTTTCCCCGCGGGCGGGGAGAGGGCCGTGCCGCCGTTCAGGGGGCACGGCAAGCCCGAAGGCGAGGGTGAGGGGGCTCGACGAGTGAGGCTTCTCCGGAAACACCTCCTCACCCTCGCTCCGGCTTTCGCCTCCGACAAGGGGGACGAAAGCCTCTCCCCGCCCGCGGGGAGAGGGGATTTCCTGCGCCTCGTCTTTCCCCGGACAGCCCTGCCGCAGAGGGGGCGAGGGTTCTTGCTCTCGGCCGTCGCCCCGAAAACCAGCGCGTACCCCACGCCCTCCCGTCCTGGAGTTCTCCCATGACCAAGATCGTCGACATGACCATGCCCAACGCCTTCGTGCCGGGCAGCGTTGCGCTCTCGGCGCAGGACGAGGCGCTGGTCGCGCGCCGCGCCAAGGTGCTCGGTCCGGCCTACCGGCTGATGTACGAAGAGCCGCTGCATTTCGAGCGCGGCGAGGGCGTATGGCTCTACGACACCGAGGGCCGCGCCTTCCTCGACGCCTACAACAACGTCGCCTCGCTCGGCCATTGCCATCCGCATGTCGTCGAGGCGATCCGCCGCCAAGCCGGGATCCTCGCCACCAACACGCGCTACCTCCACGGCCTGATCCTCGACTACGCCGAGAAGCTGCTCGCGACCTTTCCCGACGCGCTCGGCCACGTGATGTTCGCCTGCACCGGCAGCGAGGCCAACGACCTCGCGACCCGCATCGCCCGGACCTATACCGGCGGCACCGGCATCATCATCACGGATTTCGCCTATCACGGCCTGACCCAGGCGGTCTCCGAGTACTCGCCGACGCTGGGCAACGCGGTCAATCTCGGCTCCCACGTCCGCCGGGTGCCGGCCCCCGCCGCCTACCGGACCGACGGCGACGTCGCCGCCACCTTCGAGGCCGGGGTGCGGGGGGCCATCGCCGACCTGCACCGCCACGGCCTCAAGCCGGCGATGCTGATCGTCGACAGCCTGTTCACCAGCGACGGCATCCTGACCGAGCCGACCGCCTTCCTGAAGGGCGCCGTGGACGCGATCCACGAGGCCGGCGGCCTGTTCGTCGCCGACGAGGTCCAGCCCGGCTTCGGCCGTACCGGCGACACGATGTGGGGCTTCCAGCGCCACGGGGTGGTGCCGGACATGGTCACCCTCGGCAAGCCGATGGGCAACGGCCAGCCGATCTCCGGCGTGGTGATCCGCCCCGACGTGGTCGATTCGTTCGGCCGGAATGCCCGCTACTTCAACACCTTCGCGGGCAACGCGGTCTCCTGCGCCGCCGCCCTGGCGGTGCTCGAGGTCATCGAGCGCGAGGGCCTGATGGCGAATGCCCGCGACGTCGGCGCCTACCTGCTCGCGGGCCTGCGGCGCGTGGGCGAGCGGCACGAGGCGGTGGGCGACGTGCGCGGCGCCGGGCTCTTTTCCGCCGTCGAGATCGTGACCGACCGCGCCAGCCGCAGGCCCGACCGCGACCTGACCACCCGCGTGGTCAACCGGATGCGCCAGGACGGCGTGCTGATCAGCGTCTGCGGTCCCGGCTACAACATCCTGAAGATCCGCCCGCCGCTCGTTTTCACGCGCCAGAACGCCGACACCTTCGTCGAGGTGCTCGACCGGGCGCTTGCAGCCCGATGAGCGCCCCCTCTCCCTACCAGACGCCGGCGCCAAGGGCGGATGCGGACCGCCTCGCGGGAATCGTCGCCACCGCCTTCGGGATCGCGGTGGACCGCGTCGAGCCCCTGGCGAGCGAGCGGGACCTGACCGCCCACGTCGCCGCCCGGGACGGACGCGGCTTCGTGTTCAAGCTCGGGAACGCGGCCGACGATCCGGAGGTGCTGGCCTTCGAGAACCGCGCGCTCCAGCACGTCCACGCGGCCGATCCCGGCTTGCCGGTCCCGGTCGTCGTCGCGGCGCCGGACGGGCGGACGGAGGTGGCGATCGACCTGGACGGCCACCGTCATGTCGGTCGCCTCCAGAGCTTCCTGTCGGGCTTTCCCGCCCACCGCGCCCGGCGCTCCCCCGCGCAACGCCGGGCGTTCGGGCGGGGACTGGCCCGGCTGTCGCGGGCGCTGCGCGATTTCCGGCATCCGGCCGATGGGCGGCCGATCATCTGGGACCTGAAGCGCGCGGCCGAGATCGAGGACCGCACGATCCACATCGACGACCCCGAGAAGCGCCGTCTCGCCCGCGACGCCATCCGGCGCTTCGGCGAGATCGCGGCCAGCGGCGACGGGCTCCGGCAGCAGGTGGTCCACAACGACTTCCACTTCCACAACGTGCTGCTCGATCCCGACGACCACGACGCCGTCAGCGGCATCATCGATTTCGGCGACATCGTCCGGACGCCGTTGATCTACGACATCGCGATTGCCTTGTCGTTCCAGCTCATGAAAGACGAGCAACCGCTGCTGTGCGCGGCTGATTTTCTCTCTGCCTATCACGCGGTCGATCCGTTGCGGCCGGACGAGGTGGCCCTGCTGCTCGATCTGATCGATGCCCGCAATGCCATGACGGTGACGATCTCGGAATGGAGATCCAAGCTGTATCCCGAGAAGGCGTCATACATCCTGCGCAACAATCCCACGGCGACATTCGGGCTGTTTCATTTCTCTCGACAGGACAGGAGCGCGTGCCGGCAGGAATTGCTGGCGGCGTGCGGCTACTGAAGGCCGGCGATGTCCTCGCCTGCGCAACTCTCGACCAGAGCAGCGTGCGATTGCAATGCGATCTGGCGCTGCTCCAGAGCACCTCACGATCGCCTTGCAATCGCGAAGCTCTCTCGGTCTTCGATTTTGCCGTATTTCCTGCGACGAACCGGCATCCACTTCGTCGGACAATGCTCTAGCATGCCGCCGGCCCGAGATGTCCGCCCGCCGACGAGAGAGCGCACGCGATGAAGCTCGATAGCATGGACATCAAAATTCTAGCCGAATTGCAGAGAAACGGCCGAATTACCAACGTGGAACTGTCCGAGCTGGTCAATTTGTCGCCCAGCCCATGCCTCATGCGCGTGAAAAAACTGCAGTCCGCGGGATACATCAGTGGTTATTTTGCAAAAATCAATATCGCGAAGCTGGGCCAGTCCCTGACGATTTTCACGGAAATCACACTGAAAAACCATCGTCACTCGGATTTTTCCCGGTTCCTGGCCGTCATCGAGAAAGAAAAATCGGTCATGGAGTGCCACAATATATCCGGCGGCTACGACTATTTGATAAAATTCCTGGTTGGCGGCATCGAGCATTATCAATCGACGATGGAGAGATTGATCGAAATGGATATTGGAATCGACAAGTATTTTAGCTACGTCGTTCTCAAAACTCCGATAGACCGAGACGAGGCGCCGCTGGAAACATTATATACACCATAAGGGACACGGAGGCGGCCTCACGCCTCCGCCCTCTCCCTCAGGCACCGCCGGTACAGCGTGCTCCGACTGACCCCGAGACTCCTCGCCGCCCGGCTGACATTGCCGCCATGGGCCGCCAACGCCGCTCGCATCGCATCCTGCGCGATGGCGTCGAGGCGGCCCGCCTCCGGCTCCCGTCGGGGCGCCGGTGCAACGGCCGAAGACTTCGCCACTCCCTCCGGCAGGTCCTCCGGCCCGAGCACCTCGCCCGCCTCGGCGAGCGCCGCCAGCGCCTTGAGGCACGCCGCGAGCTGGCGCAGGTTGCCGGGCCACTCCGCCGCGGCGAGTGCCGCCTCGCAATCCGGCGACAGGGTCACGCCGCGGGCCGGGCCGTCGGTACGGGCCCACAGGCCGCGCACGAGGGCGAGGCGGTCCGGCCGGTCGCGCAAGGGGGCGAGGCGCACCCGGTAGGGGGCGATGCGGTAAAACAGGTCGGCCCGGAAGGCCCCCTCCTCGACCATGCGGGACAGGTCGCGGTGGGTCGCGCAGATCAGGGCGAAATCGACCGGGACCGGACGGGTGCCGCCGACGGGCAGCACCTCGCGCTCCTGCAACGCCCGCAGCAGCCGCGATTGCAGGGCGAGCGGCATGTCGCCGATCTCGTCGAGGAAGAGCAGGCCGCCCTCGGCCTGGCGCAGCAGGCCCTTGGCACCGTGGCGCGCCGCGCCCGTGAAGGCGCCGGGCTCGTAGCCGAACAACTCGGCCTCGATCAGCGTCTCGGGCAAGGCCGCGCAGTTCACCGCCACGAACGGCTTGTGCGATCGTGCGCAGCCCGCATGGGCGGCGCGGGCAAACACCTCCTTGCCGGTGCCGGTCTCCCCCTCGACCACCACCGGGATGCCGGCATCGATCAGCCGCACGGCCCGGGCGAGGAGCTTGTCGGTACCGGGGTCGAGAATCGGCGCCGCGGGGCTCGACGTCGTGGGGCTCGGCGTCGCGGGGTTCTGCCGGGCGGGCTCGGCCGCGGACCGGCGCCGGATCGAGGCCGGCGCGCCCTGCAGGCGGCCGTAGAGCGGGGCCCCGGTCGCGTCCCGCAGGGCGAGTGGGCCGGGCGCGGTGTCGCCGCCATGGAAGCCGGCCCGCTCGGTCCCGAGATCGCCCCAGGTGAGGCCGAGCAGCGCCAGCCCGTGCCGGTTGGCGCCGACGAGGCGGTGGCCCTCGAAGACCAGCACGCCCTCGCGCGGGGTGCCGAGGAGCCCCGCGTCGCGGTGGAGCCGCAGCACCTCGCAGCCCGGCGGCACCGTCGCGAGCAGCCGGTGCTCGATGGCGGCGACCGCGAGTCCGACGAGGCCCAGCGCGTGGCCCTGGTGGATCGCCGCCGGTCCCGTCAGGTCGAGGACGCCGAGCACCGAGCCGTCCGCCCCGAGGATCGGCATGGCGGCGCAGCTCAGGATGCGGTGCGGCTCGAAGTAATGCTCCGCCCCCCGCACCTCGACCGGGCGGCGCTCGATCAGCGCCGTGCCGATGGCGTTGGTGCCGGTCAGGCTCTCGCTCCAGGGTACCCCGGGGCGGAGCGCCACCTGCGCGGCGCGGCCGGCGAAGGAATCGCTGCCGAGGGTGTCGAGGATCAGCCCGTCGGCATCGGTGAGGATCACGAGGCTGCCGGTCGCCTGCGCATCGGCGTGCAGGGCCTCGATCTCGGGCCGGCAGGTCTGGCGCAGCGCCTCGCTGCGGTCGAAGGCGGCGCGCATCTCGGCGCCGCTCAGCGGCTCGACCCGGGGGCGCTGCCCGAAATCGAGCCCGAGGGCGGCGCAGCGCTCCCAGGAGCGAAGGATCGGCGGCGGCGGCTCGGCCACACCCGGCCCGAAGGCCTGCCGCCGCGCGGCCAGCAGGGTGCGGGGCGTGGTCACGCGGCTCTGCATGCGCGGCCTCCTCCCATGTCACCGCCCCTGCGGGCGGAGTGTCGCTGTTTGCGACAGGTGTCGCAGGTGTCGCGTGCGCGGTCCAGGCCGATGGTGGCCGGACGGGGCCGGATTTTGGTCGAAGGCTTGGCGCGACGAGCGAGAAAATCCAGATCCGCCAGATCGTTGCAGCGAACAGGCGGCGGGAGCTGGGCGGCCGGGGCCCGGATGGCACGCCGGCTGCCGAGGGATGTGCACCACGCCCCGTCGCGGGGCGACTGGGAGGAACACATGAACAAGCCGGAACTCTTCGCCGACGCCAGGACCAAGTCGCCGTTCTCGGCCCGCTACGACAACTTCATCGGCGGCCAGTGGGTCGCCCCGGCGGCGGGCCGCTACTTCGAGAACACCTCGCCGATCACCGGCGGGGTGATCTGCGAGGTCGCCCGCTCGGACGCCCAGGACATCGAGCGCGCGCTCGACGCCGCGCATGCCGCCAAGGAGGCCTGGGGCCGCACCGCCCCGGCCGAGCGCGCCCGCATCCTGCTCAAGATCGCCGACCGGATGGAGGACAACCTCGACCTGATCGCGCTCGCCGAGACCTGGGACAACGGCAAGCCGATCCGCGAAACCACCCACGCCGACATCCCGCTGGCCATCGACCATTTCCGCTATTTCGCCGGGTGCGTCCGGGCGCAGGAGGGCTCGCTCTCCGAGATCGACCACGACACGGTCGCCTACCACTTCCACGAGCCGCTCGGCGTCGTCGGCCAGATCATCCCGTGGAACTTCCCGATCCTGATGGCGGTCTGGAAGCTGGCGCCCGCGCTCGCCGCCGGCAATTGCGTGGTGCTCAAGCCCGCCGAGCAGACCCCGGCCTCGGTGCTGCTGCTCGCCGAACTCATCGGCGACCTCTTGCCGCCGGGCGTGCTCAACATCGTCAACGGCTTCGGGCTCGAGGCCGGCAAGCCGCTGGCCTCCTCGCCCCGCATCGCCAAGATCGCGTTCACCGGTGAGACGACCACCGGCCGCCTCATCATGCAATACGCCTCGCAGAACCTGATCCCGGTGACGCTGGAGCTCGGCGGCAAGTCGCCGAACATCTTCTTCTCGGACGTGGCCGCGGAAGACGACGACTTCCTCGACAAGGCGCTCGAGGGCTTCACCATGTTCGCCCTCAACCAGGGCGAGGTCTGCACCTGCCCGAGCCGGGCCTTGGTGCACGAATCGATCTACGACCGCTTCATGGAGCGCGCCATCAAGCGCGTCGAGGCGATTGCCCAGGGCTCGCCCCTCGATCCCGCCACGATGATCGGCGCCCAGGCCTCCTCCGAGCAGCTGGAGAAGATCCTCAGCTACGTGGCGATCGGCAAGCAGGAAGGCGCCGAATGCCTCACCGGCGGCGAGCGCAACGTCAAGGAGGGCGAGTTCGCCGGCGGCTACTACATGACGCCGACGGTGTTCCGCGGCCACAACAAGATGCGGATCTTCCAGGAGGAGATTTTTGGGCCCGTCCTGTCGGTCACGACCTTCAAGGATGACGAAGAGGCGCTCTCGATCGCCAACGACACCCTCTACGGCCTCGGCGCCGGCGTGTGGACACGCGACGGCACCCGCGCCTACCGCTTCGGCCGGGCGATCCAGGCCGGCCGCGTCTGGACCAACTGCTACCACGCCTACCCCGCCCACGCGGCCTTCGGCGGCTACAAGCAATCCGGCATCGGCCGCGAGACCCACAAGATGATGCTCGACCACTACCAGCAGACCAAGAACCTGCTGGTCAGCTACTCGGCAAAGAAGCTCGGGTTCTTCTGAAATCAGGGCAGGAGGCGGGGCGAATGCCTTGCCTCCACCGGGCCTATCCCAAAAAAGAAGAGGCGCGGGCTTTTCCCCACTCTGCGGCAGGGCTGTCCGGGGAAAGGTGTAGCGCGAATTCTCTCCTCTCCCCGCCCGCGGGGAGGGGGGATTTCCTGCGCCTCGTCTTTCCCCGGACAGCCCTGCGCCGGCAGCGGGCGCTGGAGACTCGCCGGGATCAGCGCCTGCGCCGGGCGCTGAACGGCACGGCGCACCGGCTGAGTGCGAGCAGCGCCGATGCGCCGCACCCGAGCGGACGAAGCGTATGCAAGCCCACGCTTCGTCCGCTCGGGCTCCCGGTTGCCGCCGATTTTTGTCGCAAGACCGGTGGCCAGTTTTGCGACGTCGGCAGGGCCCGGCCCTTGATGTATCCCGCTCCCGCCCGAAAACGGGGGCAGCCCGCGTCTCAGTCGTGGGCGATCGAGCGGGACGCGATCGAGGAGCGACAGGGCGGATGCCGGCATATCGACTGCGCGGGGCGGTCCGCGCCATGGACGGGGCGATCGGTCCCCCGCTGATCGACGAGATCATCCAGGCCGCGGACCGGCAGGAGGCGGTTCGCCTCGCCAATGCCCGGGAGAGCACGCCCGACGACGAGCAGGTGAACGCCCTGTGGCTGGTCGACGAGGGCGGGAACCTGATCTGGTCCCTGCGCCTGGCCGAGCGGGAGGGTTAAATAGAAACTCACGATCCAGGTTGGCATTTGCCACCCTGGATAGCGAAACAGCGTCATTCGCCAGGGACCGCGAAGCCGGTGACGAACTGATACCAACGGCGCAAGATGCTGACGCATCGATTCGATCTCGGGCAAGCCCGAGATCGACGGGGCCGTTGACCCATCTCGAATTTTCGATCTCAAGCCAGAGGCTTGGCGAAAATTCGAGAACGGAACCAAAGGTCGTTTTCAACGACCGTTGGTATGACACCTCAGGATGAGGTCGCGGGTGGGATGAAAGAGTTTCCCACTCTGACGGTCGCGCAAATACGCGCGATCTGACCGGACTCTACCCACCCAGCCGCGCCAGCCTGTCCAGCAGCGCCCGGTCGTGCAGCAGCACCATCTTCTCCTTGGCGTTCAGCCAGTCGGCCGCCTCGTCGATGGTCTCGGCCTCGACCACCTTGGCCTGGGCCATGACGTGGTCTGCTTGCGGCGCGCCGCGGGGCCGGCGCTCGGCCGGGGGCAGGAAGGCGAGGTGGCCGGCCTGGAGGTCCGGATCGGCGTGGAGCGCCCGCAACCCGTCGGCATCGTCGTAGGCGAGCGCCGCGTTGCGCGCCTCGATCGCCTTGGCGGCGGTGGCGATCGCCGGGGGCTCGCGCTCCTCGGGCGTCATCAGCAGGCCGGCGCGCTTCAGCGCCAGGCCGATGAAGAGCTGCCCGCTCGCCCAGGAGATCGGGATCGCCAGGACGAGGCCGAGGATCGTCGGTGACATCCACAGGAACAGCGAGGTGGCGATGGCGAAGGCCGCGACGCCCGCGACGAGACCGAGGATGGTGTGGAAACGGTGCCGCCGCACGATGTCCGCGAACGGGATCGAGCCGTCGTCGCGCCGCTGAGGGTTCCAGCCGGCGTCGCGCCGGAGCAGGATCTGGATCACCGAGCCGGATTGCACCAGCATGGCGATCGGGGCGATGAGCGCCGAGAGCAGGGTCTCGATCAGCGCCGAGAGCACGAGACGCAATCCCCCGCCGCTCGCCCGCCGCACCTTCCCGTCGAGGAGGCCGAGGATCAGGCCGAACAGCTTCGGGGCGAGCAGGATCGCCATCGTGATCCCGAAGAGCTGGAGCGCGCGGACGGGGTCGAAGCGCGGCCAGACCGGGTAGAGGCGGAACTCGGTCGAGAAATATTCGGGGCGGATATAGGCGGTCTGGAGGGCGAGCGCGATACCGACCACGAGCTGTGCCGCCCAGAGCGGCGAGGCGAGGTAGCCGGCGATGCCGGTGGCGAAGTGCTGGCGCGAGGCGAGCTTGAGGCCCGCCGTGCCGATGATGCGGCTGTGCTGCAGGTTTCCTTGCGCCCAGCGCCGGTCGCGGATCGCGACGTCGATCAGCGAGGGCGGGCTCTCCTCGTAGGAGCCCTGGAGTTCGGGGAGCATGTAGACGCTCCAGCCGGCGCGCCGGATCAGCGCCGCCTCGACGAAGTCGTGGCTCAGCACGTGGCCGCCGAAGGGCGGCTTGCCGGAGAGGTCGGGCAGGCCGCAATGGTCGGCGAAGGCACGCGTGCGGATGATCGCGTTGTGGCCCCAGTAATTGCCGTCCCGGCCCGACCACAGGGCGAGGCCCGTGGCGATGACCGGGCCGTAGATGCGGGCCGCGAATTGCTGCACCCGGGCGAACAGGGTGTTGCGGTTGATGATCAAGGGCAGCGACTGGATGATGCCGGAATCCGGATCGGCCTCCATCGCACGGGCCAAGGTCACCACGCAGTCGCCGCTCATCAGGCTGTCGGCGTCGAGGACCAGCATGTGGTCGTAATGGCCGCCCCACCGTGTGACGAAATCGGCGATGTTGCCGGCCTTGCGGTGGTGGTTCTTCTGCCGGTGGCGGTAATACAGGCGCGCCCCGTCGCCGAGGCGGGCGCGGAGTGCCAGATAGGCCCGCTCCTCGGCGACCCAGGCATCGGCCTGGGTCGAATCGGACAGGATCCAGTAATCGAAGGCGTCACCCTCGCCGGTGGCCTCGATCGAGTCGCGGATCGCCTCGACCGCCGCGAAGGTTCGGGCGGTGGCCTCGTTGTAGACCGGCATCACCACGGCGGTGCGGGTGGTGAGCGGACCGTGAGGCACCTCCGGCCGGCGCCGGCGCAGCAGCGCCAGGAAGCCGAGGAGCCCCGAGGTGAAGGCGAGCGCGATCCACGAGAAGTTGAGGGTGAACAGCGCGAGCAGCAGCCATTGCAGCCAGGTCGTCGAGCCGGCGACCGACACGACCTCGTACATCTGCACGGCGCCGTAGGCGGTCAGCGCCAGGCCGCCGCCGAAGACGAAGGCACGCGCCGCCCAAGGAGCGCGGCGGCCGGGGACCTTGTGCGCGTCGGCCTCCGACCACCGGCGCAGGTCCTGCACCGGCATGGCGAGGGGGGATTCCTCCGGCACCGCGGGCGCGACCGTGAAGGCGGCGTGGGGCGGGGCGTCGAGATTTCGGGCGTCGAGATTTTGGGCGAGGGTCACGGGGTCCACCGGTACAGCCATGTCTCACTGACGGGTTTGTCGCCGGCCTTGACGACCAGGCGCAGCTCGCAGGCGGTGTCGTTGCCCGGATCGAGCTCGAACACCGCCCGCACGGTCTTGCGCTCCGGATACGGGTAGATCCGCTGGCGGGCGATGGTGCCGGGCGCGGTGCTCACGGCGAGCTGGAGCGCGTTCGGGTCGATGCCCTCGGCAAACGGCGCCTCCCCGGTGAAGTCGACGAGGAAGAGCCGGCGCTTACCGCCAGCGCCCTTGCCGACCCGGGTGCCGGAACAGGCGGCGAGCGGCGGCGCGCCCGGCACGGTCCAGCACCAGAACTGCCGGTAGCTGAAGGCGGTCTCCTTGGCGACCGGCTCCTTGGGGCGCCAATAGGTCAGGATGTTCTCGTTGACCTCGGATTCGCTCGGGATCTCGATCAATTGCACCGCGCCGGCGCCCCAGCCATGTTGCGGCACTCCCGGCCCCCAGCTGCCGAGCGGCTCGATCCACAGGCTCGGGCGCTTCTCCCAGCGCTGCACGTCGTCCTGGTAATCGCCATAGGCGCGGGCGCGCTGGACCAGCCCGAAGCCCTTCGGGTCCTGGTCCATGAAGGCCGAGATCTGGAGTGTCTCGGGGTTCTGCACCGGGCGCCAGATCGCCTCGCCCCAGCCGTTGCGGATCTGGAGACCGTCGACCTCGTGGGCGGCCAGCCGCGCATCGTCGACGCCGCGCCGATCGGTCGGGCCGAACAGGAAGGCGCCGGTCATGCCGCCGATGCCGACATGCTCGAGCGCCGTGCGCGGGCAGAGCGTCGCCTCGATGTCGACGATGGTGGCGTCGCCGGGCCGCAGGGTCATGCGCAAAGCTGCGGTGGCGGATTCGGAATCGACCAGGGCGTGGATCACGATCTGCCCGGTGCCGGCCCCCGGCCGCTCGAGCCAGAAGGCGCGAAACAGCGGGAATTCCTCGCCCTTCGCCTCGGCGGGCTTGAGCGTGAGGGCGCGGGCGGTGACGCCGTAGCTCTGGCCGGCGGCGAGCGCGCGGAAGAACGAGGCGCCCTGGAAGATCGCGCAATCGGACGGTGCCGCGCCGTTGAAGCTAGCATAGAGCCGGAAGCCCGAGAAGCCGAGGTCGCGGCCCTCCTCCGGGGGTTTCAGCTTGCCGAAATTGAAGCGGTTGCGGTCGTAAGGAATGCGGCGCACCACCCCGTCCTCGACCGCGTGCAGCGCCACCGGCGTGGTGAAGACGAAGCCGCGATGCAGCGGCTCGACCACGAAGCCGCGGCCCTCGCCGGCCCAGAGCAGGCCCGAGGGCTGTGCCCGCACGCCGATATACTGGTCGTAGGTGAGATCCTTGAACGGCTCGGGCAGGTCGGCCTGCGGCGCCGCGTAGGGCTTCTTCGCCAGGGCGCGGGCGAGCTCGACCACCTGTCCGGGATCGAAACGCTGGCCGTCCGACAGGGGCGCGGGCTCCGTCGGCTGCGCGCCCGCCGCCGTGGTCGCGGCCAGGCCACCGGCGAGCGCCAGTACCGCGCGTCGGTCGAGGGCTGTGCGGGCGGGCGGGGCGGTGGGGCTCTGCGTCATCGTGGGGAGGGGTACCGGTCCGGATGCGGGAAGGGGGCGCCGGCCGTTTACCACGATCCGGGCTGAACCGGGGGTTAAGAATCGCGAAGCTCGTGCCCCTTCGGAAAGCCGCACCGGCGCTTGTTATGACGCAGCGATCGGCTAGACGGTCGGGACCAGACAGCTTCCCCCGGACGCGACAGGCCGCCGATGACCTCGACCCAGAAGCCCCCAGGGGCGCGCTCTCTCCTCGCCGTGGTGCTCGCCGCCGGCAAGGGCACGCGGATGCGCTCCGACCTGCCCAAGGTGCTGCACCCGATCGCCGGCCGGCCGATGCTCGCCCACGTGCTGGCGGCGGTGGCCGAGGCCGGGGCCGGACGCCTCGCCGTGGTGGTCGAGCCCGGCCGCGGCGACGTCGCGACGGTGGTGGCGGGCTTTGCCGGCGCGGAGATCTTTCCGCAAGCCGAGCGCCTCGGCACCGCCCACGCGGTGCTGGCGGCCCGCCGGGTGCTCGCGCAAGGCGCCGACGACGTGGTGGTGGCCTTCGGCGACACGCCGCTGATCAGCCCTGAGACCTATGCCCGCCTGCGCGCGCCGCTGGCCGAGGGCGCCGCGGTGGCGGTTCTGGCCTTCGAGGCCGCGAACCCGACCGGCTACGGCCGCGTGCTGGTCGAGGACGGCCGGGTCGTCGCCATCCGCGAGGAGAAGGATGCGAGCGCGGCGGAGCGCCGCGTCACCCTGTGCAATGCCGGCCTGATGGCGCTGTCGGGCGCCCACGCCCTCGGATTGCTGGAGCGGGTCGGCAACGCCAACGCGGCCGGCGAGTACTACCTGCCCGACGCGGTCGCCCTGGCGGTTGCCGACGGCCACCGGGTCGCAGTGGTTCCGGTGGCGGAGGCTGAGGCGCAAGGGGTGAACGACCGGGTGCAGCTCTCGACCGCCGAGGCGGCCGTGCAGGCGACCCTGCGCCGCCGCGCCATGCTGGCGGGCGCCACGCTGATCGCCCCCGAGACGGTGTTCTTCAGCCACGACACCGTGCTCGGCCGCGACGTGGTGGTGGAGCCCCACGTGGTGTTCGGCCCCGGTGTGGTGGTCGGCGATGGCTGCACCATCCACGCCTTCTCGCACCTCGAGAAGGCCCGGCTCGCGGACGGCGTCCAGATCGGCCCCTATGCCCGCCTGCGCCCCGGCGCGGTGCTGGAGGAGGGCGCCCGCATCGGCAACTTCGTCGAGGTGAAGAACGCGGCGATCCGGGCCGGCGCCAAGGTCAATCATCTGACTTACGTCGGCGATGCCGAGGTGGGGGAGGGCGCCAATCTCGGGGCCGGCACCATCACCTGCAACTACGACGGCGTGAACAAGCACCGCACGGTGATCGGGGCCGGGGCCTTCATCGGCTCGAACTCGGCTTTGGTCGCGCCGGTGACGGTCGGGGCCGGCGCCTTCGTCGGCTCCGGCTCGGTCATCACCGAGGACGTGCCGCCCGGCACCCTGGCGATCGGGCGCGGGCGGCAGGTGATCAAGGCGGGGTGGGCGAAGCCGGCGAAGGGGTGAGGACGCGCACCCAGAGACAGTTTGACTTCGGATATAAGCATCACGGTCGAATTCCATCGTCCCATTCGCGACCTCATCCTGAGGTGCTGCGAAGCAGGTTCGAAGGAGAGCTCCAGATGTCGCTGCGAGCCCCGCAGCCCTCCTTCGAGGTCAGCCCATCTTCGATGGGCTAACACCTCAGGATGAGGTCGCGCGTGGGAACGCATGCCGAAGCAAACAAGCAGGCATCACACGTGCACGGACCCGTCGTCGGGATCGCGGCGGCCCGCCCGCAGGCCAGCCGCGAGGAGCCAGGCGTAGAACGCGGCCACCCCCGCGAGCACCAGCCAGCCCGGCAGCGGCCCGAGGCCGGCCCCGGCCAGGATCTCGGGGATGCCGTGGACGGTCTCGGCGACACCCGCCTGCGGTCCGGTCTCCTGGAGGCGCGCCGAGGTGATCTTCAGCACCCAGGCGAGCAGCAGGATCGCGAACATCCAGCCGTAATTGCGCCGCAGCCGCCGGCCGAAGGCCTCGCGCAGGCTGACGTGGAACACCGGGTGGCGCAGGTCGTCGGCGAGCATCCGGGTCCAGCCGGGATCGACGACGCTCCCCGGCGCGAACACCTCGGCGTAATAGTGCCGCTCGAGCTGGCGCACCCGGGTGCGGTAGACGTCGAAGAAGCGGTAGCGCCTCGCCTCGATGCCGAGCAGCAGCATCACCAGCAGCATGGCGAAGAGCAGCACGCCGTGATGCGCCGTCGGCGTCGAGAGCGAGACCGACAGCATCGCGGCGATGACGGTGATCGCCCAGTTGGTGGTGCGGTCGATCCGGTCGCGCCAGCCGGCCATGCGGGCGATCTCGGCCCGGTGGTAATGGGCCAGGACCGTGATGGTCTCGGACGGCGTCTTCGGGAACGGGAGGGCGGTGGCCTCAGGCGTTGCGGCGATCATGGCACTCCTGCCTCGCCGGTGCCTCTTCGTCGTCCGGGCCCGGGCGCCGGCATCATGGCGCAGATCGCGGGCGAACCGGAAGACGCGCGTCGCACCGTCGATCCGACGGAGCGAGATCGTGCAGCCCCGTGGTCCTTCGCGCGCGATTGATCTATGGCGGAGGCCGATAGGGGTTACTGCCCCCGGGGGGAGGCACGAGCGATGCTACGCGGCGAGGACCTGCCCCCCGGAGACCCGCCCGCCGACCGCGATGTCGCCGAAAGTGATGTCGCTGTCCTGGCCGAGCTGATCGCCCGGGTGGCGGCGGGACGGCAGGACGCCCTGCGGGCGCTCTACGAGCGCACGGCCCCGAAACTTTTCGGCCTGATCCTGCGTATCGTCCGGGACCGGGGCGCCGCCGAGGACGTGCTGCAGGATTCCTACTTGCGGGTCTGGCAGCATGCCGGAGGCTACGCCCCGGAGGCGGGCCGGCCGATGGCATGGCTCGCCGCGATCGCGCGCCACCGCGCCATCGACTGGGTGCGGCGGAAGGGCGAGGTGCCGATGCCGGCGAGCGACGACGAGGACGAGAACTGGCTCCAGCGCGTCGCCGATCCGCGGGACCGCGAGGCGGAATTCCTGGACCGCGACGCGCTCCTCGCCTGCCTCGACCGGCTCGAGCCGACGCAGCGCGACTGCGTGGTCCGGGCCTATTGCGAGGGCCTGTCGCGGGAGGAGCTGGCCGTGCGCTACGACCGACCGGTCAACACCGTGAAGACCTGGCTGCATCGCGGGCTCGCCGTGCTGCGGGGCTGCCTGGATGAAGCCGCATGAACACTCCCGACGCGATGGGCGCCTCCGACGAACCCGACCTGCGGGCCGCCGAATACGTGCTTGGCACCTTGAGCGCGGCCGAGCGCGAGGCCTATCGGCGCGACCGGGCGACCTCTCCGGCGCTGCAGGCGGCCGAGCGGGCCTGGGAGGCGCGCCTCGCGCCCCTCACCGGGGCCGTGCCGGAGGTCGCAGCCCCGCCCGGCGCCTGGCAGGGCATCGCCGCGCGCCTTGCCGCCGAGGGGCCGCGTCCCGCCGCCCCGGTGGTGGACTTGCGCCCGGCGCTCCGGCGCTGGCGCCGCGCCGCCCTGGCCGCCGGCGCGCTCGCCGCCGGCCTCGCCGTGTTCATCGCCGTCGAGCGCCTGGCGCCGCGTCCCGAGACGGCGCAGTACCTCGCGGTGGTGAACCGGGGCGGCGAATTGCCGGCCCTGGTGGTGCGGGTCGATACCCGGGCCGGCACGGTCCAGGTCCGGCCGCTCGCCGCCGAGGCTCCCCGCGACCGCAGCCTCGAACTCTGGGTGGTGCCGGCGGCGGGCGCGCCCCGCTCGCTCGGCCTCGTCCGGCACGAGGCCGGCACCCGGTTCCCCCTGCCGGCCGGCGACCGGGGGCTCATCGAGGGGGCGAGCCTTGCCGTCACCGTGGAGCCGCCGGGCGGCTCGCCCTCGGGCGCCCCGACCGGGCCGGTGGTCTATAGCGGCCGCCTGATCCGCGAATAGGCACGAGAAAATTCGAGGGCGGGCAAAAAAATCGCGCTCCTCCGAAACTTTCCCGTCCGGCCCTCCGTACCGGCCCTCGACCCCGACGAGAGCGGGGCCGACACGAGAGACGGGACGACCCCCATGACGATCCGGAATCACGCCCGCACCCTGGTCCTCGCCCTGGCGCTGGCGACGGCGGCCGGTGCCGCCCAGGCGAAGAACCCGATGGTCGGCGGCGCGCCGATGTACGCGTCGAAGTCGATCGTCGAGAACGCGGTCAACTCGAAGGACCACACCACGCTGGTTGCCGCCGTGAAGGCAGCCGGCCTCGTCGACACGCTCGCCGGCCCCGGCCCGTTCACGGTGTTCGCCCCCACCAACGCCGCCTTCGCCAAGCTGCCGGCCGGCACGGTCGAGTCCCTGGTCCAGCCGCAGAACAAGCCGACGCTGACCAAGATCCTGACCTATCACGTCGTGCCCGGCACCTACACCGCCCAGGACCTGATGGCCCTGGTGAAGAAGGGCGGCGGCCAGGCCGAGCTGAAGACCGTCGAGGGCGACAACCTGACGGTGATGCAGAAGGGCAAGCGGCTGTTCGTCGCCGACGACAAGGGCAACACCGCCCGAGTGACGATCGGAAACGTGATGCAGTCGAACGGCGTCATCCACGTCATCGACACCGTGATGATGCCCTGACCGGACCGGCGGCCGGGCGGGAGCACCGCCCGGCCGCCGCCCGATGCAGCCGATCCGTGAAACCTCTCCGTGAACCTTGGCCGTTATAATCCGTTACGCAAGTTGACTCGCCATGTCGCCCGCCGGTCCGCTAGAAGGACGGCGAGCATGGCGGGTGCGGTGCAGCAGGACTCCTCCGGTGAGAGATCTCCGGCAGGAATCCTGCCGCAATGCTCCGCATAAAGGCCGGGGCGTCCCGCAGCGGGACACTCTGCGGGCGAGACGTTGAGGCGGTGAGCATGTGCGGGATCGTGGGAATCGTCGGCCGGAATGCCGTGGCGGGACAGGTGGTCGACGCGCTGCGCCGGCTCGAATATCGCGGCTACGACTCGGCCGGCATCGCCACCCTGGAATCCGGGCGGCTGGAGCGGCGGCGCGCCGAGGGCAAGCTGTCGAACCTGCAGCTGAAGCTGCTCCAGAGCCCGCTCTCCGGCGCGATCGGCATCGGCCACACCCGCTGGGCCACCCATGGCCGGCCGAACGAGACCAACGCCCATCCCCATGCCACCGAGCGGCTGGCGGTGGTCCATAACGGCATCATCGAGAACTTCCGCGAGCTGAAGGCCGAGCTTTCCGCCGAGGGCTGCGTCTTCGAGACCGAGACCGACACCGAGGTGGTGGCCCAGCTCGTCACCCACCTGATGCGCGGCGGCCTCGGCCCCGTCTCGGCCGTCGAGGCGGCGCTCCCGCGCCTGCGCGGCGCCTTCGCGCTCGCCTTCCTGTTCGCCGGCGAGGAGGATTTCCTGATCGGTGCCCGCCACGGTGCGCCGCTCGCGGTCGGCTTCGGCGACGGCGAGACCTATCTCGGCTCCGATGCGCTCGCGCTCGCGCCCTTCACCGACGAGATCACCTATCTCGACGAGGGCGACTGGACCATCCTGACCCGCGACGGCGCCGAGATCCGCGATCAGGCCGGCAACGTCGTCGCCCGCCCGCGCCAGAAGATCGCCACGCAGGCCTTCCTGGTCGACAAGGGCAATTATCGCCACTTCATGGCGAAGGAAATCTACGACCAGCCGGAGGTGGTGGGCCGCACCTTCGCCCATTACGTCGACCTCGCCGCCGGCCGGGTCGCCCTGCCGGAGGCCTTGCCCTTCGACTTCGCGAATCTCAGCCGGATCTCGATCACCGCCTGCGGCACCGCCTATTATGCCGGCCTCGTCGCCAAGTACTGGTTCGAGACGCTGGCCCGGCTGCCGGTCGAGATCGATGTCGCCTCCGAGACCCGCTACCGCGAGCCGCCGCTGGAGAAGGGCGGGCTGACCATCGTCATCTCGCAATCGGGCGAGACCGCCGACACCCTGGCCTCGCTCCGCTACGCGAAGTCGCAAGGCCAGCACACCCTGGCGGTGGTCAACGTGCCGACCTCGACCATCGCCCGCGAGGCCTCCGCCGTGGTACCGACGCTCGCCGGCCCCGAGATCGGGGTGGCCTCGACCAAGGCGTTCACGTGCCAGCTCACGGTGCTGCTCTGCCTGGCGCTCGCGGCGGGGCGCGCCCGCGGCACCCTCGACGCGGCGGGAGAGAAGCGCCTGGTCGACGCGCTGATCAAGGTGCCGGGCCTGATGGCCGAGGCCCTGAAGCGCGAGGACGAGATCGAGATCCTGGCCCGCGAGATCGCCAAGGCCCGGGACGTGCTCTATCTCGGCCGCGGCACCGCCTACCCGATGGCGCTCGAGGGCGCGCTGAAGCTCAAGGAAATCTCCTACATCCACGCCGAGGGCTACGCCGCCGGCGAGCTGAAGCACGGGCCGATCGCGCTGATCGACGACGCGGTGCCGGTGATCGTGATCGCGCCGCACGACAACACCTTCGAGAAGACCGTCTCGAACATGCAGGAGGTGGCGGCCCGGGGCGGCAGGATCGTGCTGATCGGCGACGCCCGCGGCGCCGACGCCGCCGGCCTCGACACGCTCGCCACCCTGATGATGCCGGACCTCGACCCGGTGGTGGCCCCGATCGTCTACGCGGTGCCGGTGCAGCTGCTCGCCTACCACGCCGCCGTGGTGCTCGGGAAAGATGTCGACCAGCCGCGCAACCTGGCGAAATCCGTCACCGTGGAGTGAGCCCGCCCGCCGCGGCGGGAACAAGGATTTAACGGCGCGTCGCCCGGCTCGGGCGGCGCGCCGTCGCGTTTCGGGACAAGGCCGGACGCCGGCCGGCCCGGCCGCCATCACGGTGCCACGAATTCTTCGGATTCCCTCGATGTCATTTAGCCGGGATTAACCAAGAGGCCGCTCAATACGAGGGCTTAAGGTTGATCCTTTCCTAAACGGCCGAACTCACCGGCCCGCTGCGCCCTCGCGCGCCGGCGGCCGAGCGTGCGGGTCCGTGCGGGACAAGCCATCGAGTACAGGCCGCATGGACCTCGTCGCGTATTCGTCCGGTCGCCTCGCCCCGGGCTCCATCCGTCGCCGCCGCCGCAACCGGCGGCTCCTCGGCATCGCCGCTGTCCTCGGCGGGATCGGGGCCGCGGCCGGCCTGGTGCCGCGCGAGGAGACCCATCCGCCGGTCGCCGGCATCGCCGCGGAGCCGGCCGCGCCGTTGCGCGAAGCCCGGGTTGCCCCGGCCGAGCTCGGCTGGATGCTGGCGCCGCTGCCGACCCTGAGGGGCGAGGCGACGGGCTTCACCCGCGACCTCCCGGCCGAGGCGCCGCAACAGCTCGCGGCGGCTTCGCCCGCGCCGTCGCCTGCCCCCGAGCCTCTGCGCCTCGCCGAGGCCGCGCCGGCCGCCCTGGTGCCGCCTCCGGCGGCGCCGTCCGAGGCGGTGCAGCCCGCCACCACGCCGCTCGTCGCCGTGCCCCTCCCGGTGCCGCGCCCGCCCGAATTGCGCCCCGCCGAGACGCGGCCTGCGCCGACCGTGCTGGCGACGCGCCTGCCGCGGCGCCAGAACCAGGCGATGGCCTCGACCCAGAGCGTGTTCAAGGCCGCCCTGCCGGAAGAGCCGTCGCTGTTCGACCGGATCTTCGGGGGAGGGGGCACGAGCGCCCCGTCCCAGACCCTCGCCTATGCCGCGCCGGGCGGCCTCGACCCGAGCCCGCGGCCGCGCCTGAGCGCCAGCCCGGGCATCGCGATCTACGACATCAGCGCCCGCACCGTGACCCTGCCGAGCGGCGAGTCGCTGGAGGCGCATTCCGGCCTCGGGCCGCACATGGACGATCCCCGCAACGTCCACCTGAAGATGCGGGGCGCCACGCCCCCGGGCACCTACGACCTCACCGAGCGTGAGGCCCTGTTCCACGGCGTGCGGGCGATCCGGCTCAACCCGGTCGGCGGCAGCGGCGCCATCCACAACCGGGTCGGGCTGCTCGCCCATACCTACATGCTCGGACCGAGCGGCGCCTCGAACGGCTGCATCTCGTTCCGCAACTACGACCGCTTCCTGCAGGCCTTCCTGCGCGGCGAGGTCCGCCGCGTCGTCGTGGTGCCGGGCAGCGGCGCGAGCGACCTGCCGCGGATCGGGCGGGGCGGCCCGTCGGACCGGGCGACGCGGGGTTGAGAGACCTGTTCGGTCTGCAATCGACGATGGTCATAACCACCATGTCATTCCGGGGCCGCGCAGCGGAGCCCGGAATCCAGAACCGCGGATGGTTCAGAACAAAGCAGCTCTCGTTCCGCTTCATCCTCCACCGCCTGAGTGTCTGGATTCCGGGTTCCGCTGCACGGCCCCGGAATGACATGGAGGATGTCAGGCTGGACAGCCTATGGAGAAATCGGCTTCCGGAACAAGTTCCCGGAGGCCGATTCACTTAAATCCCACTCACTCCCCGTCGATCTTCGCGCCGATGATCGCGATGGCGCGCTGGTAGACAGAAGCGGCATTCCAGCCCTGGATCGCCGCGAAGTTCGGCTCGCCGGGCTGGTAGCCGGCGCCGGCGCGCCAGCCATGGGCCTTGAGGAAGTTCGCGGTCGAGTTCAGCGCCACCGAGGCGTTGTCGAGGCTGCCGCCGGTGCCGTAGTTCAGGACGTTCTTCGGCAGGAACTGGGTGTGGCCGACCTCGCCATGGGCGGCGCCGCGGGTGTTCGGGCTCAGGATGCCGCGATCCACCAGGGTCAGGGCGGCGTAGAGCTGGTCGGTGAAATAGGCCGAGCGGCGGCAATCGTAGGCCAGGGTCGCCACCGCCGAGAGGGTGTTGACGTTGCCCTTCACGGCGCCGAACGCCGTTTCCATGCCCCAGATCGCCAGCAGCGGGCCCGGGGGCACGCCGTAGCGCTGTTCGATCGAGTCGAACAGGGCGGCTTGCGAGCGCTTCATCGCCCGGCCGCGGGAGATGATCGAGGCGGCGCCCCGCTTGGCCATGAACTGGTCGAGAGAGAGCTTGAAGCTCTTCTGGCCCCGGTCCGCCGCGATGGTGGCCGACGAGTAGGAGGTGCCCATCAGCGCCGAGATCGCCGCGGGGCTGGCGCGCCCGCGAGCCTCGTCGGCGAATTCCCGCTTCCAGGCCTCGTACCCGGCGGCCGAGTTGCCGCATTGCGCGGCGTGCGCGCCGCCGGCCAGCACCGCGAGGCCCGCGGCGATGAGCGCCCTCCCGTAACCGCTTCCGATCATCCCCAATACTCCCTTGGGAGCCGCGCGCCGAGCCTCGGGTCGGTGGCCGCCGCGGATCCCGTTCTCCAGCAAGTCATGCCCGCCCGATGGGCGACGCTACAGCGTAGCCCTGTGCGGAATCTTTACGGCGGAACTGCAACCCGACCTATCTCCGGCCCGCCATGTGCAAAACGCGGCCGGATTGGTCGAACGGGATGTAGGGCCTCGAAGGGCGCGACAGGACAACGATCTGGCGGGCGTGGCCTTTCGGCCACGCCCGCCGGATCAGGCCGCGATCCCGAAGATCGTCCGCGCCTCGGCCGGGCTGGCGGGGGCGCAATCGAGATGGGCGAGCAGGCTCACGGCCTTCTCGACCAGGGCCGCGTTGCTCGGGGCGAGCTCGCCGCGCGACAGGTACAGGTTGTCCTCGAGCCCGACACGGACGTGGCCCCCGGCCGTGGCGGCGAGCGCCACCATCGGGAACTCGGCCCGCGAGATGCCGAAGGCCGACCACACCGCGTCCTTGGGCAGGCGGTCGCGCATCTGCAGCAGGGTCTCGGGCGTCGCCGGCGCGCCCCACGGGATGCCGAGGCAGATCTGGAACAAGGGCGGGGAGTCGAGGTGGCCTTCCGCGATCAGATGGCGAGCCAGTTCGATCTGACCGAGGTCGAACACCTCGATCTCGGGCTTCGCCCCCGCCTCGCGGATCAGCGCCGCCATCGCCCGCAGATGGGCGGGCGTGTTCATGAAGGCGTGCTCGCCGAAATTCATCGTCGCCACGTCGAGGGTGCAGACCTCCGGCCGCAACGCCGTGACGTGGCGGGTGCGCGCCTCCGGCGAGGCCAGGGTCGTGCCGGGGCCCGCCACGCCTGGGTCGGGATCGCCGGCGACGTAGCGCCCGCCGGCCCCGGTGGTGAGGTTGAGGATCACGTCGGCATTCTTGTCGCGGATCCGCTCGACCACCTCGCGGTAGAGGGCAAGCTCCATGCTGGGCTTGGCGGTCTGCGGATCGCGGACGTGGATATGCACCACCGCGGCGCCGGCCGCGGCAGCCTCGAGCGCCGACTGCGCGATCCCTTGCGGGCTCACCGGCACGGCGGGGTTCTTCGCGGGCGTATCGAACGAGCCGGTGAGGGCGCAGGTGATGACGGTCTTGCGAGACATCCGTCCCTCCCTCAGAGCATGCCGCCGTCGACCGCCAGGGTCTGGCCGGTGACGTAAGGCGCGCCGGCGGCGAGGAACAGCATGGCCTGCGCGATGTCCTCGGGCTTCGCCATGCGGCCGAGCAGGGTACGGGCGACGGAATCGGCCTTGCGCTCCTGCGACCATGGCGCCGTCCAGGGCGTCTCGACCAGGCCCGGCGCCACGGCGTTGACCCGGACATCCGGCGCGAGCGCCCGGGCGAGGCTGCGGGTGAGGTTGATGAGCCCCGCCTTGCTCGCCGAATAGGCGATGCTGGAGCCGCGCTGCCCGAGCCCGGCCACCGAGGCGGTGTTGACGATGGCGCCCTTGGCGCGGCGGAGCGCAGGCGCCGCCGCGTGGGCGCAGCGATAGGGGCCGATCAGGTTCGTCGCCAGGATGGTCTGCCAGAACTCCTCGGTCATGGCGTCGAGGTCGGCAAAGTCAATCGGCGTGGTCGTGGCCGGGGTGCCGGCATTGTTGATGAGCACGTCGAGGCCGCCGAGCGCGTCGATCCCCCGCGCCACCATGGCTTCCGCCTCGCCCGGCACCGAGACGGTGCCGGCGAGCGCCTGGACCTTCAGGCCCTCGGCCGCCAGCCGCGCGGCGGCTTCCGGCCCGCGGGCATCCTCGGCGAGATGATTGAGCACCACGCCGGCGCCGCAGCGGGCAAACAGCGTGACGGCAGCCAGCCCTATTCCCGAGGCGCCGCCGGTGACGAGCACGCAGCGCCCGCGCAGATCCGCACTGATCATTGGAGTTTCCACCCTGCGAAATGTTGTTTCGCGGGAGAGTGGCAGGAGCGGGCGGGTCTTGTCCAGCTTGAGGAGCGCATCGGGGGTGTGCCGTGGCGCGCCTCGACGGCGACCGCGGCCGTGCCATGATCGGGGGTCGGGCGTATGCCGGTGCCCGCCGCGACGGCCCAGGCTGCTCCGCGACGCCGAACCGGCCCCGCCCCGTCAGACGATGCCCTAACCGGCCTCCTCCGGCTCCGGACCGCGGGTCTGGTCGAGAGCCTTGCCCGCCTGATCCTTGCCCTGGTCCTTTTCGCCCTTGCCGACGATCCGCTCCGGGCCCTTCAGCGCCACCGCGTTGCCGGTGCGGGCGGCCTCGTAGATCGCCTCCATCAGGATCTGGTCCTGCAGGCCCTCCTCGCCCGGGGTGCGGGGCGTGCGGTTCTCCAGGATGCAGGTCGCCATGTGGTCGATCTCGAGGGCGAACTGGTTCTTGGCGCCGAGCACCCGCTCCTCCTTCGCCTCGGCCTTGCCCTCGCGATGGTTCAGGAATAGGCGCTGGCCCTCGTAGGCGAAGGCGTTCTGGAGCTGGATCGCGCCGCCCTCGGCCTGCACGGTGAGCGAGCGGGTCTCGTGCGCGCCGTAGCTGGTGGAGCAGAGCGCCAGCGCCCCCGAGGGAAAGCGTAAGGTGAAGGCCACGGTCTCCTCGACCTCGCGGTAGAGCGGATCGTCCGGCGAATGGACCTGCGCCTGGACCGAAACCGGCTCCTCGCCCATCAGCGCCCGCACCCCGTTGAGGCAGTAGAGCCCGATATCCGGCAGCGCGCCGCCTCCGGCCAACGCCGCCTTCATCCGCCACTGCTCGGGCAGGCTCATGGTCTGGGTGTTGGTCGCCTCGATGAGCTTGACCTTGCCGTACTTGGCGCTGCGCACCAGCCGCACGACCTCGCGGTTATGGGGCTCGTACTGGCAGCGATAGGCGATCATCAGCTTCACCTTCGCGCTCGCGCAGGCATCGATCATCGCCCGCGCCTCGCCCGACGAGACCGCCATCGGCTTCTCGCACAGCACGTGCTTGCCGGCGCTCGCGGCGGCGATCACCTGGTCGCGGTGGAGCGCGTTCGGGGTCACGATGTAGACCGCCTTCACCTCCGGATTGCGGGCGAGCGCATCCCAGCCGTCATAGCCGTAGATCGCCTCCGGCTTGACGCCGTATTGCGCCGCCACCGCCTTGGCCTTCTCGGGCGAGCCCGACATCAGGGCGACCGGCTTCGCCTTCCGGCACTCGCCGAAGGCCGGCAGGATTTCTTCCAGCGACAGCCGGCCGAGGCCGACGATCGCGAAGCCGACCCGCTCGCCCGGCGGCAGCGGCGCCGGTGGCGGCGCGGACGGCCGGTCGGAGGGGCCGCGCCAGTTCGGAAACGTCACCTTGCCGTTCTCGACCTTGCCGGTATCGACCGGACGCTCGGGTCCGGGCGTACCTTGCCCGGGTGCCCCCTGCGCAGCCCCGCTGCCGAGGCCGACCAGGGTGGCGCCGCCGGCCATCATCAGGCTCCGGCGCGAGAGGGCGGTGACATCGTCCGGCATCGGGCAACCATCCGTTGGGACTTGAAGAGCCTGCGCAACGTATCCGGGATGGGAGGGTTCCGCCGTCGGCAGGCGCCCGATCGTAGACCCGGCGGGGCTCGCCCGGGTTCTCCTGAACCTGAAACCAGAAAGGCCGGCCCTCGCGGGACCGGCCTTCCGGACACTCCTGGGCGTGAGCGCTGTTACTCGCCCGCCATCATCTCCGGCGAGAAATGCCCGCACCAATCCTGCGCCGAGACCACCGGCCACAGGCCGTGTCCCTGCGGCTCGGGCTGGCTCACGGGAGGGTTGAAGCGGCACAGGCCCTCCTCACCCTGCGCGGCGGCGCCGTTCAGCTTGTGGTCGTCGAAGTAGCGGCAGCTGCGGCAGTTCGCGGACGGGTTCGTCGCCATCGTGTGCCTCCTTGCAAATCAGAACAATTCCAATCGGGCAGACAACGAGGGGCGGCGCGATGGGTTCCTGCGCCCCCTGATGCGGCTTTCGACCACGGGAGGACGGCACCTTCCACCTTGAACAAATCACGAACGAAAGCCAGTTTGCAGGAATGGATGACGCCCTCAAGAAGAAGCTGACGGTTCTCGCCGACGCGGCGAAATACGATGCCTCCTGCGCCTCGTCGGGGGCGCCGAAGCGCAAGGCCGAGGCCGGCGGGCTCGGCTCGACGACGGGGGCGGGAATCTGCCACGCCTACACGCCGGACGGGCGCTGCGTCTCGCTGCTCAAGATCCTGCTCACCAATTATTGCCTGTTCGACTGCGCCTATTGCGTCAACCGGCGTTCCTCGAATGTGCGACGAGCGAAGTTCTCGGTCGACGAGGTGGTGACGCTGACGGTCGAGTTCTACAAGCGCAACTACATCGAGGGGTTGTTCCTGTCCTCCGGCATCATCCGCTCGCCCGACCACACGATGGAGCAGCTGATCCGGGTGGCGAAGACCTTGCGCCAGCGGCACGGCTTTCGCGGCTACATCCACCTCAAGACCATCCCCGAGGCGAGCCCGTGGCTGATCGAGCAGGCCGGGCTCTACGCCGACCGGCTCTCGATCAACCTCGAACTTCCGACCGAGGCGAGCCTGGAACGGCTGGCGCCGGAGAAGGACGGCGCCGCGATCCAGACCGCGATGGGGCAGATGGGCGAGCGCATCCTGCAGGCCAAAGAGGAGAAGCGCCGCTTCGCCCCCGCCGGGCAATCGACGCAGGTCATCGTCGGGGCGGATGCCAGCACCGACGAATCGCTGATCCGCACCAGCGCCCGCCTCTACGACCATTACGGCCTGAAGCGGATCTACTACTCGGCCTTCAGCCCGATTCCCGACGCGGCCTCGATCCTGCCGAGCCAATCGCCGCCGCTCCAGCGCGAGCACCGGCTGTACCAGGCCGACTGGCTGATGCGGTACTACGAATTCTCGCCCGACGACGTGGCCGGGGCGACCGAATCCGGCATGCTCGCCCTCGACGTCGACCCGAAGCTCGCCTGGGCCCTGCGCAACCGCGACCGCTTCCCCGTCGACGTCAACCGGGCCGACCGGGAGATGCTGCTACGGGTGCCGGGCCTCGGCGTGCGGGCGGTGGACAAGATCGTGGCGGCGCGCCGCCATGCGACGCTGCGCCTCGACGATGTCGCCCGCCTGACATCGGGTCTCAAGCGGGCCCGGCCGTTCCTGATCGCGGCCGATTATGCGCCGACGCGGCTCACCGATCGGCTCGACCTGCGCGCGCGTCTCGCCGAGCCGCCGCGCCAGCTGAGCCTGTTCTAGAGCATTTTCCGACGAAGTGGATGCCGGTTCGTCGCAGAAAATGCGGCAAAATCAAAGTCCTAGAGAGCTTCGCGATGGCAACGCGATCGTGAAGTGCTCTAGAGCAGACTTGCGTTGGCAGGCCGACGCTTCGTCAGCTTAGATCCTTGTTTGTCGCAGATTTTTTCCGCAAAACCGGCGTCCACGTTTGCGAAATCTGCTTAGGTCTTTGGTTTGCCGCATTGCCTGCGACGAACCGGTCTCCACTTCATCGGAAAATGCTCTGGATGCGCGCCCACACCATCCGGCTCCAGGCCGGCGCCGACCTCGCGGGGTTCCGCGTGGCGATCCGGCGCCTCGTCCCGGCAGGCATCCCACCGGAGGCGGTGACCTGGATCGACGGTGAGGCTGCCTCGCTGTTTGCCGAGGCGGAACTGACGGAGCCCGGCCCGGCCCTCGCACTGCCGCGGGCGGTGGCGGCCCTGATCCCATCTGTCGTCATGCACCGCGATCCCGAGCGCTATGCGCTTCTGCACCGGCTGGTCTGGCGGGTGGCGGGGGGAGAGCGGCATCTTGCCGAGGTGGCGAGCGACCCGCTGGTCCATCGCCTGTACCTGATGCGGAAAAGCGTGGCGCGCGACCTGCACAAGATGCACGCCTTCCTGCGCTTCCGCCGCGCCGGGGCGGGGGCGGGAGGGCGTGAGCGATTCGCCGCCTGGTTCGAGCCCGAGCATCACATCCTGGCCGAGGCGGCGCCGTTCTTCTCCGCGCGCTTCCCCTCCTTCGACTGGTCGATCCTGACGCCGGACGGTTCGGCCCATTGGGACGGACGGGCCCTGACCTTCGGGCCGCCGGGCCGGCGCGAGGACGTGCCGGATGCGGACGCCTTCGAGGCCGGCTGGACCGACTACTATTCCAGCACCTTCAATCCTGCCCGCACCAACCTGGCGGCGATGCGGGCCGAGATGCCGAAGAAATACTGGCACAACCTGCCCGAGGCCGCGGCGATCCCCGGCTTGGTCCGCGAGGCCGGCCGGCGCGTGGGCGAGATGATCGCCCGCGCCCCCGAGGCGCCGATGAAGCGCGTGCCGGCGCGGGCGCTCGCCGCGATGGCGGCGCAGGAGCCCGACTCGTTGGAAGCGCTGAACGCAATCATCCGCGCCTCCGAGCCGCTGGTGCCGGGCGCGACGCAGGCCGTCCTCGGCGAAGGTCCGCTCGGCGCGGACATCGCTTTCGTCGGCGAGCAACCGGGCGATCAGGAGGATGTGCACGGGCGGCCCTTCGTCGGTCCGGCGGGCCAGCTCCTGTCGCGGGCGTTGCGCGAGGCCGGGATCGACCGCGAGCGGACCTATCTCACCAATGCGGTCAAGCACTTCAAGTTCGAGGTTCGGGGCAAGCGGCGCATCCACCAGAAGCCCGGCGCCGGCGAGGTGGCGCATTACCGCTGGTGGCTCGAACGCGAGCTCGCCTTCGTGGCGCCACGCGTCGTCGTGGCGCTCGGCGCCACCGCGATGCTGGCGCTGTCGGGCCGGCAGGTGCCGATCACCCGCGCCCGCGGACCGGCGAGTTTCGGCGACAAGCCGTATCGGGGCTTCGTCACGGTCCATCCCTCCTACCTGCTGCGACTGCCCGACGGGGCGCGGGAGGACGCGTATGTGGGCTTCGTCGACGACCTGCGGCGGGCGGCGACCCTGGCGGCGGAAGCGAGGGCCGCGTGAGTGTGGCCGGTTAACGCGCGGAAACGCTGCATTGCGGCAACCAACCGCCTGCTGCCGAGTTTGACGCCAGACCGAACCGGGAAACGAGGATCATGAGGCTGATCGTGTCCGCCCTCGCGGCGGGAGCTTGTCTGGCCGGTGCCGTGGCGCCGGCCGCTGCCAGAACCAGCGCCAAGGCACCCAATCGCTTCGACGGCACCTGGAGCGTCGAGGTCATCACCGAGAGTGGGACCTGCGACAAGGCCTACCGCTACGGCGTCATCATCCAGAACGGCCAGGCCCGCTACGCTGGCGGCGGCGACTTCACCGTGTCGGGCCGGGTGCAACCGAGCGGCGCCGTGCGGGCGACGATCAGCCGGGGCGATGCCGCGGCGCAGGTCGTCGGCCGCCTGGGCGACGGCACCGGCTTCGGCAACTGGACCACCTCCGGCTCCAATTCCTGCAAGGGCCGCTGGAACGCCGAGCGCCGCGGCTAGCGCGCGTCGGCATGGGGCTCCTCCACTCGCGACCTCATCCCGAGATGTGAGCGAAGCGAGCCTCGAAGGCGAGATCCGGAAGTCTCCGAGCTCCCTGAAGCCCTCCTTCGAGGCTCGCTGCGTTCGCACCTCAGGATGAGGTGGGAGGGTAGGATAGGAAAGCCCGTTGCGATCGTGGTGTCGCAGGTCGAATAGGTTCCCGGGCTGAGGTCAGGGGCGGAAAACCTGGAGCGGAGATCGCGTCAGACCTTCGGCAATTCCTGGCGCTCGCCGTAGGTATGCGCCTCATCGGGGAAACGTCCGGCCTGGACTTCCTCGGCATAGAGGCGCACCGCCGCATCGATCTCGGCGCGTAAGCGTCCGTACTGCCGGACGAATTTCGGGGTGCGCTCGGACAGGCCGAGCATGTCCTCCAGAACGAGGATCTGGCCGTCGCAGAACGGCGAGGCGCCGATGCCGATGGTGGGAGCCGTCACCTCCGGCGCACGCGCGATGGTGCGGGCCACCGGCTCGACGATGCCCTCCAGCACGATCGCGAAGGCGCCGGCCTCGCTGATCGCCCGGGCATCCTCCAGGAGCAGGCGCGGGGCGTCAGGCCCTTTCCCCTGCACCCGGAAGCCGCCCATCGTGTGGATCGATTGCGGGGTAAGGCCGATATGGCCCATCACCGGCACGCCCCGCTGGGTCAGGAAGGTCACCGTCTCGGCGAAGCGCGCGCCGCCCTCCAGCTTCACCGCCCCTGCCCCCGTCTCCTTCAGGATGCGGGCCGCGCTGGCGAAGGCCTGCTCCCGGCTCGCCTCGTAGGAGCCGAACGGCATGTCGACGACGACGAGTGCCCGTCGCGTGCCCCGCATCACCGCCTGCGCCTGGAGGATCATCATGTCCAGGGTCACGGGCAGGGTCGAATCGAGCCCGTGCATCACCATGCCGAGCGAGTCACCGACCAGGATCACGTCGCAATGAGGGTCGATGAGGCCGGCCATCTGCGCGTGGCAGGCGGTCAGCGCGACGATCTTGCGTCCGTCCGCCTTGCGCCGGGCGATGTCCAGGGTCGTCAGACGGCGGGTTTCCACGACCTGCGACATGGCACGGCTTCCTCGTTCCGGCGGGGCCCCGCCTGTTTGCCGGGCGTGTTGTAGACGGCCTCGGCCCCCGGTGCAGCCCGTACGAGCGGGTGGCCCTCTCTGCTCGGCTCAGCTTCGGGCCGAAAGCACACAGGTCCGGAATTCGATATCTCGCGCGGATTTCGCCCAAGATCCGCCCTTGATCGGCATGAGGCTTGCCGGGTTAGATGCGGTTGATTCGGCCGAGGCCCGGATATGAGAGTTCTGCTTTACGGCGCGATCTGCACCCTGGCGGCGTTGGAGCTGACCGCCGCGGCCCACCCGGCGGCGGCGGCTCCGAATCCCCGCGCCGAGCACCGGCGCGCAGTGCTCACTCCGCTGGAACAGGCGGCGACCGATTGCTTCGCCGAGACCATCGGCAACAATCCGGCGGCACTCGCCCATGCCCGGGCCGGGCGCTGGTACGAGGCGGCGGGCGTGATCGGCTTCCTGTGCCGGCCCGAGGTCGACGCGATGACCAAGGCCCGCGACCATCTCGACGGCCGCGGCGCCGGCGGCCGCTACTTCACCGGCACCTATACCCGCCATCTCGGCCAGGAACTGGCCCGGCGCCTCGAACCGCTGCTCACCACAAAGGCCGTGGCCAATGCCGAGCCGCGTGCCGACAGCGAGGTGCCGGCGGCACCCGCCGGGGAGCCGTGAGGCGCCCGAGTTCGGCACGGGTCCCCGGATGTGATTTCCTGGCTTTGACCCGGTCCACTTAACCCGCCCGCAAGCCCGACCGGCTATTGAAGACCCTCGTGCAGCGCGATTCGGAGCGGCGGGATGGCGGCCGGGGCTTCGATCGGTGAGGCGGAGGCGGGCGGTGGCGCCGGTACCGCGCTCGCGGTGTTCGGCGTGCGCATCGCCGCAGCGGCCTGCGCCTTCGTGGCCCAGGTGCTGATGGCCCGTCTGATGGGCGGCGAGGAATACGGAATCTTTGCCACGATCTGGGTCTGGACCGCCTTGCTCGGCCATGCCTCGACCTGGGGCCTGTCGCAGGCCGCCTGCCGCTTCCTGCCGACTTACCGGGCGCAAGGCGCCGCCGGGCCGGAGCGCGGCTTCCTCGCATTCGGGGCCTTGTTCTCCCTCGCGGCGGCCTCGACCCTGGCGGGGCTCGGCGCCGGGCTCCTCTGGCTCCATCCCGGCCTCGTCGCCGGAGATTACGCGGGTCCGCTGCTCGTCGCCGCCCTGGTGCTACCGCTCTTTGCGCTCCAGGATTTCTGCGAGGGGGTCGCGCGGGGCCGTCACTGGACGCTGCTCGCGGTCGCGCCGCCCTACCTCCTGCGGCAGGGCCTGATGATGGCCCTGATGCTGGCGGCGGTCGGGTTCGGGGCGCCGGCCGAGGCCGCGATCGCCGTCGCCTGCACGCTCGCCGCCACCGCCCTGTCGCTCGCGCTCCAGGCCGCGCTCCTGCTGCGGCGCCTGTGGCGGGAGCGTGCGCCGGCGCGCGCCCTGTTTCCGTGGCGCGAGTGGATGCGGGCGGCCCTGCCGATGGCGCTGATCGATCTCGCCGGTTCCGGCTTCAACTTCGTCGACGTGCTGGTGCTGGGCTTCCTGCTGCCGCCGGCGGAGGTCGGCGCCTATTTCGCGGCGACGCGGCTCCTGCAATTCGTGGTCTTCGTCCAGTACGCCGCCTCCTCGGTCACCGCGCAGCGCTTTGCCGAGGCGCAGGCGCGGGGCGACCGGGCCGGGCTCGAAGCCCTGGTCCGGCGCTGGTCGCGCCTCACGCTGCTGGCCACCCTGGCGACCGGCCTCGGCGTCGTGGCGGCGGGTCCGCTGCTCCTCGGCCTGTTCGGTCCCGATTTCCGCGACGCCCTGCCGCTCCTCGCGCTCCTCGTCGCCGGCCACGGTCTCGCCGCCGCCTTCGGGCCGGCGGAGGACTTGCTGACCATGCTGGGGGCGGAATGGGCCTGTGCCGCCGTCACGGTCGCGCTCCTTACCGCGGCGGTGGTCCTCACGCTGGTGCTGGTCCCCCTCCTCGGCCTCACCGGCGCGGCGCTCGCCGCCGCCCTGGTGACCGCCGGGAGAGGCGGCGTCCTGGCGTGGCTCGCCCATCGCCGCCTCGGTCTCCTCACACCGGCCTTCGCCCGATGAACGCGCACGCGATCCCGTTCCCCATCGTCACCGTCGCCCCGGCCTGCGAGGTCACGACCCTCGCCTCGTTGAGCCGGGAGCCGGCAGCCTGGGACGCCCTGGTCGCCCGCGCCGACGGGCCGACGCCCGATTATGCGCGGCGGGTGCTGGAGGCGCATCGCGACCACGGCTTGGCGCCGGAGGATCTGCCTTGCCTCGCGGTGCGCGCAGGGTCTGACCTTCTGGCCCTGCTGCCCTTCCGGATCGGGCGCGGGCCCCTCGGGCTCGGCTGGATCGCCCGGCCCTTCGCCTCGCCCTACCTCACGGTGACGGCGCCGCTCGTCGTTGCCGGACCCGAGGGCGCCCCGGCGCTCGCTGCGCTCGTCGCCGGCATGCGGGGGCTCGGGCACCCGTGGTGGTGGCCGCTCCTGCCGGCGGAGGGATCGGCCCTCCGTCCCGCGCTCGCCCGCGACGGCTGGGGCACCGCGGAGGTCGCGGGCTTCCTGCGTCCTGTCCTCGACCGGCGCATGAGCCACGACGCCTTCCTGCGCGAGCACCCGCACAAGGGCCGGCTCAAGGACCTGCGCCGCCGCCGCCGCCGCCTCGACGAGGCCGGCGCCGTCACGGTCGAGGCGGTCGGGCCGGATGGCGACCTGGCGGGCGCGGTCGCGGAGTTCCTCGCCCTGGAACGCCGCGGCTGGAAGGGGCGGGCCGGCACCGCGCTCGCCTGCCGGCGGCAGACCGAAAATTTCGCCAAAACCCTGTTTCGTGCCGGCGACGGGTCGGTGACCGCGCGGGCCGACCTTTTGCGCCTCGACGGGCGGGTCGTCGCCGCGAGCCTGGCGCTGGTCTGCGGCGGCACCGCCACCCTGCTCAAGACCGCCTACGACGAAGACCTGCGCACGCTCGCCCCCGGCGTGCTGCTGGAAGCCGAGATCGTCCGGGCCCTGCACGAGACGCGCTTCGCCGACCGGCTCGATTCGGCGACCCTGGCGAGCGCGGTGCTCGACGACCTGTATCCCGAGCGCGTCCGCGTCACCGAGGTCGTCGTCTCGCCACCCGGCGGGCCCTCGGCGGAACGCCTCGCCGATCTGGCCCGGCGGCAGCACGCCGCGAAGGACTGGCTCAAGGCGCGGCTGACGCGTCTGCGCCGTCGCTGACCGCCTCGGTCGCCGCCGCCTGCCGCCGGGGGACCTGCGCCTGCGGCCGCGCATCGGTCGAGGCGAAGTAGGGCTTGATGTCGAGGAGCGGCGTGCCGTCGAGGCAGTCGAGCCCGCGCACCCGCAAGGTCCCGCCCTCGATGCCCAGCAGTTCGACCACCGAGACGGCGATCGGGTTCGGGCGGGCCGGCGAGCGCAGCGAGAAGGTGCCGCGCGGCTCCGGCGCGTGCCGGGGCTGCTGCGCCACCAGGTTCCGCGGCGCCCGGTCCATCCAGTAGAGCACGATCAGGTGGGTGGTGCCCTCGAGGCTCGCCAAGGCCGGGGCGAAGCGGGCATCGACCTCCAGCGTGCAGACCGCGTCCGACTGCGCGGAGTTGCGCGGGCAGTCCGCCCGCGCGGTCCAGGGCGTGCGCACCCGGCCGACGAAGTAGAGTCCGGCGTCGAACGCCGCCGGCAACTCGATGCTCGTCTCGCCAGGCCGCGGGCCGAAATCCGCTTCGCTCATCGTGGTGTCCCGTCGTTTCAGGGGCGGGATCCGGGTCGCCCCGCCGCTCCGCCCGGTATAGGCTCGTCTCCGGGGCATCAGGGAGACCGATCGACCGTGTTCGCCGACGAACTGAGACCGATGGAGACGGTGGCCGATCCCGAGACGGCGGTCGACCGCCTGGCGGCGCTCCACGCCGCCGCCGCCGGCAGCCTGCGGGACGCGCTGACGCGCTTCCTCGCGGAGGGCGTAGCCCCCGACGCCGCCGAGCGGCTCAACTTCCGCTACCCCGAATTGCGCCTGACCTACAGCCCGACCGGGCCGATGCCGCGGATCACCCGCGCCACCGCGAAGTTCCAGGGCCCGGGCGTCTATGCCACCACCCTGACCCAGCCGGCGCATTTCCGCGCCTACCTGTTGGAGCAGCTGCGGCCGCTGGTGCAGGATTACGGCGCCACGATCGAGGTGGGCCTGAGCGCCCAGGAGATCCCGTACCCCTACGTCGTCGAGCCCGGGGCGGAGCTGGCCCGCGGCGTCACCTCCAGCGACCTCGCGCGCCACTTCCCGACCCCGATGCTGTCGAGCGTCGGCGACGAGATCGCCGACGGGCTGTGGCTGGAGGCCGGCGACGAGCCCCGGCCGCTCGCCCTGTTCGACGGGCCGCGGGTCGATTACTCGCTGCGCCGCCTCGTCCACTATACCGGGGCCGACTGGCGCCAGATCCAGCCCTGGATCCTGCTCACCAACTACCACCGCTACGTCGACCAGTTCGTGCGGGTCGGCCTGAAGGCGCTCGCCGCCGAGCCCGAGCGCTACGCCCGCCTGGTCCTGCCCGGCGGCGTCGCGGTCGAGGCCGGGGAGGCGGCGGGGGCCGCGGCCGATGCGCTCATCGCCGCCTCGCCCTGGCACCGCTTCCAGATGCCGGCCTACCACCTCGTGGCGCGGGACGGACAAGGCACCAGCCTCGTCAATATCGGCGTCGGCCCCTCCAACGCCAAGACGATCACCGACCATCTGGCGGTGCTGCGGCCGCATTGCTGGCTGATGGTCGGCCATTGCGGGGGCCTGCGCCAGTCGCAGACCATCGGCGACTACGTGCTGGCCCACGGCTACCTGCGCCGCGACCGGATCCTCGACGAGGTGGTGCCGCCGGACGTCCCCATCCCGGCTCTGGCCGAGGTCCAGGTGGCGCTTCAGGAGGCCGCAGCCGCCGTCACCGGCGAGCAGGCGGAGGCCTTGAAGCGGCGCCTGCGCACCGGCACGGTGGTGACCTACGACGACCGCAACTGGGAATTGCGCTGGTCGCAGGAGCGGCGACGGATCAACCTGTCCCGGGCGATCGGCGTCGACATGGAGAGCGGCACCATCGCGGCGCAAGGCTACCGCCTGCGGGTGCCCTACGGCACGCTGCTCTGCGTCTCCGACAAGCCGCTGCACGGCGAGATCAAGCTGCCGGGCGCCGCCAACGCCTTCTACGAGCGGGCGGTGGGCGAGCACCTGCTGATCGGGCTCGCCACCCTCGATACCTTGCGGCGCAACCGCCACGGCCTGCACTCGCGCAAGCTGCGAAGCTTCGACGAGCCGCCGTTCCGGTAGTCTCCCATGTCCCTGCCGATCTCGAACAGCCGCCACGTCGCCGTGGAGGAGGGCGGTGCGACGCGGGTCGTCGCGGTCGCCGATCTTACTGCGTCGCTCGGCGTCGACGCATTGATCCGCCTGCACGAAGCGGATTTTTCGGAGTTGGGGGCCCCGGCCGCGACCTCGTCCACTTCAACCTCGAACGCACGATCAATCGCGTCGGCCTGCGCTACGCCCTGCTGCCGATCCGTCGGGCCGGGCGCCGCCGGCCCGATGGCGCCGAGGAACTGCCGGTCCTCGACCCGAGCCGATTCCGGACCGGCCTGTGCGTGGCGGTGCACCAGCGCGTACCCGTGGCGGCGGTGACGCCGGAGCTGTTTGCAGCCTCGCTGCCGACGATCCGGGATGCGGAGGCGCTCGCCGCGGCCCTGGTGCGCCGCTACGCCGGACTGTTTCCCGACCTCGACCCGACGGATCTCGTGGCGCGGGGCTGCGCGATCACGCACCTGCGGCTCGACGGCGATTGAGGCTCGTCGGCATCCCGGTCATGGTCCTCGGCGCCCTCGCGAAAGGTCGGCCCCGGGTTGCGGCAGGATATGACTGTTTTCCTGCCCGAGGGTCCGCCGGTGCCGACAACCGCAGATCGAGCACCGCCGACGCAGTATAACCGGTCTAATTCCGTGCGGTTCGCTCGCGAATGCGGGAATCGGCCGATGTATTTTACCGCTTCGCAACCGGCTTTCCGCCACGGTGCCGGAAGCCGAGGCTGGACGTGACTCTCTCATGCTGCAGACCGCCGAAACCCTGCTTGCCCTGCATGACGGGCGGCTTATCGGCCTGTCGCTGCTGATCGGCGTGCTCGCCGCGATCACCACGATCGACCTGCTCCAGCATGCCCGTGCCACGAGCGGCACCAGCCGGGGGATCTGGATCTCGGCCGCCGCCATCGCCGGCGGGTTCGGGCTGTGGGCGAGCCAGGTGATCGCACAGGCCGCGATCCGCGCCCCCGACGAGATGCTGCGCCGGAGCGAGATCCTGCTGCTCGGCCTCGTGCTCATGGTGCTCTTCGCCGGGGGCGGCCTGCGGGCCGCCGTCTCGGCGCCCCGCCGCGTCGGGCCGGCTCTCGGCGGCGGCCTGATCGGACTGGGCCTCGCCGCGGTCGCAGCCTCGGCCTCGGCGAGCCTGCCGGGGGCGGGCGGTCCGGCCTGGCTCGCCGGCCTCGCCCTGTCCGGGGCGGCCGGGATCGTGCTCGCCGGCCTCGCCCTGAATTGCAGCCTGCGGGAGAGCCCGGCGAGCCGCGGCGCCGGAGCCCTGCTCCTGTCCTGCGCGGTGATGCTGCCGCACGCGGTCACGCTCAGCCTGGCCGCCGGCGGGCTCGTGCCGACGGCCAGCGGCGGCGAGTTCGCCGCTTCGCTGGGCTTTGCCAGCCTGACGCTCCTCGTCCTCGCCTTCACCGGCCTGACTCTGGACGGCCGCGCCCGGCGCCGGCGCGAGTCGCAGGATCTGATGAACAGCCTCGCCGACGCCGCGGTCGAGGGCATCGCGATCTGCGAGGGCCGGCGCATCGTGACCGTCAATACCAGCCTCGCCGAGCTGATCGGCCGGACGCCGGCGGCTCTGGTCGGACGGCCGATCACCGAGATCCTGCCCGAGGTCGTGGTCGCGCGCCTCGACGCCGGCCCGAACGGCCACCTCGTCGAGGCCGAACTCAGGGGAGCGGACGGCGAGGCGCTGCCGGTCGACGTGATCCGGCGGCCGCTCGGCAACCGGCCCTTCCACGCCGTCGCGGTCCGCGACCTGCGGGCACGGCGCAAGGCCGAGCGGGACATCCAGTTCCTGGCCCACCACGATACCCTGACCGGCCTGCCGAACCGGGCGAGCTTCCGCGCCCGCCTCGACGAGGAGATCGCCGCGGCGCGCTCCGGCGGCCGCCTCGTGGCCGTCCTCTGCCTCGACCTCGACCGCTTCAAGGACGTCAACGACCTCTACGGCCACGCCATGGGCGACGGCCTGCTCCAGGCCCTGGCGCGCTGGATCGCCCCGGTTCTCGGCCCGCGGCAGATGATGGCGCGCCTCGGCGGCGACGAGTTCGCGATCGTGATGCCGGACCTCGCGCGCGCTGAGGAGGCCGGGCTCCTCGCCGAGGAGATCCTGCGGGTGATCCGCGAGGGCAACCAGCGGGCGGGCGCCGGCCCGATCCTGGCGACCAGCATCGGCATCGCGCTGTGCCCGACCGACGCGGAGGACGCCCAGACCCTGCTCAACCACGCCGACGCCGCGCTGTACTGCGCCAAGAACCATGGACGGGGCGTCCACCGGTTCTTCGAACCGGTGCTCGCCGCGCAGATCCGCGATCGCCGCTCCCTCGAGCACGACCTGCGCCACGCCGTCGAGCGGGGCGAGTTCCGGATCGTCTACCAGCCGCAGATGGCGATCGACACCGGGATCGTCGTCGGCTTCGAGGCCTTGCTGCGCTGGCAGCACCCGGAGCGGGGGAACGTCCCGCCGGACCAGTTCATCCCGATCTCGGAGGAGACCGGCAGCATCCTCGGCATCGGCGAGTGGGTGTTGCGCGAGACCTGCCGCGAGGCGGCCTCGTGGGACAAGCCGCTGCGCATCGCCGTCAACGTCTCGGCGGTGCAGCTCCACGCCCCGGGCTTCGCCGAGCTCGTCCACGAGGTCCTGATCACCACCGGCCTCTCTCCCGCCCGGCTCGAACTCGAGATCACCGAGACGGCGCTCGTGCGCGATCCGGTGCGGGCGCTCGCCGCCCTGCGCCGGGTCAAGGCGATGGGGGTGCGGATCGCCATGGACGATTTCGGCACCGGCTACTCGTCCCTGTCGAACCTGCGCGCCTTCCCGTTCGACAAGATCAAGATCGACCGGTCGTTCATCCGCGCCGTCGACGTCAACCACGAGACCGCGGCGATCATGCGGGCGGTGCTGGGCTTAGGGAGGGGGCTGGGCCTGCCGGTCCTGGCGGAGGGCGTCGAGACCTCGGCCGAGCTCGCCTTCCTGGGGGCCGAGAACTGCCACGAGGCGCAGGGCTATCTTCTCGGCCGCCCCGGCCCAATCGCCCATTTCGCCGAGCATACGAGCGAGGAGCCTGGAGACGAGAACGCGGCGGCGTGAGGCTTCCGGCGGGCGGGGCAGGCCCGCCGCCGGAACGGCAACCCGACCGTCGACGGGCAGGGGAGGTGACGGCCCGATCGCATGCGTGGCACCGCAGGCGGCCCCTATGCCGGTGGACGGCGTGAGCCGTGGCTTGAGCGGAGGCGGGCCGGGTGGCACCACCGTCGGGACGGTCGAGGACACCTTAACCCATGTTGAATCGCAGGTTGATCGCTGCAGCCGCCTGGATCGGTCTCCTAACCTCCGCCCATGCTGGCGAGCCCCTGCGCCTCGTCCTGGCCACCGCGACGCCCGGCGGCGGCTTCCCGGCCTATGGCGAGGCGCTGGCGGCGGCGATCCGGGAGGTGGACCCGGATCTCACCGTGGAGTTGCGCTCCAGCAAGGGCTCGACCGAGAACCTGGTTCTCCTGCGTGACGGACGGGTCGATCTCGGCCTCGTCCAGGGCGAATACGCCTACGAGGCGCTTGGCCAGCAGGGCGCGCCGCCGGCCGTGACCGTGATCGCCCCGGTCTACGCGGCGCCGGGCCTGTTCGTGGTGCCGGCCGACAGCCCGGTTCGCAGCCTCGACGACCTGCGCGGGCAACCGGTGGCCCTGGGCACGCGCAGTTCCGGCCTCACCGCCATGGGCCGGACGATCCTGCGCGGGGCAGGCATCGACCCCGAGCGCGACATCGGGCCGATTCTCCTCGACCGTGCCGGCGACGGCCCGGCGATGGTACGGGCAGGCCAGGCCGCGGCCCTGTTCGGCGGCGGCACCGGCTGGCCGGGCTTCCGGGCGATGGCCGAGGGTCCGGGCGGGGCTCGCTTCCTCGGCCCCCCGGCGACGGCTCTTCCGGCGATCCTGGCGGCGAGCCCGTCCTTGCGGCGCATCACCGTGGCGCCCGGCACCTTCCCGGGCCAGGACGCGGCAATCGACACCGTGGGATCGTGGAGCTTCATCCTCGGCAAGCCCGGCCTCGACCCGGCGGCGGTGGCCCGCTTCGTCGCAGCGATCGACAAGGCGAAGCCGGCCCTCGCCCGGCACCTGCCGCACGAGCGGCCGAGCGACCCCCGCGACCTGTCGGGGGCGGTTCCGGCATCCTGGCTCCATCCGGCGACGGCGGCCTTCCTGCGCGGCGAGTAGGCCCGGGCCCGTCGCCGGCCGGTGTGTTCCTGTGGACACAAGTTCGGCAACATTATTACATTGCGTTTCCGAGTGTTGCTTACGCACGGTCGGGCTGCCATGGATGGTGCCGCCAAGGTTCCCCGGGTGCTGAGCCCGCGGGCGAAGCGGGAGCTCGGTGACCCCATCGGATGCGGGAGCATCCGCGGTGAGGCCGAGGCTGCCCCCGCAACTGTGAGCGGAGATGACCCGCCGCCGAAAGCCACTGGTGCGCCTGGCACCGGGAAGGCGAGGCGGGACCGGTGCTCCGCGAGCTAGAGACCTGCCTCGGCATGCGCCTCGCGGCGCGGTCACGTCCCGCGGGCGGTGCGGCCCGGGGGAGCGGTCGGGCTGTGCGCCGCGCGATTTTCGCGCGGCCTTCGGCCTGCCACTCGCCCGGACGCATTCGCGCGGCAACATCGAGTATGCTTCGTTGAGAACCCGCCCGCCTCTTCATCATCCCATGCCCGCCCTGGCGACCGCCCTGGGGTTGAGCCTCGCGGCCGGCACCGCGCACGGGCAGGAGACCATCGCCCTCGACGAGGTCGTGGTGGCGGGCGCCCCTGCGCTCCCGGCGCCCTCCGCCGCCGGCACGATCGGGCTCATCGGCCCGACCCCGGGCTTTCGCGGCGACCGGGCGGTGAGCAGCACGAAGACCGATACGCCCCAGCGCGACGTGCCGCAGGTCGTCACCGTCGCGCCGCGAGAGGTCGTCACCGACCTCGCGGCGACGCGGGTCGACCGCGTCCTCACCTATATGCCGGGCGTCGCGCAGCAGAACAATTTCGGCGGCCTCACCATCTTCAGCTACGCCATCCGGGGCGTCACCACCTCGGAGCTGTACAAGAACGGCTTTCCCCTCAACCGCGGGTTCCCGCCGCCGCCCGACGCCCAGAACGTCGAGCGGATCGAGGTGCTGAAGGGCCCCGGCGGCGGCCTGTTCGGGCGCAGCGACCCGGGCGGCCTCGTCAACATCATCACCAAGCAGCCGACCGCGGAACGCTTCGTCGAGATGGGCGGGCTTTGGGGCTCGTTCGAGCAGGTCCGCGGCACGGTCGATTCGGGCGGTGCGCTCAACGAGGACGGCACGCTCCTCTACCGCTTCAACCTCGCGGCCGGGCGCCAGAACAGCTTTCGCGATTTCGTCGACGGCGACCGGCTGTTCGTCGCCCCCGTCGTGAGCTGGCAGGTCACGCCCGACACCAAGGTCACGGTCGAGACCGAGTTCCTGAGGAACCGCACGGTGTTCGACCGCGGCGTCATCGCGATCGACAACCGGCTCGGGTTCCTGCCGATCTCGCGCTTCCTCGGCGAGCCGGGCCAGAGCATCCGGCAGACCAACGACTCGATGCAGATCCGGGTCGACCACCGCTTCGATGCCGACTGGCAGATGCGGCTTGCCACCTACCTCAACTCCAACTCGCTCGCCGGCGAGGCGGTCGAGGTGCGGGACATCGCCGCCGACAACCGCACGGTCCTGCGCGACCGCAACTATCGCAACTACCGCGCCGCCGTGGCCCTCGGCCAGGCCGAGCTGGTCGGGCGCTTCGATACCGCCGGGATCGGCCACACCCTGCTGCTGGGCTTCGAGCGCGAGAGCACCGACGGCACCTACCAGCAGATCCGCTCCAACACCCGCCAGGATCCCTATTCCCTCGACATCTACGCCCCGGTCTACGGCCGGCTGCTTCCGAACTACACCCGTCAGACCAACGGGTTCGAGCAGGTCACCAACACGGCGCTCTACGCCCAGGACCAGATCGCGCTGTCGCCCGAGTGGAAGGCGCTGGTCGGCGTGCGGTTCGACTTCTTCGAGCAGTCGTTCCGCGAGCGCACCACCGGGGTCCGGAGCGACCAGACCTACTTCGCCGCCACGCCCCGGGCCGGCCTCGTCTACCAGCCGTTGCCGGAGCTGTCGCTCTACGCCAATGTCGGCACGAGCTTCCGGCCGAATATCGGGCCCGACGCGGCCGCCTCGTCGTTCAACGGCCCGTTCGCGCCGGAGACTGGCCTCGGCTACGAGGTCGGCACCAAGCTCGACCTGTATGGCGGGCGTTTAAGCCTGACCGGCGCCGCCTTCCGGGTCGAGCGCCAGAACGTCCTCACCGCCGATCCCAACAACACCGGCTTCTCGATCGCCGCCGGCGCGGTGCGCAGCCAGGGCTTCGAGTTCACGGCGGCCGGCCAGCTCTCGCCGTCGATCAAGGTCCTGGCCGGCTACGTCTTCGCCGACGCCGTCGTCACGAAGGACAACGTGCTGCCGGTGGGTGCCCCGCTCATCAACGTGCCGCGCCACTCGGGCAGCCTGCTCGCGGTGCACGAGGCGCAGGAGGGCCCCTGGAAGGGGTTCGGGATCGGCGGCGGCGTGCGCGCCGTCGGCGAGCGGGCGGGCGACGCCAATGGCGGCGCCTTCCGGCTGCCGGGCTACATCGCCGTCGACGCGCTGGCCTATTACAAGTGGGAGAACGTCCGTTTCGGCCTGAACGTCGAGAACATCTTCGACACCACCTATTACGAGAGTTCGCTCAACGTCTTCCGGGTCTATCCGGGTGCCCCGCGGCGGTTCACCGGCACCCTGTCGGTGCGGTTCTGATGGCGGCCGTTCTCCGCAAGGGCGATGCCGGCCGGGATGCAGCCGCCGCCCGTGCCCGGCACTACCGCCAGCGTCTCGCGCCGGTCCTGGCCGCCATCACGGCGGAGGCCGGCGGGACGCCCGAGGGCATCGCCGCCTCCCTGACCCGGCGCGGGGTGCGCAAGCCCCGCGGCGGCCGGGTCTGGACGCCGCCCGACGTGCGCCGGCTCCTCTCGCGGCTGGCCTCCGAGACGGCATCGTGACGGCGCCGGATACCCCCACCGCCCGCATCGGCTCGATCGATGCCTTGCGCGGCTTCGTCATGCTGCTGATGCTGGTCGATCACGTGCGGGACATCTTCTACGTCCACGCCCAGGTCCGCGACCCGATGGATCTGAGCGTCACCGCGCCCGACCTCGTGGTGACGCGGCTGATCTCGCATCTCTGCGCACCGGTCTTCCTCCTGCTCACCGGCCTCTCGGCGAGCCTCTACGCGCGCCGGCACGGCACTGGCGCGACGGCGCGCTTTCTCCTCACCCGCGGCCTGTTCCTGGTCGGGCTCGAGGTCACGCTGGTGAACCTCGCCTGGACCGGCCGGATGCTGCCGCCGGTCCTCTACCTGCAGGTGATCTGGGCGATCGGCCTCGGCATGATCGCGCTCGCGGGGCTCCTGCGGCTGCCGCGTCCGGCCCTCGCGGTGGCCGCGCTCCTGATCGTGCTGGGGCACAACCTCCTCGACGGGATCGTGCTCGCGCCGGGCCAGGCCGGCTACGTGCCGTGGTCGATCCTGCACCAGCGCGGCCTGCTCGACCTGCCCTGGGGCGTGGCCCGCACCTCCTACCCGGTGCTGCCCTGGATCGGCGTCGCGGCGGCGGGCTACGTCCTCGGGCCGTGGTTCGCGACCGATCCCCGGGCCCGGCGCCGCCGGCTCCTCGCCCTCGGGGCGGCGGCCCTGGCGGGCTTCCTGGTGCTGCGCGGGCTCAACGGCTACGGCGATCCGGTGCCGTGGCAGGCCGGCCCGACCCTCGGGATGACGATCCTGTCCTTCCTGAACCTCACCAAGTATCCGCCCTCGGCCGATTTCCTGCTGCTGACGCTGGGGCTCGGGCTCTGGCTCCTCGCCGTGTTCGAGGCGCTGCCGGCATCGCGCCTCGGCTGGCTGCGGGTGTTCGGCGGCGCGCCGTTGTTCTTCTACCTCGTCCATCTCTGGCTGCTGCGCGGGCTCTACGATCTCGCCTTCGCGGCCGGGCTGACGGGCCCCTCCGGCAAGGTCGAACTCGGCTCGCCGGCGCAGCTCTGGCTGGTCGCGCTGGTGCTCGGCTTGCCGCTCTACGGCGCCTGCCGCTGGATGGTCGGGCTGAAGCGGCGTGGGCGGCATCCGGTGCTGCGTTATCTATAGGATTCGGCTCGGGATCCGCTCGCGCGCCGGTCGGTCCCGACGCGCGGGGATGCCCGCCTCATCGGAACCGGCGAGAGGCACGAGGATCGTGAACCGCGCGCCCCCGTCGGGCGTGTCCCCGACCGCCACCGAGAAGCCGTGCAGCCGGGCGATCGCCGCCACGAGCCCGAGACCCAGGCCGTTGCCGGGCGTCCGGCGGGCGCGCTCGGCCCGATAGAAGCGCCGGAAGACCTGAACCCATTCTCCCCGGGGGATGCCGGGGCCGGAATCCTCCACGACGACCGTCAAGCCGGCCTCTCCGTTGTCCAGCCCGACCCGCACCGTCCCGCCGGGCGGCGTGAACTTCACCGCGTTGTCGATCAGGTTCGAGACGGCCTCGAACAGGAGGTCGCGGTCGCCCTCGACGGCGAAAGCCCCCGTCGCGACCGTGACGGTGAGTGCGACCTCCTTGTCCTCCGCCACCGGCTCGAAGAACTCGGCGGCCTCGCGCACGATCTGCGCGAGATCGACCGGCGCGAAGCCGGCGCGGCGCCGGCCATGCTCGATCTCCCCGATGCGCAAGACGGCAGTGACCATGGCGAGCGTCTGGTCGATCCAGGCGAGGCCCTGGTCGATCGCGTCGCGAAACTCCTCCACGCTCGCCGCCTGCTCGCGGCTCCGCTCCAACCGCGCGCGCATCCGGGTCAGCGGCGTGCGCAGGTCGTGCGCGACCGCGTCGCCGACGCTGCGGACCTCCTCCACCAGCCGCTCGATCTCGTCGAGCATCCGGTTGACGTTGCCGGCGAGGCGGTCGAACTCGTCGCCCCGCGCGCCCACCGGCAGGCGTTTGCGCAGGTCGCCGCGCATCACCTCGGCGAGCGCCGCCTCGGTGACGGCGAGGCGCCGGCGCGCCCGGCTCGCCAGCACCAGGCCGCCGAGGCCGGACAGGAGGAGGGCGGGGGCCAGGCCCAACCCCATCGCCCTCAAGGTGGTCTTCCGCACCCGGTCGATCTCGTCGGTGTCGTGGCCGATCACCACGGTACCGCCGCCGGGAAGCGCCAAGGCCGTCGCCCAGACCTCGTCGGAGACCGGGCCTTCCGTCGTCTCGATCGTCGCGGCGACCCGGGCCGCGTCGCCGTCCCGGGCGAGCCGGGAGGGCAGGGCGACGAGGTTGCCGGCCCGCCGCGCCCCATCCGGCCCGAACACCCCGCCGTAATGGGTGGCGTGGCGGTCCATGGCGATCCAGGTCTCGACCCGGCCGACCGTGCCGGCCGGGTCCTCGGCGGCGGCCCGCACTTCGAGCCGCAGCGTCTCGGCCAGCTCCTCCCGCAGGAACGCGGCCGTCTGCCAGTAGACGAAGCCGAACATGGCGAGCGCGAGCAAGGCCGACCACAGGGCGATCCCGAGCGCCCAGCGGAAGGTGGTGGAGGAAAACAGGTCAGTCATCGGGAGCCAGCATGATGCCGATGCCGCGCACGCTGTGGATCACCGGCGGCTCGCCGGCCGCCTCCAGCTTGCGGCGCAGGCGGCCGAGATGCACGTCGATCAGGTTGGATTTCGGGGTGAAGCGGTAGTTCCACACCTCCTCGAACAGCAGCGCCCGGGTCACGACCTGGCCGGGGCGGCGCATCAGGTATTCGAGCAGGGTGAGTTCCCGCGGCAGCAACTCCAAGTCGCGGCTGCCGCGCCGGCCGGTCCCGGCGATCAGGTCGATCTCCAGGCTGCCGACCCGCAGGAGCGTCTCGCGGGTGTCGGTCGGGCGGCGCAGGAGCGCCTCGATCCGCGCGGCGAGCTCGGCCAGCACGAAGGGCTTGGCGAGGTAATCGTCGCCCCCCGCCCGCAAGCCCCGGATCCGCTCGTCGACATCGGAGAGCGCCGAGAGCAGCAGGGCCGGGGTCCGGTCGCCGGCTGTACGCAAGCCTTGCAGCAGCGTCAGCCCGTCGAGCCCCGGCAGCATCCGGTCGAGGACGATCGCATCCCAAGGTTCCCCGCGCGCACGCTCCGCCCCCTCCGGCCCGGTCGCCGCCCAGGCCACCGCGTGCCCGCGTCCGCCGAGATCGGCCAGGATCTCCTCGGCGGTCGCGACATCGTCCTCGATCAGCAGTAGCTTTGCCACGGTTTTCTCGCAAGTTTTTGCTTTATCGATGGATAAAAATTCGCCGTGAAGGTTCGCATTTTTTCCTTCACTCATGTGGAAAGGACTGTCCAAGGAGAAAAGTGGCGCAGGTTTCCCCTCTCCCCGCGGGCGGGGAGAGGGCTTTGCCCCCCTTGTTGGGGGCAAAGCAAGCGGAGGCGTAGCCGGAGCGAGGGTGAGGGGGTCTCGACGAGTGAGGCTCATCCGGAAATACCCCCTCACCCTCGCCCTGCGGGCTTCCTGAGCCCCTTCGGAGCTCAGGCCTCTCCCCGCCCGCGGGGAGAGGGGATTTCCCGCGCCACGTCTTTTCCGGGACAGCCCTGCTGAGCAGGCAGAGAGGCGCAGATCGAAAACCAGGGTTTGTTCCGAAACGCCCCGCCATCCCAGCGGAAACCACCGGATGAACGCGAATTTAGTGGCGAGGCCCGCCCCCGCGCATAGGTGTTGGAATGATTCCAATCCAGCAGGGTGAGTGAGGCCGTGCTCCTGGCCGTCGAGACCGTCGCGCGCGTCGCCGAGAGCGAGGCGCGTCCGCGTGAGCGCAAGACCGAGACACCGGCCCTCCGGCCGTCGCGTCCGGGTCGGCGGCCGCCCTGGCGCGGCCTCGTCCTCATCGCGGTCCTCGTGGCACTGGCCGGCGCCGGCTGGGCCTCTCGCGACGCCGCAGGGCCGATGCTGGCCCCCGTTCTCGCCCGGCTCGGCCTCATGGCACCGGCCCCCGCCCCGGCGCCGCAGGAAAGCGCCGCCCCGGCCGACCCGAACCTCGTGACCCTCGACGAGGCCGGCCAAGCCCGCATCGGCCTTGCCTTCGGCCGGGCCGAGACCCGGCGCATCGTCCTGCCGGTGCGGGCGCCGGGCACGATCGCCTTCGACGAGCGCCGCGTCACCCATCTCAAGCCCCGCACCGCCGGCCGCGTCCTGACCCTGGCGGTGCAGCCGGGCGATCTCGTCCGGGCCGGCCAGAGCCTCGCCACCCTCGATGCCGCCGGCCTGCTCGAGGCCCGCAACGGCCTGGCGGAGGCGCAGGCCAGCCTCGCCGAAGCGCAGGCGACCGAGAAGGTCGCCGAGATCAACCTGAAGCGCGGCCAGGATCTCCTCAAGGTGATGGGCGTCGCCCAGGCCGAGGTCGATCGCCGCCAGGTCGACCTCGCCAAGGCGCATGCCGCGACGCTGGCGGCGAAGGCGAAGCTCGACCTCTACTCGGCGCAATATGCCCGCCTCGCCCCCGAGCCCGGGGCGCCGGCCGGCACCAGCGCCATCGTGTCGCCGATCGACGGGGTGGTGACGGCGAGCGGCATCACCCTCGGCGAGGTGGTCGATACCAACAGCGACGCCTTCACGGTGGCCGACCCGTCGCGGATCCAGGTGCTGGCGAATCTCTACGGCCGCGACATCGCCGCGGTGAAGCCGGGCGATGCCGCCACCATCCGGGCGCCGGTGCCCGACCACCCGACCTTCGAGGGCCGGGTCCGCTCGGTCAACGCCGCGATCGACCCGGCGACCAACACCGCGCCGGCCCGGATCGAGATCGCCAATCCGGGGGGGGCTTTACGCGCCAACATGTTCGTGTCGGTCGAGATCGCCGCCGATCTCGGCCGCGAGGGCACGACGCTTCCCGCGAGCGCCGTGCAGCAGACCGAGGACGGGCCGGTCGCCTTCGTGCGGACGGGCGACGACCGGTTCGAGAAGCGGGCGCTCGCCCTCGGGGTGCAGCGGGCCGACTGGGTCGAGGTGACGAAGGGCGTCGCACCCGGCGAGACGGTGGCGACGCAAGGCAGCTTCGGCCTCAAGGCGATCCTGCTGCGCAGCCTCCTCGGCGCGACGGATTGAGGCTGCCATGAAAGCCTGGTTCGCCCTCCTGATCCGCCGCCGTTGGCTCGTGCTGGTGGTGGCGCTCGCCGGTGCCGCCGGCGGGATCGTCAACCTCCGGGGCCTGTCGATCGACGCGGTACCCGACATCTCGCCCAAGCAGGTGATGATCCTGACGCTCTCGCCCGGGCTCGGGCCGCTCGAGGTCGAGCGGCTGGTGAGCTTCCCGGTCGAGAGCGCGATGGCGGGCGCGCCGGGCCTCACCGGCATCCGGTCGACCTCGCGCTTCGGCGTCTCGGCGGTCTACGTCACCTTCGACGAGGGGATGTCGATCACCGAGGCCCGCTCCCAGGTGTTCCAGCGCCTGCCCCAGGCCAAGGCGATGATGCCGGCCGGCATCGGCGACCCGCAGATGGGGCCGATGGCGACGGGCCTCGGCGAGATCTACCAGTTCGAGCTGCGCGGGCCGGCCTATTCGCCGATGGAGCTGAAGCGCCTGCTGCAATGGACGATCGCGCCGCGCCTCAAGCTCACGCCGGGCATCGCCGACGTGAACATCTATGGTGGGCAATTGCCCACCTACGAGGTCCGGATCTCGGCCGAGAGCTTGCAGCGCTACGGCGTCAGCTTGAGCCAGGTCTACACGGCGCTCGCCGAGAACAACCTCGCCCGGGGCGGCGCCTATCTGGAGCACAACGACCAGCAGGAGGTGATCCGGGGCTTAGGGCTAGCGACGGGTCCCGACGACATCGCCCGGATCGTGGTGGCGACCCATCCCGGCGGCGTACCGGTGACGGTCGCGAGCCTCGGCGAGGTGGTGGAGGCGCCGAAAGTGCGCCTCGGCGCGGTGACCCACGATGCCGCCGGCGAGACCGTGGTCGGCATCGCCATGATGCAGCAGGGTGAGAATGCCAGCGCGGTCGTCGAGCGGGTGAAGGCGACGATCGAGGAGTTGCGCCCGCTCCTGCCGCCCGGCATCGCCATCGTGCCTTATTACGACCGCTCGGCTCTCGTCGAGCGCACGATCCACACCGTCGCCCACAACCTCGTCGAGGGGGCGGTGCTGGTGATCGTGGTGCTGCTCCTGCTCCTCGGCAACCTGCGGGCCGGGCTGGTGGTGGCCGCCGCGATCCCGCTCTCGATGCTGCTCGCCTTCGCGGGCATGCGCTTCCTCGGCCTGTCGGGCAACCTGATGAGCTTGGGCGCGATCGATTTCGGCCTCATCGTCGACGGCGCCGTGGTGATGATCGAGAACGTCCTGCGCGCCCGCGGCGAGCATCCGGAGCGCCCGGCCCACGCGGTCATCCGCGACGCGGCGGCGGAGGTGGCGCGGCCGGTGATGGTCGCGGTGGCGATCATCATCCTGGTCTACCTGCCGGTGCTGGCCCTCGAAGGGGTGGCCGGCAAGATGTTCCGGCCGATGGCGGTGGCGGTGATCCTGGCGCTCGCCGGCTCGCTCCTTCTCACCCTGACGCTGATGCCGGCGCTCGCCGCCCTGGTGCTCTCGGGGCGCGGGATCGGCGAGCGCGAGACGCGCCTCGTCCACGGGATGCGGACGGTCTACACGCCGGTCCTGCGCGTCGCCGAGCGGCGGGCGGGGGCGACGATCCTCGTCACCCTGGCGCTGTTTGCCGGAAGTTGCGTCCTCGCCACCCGGCTCGGCGGCGAGTTCCTGCCGAAGCTCTCGGAAGGCTCGATCGTCGTCACCTCGGAGAAGCTGCCGGGCATCAACCTCGACGCCTCGCTGAAGACCATGCGTCGGATCGAGGCGGTGCTGAAGTCGTTCCCGGAGGTGAAGCGGGTGGTCTCGCTCACCGGCAGCGCCGAGATCCCGACCGACCCGATGGGCGTCGAATCGACCGACAGCTTCATCACGCTGACCGACCCCGCGACCTGGACCACGGCGAAGGACCAGGACGGCCTCGTCGCGGCATTCAGCGACCGCTTGCGCCAGGAGGTGCCGGGCGTCGCCTACGCTTTCTCGCAGCCGATCCAGATGCGGATGGACGACCTGCTGGAGGGCGTGCGCGGCGACGTGGCGATCAGCCTCTACGGCGACGATCTCGGGGTGCTGAAGGACAAGGCCGACGCCATCGTGCGGGCGGTCTCGGCCGTGCCCGGCGCGAGCGACGTGAAGGCCGAATCCCAGGCCGGGATGCCGGCCCTGTCGATCACGGTCGACCGGGCGGCGGCCGCCCGCTACGGGGTGAGCGCCAGCGACATCCTCGACGTGGTCGAGGCGATCGGCGGCCGGCCGTCGGGCCAGGTCTATCGTGACGACAACGCCATCACCGACATCGTGGTGCGGCTGGCGGGGAACGACCGCGCCGACATCGAGCGGGTGCGGGCGCTCCCGGTCGGGGGCAAGGGCAAGGGCACCGTGCCGCTCTCCCTCGTCGCCTCGGTCGAGGTCGCGACCGGCCCGGCCCAGATCAGCCGCGAGCGGTTGCAGCGCCGCATCTCGGTCCAGGCCAACGTGCGCGGGCGCGACGTGCAGAGCTTCGTCGCCGAGGCGCAAGCCGCCGTGACGGCGCAGGTGAGCCTGCCGCCGCGCTATTCCCTGGTTTGGAGCGGGCAATTCCAGAACCTCCAGGAGGCGACCGCCCGGCTGTCCGTGGTGGTGCCGGCGGCGCTCGCGGCGATCCTGGTGCTCTTGGTGGTGCTGTTCTCCGACATCCGGGTCGCGGGCCTCATCTTCCTCAACGTGCCGGTGGCGGCGACCGGCGGCATCCTGGCGCTCTATGCCCGCGGCCTGCCGTTCTCGGTCTCGGCGGCGATCGGCTTCATCGCCACCTTCGGCATCGCGGTGCTGAACGGCGTGGTGCTGATGAGCACCCTGCGCGACCTGGAGCGCGCCGGCCTCTCCCCGCGCGAGGCCGCCACCGAGGCCGCCGAGCGCCGCCTGCGCCCGGTGATGACGACGGCGCTCGTCGCCACGCTCGGCTTCCTGCCGATGGCGCTCTCGACCAGTGCCGGCGCCGAGGTGCAGCGCCCGCTCGCCACCGTGGTCATCGGCGGGCTCGTCACCGCGACGCTCCTCACCCTGGTGCTGCTGCCGGCGGTGTATCCGATCGTCGCGCGGCTGCGCGTCGGCCAGCAGCCGGCGGATGATCGCGAAGGCGTTCGGGGGAAGGAGCGGTCCGATGCGTAGACGTCAGGGTGGCGCATCTGTCGCTCCGTCGCTCCCACCCACCACCTCATCCTGAGGTGTCGGCGATCGGAGATCGCGCACGATCGCAGATCGACTGACCTCGAGGGAGCGCTCCAGGGATCGCCGAGACGTCTGGAGCCCTCCTTCGAGGCTCCTTTCAGTCGCACCTCAGAATGAGGCCGCGGGTGGGAATGGCGGCCCCGGTCGGCGTCCCGCCACGGTCCCGTATCGTGATCCGGTCCGACGCATAGACGCCATCGACCCGCCGGGCTGGACAGGAGCCCGCTCCCGTCGTTTCCTGCCGCCCGAACACAGGGGGGGCGACACGATGCGCAGGGCGGCCATTCACGGTCTCGCTTTTCTCGGCCTGATGCTGCCGGTCGGGGCGGAGGCGCAGACCGCGACGAACCTCGTCGCGCTCCAGGGGCTCGCCACGGTCAGCGTGCTCCAGGCGACGCCGGAGGGGCGGGCGGCGCTCGATGCCAACCTGACGGTGACCGGCGACATCCAGTTCGGCACGCAAAAGCAGCCGCATCTCCTGCCCCTCGACCAGCAGCGCCAGCTCGCCTTGCGCGACGCCTTCATCACCGACGGCAACGCCACCGAACTCGCCGACGGGCTCGGCAGCCGGCTCGGCGCGATCTACCAGGACAAGGCGCGTTACGCCGACTACAAGACGTTCAGCAACGTGACCCAGTCGGTGGCCGATCTCCTCGGCTACACCAACAACATCACGAAATCCGATTCGAATTCCGGAAAGTACTTTTTCGCCAACGGCACCACCGACGGCAAGAACCCGGTCTCGGAGGCGGCCAAGGGCATCTTCGCGGCCCGCGGCGGCGTGCCGGACGTGTTCGGCAAGGCCTATGACCGGCCGGGCGGCAGCAAGGGGGCCGACGCCTTCGGCAATTCCCGGCCGTTCCAGACCCTGCCGCAGCTCTACGCCTATCGGGGAGACGATTACTTCAAGCACGCCTCGCACAGCCTCGACTGGCTGCACGGGCCGAGCCAGAACCTGACCGACAGCCCGTCCTATCCGAGCGGCCACACCACCTACGGCTACACCGAATCGGTCGTCCTCGCGCTGCTGGTGCCCGAACGCTACCAGCAGATGATCGTGCGGGCGGCCGAGTACGGCAACAACCGCATCGTCCTCGGCGCGCATTACGCCATGGACGTGCTCGGCGGGCGCACGGTGGCGTTGCACGCGCTCGCCCACCTGCTCGCCAACGATCCGGCCTATGTCGGCCAGATCCGCAAGAACCCGGCGGTCATCGCCGAGATGAGCCGGCAGACCAACGACGCGGTCGCGATCTCCGATTACCGCGCGGCCCTGGAGGCGGCGCGCAACGACCTCGCGATGGTCCTCAAGGATGCCTGCGGCGACACGGTCGCGGCTTGCGCCGCCGACGATACCAGCCGGTTCAAGGATGCTGCCGCCAACGAGGCCTTCTACGCCACCACCCAGACCTACGGCCTTCCGGTGGTCCACCAGAACACCGCGAACACGGTCGAGGATGTCGGCAAGCTCGCGCCGGAGGCCGGGTACCTCCTGACCGCGGCCTTCCCGTCGGTGAGCCTGGCCGAGGCGAACGCCATCCTGACGCAGACGCAGGGGCCCGGCGGCGGCTTCCTCGACGACGGCTCGGCCTTCGGGGTCTATTCGCGCCTGAACCTCTATGCCGCCGCCGGCAAGGCCGCGGCGCTCGCCGCCTCGCGCCGGCCGCAGCAGCAGACGACCCGCTGACCACGACAGGCCCTCTCCCACGCAGCGGAGTTCCCGATGCCCCGTCTCCTCGACCCGATCCGGCTCGGCGCGCTCGATGCGCAGAACCGGGTCTTCATGGCGCCGCTCACCCGGGCGCGAGCCACCCGCGACCACGTGCCGACCGGGATGATGGTCGAATACTACGCTCAGCGGGCATCGTCCGGCCTCATCATCTCGGAGGCGACCGGGATCAGCCCGCAGGGTCTCGGCTGGCCCTACGCGCCGGGCATCTGGAACCTTGAGCAGGTCGAGGCCTGGCGCCCGGTCACCGCCGCCGTGCACGAGGCGGGCGGGCTGATCGTGTCGCAGCTCTGGCACATGGGACGGGTGGTGCATCCGAGCCTGCCCGGGCGCGGCCAGCCGGTCTCCTCCTCGGCGACCACGATGCCGGGCCTGGCGCGGACCTACGAGGGCAAGGCGCCCCATGTCGAGGCCCGCGCCATGACCGAGGAGGATATCCGCGCCGTCCTCGACGATTACCGGCAGGCGGCCCGCCACGCGCTGGAGGCCGGCTTCGACGGGGTGCAGATCCACGCCGCGAACGGCTACCTCATCGACCAGTTCCTGCGCGACAACGCCAATTTCCGCACCGACCGCTACGGCGGTTCGATCGAGAACCGGATCCGGTTCCTGCGCGAGGTCGTGGCGGCGGTGGCCGAGATCGTCGGGCCTGAGCGCACCGGCGTGCGCCTGTCGCCGAACGAGGAGCGCCAGGGGGTGAACGACAGCAACCCCGAGCCGCTGTTCGAGGCGGCCTCGGCGGCGCTCTCCGCGATCGGCATCGCCTTCCTGGAGGTGCGCGAGCCGGGCTATGAGGGCACCAACGGCAAGGCCGAGCGCCCGCCGGTGGCGCCGCGGATGCGCGCGGCGTTCCAGGGCGCCTTCGTGCTCAATTCCGACTATGACGGGGCGCGAGGCCAGGCCGCCCTCGATGCCGGCGCGGCCGACGCGATCGCGTTCGGGCGCCCGTTCATCGCCAATCCCGACCTGCCGCGGCGGATCGCCGAGGGTCTGCCACTCTCCGCCGATGATGCCGAGACGTGGTATGCGGGTGGGGCGAAGGGGTATGTGGATTATCCGGCGGCGGGGTGAGTGGGGCCGGTCGTGCGGTCGGAGATATTTAAAACAGCCTATTCGCGTGAGAGTCCGTTCGAAACAATCTTCAGAAGCGATGCGATTTTGGCTTGTCTGTTTTGCAGGGTTTGCTCGGGCCGAGATCATCAAGAAGCAGTGCGCGCGAAACCTCCCCCCTCTGCGGGGGAGGGTGGACCCTGCGTCAGCAGCGGCCGGGAGAGGGGCAGCGCGACGCTGATCTAGGGAGCGCCCTTCAGAACGGCTCTGCCTTATCTGGAAGCGTGGTTCCCCTCTCCCGCCCCACTCCGTGGGGCACCCTCCCCCGCAGAGGGGGGAGGGTTCGAGCGTGCGCTTTACTGGGGAAGGGAGCCGGTCTCGTCCCTCACCGAAAGCTTTTTTTGAATCCCGGTTTCTTGGCAAGCTTCATTTCGGGATGAGATAGATGATGTCAATTCTCGATGATCTCATCGAATAGGCTCTGACCGATGTTGGAACGGCACGGCGGTGTGGGAGGTCGATAAGGGCGTGCTTGGCGACGCCGCCGATCCCAGCTCGACCAATCCGCCGCTCACGCCGTCCCCATCACCACCACCTTCCGGCGTCTTGCCCGCGGCGCCGGCGCCGCCTCCTCGCTCAGCACCCGGCGCAGCATCACGGCGGCATCGTCAATGTCCCGCCGCAGGGCCGCGCGCGCCGTCGCGGGGTCGCGCGCGGCGATGGCCGCGCGCATCACCCGGTGGTGGTCGTTCGACGCGCCCCAGGCGTCGCTTGCGCCCAGCAGGTTGAAGAACGGGCCGATCTGCAACCACAGTGACTCGATGATCGACAGGAGCGCCTCCGAGCCCGAGGCCCGGTAGATCGCGAAGTGGAAGGCCCGGTTCGCCGGGACGTAGCGGGCGCGGTCGCCCCGGTCCTTGGCCTCCTCCATCTCCGCGATGAGGCCGTCCAGCACGGGCAAAGCCTCGGGCGGCATGCTCTCGGCGGCCCATCCGATCGCCGTGCCCTCGACCTCGATCCGCACGCGCTGGAGGTCGTCCAGGCGCTCCGGCGACAGGAACGGGATGCCGACCGAGCGCCCGGCGACGTTGGTGAGCGCCTTCTCGGCGACCAGCCGGTGCATCGCCTCGCGCACCGGCATGGCGCTGACGCCGAAGGCTTCAGCCAGGCTCTGCACCGTCACCGTGCGGCCGGGCTCGATCCCGCCGGTCAGGATCATTTCCCGCATCCGCAGATAGACGTGATCCTGGATCGTCGCCCGCGACACGGGCGAATACGGCAGCTCTTGGTGCGCACGCACGGGCGCCATGTCGGATCCGGCTCGGTCTCGGGTGGGTGACGCCGCGACCTTAGCCAAGGCCGCCGCCCGAACAAAGGCCTTGTGGCGGTTTTCGATGTGTGATCTTTGATCAAAAAAAGGCGCAAAGCGCTCGAGAATCGCCCGGGAGGGGACCTCAGATGACCAGGACGCTGATCTCGGCCGGGATGGCCGCCCTCTGCCTGACGGCCGGGTGGGCCGGCGCGGCCTCCGCCCAGGAGAAGGCGCAAGAGAAGGCGAAAGTCTTCCTGAGCATGAGCTATATCGGGAACGACTGGCAGGCCGAGGCCGCCAACATGATCAAGGCGATGGCGGCAAGCCCGGCCGTCGCGGCGAAGATCGACCTCCAGGTCCAGGTCGCCGGCCCCAGCGCCCAGAAGCAGATCCAGCAGATCAACGCCATGGTCCAGGCCGGCGCCAAGGCGATCGTGGTGTTCCCGATCTCGCCCACTGCCCTCAACCAGGTCGTCAAGAACGCCTGTTCCAAGGGCGTGATGGTGATCGCCTATGACGGCGAGATCACCGAGCCTTGCGCCCACAACGTCCATATCGACCAGGCCGAGGCCGGACGGGTCACCGCCGAGTGGCTGGCGGCCAAGCTCGGCGGCAAGGGCACCATCGTGGCGATCACCGGCGTGCCCGGGACCTCGATCGATAGCGGCCGGACCGAGGCCGCCAAGGCGGTGTTCGCCAAGCACCCGGGCCTCAAGATCGTGGCCGAGGCGCCCGGCATGTGGAGCCAGGCGGTCGCCCGGACCGAGCTCTCCAAGATCCTGGCGACCCAGGGCTGGGACAAGATCGACGGGCTGTGGATGCAGGTCGGCTGCTTCACCGCCAACCAGATGCAGCTCGAGGCCGGGATCCCCGCCGACAAGCTCAAGCCCTGCGCGGGCGAGGGCTCGAATGGCGGCCGGATCCAGATGCTGCCGAAGGGCACCGCGGTGGAGGGCGCCAACGGCGCCTACGCGCCGATGGGCGCGCCGCGCATCTCCTACGCCTCGCCGCCCTATTCGGGCGCCTACGCCCTCAAGCTCGTCCTCGCCAAGCTCGACGGCAAGGAGGTGGCGCGCGACACGATCCTGCCGCTGCCGGTGGTGACGAACGAGACCGTGAAGCTCTGCAAGACCGGCTCGTGGCAGGAGATGGCGGAGGGCTGCAACGCCTTCCAGCCCTCGTCGGTGCCGAATCCCGGCTGGTTCGCCTCGATCTTCTCGGACAAGACCCCCGAGGTCGGGCTCAAGGCGGCGCTGAACGCGGAGCCCGAGAAGGGGCAGTGAGTGCAAGGCGCCCACCCGCGGCTTCTCCTTGATCTACGTCACGTCCGGTCAAGCGCGGGATTCCCTCTCCCGAGTGGGGGAGGGGGGAAGTGCTCGACCCTTATTCGAGCGCGCCTGGCGGAACCCTTACCGTTCGCCCCATCGAGAACCCGACATGACCGACAGCGTCGACGCGCTCACGCTCGAGTCCATCGTCAAGACCTACGGGGCGACCGTGGCGCTCGGCGGCGCCACGATCCGCGTCGCGGCCGGCGAGGTCCACGCGCTGCTCGGCGAGAACGGCGCCGGCAAGTCCACCACCGTCAAGCTGCTCTCGGGCCTGATCCGGCCCAGTTCCGGCGAGATCCGGGTCTTCGGCGCGCCGGCCGCGATGGCGTGCCCGTCGGACGCCCACCGGCTCGGCATCCAGACCGCGTTCCAGGAGATCAGCCTGGTGCCGGATCTCACGGTCGCCGAGACCATGCTGATGCCCTACGCCCCCCGCGGAAGGTGGGGCCTGCTGCGCCGGCGCGAGGGCGAGGCGGCGATCCGCGCCCATCTCGACCGGATCGGGCTGTCGGACATCGACACCCGGGCGGAGGTGCGCGCCCTCGACCTGCCGCAGCGCCAGAAGATCGAGATCGCCCGGGCGGTGTATCGGACACCGCGCATCCTCCTCCTCGACGAGCCGACCTCGGCACTCTCGGGCGGCGACATCGACTGGCTCGGCGGGCTCATCGCCCGGCTCAAGGCCGAGGGCGTGACGACGATCTTCATCTCGCACCGCATGGCCGAGGTGCGCCTGTTCTGCGACCGCCTCACCGTCCTGCGCAACGGCAAGGAGGCCGGCACCGCCCGGGTGGGCGAGGTCGACGACGACACGGTGATCCGGATGATCATCGGGCGCTCGCTCGAGGCCACCTTCCCGCCAAAGCCGGTGCCGGCGCCCCGCCCGGCGGGGGCCGTCCCGGTCCTGAGCGGGGAGGGCCTGAGCACCGGCGGCAAGCTGCGCCAAGCCGCCTTCTCGCTCTGGCCGGGCGAGATCCTGGGCATCGCCGGTCTCCAGGGCATGGGCCAGCAGGACCTCTTCCACGCCTGTTTCGGCCTGGTCCCGCTCACCGAAGGCACCCTGTCGGTCGATGGCCGACCGATCACCCTGCGCTCGCCGCAGGACGCGATCCGGCCGGAGATCGGCCTCGCCCTGGTGCCGGAGGAGCGCAAGACCGAGGGCCTGTTCCTGAAGCGGGACGGCCGCTTCAACGTCTCGCTGCCGGTGATCGACCGCTATGCCCGTTTCGGGTTCGTCGACCGGGCGGCCGAGCGCCGGGACGTGGCGGCGGCGCTCGAACAGGTCGATATCCATCCGCGCGCCATCTTCACCCCGGCGGGTGCGTTCAGCGGCGGCAACCAGCAGAAGATCGCCATCGCCAAGTGGCTGATCACCGGCGGCCGCGTGCTGCTGATGTTCGATCCGACCCGCGGCATCGACATCGGCACCAAGCACCAGCTCTACGGCCTGATGCGCGACTTCGCGGCGGCGGGCGGCGCGGTTCTGTTCTACTCGACCGAGATCACCGAACTGGTGAACCTGTGCGACCGGGTCCTCGTCCTCTATGGCGGGACTGTCGTCGACGAGATGCAGGGCGAGGCGATCGAGGAAGAGCGGATCATGCGCGGGGCCCTCGGGGGCGCCGCGCGCCACGGAGCGCACGCATGACGAGCCTCGCCGCGACCTCCGCCGCCCCTCGGCGGCCTGGCGCCCGCCCCGGCGCGTGGCGGCCGGGCCTGGCGCGCCACCGCGGCGTGCTGATCGCGCTGACCGTCTTCGCGATCCTGTTCGGGGTCGTCGTGGCGATCTCGGGGTTCAACTACTTCCAGTTCAGCTTCGTCTCTTCCGGCGGGGCGGCGCTGGCGCTGGCGGCGGTCGGGCAGACCTTCGTGGTGCTCACCGGCGGGTTCGACCTCTCGGCCGGCGCCGTGGTCTCGCTGGTCAACGTCGTGCTCGGGACCGGAATGGGACCGAGCATCGGCTCGCAGGTCCTGTTCGGCCTGATCGCGCTCGGCATCGGCGCCGTGGTCGGGGCGTTCAACGGCGTCTTCGTCGCCTATGTGCGGATGCAGCCAATCGTGGTGACGCTGTCGACGATGTTCATCGTCCAGGGCGTGACGCTTCTCGTCAGCGACAAGCCGGGCGGCACCATCGCCCCCGAATTCGTCGCCTTCTTCACCGGCGACGCGATCCCGGGAATTCTGCCGGCGCCGGTGCTCGTCGTGGCGGGCGCGGCCTTGGTCTGGCTCCTCGTCAAGGCGACGCGGTTCGGCATCGGTCTCTATGCCGTTGGCAGCGACGAGGACGCGGCCTTCGCCTCGGGCCTCGACACCCGCTTCGTCACCTTCCGGGCCTACGTGCTGGCGGGAACCTTCTACGGCGCGGCGGGCGCCTTCGTGTCGGCGCAGACCGGATCGGCGGATCCGCTGGTCGGGAATTCCATGCTGCTCCAGATCTTCGCCGCGGTGGCGCTCGGCGGAACGGTGCTGGGGGGCGGGCGCGGCGGCGCGATCGGCTCGATCATCGGCGCCTACACGCTGATGATCGCCGTCAACATCCTGCTCGCCCTCGACGTGCCGGCCTTCTACTCGTCGGTGGCCGAAGGGACGCTGCTGATCCTCGCCGTCATCGGCGGCTCGCTCGGCCGGCACTCGGCGCTGGCAGATTACCTCCGGCTCGGGCTCCTCACCCTCAAGGCCCGGCGGGACGGTACGCTTGCCGCCGCCCACCGCTCGCACCGTCCAAAGCTCGTGCTGCCGCCGGTGGCGCGCCGCAGCCACGCGCCCGCCGCCTCCGGCTGGCTGGTGCGGAATCGCGAGGCGCTGAAATACACGCTTCCCGCCTATGTCGGCCTGGTCCTGGTGCTGGTGGCGACGCAAGTCGTCAACGGCAACGCGCTGACCAATCCGGGCTTCTTCAACTCGCTGGTCGTGCTGTCGTCCTTCCTGGCGATCCTGGCGCTCGGCCAGGGCACGGCGATCCTGACCGGCGGCCTCGACCTGTCCCTGCCCTGGATGATCTCGCTCACCGGCATCGTGGTGGCGGGCCTCGTCGGCGGCTCGGACCAGGCGGCCTTGTGGGCCGTGCCGCTGGGCCTCGGCCTCGGGACCGCGCTCGGCGCGGTCAACGGGCTCGGCATCGTGCTGTTCGGCCTGCCGCCGATCGTGATGACGCTCGCCATGAACGGCATCCTCCAGGGGGCGGCGCTCGTCTATAGCGGCGGCACCCCGTCGGGCTTCGCCTCGCCGGGGATGCGCTGGGTGATGACGGGCCAGTTCCTCGGCGCCACGCCGGTGGTGTGGGGCGTCCTCGCCTTCGCGCTCGCCGCCGCGATCCTGCTCGGCCGCACCGTGTTCGGACGCCGGGTCTACGCCATCGGCAACAGCCCGCTCGCCGCCCGCTTCAGCGGCGTCGGCGTCGGCGGCACGCTCATCGGGGTCTACGCCCTGTCGGGCTTCTGCGCGGCGCTCGTCGGCATCCTGCTCGCCTCGTTCAGCGGCCAGGCCAGCCTCGGCATGGGCGACGAGTACCTGCTGCCCTCGATCGCCGCGGTGGTGGTGGGCGGCAGCCTGATCACCGGCGGGCGGGGCCGCTATCCCGGCATGCTCGGCGGCGTGCTGCTGCTCACCGCGCTCTCGACGCTGCTCGCCGGCACCATGCTGCCCCACGCGGTGCGGGACATCATCTTCGGCCTCGTCGTGCTCGGGGCCGTGCTCGCCCTGCGCGATTGAGGCGGGTTTCACCAACAAGACGACACGGGAGGAGTCCATGCGCATCGAGATCCTGGCGGACGTCAAGACGACCCTCGGCGAGGGCCCGCTCTGGGACGTGGAGGAGCAGCGCCTGTACTGGATCGACAGCTTCGACGGGCGGGTCTTCCGCTGCACCGTGGACGGGCGCGAGATCCGGGCCTGGGACGTGCCGCAGAAGATCGGCTCGATGGCCTTGCGCCGCGGCGGCGGGGCGATCGTCTCGCTCCAGCGCGGCTTCCACGCCCTCGACTTCGAGACCGGCGAGGTCACCCTGATCCACGATCCCGAGCCCGACCGGCCGGCGAACCGGCTCAACGACGGCAAGGTCGACCGCCAGGGCCGCTTCGTCGCCGGCTCGATGGACACGATGGAGGAGGGCGCCAACGGAGCGCTCTACCGCCTCGATCCCGACCTCTCCGTGCACCGGCTCGATTCCGGCATCATCTGCTCGAACGGCCCGTGCTGGAGCCCGGATGGCGGCACCTTCTACTTCAACGACACCTGGTCGGGCGAGATCTGGGCCTACGATTACGACACCGCGACGGGCGACGTCTCGAACCGCCGGACCTTCGCGCCGGTCGACACGTCGGGCGGCGGCGCAGCCGACGGCTCGACCGTCGATGCCGAGGGCTGCCTGTGGAACGCGCTGGTCTATGACGGCAAGCTCGTCCGCTACCGGCCCGACGGCACGGTGGACCGCGTGATCGAGATGCCGGTCAAGAAGGTGACGAGCGTCATGTTCGGCGGTCCGAACCTCGACATCCTGTTCGTGACCTCGATGGCCAAGCCTCCCCTGCCGCGCTTCCCTGGAGACGGGCCTTTGCGCGGCAGCCTGTTCGCCATCCATGATCTGGGCGTGCGCGGCGTGCCGGAGATGCGGTTCGCCGGTTGAGCGGGGGCGAGGCGGCGTCGGAAGCCGTTTTCCTCGGAGGCCGGGATTTGTCCTCACAGCCTCTGCGCCGAAATCCAGATCTAGAAAGCCCGAATCTTCCCTGAGTGTGATCCGTCGAAATGATCATGGGGCCAGCAAAAAACAGTTCGAAACCGAGCTGAGCGGAGTTGTGCCATCCAGTCTACCCGACGTGTCGCGAACGGCTGCAAGAGCATGGGAGCGTCGACCGCCGCAAACCCTCCCCCCTCTGCGGGGGAGGGTGCCCCACGGAGTGGGGCGGGAGAGGGGAACCACGGTTCCGGATAAGACTGAACCGTTTTGAAGGGCGCTCCCTGGATCGGCGTCGCGCTGCCCCTCTCCCGGCCCCTGCTGACGCAGGGTCCACCCTCCCCCGCAGAGAACGGAGGGTTCATGCTCTCGGCTGTTGCGCCGGCACCGCGCAACCTGCTGTTTTGTTGTCCATACATGCAGTTCCGCTTGGAGCGCTTCCTAACTTTGAGTGACGATCGGATCTCCATAGAAAATGCTGTGAAATCCGAGGCCAAGAACATCGACCGATTGCAGTGCGAACGGGCGATGTTCTAGACTCGTCGGTGCGCCCCGTATCGGCGCCGCGATCGGAATCGAGTGAATGAGCCAGCACCCCGCCGCGCCTCCGGTCCGGATCGAGGCCGATTATCTCCTGGAGACCGCGAGCGATCCCCGCCGTGTGGCGGAGACGATGGCCGGCGAGCAATCGAGCGGCACCTTCGTGCCGGTGCCGGGCGAGACGCCGGAACTCAAGGCCCGTTCCGCCGCCCGGGTCGAGCGGCTGGAGGTGCTGGAGGAGGGCGTCGCGGCCCCGTCGCTGCCGACCACCGCCGCCATCGACGCAGGCAAGTTGCGCCGTGCCCGCGTCACCCTGTCCTGGCCGATCGAGAATCTCGGCCCCTCGCTGCCGAACCTGCTCGCCACGGTGGCCGGCAACCTGTTCGAGCTGCGCCCGGTCACGGGCCTGCGCCTCCTCGACATCCGGCTGCCGCAGGCCTTCGCCGAGGCCTATCCGGGCCCGCGCTTCGGGATCGAAGGCACGCGCCGCCTCGCCGGCGTCGAGGGGCGGCCGATCATCGGCACCATCGTCAAGCCGAGCGTCGGTTTCGGGCCGGACGAGACCGCCGCCCTGGTCCGCACCCTGTGCGAGGGCGGGATCGACTTCATCAAGGACGACGAGTTGCAGGCCGACGGGCCGCATTGCCCGTTCGACGACCGGGCGCGCGCGGTGATGCGGGTCGTCAACGACCATGCCGAACGGACGGGGAAGAAGGTGATGGTCGCCTTCAACCTCACCGGCGAGATCGATCAGATGCGCCGCCGCCACGATCTCGTGCGCGATCTCGGCGGTACCTGCGTGATGGCGAGCCTCAACTCGGTCGGCCTCGTCGGCATGATCGAGCTGGCGCGGATGAGCGAGTTGCCGATCCACGCCCACCGCAACGGCTGGGGCGCGCTGACCCGTCACCCGCTGCTCGGGTGGTCCTACGTCGCCTGGCAGAAGATCTGGCGGCTCGCCGGCGCCGACCACATGCACGTCAACGGCCTCGACAACAAGTTCTCGGAGGACGACGACAGCGTCGTCGCCTCGGCTCGGACCTGCCTGACCCCGCTGTTCCCCGACAAGCCGTGCCTGGCCATGCCGGTCTTCTCGTCCGGCCAGACGGTGCGGCAGGCGCCGGGCACCTACGCGGCGCTCGGCTCCACCGATCTCATCGTCACCGCGGGCGGCGGCATCGTCGCCCATCCGGGCGGGCCGGGCGAGGGGGTGGCGGCGTTCCGCCAGGCCTGGGAGGCGGCGGTGGCGGGCATTCCGCTGTCCGACCACGCCCGCACCCATCAGGCCCTGGCGCAGGCGCTGGAGGGCGCCGCATGACCCCGAATATCCAGGCCTTCCGTGCGCTCCCCGACGGCCCGCTCGTCGCCTTCTACGGCGACGATTTCACCGGCTCCTCGGCGGCGATGGAGGTGCTGGCCTTCGCCGGACTCGAGACCGTGCTGTTCCTCTCGGTTCCCGGCGCGGCGCGCCTGAAGGCCTTCGCGGGCGCCCGCGCCATCGGCATCGCCGGGGTGGCGCGCTCGCAGCCGCCGGCCTGGATGGACCGGGAATTGCCGCCCGCCTTCCGGCTCCTCGCCTCGCTCGACGCGCCGGTGGCGCATTACAAGGTCTGCTCGACCTTCGATTCGGCGCCGCATGTCGGCTCCATCGGCCGGGCCGCCGAGATCGGCCACAGCGTCTTTGCCGGCGACTGGATCCCGATGGTCGTCGCCGATCCGGGGATGGGGCGCTACCAGAGCTTCGGCCACCTGTTCGCGATGGCCGACGGCCGGGGCCACCGCCTCGACCGTCACCCGACCATGGCCCGCCACCCGGTCACGCCGATGGACGAGGCCGATCTCGGACGCCATCTCGCCCGCCAGACGGCGCTCCCGATCGGTCTCGTCGACTTCGTGGCGATGAAACGCGGCGCGGGCGATGCGGCGCTGGCCCGGGCGAGGGAGGAGGGCGCCCGGATCGTGTCTCTCGACGTGCTCGATGCCGAGACCCTGGCCGAGGCCGGGCGGCTGATCTGGGAGCGGGGCGGGCGCCCGGTCTTCGCCATCGGGTCGCAGGGGATCGAGGCCGCCCTGGTCGCCCATTGGCGCGCCGCCGGCCTGCTGCCGGCCGAGCCGCCGGTCTCCCGGCCCGGCCCGGTCGCGCGGATGGCGGTGGTTTCCGGCTCGGTCTCGCCGGCGACGGCCGGCCAGATCGCCCACGCCCTCGACCGGGGCTTTGCCGGCATCCGGCTCGACGCCCGCCTCGTGGTCGATGACCAAGCGTTCGCGCGCGAGATCGGCCGGGCGGTCGAGGCGGCTCTCCGCGCCCTCGGCGCGGGGCGCGATCCCCTGGTCTACAGCGCGGCCGGCCCGGACGATTCGGGCGTCGCCGCCCTGCGGGAGGCAGTGTCCGTCGCCGGTCTCGATCCGGTCCAGGCGAGCGAGCGGCTTGGCGCCGGGCTCGGCCACGCCCTGCGGGAGATCGTGCGGGCCGCCGGCCTGACCCGGGCGGTGATCGCGGGCGGCGACACCTCGGGTCATGCCGCGATGCAGCTCGGCATCGACGCGCTCACCGCGCTCGGGCCCCTCGATCCGGGTTCGCCGGTCTGCCGGGCGCATGGCCCCGACACGCCCCTCGACGGGCTCGAACTGGCGCTGAAGGGCGGCCAGGTCGGCCGGCCCGATTTCTTCCTGGCCGTCAAGCAGGGTGGCCGTGCCGCCTCGTGAGACGATGGAGGTGAGGAGACGACGCAGCGGCTCGCGGGCAAGGCCGCCCTCGTCGACAGGGCGGGACCATCGGCCTGTCCGTCGCGACCGCCTTCATGCGCGTGGGCGGCGGCACGGTCATCAGTATCGCCTCGCTGTCGGGCCGGCGCGGCGGCAACGGGCAGGCGGCCTACGGCTTGGCCAGGGCGGGGCTCGAACTCCCGACCAGGGTCAGGCGGTGGGGCTTGCCGCCCACACCATCACCGTCGATACCATCGCGCGCAGCGCGTTCCAGACCGAGATCGCCAGGACGATGCACGACCGGGCGGCCCGGGCCGCCTACGCCGCCCGGATCCCGCTGATCCGCGACGGCACCCCGGGTGGAGGACGCGCCCGGCGGATGCTGCTACCGCGTCCGGAGCGCGGACGGCGACCTGTCCGGCATCACCCGGCTGCCCGCATCGTGTCACCCGGCCCGGGTGACACGATGCGGGTCTGCAGGGGAGCGCAACCTGCGCTCACCGCCGCCGGCCGCGCGTGTCCAGAAGGGCGGGAGCGGTAGGCGCCAAAGACCGGGCCGGCGCGATCCCTGCCAGCGTCGCACCGGCCGCGAGACCCCCATCGCGCGGGCGCATCGCGCCGTCGCCGAACAGGCCGCCGGGGCCCTGGTTCGGCACCTCGATCCGCGCGCCCCACACGTCGATCGTGTGCGTCTGCTGCGCGAGGACGCTGCCGGTGGTGGCGGCCAGCAAGGCGGAGGCAAAGATCAGCCGGTGCAACATCTGACTATCTCCGAAATTCCGCCGCCTATCAGCGCGGCGTCTGTCTCGAAGATAATTTTTTCCTGCATTCGAAATATCGTCGCAAAATATAGAATGGCACATACATTGATCTGCGCCGGTCATACTAAGGTATTGCGAAGCGGCGGCTCCGGGGACGGAGGCGCGGTCCGGCCTCGTCTCGGGCCGGGTCCGGCGGCCGTGTCGCCCTTGGCTCCGGTCGTCCGCCGGCATCGTCCGACAGGTCGCGGCCCCCAAGGCCGGCCGTGGCGCGGCCGGCCGCCGGAAACGCCGCGCCGGGGGGCCGTACGATTGGAGCCTGAGCCGATGAGGGCGCCCTGTCGTCGAACGGGGGACGTGGAGATGGCGACCCCGGTAGGGCTCGAACCTACGACCTGCCGCTTAGAAGGCGGCTGCTCTATCCAGCTGAGCTACGGGGCCTGGCCGGATGGCGTGGTAGCAGGACACTTGCCGCCCGTCCACACGGGACGGGACGCCGCGGACGGCTTGTGCCCCGCGCCCGGCGTCGACGACGGCCTCTCGCGCACGTGCAGACTCTACCCCGCCGCCACGGCCGCCGACCACGGCGAGGCGACGTCGCTGCACGCACTAGCCTCGCCGCCTTCCAGCCTGACGAAGTTGGGGCAGGCGAAGTTGATCGGCAGGACGCCGTGCTCCACCACCGCCAGCGGGCCCGCCGCCGCGAGGGCGTCGCGCACGGCCTGCGGGAGGCGGGCATCCGCCGTGGCGCCGTCCGGGCCCGAGACGTCGATGCGCGGTGCGTGGGCCGCCTCGCCCGCCTCCATGCCGAAATCGATGAGGTAAGCGAGGGTCTGGTAGACGCTCGCCAGGATTCGCCGCCCGCCCGATGCGCCGGCGGCGAGGCGCGGACCGTCGCCCGTGCGCGGCGTGACGATGACCGGGCACATGTTGCAGAGCGGGCGCGCGCTCGCGGCGATCGCGTTGGCGCTGCCGGGGCGCGGATCGAACCACATCACGCCGTTGTTCATCAGCACGCCGGTTTTCGGCAGCACGACCCGGCTGCCCATCGACGAGAGCAGCGTCGTCGTCAGCGAGACCAGCATCCCGTCCCGGTCGACGACCGTGAGATGCGTCGTGCAGGTATCGCCAGGTGTGTCGCCCGTCTCCCCGGCCGCGCCCAAGCCCGAAAGGCGCCGGGCATAGGCGTCGCGCATGACCGTCGAGAGGGTGGAAAACCAGGCGGCGTCCGGGCCGGAGGGCGGGAGGGCGACCTCCGCCATGCCGGCGACGACCTCGGCCAGCGTCGGCGCGGCGGTGAGGCCGCCCGCATGGTGGACGAGGTGGTCGCTGCGCCACGCGAGGGTCGGCGCGTCGCGCAAGCCGGCCAAGCAGCCGGCCAGGTCGTCCCGGTCGATCACGCCGCCGACGGCCGCGACGTCGGCGGCGAGGTCGCGGGCGATCCCGCCCTCGTAGAAGTCGCGCAGGCCGCGTTCCGCCAGCCGCTCCAGCGTCTCGGCCAGGCGGCCGAGGGGCCGGAAGCCGGGCGTGCCCTGGTAGGGCGGCACCGGCGGCAGCCCGTCCGGCAGGTAGATCCGCGCGCTCTCCTCGTAGAGCCGCAGCAACGAGGCCGAGGAGGCGATCTTCAGGGTGGTGAACCAGTCCTGGGCCAGGCCCCGCCGCGCCAGCGCGATGGCCGGCGCCAGCAATTCCGCGACCGGGCGGCCCGTCCCGAACGCCTCGTGCAGCGCGGCGTAGCCCGCCACCGCCGAGGGGATGCAGAACGAGAGCGGCCCGTGGACGTTGCGGTCGCCCTCCACCTCGGGCCAGGTGAACAGGTCGCGCTTTTCCCGGCCGGTGAGAGGATAGTCCGCGGCCTTCGTGTTGCGGCTCGACACCGGCCCGAAATCGACGACCGTCGCCCGCGCGGCGCCGGCCGGCAGCACCAGGGCGAAGCCGATGCCGCCGAGCCCGCTGTTCCAGGGCTCGACCGCCGCCAGGGCGAAGGCGGTGGCGAAGGCCGCATCGGCGGCGTTGCCGCCGGCTGCGAGGATCGCCGCGCCCGCCTCGGCGGCCTCGCGGTTCTGCGCCACCACGATCCCGTTCCGGCCCGACGCGACCGGCTTCGTCACCGTCCAGTTCTGCGTGCGATAGGGCGTGGTGTCGTGAGCCGGCATCCGCATGTCCTCCCGAGTCCGTCGGTCGGCGAGGATGACCGGCCGCGGATCGCCCGCCAAGCGCCGATGCCGCGGGGGCGATGCGCCTGCCGGGCAGGGGAAGGCCATCGGCGACCGGCCCGGCACTCGACCGCCAGGGGCGTCGGGATGCCGACGTGTCGTCTGCTCGGAGCCTGGATGGCCGATCGGGTGACTCGCCCCCACCCGCAACCTCGTCCCGAGGCGCCGCGTCGCGGCCTCGACGGAGGGCTCCAGACGTCGCGATGATCCGTGGACTCCTCCATCGAGGCTTCCTCCGGTCGCACCTCAGAGCCTGTTTGAGCGGAGTGATTTGAAAAAAACCGAGAGGGATTATGGATATCCTACTCTTCCACCTCAGGATGGGGTTAGAGGATAGGACGATCCCGCCTGACTCAAGTCTTGGGTGCTCAGACAGGCGCTCGAGATGGGCTCGCTCATGGGATGGAGAATGCCATGACGACGCCGATCTCGCCAGTCAAACAGGCTGCCGGATTCCCCTGGTCTCGCCGGTTCCCGTCGCGGAACCGGCGACCGTTCCTTGCGGAACCCGTTCAGGCCTCGGACTTGCGCGGCCGGCCGCGGCGGGCCGGTGCCGCGGGCTCGGCCTTGGTCTCGGCCTGGGCCCGCTGGGCCGCAGCGCGCTCGCGCCGGATCTGGCCGAGGCCGAGGCTCTTGGCGAGCTCGGAGCGCTGGGCCGCGTAGCTCGCCGCCACCATCGGATAGTCGTAGGGCAGGCCGAACTTCTGGCGGTACTCGTCCGGCGTGTAGCCGCGCGTCGTGAGGTGCCGCTTCAGGCTCTTGTACGGCTTGCCGTCGAGGAAGCTCGTGATGTGGTCCGGCGTCACGGATTTCCGGATTTGCGCGGCGGTGACCTTATGGTCCTCCACCGGCTCGGGCGCCGGCTGATCGAGGCCGACCAGCGTTGCGTGTATCGATGCAATCAGGCCGGGCAGATCTGCTACCGGAACGTTGTTGTTCGAGACGTAGGCGCCGACGATGTCACTCGTCAGCTCGATCATCGGAGAGGTGAGGGAGACTGCGTCGTCCATTTTTTTCTTCCAAAATACCAACCCGTCCTGTGATGGGCGCCTGCCGCTCCAGGGTCAACCGGCATGACCGAACAACCCTCCGATAAAGCGGTCCGCTCGTACGATTTCATGGGGATTAAGCTTGCAAAGACCGCGGCAACCAGGCTTCGCCCGGGGTGGAACAAGTGAAATGGTAAGTCTGGGACCGCCGGCCCGGGCGGTCCGCCCCCCGCGTTTCGTACGGCCCCGCTCGAACCCGGGGCCGGGAGCGGCGTTCGGTGGAGGGGGCGCGGGAGCGGCGATCATGGATGTCGGACGCAAGTCGGGGCGGCCCGGGCGGGTCGTCGAGGTCGGGATTCGCGGGCAGGCCCGCTACGCCCGCATGGCGAGCGGCGAGACGATCTGGTGGGGCTCGGAGGAGGATGTGCCGGACCGGGTCGCCCTGGCCGCCGCCGCCGCCGGTGACGCCGTCGGGCAGGGCCCCGCAACCGGGCGCGACCGCGTCGAGCAAAGGTAGGACGGGCTCGGCGGTGGAGGTGGCAGGCCCGAGCGCCGGGACGCCACCCCGAACCCCCGCGCATGACGGCTACGCGTCGATCCGAGGGGGGACGGGTAGAAACGCGCGCGCTTCTTCCCTATATGGGTGTCATGGCAGACAACACTTCCACTCCCTTCACCATCGAGATTTCTCCCATCACCAAGCCGGCTGGCCAGTTCCAGTGGGCCATCCGTCGGAACGGCAAGCTGATCGAGCGGTCGGACCGTCCGCATCCGACGGAGGCCAAGGCCGAGGCCAGTGCCCTCGCGGCCGTCGAGCGCAGCATGCACTCCGCCAGCAGCGGACGTTGGTAAGCCGCCCGGTGCACCCATCCCGCTGTCCCGGCGGGCCGGGTGCGCCCCTCCGGATCACGGTGTGATCCCGGCACTACCCCCCCTCGATCCTCCCGCCCTCGTGCGGGCTGCAACGGCCGCGCCCTGTGACGCGGCCGTTCTGGTGCGCCTGCGCGCGCCGCCGACGGCCGACGAGGAGGCCGTCTCCCTCACCTGCAGCCTGCGCCTGTCCCCCGGCGACCACGTGCTCAAGCGCATCGTGATCGAGGGTGGATCCGCATCCGGCGTCACGCTCGATTGCGCCGGCGCCACTCTCGGCCGGCCGGACGTGCCGGCGCATCTGGGCACCTACACGATCGCGATCCGCTCCAAGGCCCCGGCTCGCCCGGGTGAGCCGTGGGACCGGCCCTCGGACATCCGCATCCGCGACTGCACGGTGTTCGGCCATGTCCGGATCTGGGGCATGGGCGAGAACGGACAGGGGCCGCTCCTGCGTGAATCCTCCCACAGCCTGGGCCACACCGAGCGCGCGCAAGCCGCGGCGCCGACCGGCGTGACGATCACCGGTACGACCATCGTCGCGGCCGGGCCGATCCCGCTCTATCTCGGGCCCGGCGTGACCCGGGTCACCCTCCAGGGCTCGCGTCTCGCCGGCCGCTCGGTCTCGACGGCGCTCTACCTCGACGCCGAGAGCGCCGAGAACCGCATCGTGGACAACGACATCGAGACCGAGACCGGACGCGAGGCCGTCGCCGTCGACGGGTCGGCGCGCAACCGCATCACCGGCAACCGCTTCATCCTGCGGGGCCAGGGCGGCGTGCGCCTCTACCGCAATTGCGGGGAGGGCGGCACGGTGCGCCACCAGACGCCCTCGGACAACGTTATCACCGGAAACCGCTTCCGCACCGGCGGGTTCTTCCCGGCCGCGGCGATCGTGGTGAATTCCCGCAACGGCTGGCGGCTGACCTGTGGGGAGGATGCCGGCTACCCGTTCGGCAGCAGCATCGATAACGGCGATCACGGGACCGGCAACGTGGTGGCGCCCAACACCGTCGAGTGAGGCATCCCGGATCCGGCGCATGACGGCCCCGTTTGATCCAGATCAATGCGGCAAGCCTGGCGGTCCCCATCCTCCCGGTGGGACCGTCGAGGCCGAGGATGCCGCATCACCTGATCCGCAAGTTCGGTCGCTACGCGCGCCTCTCCCCGGACGACGAGGCCGTGCTGGGACGGCTCGTCCGCGATGCCGACTGGATCGGGCCCGACCACGACCTCCTTCGCGAAGATGCCGCCGCCAAGGCGGTATGGGCGATCCTGGAAGGCTGGGCCTGCGCCTACAAGCAGCTGGAGGACGGGCGCCGGCAGATCACCGCCTACCTCATGCCCGGGGACCTGTGCGGGACGCCGATCGTCTTTCCGGGCATCGTCAACTACTCGGTCGGCACGCTGACGCCGGTGCGCGCCGCCCGGATCCCCGGCCCCATCCTCCTGTCCGCGATGGACGGCCACCCGCCCATCATGCGGGCCGTCTGGCTCGACATGCTGGCGACGTCGGCCATCCAGCGGGAATGGACGGCCAATATCGGCTTTCGCACCGCCAAGGAGCGGATCGCGCACCTGTTCTGCGACATCGTCTCCCGCCTGCGGGCGGTCGGGCTGACCGACCACGACGGCTGCATCCTGCCGCTCACGCAGGAAGATCTCGGCGAGACGGTCGGGATCTCGACCGTCCACGTGAACCGTACGCTCCAGGACCTGCGCCAGGCCGGCCTGATCACGCTGCGGCGCCAGCGGCTCGGCATCCCGGATTTCGCGGCGCTGCGGCAGGTCGCCCGGTTCGACGACGTCTATCTCTGCCAACGCCCGTCGGTTGGCGGGGAGCACGGAGGCATCGATGAGAAACCCGACGCGGATGTGATCGCCGGATCGGGGATGATGGGCATCACCATGTGATCGATCGAAGCAATATTTCTCATCTCATCCGAAGGGCGATGCGGAACGCCGTGCGCCTGCTTCGGAACCGTGCGCGGTTACGGTTCCCGGGTTCCGCTTTCGCGGCCCCGGGATGACGGGGAGAGTTTGCGTCGGGCCGGCCCACTCGAACAGCCTCTCAGGGCGCGATCTGCAGGATCGCCTCGACCTCGACCGTCATGGCGTTGGGCAGCGAGCCCATCCCGACCGCCGAGCGGGCGTGGCGGCCGGCATCGCCGAGCACGTCGACCAGAAGATCCGAGCATCCGTTGATGACCTTCGGATGGTCGGCGAAATCGGGCTCGGCATTGACCATCCCCAGCAGCTTCACCACCGCCTTGACCCGCGACAGGTCGCCGAGCGCCGCCTTGGCGACGGCGAGGAGCTGCAATCCCGCCAGTTGCGCGTCGGCGTAGCCCTCCTCGATCGTGGCGTCGCGGCCGAGCCGGCCGGGGCGATAGGTGCCGTCCGGGCGCTTCGGACCCTGGCCCGAGAGGTAGAGCAGGTCGCCGACGATGCGGTAGGGCACGTAGTTGGCGACCGGTACCGGCACCTGGGGCAGGGTCAGGCCGAGCTCGGCGAGCTTCTGTTCGGGGGTCATGCGTGGCTCCTGGTCGTGGATGTGGACAAGATCTCGGGCGTGGAAGAGGATCTCGGGCGTGGAAGAGGACGCCGCCGACGATCGCGGCGGCCGCGGACGGGCGACACTCGCCCGAAGGATGCGCCCCGGTCGAATGGCGGTGTCGAAGCCGCCGCCGTCAAGCGGCAGGACCGGGGCGCCGCCGGCCGGATGGTCGGTCGCCGGGCGGCTCACCGCGACGAGGCCGGCCCGGATCACGTCCGGATATGCTCGTGGGGGTGCGGGCTGGAGGCATGCGGATCCGGACCGTGGCGGTGGTCGCCGAGCTCGATCCGGGCCGGGATGATCGAGAGGCTGTCGTGGCGGATGCCGCGCTGGGTCGCGACCGCGTCGGCGAAGTCGAGGATCTCGCGCACCCGGCCGCGGACGAGGAGCGTGTGCAGGCTCGCATCGTGGTCGAGGGGGACCTGGAGCTGCGCGATCACGAGGTCGTGCCGCTGCTGCTGGATCGCGGCGAGGCGCTGGCCGAGGTCGCGCAGGCCGGCCTCGGCGACGAAGGTGAAGGTCGCCACGCAACAAAGGTCGGGGTCGAGCGCGCGGCGGGTCTCGGCGAGGCCGCGCCGCAGAAGGTCGCGCATCGCCTCCGAACGGCCGGCATAGCCGCGCCGTTCGGCGATCCGGTCGACCTCGGCCACGAGGTCCGGGTCGAGGGTGACGGTGATCCGCTGCATCAGCCGATCTCCTTGGGCGTGGCGGGCAGGACGGCATCCACGAGGGCGCACGCCGCCGGGTGCGACAGGGTGAGGCAAGTCCTGCCGAGACCCGACCTGCAGGCCGACATATCGACGATCCGCCCCTCGCTCAGCACCACGACCCGGTCGGCGAAGCGGCGTGCCAGCCGCACGTCGTGGGTGACGAGGAGGAAGGCGGTCCCGTGCCGGCGGCGCAGGTCCGAGAGGCGGTCGAGGATATCGACCTGGCGCGGCGCGTCGAGGTTCGAGATCGCCTCGTCGAGGAGCACGAGGGCGGGCCGGGTGGCGAGCGCCCGGGCGAGTCCGACCCGCTGCACCTGGCCGCCGGAGAGCTGGCCGGGCAGCCGACCGGCTTCGGCCGGGTCGAGGCCGACCATGTCGAGGACTTCCGCGGCCCGCGCCTCCCGCTCCGGGCCCGACAGGCCGGTCAGGTGGCGCAGGGGCTCGGCGACGATCCGCCCGATACTGTGCCGGGGATTCACCGCCGAGAGCGGATCCTGGAGCACCATCTGCACCGCGGCGCGGAAGGCCCGCCGGCCGTCGCGGTCGAGCGTGCCGAGGGGCGCGCCGCGAAACCGAACCGTTCCGTCATCGGCGTCTTCCAGCCCGAGGAGCAGGCGGGCCAGCGTGCTCTTGCCCGAGCCGCTGCGGCCGATCAGGGCGACGCATTCCCCCACCGCGAGGGCGAGGTCGATCCCGGCCAGGACCGGTCGGGCCGCCTTCCGCCAGCCGGCGCCCGGATAGGTCTTGCCGAGCCCTTCCGCCGTCAGCAGCGCCGTCATGCCTGGACCTCGTGCAGCGCACGATGGGCGTCGAGGAGGGCCCGCGTCGCCGGATGCGCCGGCTCTGCGAACAGGCGGGAGACATCGCCCGTCTCGACGATGCGGCCTTCCTCCATCACCGCCACCCGGTCGGCGAGGCGGGCGACGACGCCGAGATCATGGGTGACGATCAGCAATCCCAGATCGTGCTTGCGGACGAGGCGAGCGAGGAGATCGAGGATGCCGGCCTGCGCGACGAGGTCGAGATCGGTGGTCGGTTCGTCGGCGACGAGGAAGGGCGCCCGGGAAAGGAGTGCCAGCGCGATCATCGCCCGCTGCAGCATCCCGCCCGACATCTGGAACGGATAGAGGTCCGGCACGCCCGGATCCTCGCCGAGCCCGACCGCCGCTAGGGCCTCGTTCATTGCCTCCCGCCCGGCCCGGCCGCGGATCCCCGCCACCGCCAGGGTCTCGCCGGCATGGTCTCGAAGCGTCCGCAGGGGGTTGAAGGCGGTGCGCGGCGCCTGGAGCACGCTGGCGACGGCCCGGCCGCGCAAGGCCTCCGGCTTCGCCTCCGTCCCGCCGAGGAGGATGCGCCCGCCCGCCTGCCGCGTGCCCGGCGGCAATACCCCGAGGAGGCCGGCGCAGGCGAGCGACTTGCCGGACCCGCTGGCGCCGACGAGGGCCAGGACCTCGCCTTCGTGCAGATCCAGGGTCACGTCCCGCACCAGAGGTCGTGTCTCGCGCCCTCGCCAGGTCTCGACGCGAAGGCCGTCGATCCGGAGCGTCTGCGCGCTCACAGTCCGCGTCCCGCGACGAGCGTCGGGTCGAGGCGGTCGCGCAGGGCGTCGCCGAGGCGATTGAAGGCCAGCACCGAAAGGGCGATCGCGAGCCCCGGCCAGACGACGAGGAACGGCCGGGTCCAGAAGAACGGGCGCCCGTCGTTGATCATCACGCCCCATTCCGGTGTCGGCGGCTGCACGCCGAGGCCGAGGAAGGACAGCCCGGCGACGTGGAGCGCCATGTGGCCGATATCGAGGGTGGCGAGCGCGGCGAGCGGCGGCACCACGCCGGGCAGCACGTGCTCGGCGAAGATCGCGAGCGGCGGCGCGCCGGCGATCCGCGCCGCCAGCACGTAATCGCGGGTCTTCAACTCCAGGACGAGGCCGCGCACGATCCGCGCGTACCAGGCCCAGTGCGACAGCACGATGGCCGCCACCACGTTGACGAGGCCGGTGCCGAGCGCGCCGATCATGAACAGGGCCAGCACGAAGGTCGGCACGGTGAGGAAGACGTCGCACAGGCGCATCAGCCCGGCATCGACCCGTCCTCCCACCATCCCGGCGAGCCCCCCGACCGAGAGGCCGAGCGCCACGACAAGCGCGAGCACGACCAGGACCGAGCCGAGGGTGGTGCGCGCCCCGGCGATCAGCCGCGAGAGGATGTCGCGGCCGAGATGGTCGGTGCCGAGGAGATGCGTGAGGTTCGGCGCCTCGAACCGATGGGCGAGATCGACCGCCAGGGGATCGTGGGGGGCCGCGAGCGGTCCGACGAGGGCGAGGAGCACGAAGCAGGCGGCGAGCGCTCCCGCAACGGTGACCGGCCCGGGGCGGGCGGTGGCGAGGCCGGAGATCCTCACGCGGCGTCTCCCGCGAGGCGGATGCGCGGATCGAGCCAGGCATAGGCGAGGTCGACCGCGAGGTTGCACAGGACGAACACCACCGTCATCACCAGGGTGAAGCACTGGATCACCGGGTAGTCGCGATCGTAGATCGCCGAGACGGCGTAGCGGCCGATGCCCGGCCAGGAGAAGATCGTCTCGACCACCAGAGCGCCGCCCAGTAGCTCGCCGACATGCATCCCCGTCGCCGTGACGACGGGCACGAGGGCGTTGCGCAAGACATGGCGGCGGGTCACGGCGCGCTCAGGAAGACCGCGCAGGCGGGCATAGAGCACGTGACGCGCGCCTGCCACCTCCAGCATGCTCGCCCGCAGGAGCCGGGCATTGACCGAGAGCGACATCAGGCCGATCGCCAGCGTCGGCATGACGAGGTGGAGCGCGGTGCCGCTCCCCGTTGCCGGCAGCCAGCCGAGGGACACCGAGAAGGTGGCGACGAGCAGGAAGGCGATCCAGAAATTCGGCAGCGAGACCCCGAGCACCGCGACGCCGCGCACCAGCCGGTCCTGCCACCCGCCGCGATGCCCGGCCGCCCAGGCGCCGAGCGGCAGGCTCAATGCGAGGCTGACCACGAGTGCCGTCCCGGCGAGCTGGAGCGTGGCGGGCAGGTAGCCGAGAAGCTCCGGCAGTACCGGCCGGCGCGTGGCGTAGGAGAGGCCGAAATCGCCGTGCAGCGCGTGCCACAGCCAGTCGAGGTACTGGACGACGAAGGGGCGATCGAGGCCGAGCATCGCCCGGGCATCGGCGATGGCCGCGTCGGTCGGCGGAACCTGCGACAGGCGCAGATAGTCGAGCGCCGGGTCGCCCGGCCCCAGCCGCAACATGGTGAAGACGAGAAGCGAGACGCCGAGCAGCATCGGGGGGATCAGTGCCAGGCGGGCGGCGGCAAAGCGCAGCATCAGCGGGACGCCCCGGCCGGCCGCATGGCGGCGAAGGGGATCTCGTTGAGCGTCGCACCGAACCGCACGCCCGTGACCCTGGCGCGGTGGACCTCGATCGCCACGGCATGGGAGATCGGCAGGTACACCGCCGCCTCGTGCAGCATGGTCAGGATTCTCGCGTAAAGGCGTTGCCGCTCGGCCGGGTCGGTGGCGGCGAGGGCCGCCGTGATCGCGGCGTCGATCCCGGCCTTGTCGGGCAGGCCCTTCTGCGCCTGGTAATCGGCGTGCGAGGGCGCCCGCATCGCGCTGACGAAGGAGGCGGGATCGTAGGGCGGCCCCCAGGTCTCGCCGAAGATCAGGCCGAAGCGCCCGTCCTTCTGGCGGGCGAGGATCGCGCTCTCCTCCTCGCCGACGAGGCGCACGGCGATGCCGATCCGGGCGAGATCGGCCTGGATCACCTCGGCGATGGCCTTCTGTTGGGCGTTGGTGCCGACGAAGTCGAGTTCGAGCGCCAACGGGCGCCCGGCTTTCGCGCGTACCCCGTCGCGGCCCCGGGCCCAGCCGGCCTCGTCGAGGAACTTGTCCGCCGCCGCCCGGTCGAAGCCGTAGGGTGTCAGCCCGACATCGGCGTAGGGAATGGTGGGGGCGAACAGGAAATCGGCGCGGGGCTCGATCCCGTCGAGGACGGTGCGGACCAGGGTGTCCTTGTCGACCGCCTGGTTGATCGCGCGCCGCACCGCGGGATCGTCGGTGGGGAATCGCGCGGAGTTGAGCGCGAGGACCCGAGTGGCGAGCGGCCCTGATACCGCGGCCGAGAAGGCCGGGGCTTGCTCGCGCAGGCGCAGGAAGGCCTCCGACGGGATCTGCCCGGCGGCGCCGTAGACGAGATCGACCTCGCCGGTCTGGAGCGCGATGGCGCGGGTGTTGGGGTCGGGGATCACCTTGACGACGAGGCGCGCGAAGGCCGGCTTGTCGCCCCAGTAGGTCGGGTTGGCGGCGAAGGTATCGGAGATGCCGAGCCGCGTCTCGACGAGGCGCCACGGCCCGGTGCCGACCGGCGCCCTGATGCCGCCCGCCGTGGTGCTCCCCGGGCCCATGGCGGCGGGCGAGACGAAGCGGAAGGGCCGCGGCAGTGCGAGTTCCTTCAACGTCGGATCGTGCGCGGCCTTGAGCACCAGCCGGAAGGCGAGGGGGCCGGTGACCTCGGTGCGGTCGATCTGCCGCGCCAGGTCGAGCCAGTCGTGGCGGGCACGGTTGGCCAGGATCGCATCGAAGTTCGCCTTCACCGCCGCGGCGTCGAAAGGCGTCCCGTCGCTGAAGGTCACGCCCGGACGCAAGGTGAAGTCGTAGGTCCGCCCGTCCGTCGAGATCGTCCAGGCGGTGGCGAGCCAGGGCTCGACCGTGCCGTCGGCGCGGGCCCTCACCAGCGGCTCATAGACGCTGGCCTGCGCGAACATCTGGTTGGGGGCGTAGAGATGCGGGTTCAGCGGCCCGACATTGGTCGGCCAGGAATAGGTGAGCTGTGGGCCGTCCGCGGCCGCCACGGTCATCGGCAGGACGGTGCCGGCCAGCAGGGCGGCGACGGCGAGGCTCGCCAGCTTGGGCATCGGGCTCCTGGTATGACGAATGAGAGGAAAGCTCCTACCGCCTGATACGGGAGCGGCGCCGGATCGGCCAGCGGCGATGCACGATTTTCCGTTCGTTCGTCTCGCACGAGGATCATCCGGGAAACGAAAGGCCGCGGGTTCTCTCCTCTCCCCGCGGGCGGGGAGAGGGCTGCGTCTCCGTTCAGGAGACGCAGCAAGCGGAGGCGCAGCCGGAGAGAGGGTGAGGGGGTCTCGACGCGTAAGGCTCCTGCGGAAACACCCCCTCACCCCCGCCCTTCGGGCTCCCTGAGCCCCTTCGGAGCTCAGGCCTCTCCCCGCCCGCGGGGAGAGGGGAAACCCGAGCCGATCTTTCGTCTGGACAGCCGCGCGCCGGTCCTGTCGATTGTCCTCCAACGAGACGGGCGCTCCGGAATCGGATGACGCCCCCGGGAGGAAACAGGATGGCGAAGGTCGCGATCGTCGGATGCGGCGCCATGGGCTCGGTCTATGCAGGCCTGATGGCGTCGGTGGGCCACGCGGTGCACGCCGTCACGCTCTGGGCCGATCATGCGGCGGCGATGCGGGAGAACGGCCTGCGCGTCGAGGGCGCGAGCGGCGACCGCACCGTGCGGCTCGCGAGCGCCGGCACCACGACGGAGGGGATCGGCCCCTGCGACCTCGTCATCGTCGCCACCAAGGCCTTCGACGTCGCGGCGGCGGCCGGGAGTTGCGCCCCGCTGATCGGGCCCGGGACGGTGGTGCAGACGATCCAGAACGGGCTCGGCTCGCCGGAGGTGGCGGCGACATTCATCGACCCGGACCGGATCGCCGTCGGCGTGGTCGGCGGCTTCGGCGCCTCGATGCGGGCCCCCGGCCACGCGCATCATAACGGCCTCGAGATGATCCGCTTCGGCGCCTTCGCGGGCCTGCCGCGCGAGCGCCTGGAGGCCTCGGCGGCGATCTGGGACTCGGCCGGGTTCAGGACCAGCCTGTTCGACGATCTCGGCCGGATGGTGTGGGAGAAGCTGATCATGAACGTCACCTTCTCGGGCACCACCACGCTCACGGGCCTGACTATCGGCGGGGTGATGGCCGATCCGGAGGCCTGGCGAGTGGCGAAGGGATGCGCCGAGGAGGCGATCGCCGTGGCGGAGGCCATGGGGGTGAACCTCCAGGTCGGTGACCCGATCGAGCATATCCGCCGCCTCGGCGGCAGGATTCCCGATGCCCGGCCCTCGATGCTGCTCGACCATCGGGCCGGGCGCCGCGGCGAGGTCGAGGCGATCAACGGGTCGATTCCGCGCCTGGGCCGGCGATGCGGGGTGGCGACACCGGTCAACGACACCGTGGTCGCCCTGATCAAGGCGCGGGAGGCCGCCTTCCCGGTCCAGGCCGATCCCGGAACCTGCCCGGTCTGATCAGGCTCCGAGCGCCCGGTCGGTCTCCGCGCACCACGGCAGGCTCGCCTGGCTGCCCCGCCGCCCGCAGGCGAGGGCGGCCGCGACGCTCGCCCGCTCCATCGCCGCGCGCAACGGCGTGCCGCGATCGAGCGCCGCCGCCAGGACGCCGACGAAGCAGTCGCCCGCCGCGGTGGTGTCGACCGGGTCGATCGCCCGGGCCGGGACGTGCCAGGCGCCGTCCGCCGTCGCCGCCTCCGAGCCGGCCTCGCCGAGGGTGTGCACCACGTCGATGCCGAGCACCGCCCGCAGGGAGGCCGCCTCCGGCGCGCAGCCGAGCCGCGCGGCGGTCGCCTCCGCCTCGTCCTCGTTGACGACGAGGAGGCCGGCGAGCCGCAGGGTGTCGGCGTCGAGCGGCAGGGCGGGAGCGAGGTTGAGGATCGCCCGCAGGCCCGTAGCCCGGGCCCGGCGCAGGAGCGCAGCGGTCTCGGCCGCCTCGACCTCCATCTGGAGGAGCAGCGAGGTCGCCCGGGCGAGATCGGTATCCGCAACCTGATCGGCCCGGGCCTGCGCGTTCGCCCCCAGCGCCACCGCGATGCGGTTGCGGCCCGCCGCGTCGATCCAGATCGAGGCGCAGCCCGTCGCCGCCGCCACGGTACGGACCCGGGCGATGTCGGCACCCGCCTCGCGCAGACCCGACAGCGCCACCTCGGCGAGGGCATCGCCGCCGACGGCGCCGACCATCGCGACCTCTGCCCCGTCCCGGGCCGCGGCCACGGCCTGGTTCGCGCCCTTGCCGCCCGCCTGCACGGCGAGATCGTCGGCCAGCAGCGTCTGGCCCGAGCGCGGGATCTCGGGGAGGCGGAAGATCAGGTCGGCATTCAGCGAGCCGAAGCAGACGATCACGGGGTTTCTCCTGGGGCGGCTTCGGGCAGGCGCCGGGCGCGACGTCGGTCGATGTCACCGATGCGCAGGAACGGGAAGGGGGCGGGCGGGGCGATCGGGAACTTTTACGGGAGCCGCACCATCGACGCCATCGAACGACCGGCGGTGCCGAAACGAAGGCCACGTTTTCACCCTGGCCTTCATCCGCGGAAAAATTTCCGCTCGCCTGCAGGAACACCCGGCGAAACCGCGCGATTCGTCCGCAATGCCGCTGGGGCAAGGGCGTCAGGGGGAGGCGGCGGCGACGCCGGTTCCCGGGGCACCCATCCCCGCAATTCCGCCTCCTCTCGCCCGAGCCTTTGCCGATGCACGATCCGGACGCCCGGCCCTACCAGCCCATCGAGGCCTACGGCCTGATCGGCAACTGCCACGGCTGCGCCCTCGTCGCCCGCGACGGCTCGATCGACTGGGCCTGCCTCGAGCGATTCGATGCGCCCCCGGTCTTCTCCCGCCTGCTCGACCGCCGGCGCGGCGGCTTCTTCGCCCTCGCGCCGGAAGGGCCGTTCGAGAGTGCACGGCTCTATCTGCCGGGCACCAACATCCTCGAGACCACCTTCACCTGCGCCACCGGGGCGGCGACGGTGCACGACTTCATGCTCGCTCGAGAATCGGGACGGACGCTGCCCTGCCTGGTGCGCCTCGTCTCCGGCGTGTCCGGCGCGGTGCCGATGCGGGCGGTCTACCGGCCGCTGGCGGGTTTTTCGGAATCCTTCCCCACGCTCAGGCCGGTGTCGGGCGGCGCCGGCGCCGAGGGGCTGCCGGACGTGATTACCGATCTGCCTCTCGCGATCGAGGGCGGCGCGGCGGTGGCCCGGTTCACGATCGAGCATGGCGGCGAGCAGGCCTTCGCGCTCTATCCCGGCGGCGCAGCGGCCCGCACGGCGTTGCGCCCGCGCGAGCTGATGGAGACGGCGCGCCGGGCCTGGACCGGCTGGTCGGCCGGCGCCGCCTATGACGGGCCGCTCCGCGACCAGCTCCTGCGCAGCGCGCTCACCCTCAAGGCCCTGACCTACGCACCCTCCGGTGCCATCGTGGCGGCGGCCACCACCTCGCTGCCGGAGGAGATCGGCGGCATCCGCAACTGGGATTACCGGTTCTGCTGGATCCGCGACGCCTGCCTGTCCTTCTACGTGCTGAAGAAGTTCGGCATGGTGGCGGAGGCGGAAGCCTTCTTCCGCTTCGTCGGCACCCTGGCCGAGCGCGACGAGGGGGGCCTGCGCCCCCTCTACGCCATCGCCGGCGAGACCGACCTGACAGAACACGAGGCGGCGCATTTCGAGGGCTGGCGCGGCAGCGCCCCGGTCCGCTACGGCAACGAGGCGGCCGAGCAGCACCAGAGCGACGCCTACGGTCAGGTGCTCGACCTCATCCACCTGTACCGCACCCTCGGCGGCACCATCCCCGAGGCGATGGAGCGCCAGGCGATCCGGCTGGCCGATTTCGCCGCCGCCCACTGGCACGAGACGGATGCCGGCCTGTGGGAGCCGCGCAAGCCCGAGGAGCATTACCTGCACGCCGCGATCATGAACTGGGTCGCGGTCGACCGGGCGATCCGGCTGTTCGGCGAGCGGCCGCATTGGTGCGCGGCCCGCGACGCCATCGTGGCCCGGGTCAACGGCGAGGCGGTTCACTCGCGGGACGGCTACTACCCGCAATATGTCGGCGGCGACGATCCCGATGCGGCGTTGCTGATCGCCCCGATGGTGGGCTTTCCGGTCGACGAGGCGGTCTTCGCCCGCACGGTCGAGGTGGTGATCGAGCGCCTCGGCCACGGCCCGCTCGTCTACCGCTACCGCAACGACGACGGGCTGCCCGGCCACGAGGGCACCTTCCTGATCTGCGCCTTCTGGCTCGTCGACGCGCTGGCCTGGCTCGGCCGGACCGAGGAGGCCCGGACCCGGTTCGACGCCCTGCGGGCGCTCCAGAACGATCTGGGGCTCTACGCCGAGGAGGTGGCGGAGGACCGCACCTTCCTGGGCAACTTCCCGCAGGCCTTCAGCCACCTCGCCTTCATCCACAGCGCCCTCGTCCTCGACCTCGCGGCCCAGGGCGGGCGGGAGGCGGTGGCCGGCACCTATGCCGAGCGCACCTTGCGCGAGACGCGCTGGCGCCGGGTGCCCTGGATCGTGCCGCCGACGTGAGCCCATAATGCGCCGCCACCCTGCCGAGAACCGAATTCCGGCGCCCGATCACGGCGCGACTCTCGCAAGAGACGACGTGGTCCCTATGGCCTCACGCGATTAACCCGATCTTGAAGGGACGGCACCTATTCATTGGTGGACGAACGAGGTTTGCGGGAACCAGCATCGTGAGGCGACGCGATCTCGTCAGTCTGGTCCTTGCGCTCGGCCTCGTCGTCCCGGAACCGGCGCTGGCCGGAAGCACGCCGCTCACGTGGCCGGTCTTCGACGCGCCGCCCTTCACCATCACCGAGGGCGATCACCGCGGAACCGGCATCTTCGACCGAATCCGCCGGCTCCTGGCCTCGCGGCTGACCGATTATGCCGTCACGAGCGTCACGGTGCCGTTCCCGCGCATCGTGACCTCGCTCAAGAACGGCGAGGAATGGTGCTTCGTCGGCGGCGTGAGGACCCCCGAGCGCGAGGACTTCGCGGTGTTCTCGCGCCCGGTGGCGATGTTCTATCCGCTGCGCATCGTCGTGCATGCCTCGAAACGCGCCCGCTTCGAGGCGCTCGGGCCGCTCTCCCTGCGCAGCCTGCTCACCGAGCACCGCGACTTGCGCACCAGCGTGCTGCGAGACCGCGCGATCGCACCGGCGGTCGATGCGCTGTTCCGGCAGTATCCGCCGGGGCAAACCTATGCCCGGTTCATCGAGGCGTACCGCATGCTGCAGAACGACCGGCTCGACTACCTCGTCGATTTCTCCAGCATCACGGCCTACCACACCCGCCAGATCGCTCAGGCCGACGATTTCGTGGGCCTTCCCTTCGCCGAGAGCCCCGAGCCGGTCTTCGCCCGGGTGATGTGCGCCGGCACGCCCTGGGGGCGCGAGGTGGTGGCGCGCATCGACGCCGTGCTGGCGACCGAGCGACCGGGCCCAGCCTATCGCAGCATCGTCGAGGCCTGGGCCGCGCCGGAGGACCTGCCGCGCATCCGTGCCGTCTACGACGCCTTCCTGGCGAGCGATTGACGTCACGCGCGGCCCGGGTCGACGGGCACCCGCGAAGGCCGGCGCAGTTCATGCCGGACGGCCGGATCACCGAGGGATCGACGCCGCACATACAATCTAGAATTGTACGATCGGCAGCCTATGCCTTGAAAATTTTCCCGAAAACCGGCTGTATTTAACCCGATCTTGAAGACGAGGCCGGCATTGACCGACGACCGGCCTTAAGGACATCGCAGGAATCGTCATGGTGAAGCGGCGCGGTCTCACCGGTCTGGTCATCGCGCTCGCTCTGTCGGTCCCGGTGCCGGCGCGCACCCAAGCTGCGCAGGGCCAAGTCGTCGCGCAGGGCCAAGTCGTCGCGCAGGACCAAGTCGTCGCGCAGGCTCGGGACACGCAGATCACCAGGCAGATCACGTGGTCGGTCTACGATGCCCCCCCTTACATGATGACAGAGGGCGAGAACCGCGACACCGGCATCTTCGACCGAATCCGCCGGCTCCTGAGCGATCGGCTGACCGAGTACACTCACGCCACGCTGAACGTGCCGTTCCCGCGCATCATGACCTCGCTCAAGAACGGCGAGGAATGGTGCTTCGTCGGCGGCGTGAGGACCCCCGAGCGCGAGGGCTTCGCGGTGTTCTCGCGCCCGGTGGCGATGTTCTATCCCCTGCGCATCGTCGTGCGCGCCGCGAACCGCGCCCGCTTCGAGGCGCTCGAGCCCCTGTCCCTGCGCAGCCTGCTCACCGAGCACCGCGACTTGCGCACCAGCATGCTGCGCAACCGCGCCATCGCGCCGGCGGTCGATGCGCTGTTCCGGCAATATCCGCCGGGACAGACCCATTCCGAGTTCGGCGAGGCGTTCCGCATGCTGCTGAACGACCGGCTCGACTACCTCGTCGAGTTCTCCAGCATTGCGGCCTACAATGCCCGTCAGATCGGGCAGCCGAGCGCCTTCGTGGGCCTGCCCTTCGCCGAGGAGAACCGGCAACCGGTCTTCGCCCGGGTGATGTGCGCCGGCACGCCCTGGGGGCGCGAGGTGGTGGCGCGTATCGACGCCGTGCTGGCGACCGATCGGCCGGGCCCGGCCTATCGCAGCATCGTCGAGGCCTGGACGGCGCAAGAGGATCTGCCGGGGATTCGCGCCGTCTACGATACCTTCCTCGCGAGCGACTGACCCCTGAGCGCCCGGGCGACGAGTCTCACGCCGCCAGCGCCGCGTCTTCCGCCGACAAGTCCTGCGTCACGAATGGCTCGACCCAGACCCGCTTTCCGGTCAGGTCGTGCACGCTCACCCGCCACTCGGCCCAGTCGTCGACGTCGAGGCTCCGCATCGCCGCCTCGGCGACCGCGCGGGCGTGGCGGGCGAGGGCCATCGGGCTCCGGACGAGACTGCCCTCGGCATCCAGGACGCACTCGGACCCGTTGGTGCAGTGGAAGCGGTAGCGTGTCATGCCGATCCTCTCTCCCCGATGGTCGCGCGCCCGGGCGGGCGATGCCCATACGGGTTAATGTTCACTATATGTTCCGAGTTCGCAACCCGATCGGGACGGGGACGCGATGCCGCACTCCATGTCGTCCTTCGCGCGCGGCCGTCCCGTCTCCATGAATAGGGCTCGCCGCCGGACGGAAACCCTGCCAGTTTCGCGGGCCACGGACCGCGAAAAGCCCCCGGCGGGAGAATTCATGCCCGGCCCCTTCGACTCCATCCTGAACTGGCGGCTGCTGCCGGGCTCGCACACCTTCCCGGGCCCGGATGGCGGCACCTGCATCAACGAGGCGGCGGTGGTGGCGGCGGGCCTGCCCTACCGGGCGATCCGCTCCTCGGCCGATTGCCCACCCTGCTTCTCGGGCCCGCTCGCGGCCTACGCGCTCGGCCTCAACGACGCCATGCCGGATGCCGAGCGCCCGCGGCTGATGGCCTTCGTGCTGCGCCTCGCTGGCTCCGCCGATTCCGCGGCGGTCGAGGCGGCGCGCACCGCCCACCTCGTGCACGAGGGTGTGCGCCGCCTGCTGGCGCCGGTGCTGGAGCGGGCCGGGCTGGTGCGGCACGCCGCCGCCTGCCGGGCGGCGCCGGACCTGGACGCTGCCGTGACGGTGGCGCGCCACGCCGCCTGGTCGGCCGGCTCGCTGGCCGAGGCCGCCGGCCGCCAGGGCACCTGGGTGCGGGGCGCCCGTGCGGCGGCGGCCGCCCGCGCCGCGCTCTTCGCCGCCGAGATCGATGCCCGCACCGCCGCCGACGCGGTCGAGGCCGCCGCCCTGTTCTGGCCCGGCGCCTGGGCCGAGGCGGTGGCGATTCTCGACGAGGCCCTGGGGCTCGGCCGGCAGGCACCGTCCCTTGCAGCCGAGGAGGCCGGGATGCGGATGGAGGCCGCGAAGGCAGGCTTGCGCCGGCAGGCTCCCGCCGAGGCGTGAGACCGCGTCAGCGCCCGCGATAGGCAGCCAGGATCCGCGCACCCTCCGGACCGGTCTTCGCCTCCCAGGCCGCGACGGCCGCCTCGCCGGCCTTGGCGAGCAATGCGGTGATCGCCGGCGCGGGCGGGTCGCCGATGACGACGCCGTTCTGGCGCATGCGGGAAAAATTCTCGTCGAGGCGGGTGCGGATCGCCGCCCATTGCCGCGCCTCCGTCTCGGCCGCCGCCGCGTCGACGGCTTGGCGCAACGCTTCCGGCAGGGCCTCGTAGGCCCGGATGGACACCACGGCGATCGAGATCGGCATCGCGTATTGCACCGCCGTGAAGTGCGGCAGCTGCTCCCACAGGCGGCGCCCGACCCCGCCGTCGCCGGAGGAGAGCATCGCGTCGACGGCGCCGGCCTTCACCTGCGGGATCGCGTCGGCCTGGGACAGGTTGACGGCCTGCGCCCCCGCCGCGGCGAACAGAGCCGTGGAGGTCGCGTCGTAGGTGCGGATCCGGAGGCCCTTCAGGTCGGCGGTGTCGGTGAGGGCACGGCGCGACCAGATTCCCGACGGCGCCCAGGGCGTGACGTAGAGCAGCCGCTGGCCATGCGCGGCCAGCACCCGGGCATAGGCCGGCCGGGCGATCGCCGCAAGGGCTTTCGCCTCCTCGATCGAGGTCGCCAGGAAGGGCAGGGAGGACAGGGCGAAGACCGGATCGACCGCCGCCAGCGGCCCGGTGAAGGCGTCCGCCGCCTCGACCGTGCCGGCCGCCACGGCGTCGATCATCGCGCCGGAGCGTAAGCCCGCGGCGGCATCGAAGCTCGGCGCGACCGCGAGCCGCCCGCCGCTGCGCTCGGCTGCGAGGTGCGCGAAGGTGGCGAGCCCCTCGCCCGGCATGGTGCTGGCGGGATACTCGGTCGGCATCCGCCACACGATCCGCGCGCGGTCCGCCGCGACAGCCGGAGCCTGCGC